>DASZUL010000033.1:0-45764 GCA_035547595.1 Nitrosospira sp.
GGAGCGCCGATTTCCGTGGCGTACTCGGCGCGCTTGTACATTTCTTCCGGCGTGGGCGCGGTCACGTTCAGGTAGTGGCCCTTGCGCTCACCCGTCTCGCGCTCAGCCTTGTGAATGGCTTCCATCACGAAATCGAAGCGCTGGCGCCAGCGCATGAAAGGCTGGCTGTTGACGTTTTCGTCATCCTTGGTGAGATCCAATCCGCCCCGCAGGCATTCATATACGGCACGGCCGTAATTCTTAGCGGAAAGGCCCAGCTTGGGCTTGATGGTACAGCCGAGCAGGGCGCGGCCGTATTTATTGAGGATGTCGCGTTCAACCTGAATGCCATGGGGAGGACCGCCGCAGGTCTTCACATAGGCGATGGGGAAGCGCACGTCTTCCAGACGCAGGCCGCGGATTGCCTTGAAGCCGAACACATTGCCGACCAGGGAGGTGAATACGTTGACCACCGATCCTTCTTCGAACAGGTCGATGGGATAGGCGACAAAGGCGTAGAAGCAGGTGTCGTCCCCGGGGACGTCTTCAATGCGATAGGCGCGGCCCTTGTAATAGTCCAGGTCCGTCAGCAGATCGGTCCAGACCGTGGTCCAGGTACCGGTGGAGGACTCGGCGGCAACTGCCGCGGCGGCTTCTTCACGATCGACGCCGGGCTGGGGAGTAATTTTGAAACATGCCAGAATATCGGTATCCAGCGGCGTATATTCGGGCATCCAGTATGTTTGCCGGTATTCCTTTACTCCGGCGTTGTAAGTTTTTGCTGCCATAATGTGTTCCTCCAGTCAGGTTCTACTTTCATGCGAAAAAAAAACAATTAAGATATGCCACCTTTAAAAGGCACAATCAATTTTTGTGGTTACTTGTTAATGTTAAACGGCTTGCCTAATCCAAATGCCAAATGAGGTCTAATGAGGTGTCAACAGCCATTACCGTATCGCGGGGGCGCCTATTATAAGCTTAAACTAACAATTTTCATAATTAATTCTTATAGATGCTGATATTTGGGGAATGCGGGAGCAGTGGACATGAGGGAGTCAGGGGAGTCAGGCCTGCTAACGCCTGTTTCCCGTCCGTGGCAATGGATTTTTGATCGAAACGAGGTGCGAGTTGCGCGGCGGAGCGGTTTGCACACGATGAATCACGATGGGCCGGGGAAATTCAGGCCTTTGCTAGGTTGTACACAAAAAAGCGGGTGCGGCGTTGCAAAAAAAGGGGCGCCGAACGCGCCCCTCAGGGGAGTTTGAGTTGCTTTGCTTTTCGTGAGAAACAGGTCAGCCCGCTGATGCCTGCTGATCCACAGTTTCATCGCCGTCCAGATCCACTGCGCCTTCCTTGAATACGCGGCTTGCGCGGATGTCCTCTGCCTCGATCGTCATCAGATCGGTACGGGAAAGGTTCTTCTTCGCTCCTTCGAATAGCCGGTTGGCCTGGCGCAGGCGTGCGCGGTCAAGGGCGTTGCGAACCGAGCGCGCGTTGGCAAAGTGTTCCATTTTCATTCTTAACGGGATGTATTCACCAAAAGCCGTTTCCGCTTCCGGGCTAAAACGGTAATTCTGGTCTGCAAGCATGAGCTTGGCAATCGCAACCAGTTCGTCAGGGCTATAGTCTGGAAAGTCGATGTGGTGGGCAATACGCGAACGCATGCCGGGATTGCTGCGGAAGAACTTGTCCATGCGATCTTTGTAGCCCGCAAGGATAACGACGAGATCCTCCCGGTTGTTCTCCATCACCTGCAGCAGGATTTCGATCGACTCCGCGCCATAATCGCGTTCGTTCTCCGGTTTGTAGAGGTAGTATGCCTCGTCGATGAACAGCACGCCGCCCATCGCTTTCTTGATAACTTCCTTGGTCTTGGGTGCGGTATGGCCGATATATTGGCCCACCAGGTCGTCGCGGGTAACGGAAACCAGATGTCCCTCGCGCACATAACCCAAACGATAAAGGATTTCCGACATGCGCAGCGCCACCGTGGTCTTTCCCGTGCCCGGATTGCCGGTAAAGCTCATATGCAGGCTCGGCGCCCCGGCAGTCAGATCGAGTCTTTTACGCAGCCTATCCACAAGCAGCAGGGCGGCAGTTTCCCGGATCCTGGTCTTGACAGGCTTCAATCCGATCAATTCGCGATCAAGTTTCTCCAGCACTTCCTTGATATTCGATGCGCTAAACTCTGCTTCCAGATCAACCGGATTCTGGTCGGCAACGACAACGAGATCTTTCGGGTTTTTTTTCATGGCTGACTCACGCTCAAATGTAAAAAAGGCAAGATGTGCTTTCGCTCTCTTTCGCTTTTAAAGATTGACTTGACCCACGGTTCAAGTTGTGGCGTTTTGCTTCCCGTGCCGTCACTCGTGCGGACAAGTTCCTGCGATGCTCTGTCTTGTTCGAAATTGATTGGAACCTGATGATGTTGATATCTCGTACCCCTTCCCCGGAGGGAAGGGGAGTTTTACGGCTTAATACCGCTCGGACTCGGGCTTGTCGGTTGCGTAGGAGTGAATGGTGTAGCGGACGGCGCGTCCATCCACTTCCTGGCGACTTAACCTGAATCCCGGCTCCTTCTTCGGACGGTTGACGATGTATGACATGGTCGGGCTTTCCACCCCGCGCGTGGAGTTGAATGCCGTTACCCGAATGTAGTGATTCGGATAGGTTTTGCGGCAATCATTGATCTCCGTGAGGATGCCTGCAGGATCCTTCAGGTCGAACATGGGGTTACCGAACATCTCCCAGTAGGTATTGCGGGGATGCGGATCATCGGTGTATTCGATCCCTATCGCCCACCCATTCTTGAGCGCGTATTTGATTTGCGCCGAGATCTGCTTGTCCGTCAGCGGGGGCAGAAAAGAAAACTGTCCTTGCGTAAGACGGTTTTGGAAATTTGTCATCATGATTCGGTTTCTCCTTGCTGTTAAACGTTTGCGGTAGTGGAAGGCACGAAATCCGCTGTATCCGTGGATTCATAGTTGAAGGTGATATCCTTCCACGTATCCAGTGCCTGCTTGAGCGGGGTGCACCACTTGGCGGCGGCTTCAAGAATCTGGGGACCTTCTTTTACGTAATCCCGTCCTTCGTTGCGCGCCATGACCATTGCTTCCAGCGCAACGCGGTTGGCAACGGCGCCAGCCTGTATGCCTTGGGGGTGACCGATGGTGCCGCCACCGAACTGCAGGATCACGTCTTCGCCGAGATAATCCAACAACTGGTGCATCTGGCCGGCGTGAATGCCGCCCGAGGCCACGGGCATGACCTTGTTCAGCGAGGCCCAGTCCTGGTCGAAGAACAGGCCGGTTTCCAGGCTGGTCTTGGTGTTGGTTTCCCGCAGGGTATCGTAGAAACCCTTGATCATGAGGGGATCGCCCTCGAGTTTGCCGACGACCGTACCGGCGTGGATATGATCCACCCCTGCCATCCGCATCCATTTGCAGATCACGCGGAAATTCATGCCATGGTTTTTCTGGCGCGAGTACGTTGAATTGCCGGCGCGGTGCAAATGCAGGATCATGTCGTTCTTGCGTGCCCACTTGGCCATCGACTGGATGGCGGTGTAGCCGATTACCAGGTCGATCATGACGATGACGGAACCGAGCGACTTGGCGAACTCCGCGCGCTCGTACATGTCTTCCATCGTGCCTGCGGTGACGTTCAGGTAGTGGCCCTTGACTTCACCGGTTGCGGCGGAGGCCCTGTTGACTGCTTCCATGCAATACAGGAAGCGATCGCGCCAGTGCATGAAAGGTTGGGAATTGATGTTTTCATCATCCTTCATGAAGTCCAGGCCGCCCTTGAGCCCTTCGTACACTACGCGCCCGTAATTGCGGCCGGAGAGTCCCAGTTTCGGCTTGGTGGTGGCGCCGAGCAATGGCCGTCCAAACTTGTCCAGGCGTTCCCGTTCGACAACGATGCCGGTGGCGGGCCCCTGGAAGGTCTTCAGGTAGGCGACCGGAATGTGCATGTCTTCCAGGCGCAGTGCTTTCACCGCCTTGAAGCCGAAAACGTTGCCGATGATGGAGGCGGTCAGGTTGGCAATGGAACCCGGTTCGAACAGATCCAGATCATAGGCGATGTAGGCAAAATACTGCTGCTCGGTCTTGGTGCCTGGGCCGGTGTTGGGAACCGGATCGGAACGATAAGCCTTGGCGCGGTACAGTTCACAGGCAGTCAGGCGGTCGGTCCATACCACGGTCCATGTTGCGGTGGAGGATTCGCCGGCGACAGCCGCAGCGGCTTCCTCATGATCCACCCCAGCCTGGGGCGTGATGCGGAACAGGGCGATGATGTCCGTCTCTTTCGGAACATAATCAGCATCCCAGTAGCCCATTTTTTTATAAGGAATTACTCCGGATTTGTAGCGTTCCTTGCCGGTTATTTCTTGACTCATATCAGTTCTCCTGGTGGGTCGATAAAGGTACTACAGGAAGAATTGTAATAATATCTACCATAAATGATAGTCATATGTTTTAATTATTATTATAATTTTTTGCTTATGTATTCGCGCTGGACGCATTTTCCCGGAAAAACATGCTGCACCTCACTTTACGTCAACTGAAAGTGTTCGAGTCGGTCGCCCGCAATCTCAGCTTTTCACGTGCGGCGGAAGAACTTCATCTCACCCAGCCGGCGGTCTCGATGCAGATCAAGCTACTTGAGGACAGCGTAGAATTGCCCTTGTTTGAACAGTTGGGTAAAAAAATCTACCTGACGGACGCGGGACGCGAACTGTATCAGTACAGCAAGGCGATTTCCCAGCAGCTTGCCGATATGGAACTGGCGCTGGACGAGTTGAAGGGTCTGGAGCGGGGCAAGCTGCATATCTCTGTGGTCAGCACAGCCAATTATTTTGCTCCGCATCTTTTGGCAAAATTCTGTCAGCGTTACAACCGGGTGACCGTCAGCCTCAATGTTTCCAATCGGGAGACGGTGCTCAAGCATCTCGCGGACAATCTGACCGATCTCGCCATCATGGGCCTGCCGCCCGATGATCTGGACATTGTCAGTGAGTCGTTTATGGAGAATCCGCTGGTCGTTATTGCGCCGCCCGGTCATTCCTTATGTAAGGTGCGGAAGATACCGATCAAGCGGCTGGAACGGGAAACCTTCCTGCTGCGCGAGCCCGGCTCCGGCACGCGCAGCGCAATGGAGCGCTTTTTTGCCACACATCACATCTCCATCAACAAAGGCATGGAAACAGACACCAACGAAGCCATCAAGCAGGCGGTACAGGCAGGAATGGGACTCGGGATCATGTCGCTCCGTACGGCGGAGCTCGAGCTGGAGACCGGAAGGTTGAAGGTCCTCGATGTTCAGGATTTTCCCATCATGCGCCACTGGCATGTCGTGCACCGCAAGAACAAGCGGCTTTCCAGCGTAGCGCAGGCATTCAAGGAATTCCTGCTGAAGGAAGCGCCGGGCTTGATGCCGGGTTAACCATAGCGGAATACTGAGGTATGCGGCACCTGGTCAGGCGGGCCGTTTCCTGATGCCGTCGACGTGGTCCTCTTTGCTGTATGCCTTCCTGTCGGCCAGCGGTTATCCAGCGCCGCCTCCGGAATTCAGCGTCACGCCTTTGTTTCTTCCTGCAAGCTTTCCGATTACCACAAAAAAAAGCGGAACAAAATAGATGGCGAGGAAAGTGGCGGCCAGCATTCCACCAAAAACGCCGGTTCCAATGGAATGACGGCTTGCCGCGCCTGCTCCCGAAGCGACGACGAGGGGAACGACACCCAGGATGAAGGCGAGCGAAGTCATGATGATAGGCCGGAACCTGAGCTTGGCGGCTTCGAGGGCAGCTTCCGGCAGAGGCATCCCTTTGCTGTAGCGCTCGTTGGCGAATTCGACAATGAGGATGGCATTTTTTGCCGCAAGGCCGATCAATGTCACCAGGCCAATCTGGAAATAGATGTCATTGGTCAAGCCCCTGGCCCATACCGCCAGCAAAGCGCCCAAAATCCCGAAAGGCACCGCAAGTATGACAGCGAATGGAACGGACCAGCTTTCGTACATTGCGGCGAGCACCAGAAATACCATCAGGAGAGCGAAGGCAAATACCAGCGCCGACTTTCCTCCGGCCTGGCGTTCCTGGTGGGACATTCCGCTCCAATCGATGGCATATCCCTGGGGAACCAGTACTTCATCGGCTACCTGCTGCAAGGCATCCAGGGCTTGACCGGAGCTGAACCCGGGCGCGGCGGCGCCCAGCACAAGTGCGGTGTTGAAGCCATTGAAATGGGTAACAGGATCGGGACCGCTGGTAAATTTCGTGTTGACGACCGAGTCCAGGGGAATCATGGTAGGACTTGTCCCGCTTTGGGCGCGTACGAAAACCTTGCTGATATCGCCGGGGTTGGAGCGATATTCCGGCGGCGCCTCGGTCTGCACGCGGTAGACGCGGCCGAATTTCATGAAGTCGTTGATATAGAGATTTCCGAAGTAGGCCTGCATGGTGTCGAACACTTCGGAGATCGGAACGCCCAGTGCCTTGGCCCGTTCGCGGTCCACGGTGGCGTAAAGCCGGGGGGCGCTTACGCGAAAGCTGGTGCTTACCGCCGCTATCGCGGGCTGCTCCCTGGCTTTAGCCACAAATTCCTCAGCGACGGCGGCAAACCGCGTGAAATCGCCCCCGCTCGGATCCTGGAGTTGTGCCGAAAATCCTCCGGTCGCGCCGAGTCCCCGGATCGAGGGGGCATTGAATGCGAGAATCAGTGCCTCGGGAATCCGGGCAAATTCCTGAAAAGCGGCGGCGATGAGTCCAGGAACCTGCTCACTCGCATTCTTCCGCTTGTCCCAGTGATGCAGCGGAACGAACATCGTGGCCTGGTTGGCGCCGCGCGTGTTGAAAACGAAATTCTGGCCGGCCAGCACATCGGTTGAATGCACGGCGGGAACCGACTGGAAGTAATTTTCCAACTTGCTTACCACCTCGATGGTGCGCTGTTTCGACGCGCCTTCCGGCAGCTGGACCACTGTAATGAAGTAGCCCTGGTCCTCTTCGGGAAGGAAGCTGCCCGGAATGGTCTTGAAGAGCCCGAAGATCACGAATAGAAGCGCTGCGAAGACAAGCAGCGCCATCACGGAGCGCCGCAGGATGCTGGCCACGCCTCCTGTATAACCTGCCTGCAGCGAGTCGAACGATCGATTGAATATCTTCCAGAATCCTTTGGGCGCTTCGTGGCCGGGCTTGAGAACGAGGGCGCCGAGCGCCGGGCTCAACGTGAGTGCGACGAACCCGGAAATGGCTACCGACAGGGCGATGGTAATGGCAAACTGCTTGTAGAGTTCTCCGGTGATGCCTCCCAGGAAGCCCACGGGTACGAACACGGCCGCCAGTACCAGCACGATCGCAATCACGGGGCCAGTGACCTCGTCCATTGCTTTCTTCGCGGCCTCTCTTGGGGCAAGTCCATCGTTGGCCATGTGGCGCTCGATGTTTTCCACGACCACGATCGCATCGTCCACCACAATGCCGATCGCCAGCACCATGCCGAACAGGGTCAGCGTGTTGATGGAAAATCCCAAGGCTGCCATGCCCGCAAGGGTGCCCAGCAGCGAAACAGGCACGGCGATCGCAGGAATGAGCGTGGCGCGCCAGCTTTGGAGAAAAAGAAATACGACCAGGATGACCAGGAGCATGGCCTCGCCAAGCGTCTTGATCACCTCCTTGATGGATACCTCGATGAAGGTGGTGGTGTCGTACGGTATGTCGTAAGAAACGCCGGCGGGAAAACTGACAGCGAGATTATCCATCTCTTTGCGCACCCGCTTGATGGTGTCGAGCGCATTGGCGCCCGGCGAAAGGAAAGTCAGGATGAAGGTGTTGGGCCTTCCATTCCACCGGCCTTCGAGATCATAGGATTGCGCCCCCAGTTCCACCCGTGCCACATCCTGGAGGCGCACCATGGAGCCGTCCGGATAAGCCCGGACGATCATCTCCTCGAACTCCTTGACCTCGCTCATCCGGCCTTGCGTGATGACCGGAATGGTCAATTCTGTGCCCTTAGGTGCCGGTTCGCGGCCAATCCGGCCTGCCGGGAAATCCCGGTTCTGTTCCCGGACGATGGTGGCGATGTCCGTGGGGGTGATGTTGAGTTGCGCCATCTTGACGGGATCCAGGATGAGGCGCATCGAATAATTCTGGCCGCCAAAAATGATGGCATCGCCGACGCCTGGAAGCCTCTTGACGTTATCCAACAGGCGAAGCAATGCATAGTTCGACAGATAGATGGTATCGTGCCGGGGATCGGTCGAACTCAGTGCAATCACCGCCAGCAAATCCGGCGATGTCTTTTTTACCGTTATACCTTGGCGGATTACTTCATCTGGAAGCTGGGGTTCGGCGAGCCGCTGCCGGTTTTGCGTCTGGACCTGGGCGATATCGATATCCGTCCCGATCTCGAACGTGAGGCGCATCGTCATGTGGCCGTCGTTGGTGCTGGTCGAGTCGTAGTACATGAGATTGTCGATACCGGGGAGCTGGACTTCGATGGGGCGCGCAACAGCGTCCGCCACCACTTCGGCGCTGGCTCCCGGGTAATCCGCGTCGATCTGCACCATGGGAGGAGTGATCTGCGGGAACTGGGCGACCGGCAGGGCCTGGAGCGACACGAGGCCCACGACCACGATAACGATGGAAAGGACCGAAGCAAAAATCGGCCGGTCGATGAAGAAATGCGGGCTCATGAGCTTGGTCCGCCGGGCTCTTCGTTCTTTTTGTCGGGGGAGGCATCCTTATTCCGATATGGAATGGCATTGACCTGGATTCCTGGCTGAATCCGGTGGAATCCCCCAACCGCAACCTGCTCTCCCGGCTGGAGCCCCTGTTCGACCAGCCATTCATCGCCATACCATATGGTCGCGTCGATCGGGCGCTGTTCCGCTTTGCCATCCTTGCCGATCACGTATACGAAGGCGCCCTTGGGACCGTGCTGAACCGCACGCTGCGGAATCAGGATGGCATCCGTGCGGATGTATCCCTTCAGGCGGATCTTCACGAATTGTCCGGGATAGACATACGATTGCCCCGGTGAGAGATTTCCCTCCGGGTTGGGAAATACGAAGCGTCCCTGCAGCATGCCGGTTTCCGTGCGAAGACCGACATCCGCAAAATCCAGCACGCCTTCCTGCGGATAGACAGTGCCATCGGAAAAAGTCATGACTCCGCGCAGCTGAAATATATCCGGCCTGGCTACCTTGTGTTCCGCCAGTTCCCGCCGCCTGCGCAGCAGGTAACTCTCGGGAACGCTGATATTGACGTACATGGGATCCAATTGATCGATGGTCGTCAGCAGGTCGGTCTGGGCCGAGATCAGGCGTCCCTCATAGTAGCGGCTGCGTCCGATTCGCCCATTCACCGGCGCCGTGATAAGGGTGTTTCCTAGGTCGAACTCGGCCTTGACCAGGTCGCTTTGCGCGGACTCGAGAGTCGCGCGGGCAGCCAGGTCCTGCGCGACGGCATCGTCCACGTCTTTTCGGCTGACAGCCTGCTCTTCAAGCAAGGGCTTGACCCGCGCGACATCCTGTTCCGCTTGCAGCAGGCGTGCCTGCGCTTGGGCCACCCTTCCCTTGGCGCTTAGGTAGGCTGCCCGGAAGGGAACGGGATCGATGAGGTACAGCTTGTTGCCCCTGCTGATATTGCGGCCCTCGATAAAAAAGATTTTCTGGATAATGCCGGTAATCTGCGCCCGGATTTCAACAGGACGAAAAGCTTCGGTACGCCCGATGAACTCCGGTTCGTCCGGAACCGTCCTGGGAGTAACGGTGACCACTTCCACCTCGGGCATGGACGGGGGCGCAGGAGGGGGCGACTTGCCGCCGCACCCGGCGAGAAAGGCCAGAACCATTCCGATGCCGCTTTGCACAATGATGCTTCTATTCACGTTCATTGCTTTGCTCCCAGCTTATTCCTGGATCAGGAATAGAATAAGAAACGCTTCAGGCGTCTGAAGCTTGACCGCTCCGGACAAAATTAAAGCTGGAGGTAAATTTGTCGAGAGGCTAGCCTGGCTATGCGGCGGGGATCTTGATGCACCAGACAAGGGCTTCCATCATGATGGCGGGATAAGAGGAGCCTGCTTCCCGAATGCCGCCTGTCAGGTTGGCGACCATCCCCCGCCGAGGGCGCGGTAGAGCTGAACGACCGATACGAGATGCAGGCGGCGCGTCGCTGCAAGAGCGAATTCGGCGTCGAAAAGGGTACGTTTTGCGAGAAGCACGTCGACATAGCTTGTAATTCCTCCCTTGTAACGCAGATCAGCGACACGCAAAGCCGAGCGTAGCGCATTAACCTGCTCCTCCTGGGCTTTTTGCTGGTCGGTGACGGTGCGAACCGCGACCAGCGCATCTTCGACTTCCTTGAATGCCACCAGAATCGTTTGCTCATACTGGGCCAGAACTTGCCTTGCCTGGGCTTCCACCGCGCGCTGTTCCAGACCCAGGCTTTGCGCATTGAGCAGCGGGCCTGCCAGCCCGAGTCCGCCTACCCCGAACTCATTGCCGGAGAGCAGGATTTTCGACAAGGCCGGGCTGGCGACACCGAGGAATCCCGTAATGGTCAGCCTGGGGAACCGGGCCGCTTTTGTCATGCCTATCCGGGCCGTAGCCGCGGCCAGCGTTTGTTCCGCTTGCAGGATATCGGGGCGGCGTTGCAATAATTCGGAAGGAAGGCCTGCCGGAACCTCCGGGGGAACAATCTGATCCGTTAGCGATCGGCCTCTTGAAATGGGAACCGGATTTTTCCCAACCAGTACGCTCAGCTCGTTTTCCTTTTGAACCATTTGCCGTTCGAGCTCCGCCACGCGAGTCGCCGCATTGGCGCGTTCCGCCTCGAACTGATCCAGGTCCAGACGGGAAATCACGCCTCCGCGCAGTTGCGCCCGGGAAAGGGTTACCGACTCCTCCCAGGATTGCAGCGCATTTCGGGCAATGCCCAGTTGCATATCGAACTGCAGCAGATCGAAATAGGATTGTGCGACGGAGCTCACCACGGTAAGAACGATTGCCCGGCGATTTTCCTCGCGTGCAAGCAAATCCGCGCGAGCTGCTTCGTTGGAGCGCCGCACTCTGCCCCAGATATCGATTTCCCAATTCAAGGTAGCTTGGCCGAAGTAGCTGTAAGGGGTTGGGAATCCCGGAAAAAGGAAGCCTCCTATGCGTCCGAAGGCCGGAGCATTGACGTTCATGTCCATCTTGGGAAGAAAGTCCATGCGGGCTATGCCGAGACGGGCCTGAAGTTCTTCGACGCCTGCCACTGCCTGCTTGAGATCCCGGTTCTGGAGGAGGGCCTGCCTGATCAGCCGCTGGAGTTCCGCATCGTTGAGAAGCTCCCACCAGGGAAGGTTGGCGATGGACTGCCCCTCGGAGTAGGCCATGCGAAACTTGTCGGATGCGTCGACATGCGGCCTGGAATAGTCCGGTCCCATTGCGCAGGACGCGAGGAATATTCCCGAAGAGAGCAGCAATATGCGCGTCCAGCGACGCGGAGCTGTCACTCCGGGTTTCTGGCCGGGGAGCAGGCATGTGCGGGCGATGCCTTGCAATCCAAGGCGCAGGGTCATCCGGGTTGGCAAGACCGCGCGCCGCCATTTTGAACGTGCCTTCACAATCCCTCCTGCCCCAATTCTTTGATCGGCGCCGGTGCCCGCTTGCGCGAGAGCCAGGTAAAAAACAGCGGAATGAATATCGTGGCCACGAATGTCGCCAACAGCATGCCTCCCAGTACTCCGGTGCCCATGGACTGGCGCGCCGCTGCTCCGGCCCCGGTCGCGAAGACCAGTGGCAGGATGCCCAGCACGAACGCCATCGAAGTCATGACGATGGGACGAAAGCGCAAACGCGCGGCTTCCAGCGCGGCTTCGGCTACCGGCAGGCCTTCCTTCATCTTCTGGCTGGCGAATTCCACGATCAGGATAGCATTTTTTGCGGCAAGACCGATCAGCGTAATCAACCCCACCTGAAAGTAAATATCATTGGGCATTCCCCGCACCAGAACCGCGAGCAACGCGCCCGCCAGCGCAAACGGGACAGCCATGATAACCGCAAGCGGCAACACCCAGGTTTCGAATTGAGCGGCCAGTATGAGAAATACCATGATGATGGCGAAACTGAAGGCAAAAACCGCGGCGGAACCGGTCCGTTTCTCCTGGTAAGCCTGCCCTGTCCAGGCAATCTGGTAGTTGTCCGGCAGGTTTTTAGCGGCAATTTCTTCCACAAGCTCGATGGTCTCCCCCGAGCTCACGCCGGGCGCTCCGCCTCCCAGTATTTTCGCCGAGAGCAGGCCATTGTAGCGCTCCAGCTGCTCGGCGCCGACGATGGTGTTGATCTTGCTCAAGGCGGACAAGGGCACCATGCCTCCGGATTGCGACCGCACGTAAACCCTGCCGAGATCCTCCGGCTTCATGCGGTATTGCGGTTCGGCCTGCAGTTGCACGCGATAGGTGCGCCCCAGGCGATTGAAATCGTTTATGTAAAGTGAACCCATCGTACTCTGCAATGTGGCATAGATATCGGCAATTCTCACCTCCTGGGAAATGGCCTTGGCCTCATCCACTTCGATAAAGAATTGCGGCACGGTGGGGCGGAAAAATGTGGCGATGCCGGCGAGGCGCGGTTCCTGGTTCAGCGCTGCGATAAAGTTGTTCACCACGGCGGACAACTGGGCCGGACTGGCTCCCGTCCGGGTTTGCACATACACTTCAAAGCCCCCTGCCGTGCCCAATCCGCGGATGGAGGGCGGGTTGAATGTGATGGCTATGCCATCCGCCTGCTGCATGCCGATGCCCATCAGCTTACCGACGATGTCGTCCGCAGTGGCCGTGCGTTCCGACCAATCCTTGAACGCCACGAACATAGTGGCCGAGCTGGTCTTGTTGCCTCCTCCGATCAGGTCGAAGCCATTGACGACGAACTGGTGGGCTACGGCGGGGTCTTCCGCAATGGCGGCGCGCACCGACTCAGCGGTATGTGTCGTCCGGGCAAGAGTGGCGCCATCGGGCAGAATCGTTGCTGTGACGACGTAGCCCTGATCTTCCGGCGGCACGAAACTGCCGGGAACGGTATCGAGCAGGTAAATCGAAATGCCGATAATGCCGGTGAATACGAATGCGCCGATGATTTTATGCCGAATCGTCGTTCCCACCGTGCCGACGTAAAACTGGGTAAGCCGGCTGAACCCGCCATTGAATGCACGGAAGAATGCAGATTCGCCATGGGTGTGCTTCAGCAGGATGGCGCATAGCGCCGGCGTAAGCGTCAGCGCCACCACGCCGGAAATGGTCACCGCGACGGCCACCGTGACGGCGAACTGGCGGTACAGTTCACCGGCGATGCCGCCCATGAATGCCACCGGCACGAACACGGCGCACAGCACCAGTACGATGGCGACGACGGCGCTCGCAACCTGTTCCATGGAGCGGATGGCTGCCTTGAACGGAGATAATTTCTCCTCGTCCATCAAGCGCTCGATATTTTCCAGCACGACAATGGCATCGTCCACCACGATGCCGATGGACAGGACCATGGCAAAAAGGGTAAGCGTATTGATGGAAAAACCGAATATCCACAAGCCGGCAAAAGTTCCAACCAGCGAAATGGGAACCGCGATGATGGGAATGAGTGTTGCGCGCCAGCTCTGCAGGAACAGGTAGACGACGACAATCACCAGTACCATTGCTTCCCCAAGCGTCTTGACTACCTCCCACATCGATGCCTTGACGAACTTGCTGGTGTCGTAGGGCACCACATAATCCATCCCTTCGGGAAAACGCTGCTTCAGTTCATCCATCTTGGCTATGAGCGCATTGGCCGTTTCGAGCGCATTCGCTCCCGGCTGCAAAAAAATGGGAATGCCCGCGCCCGGCTGGCCATTCAGGGCAGTGCGGACATCGTAGCTTTGCGCCCCAAGTTCGATGCGAGCGACATCCCTGAGATGGAGAACGCCCCTTGGCCCATCCGCGCGCAGAATGATGTTGCCGAATTCCTCAGGTTCAAGCAGCCGGCCCTTGGCATTCACGGTATAGATCAGTTGCTGGCCGGCAAGGGCAGGTTCCTGGCCTATCTTGCCAGCGGCATACTGCGCGTTCTGGGCCTGAATGGCAGCGGCGATATCCGTCGTGGTCACGCCGAGCTGCGCCATCCGGTCGGGACGCAACCAGACCCGCATGGAATAATCCTGTCCCCCGAAAACCATGGCGTCGCCGACGCCTTTGGTCCGCTTGAGTTCATCCAGCAGGTTGAGCGTCGCGTAGTTGCTCAAGTACAGCGGATCGTATTTCCCTTTCTCTTTCGAGATCAGCATGAAGACCAGCAGGATGTCGTTGGAGCGCTTCTGGATGATCAAGCCCGTCCGCCGGACTTCATCCGGCAAGCGAGGCAAGGCGATATTGACCCGGTTGCTGACATTGAAGGTTGCCTGATCGATATCGGTGCCTACCTCGAAGGTAACGGTGATCGTCAATGTTCCGCTGGAGTCGGCGCTGGAACTGAAGTAAAGGAGATTATCGACGGCGCTCAACTGTTCCTCAATCGGCGCCGCGACGGTCTTTGTAAGCGTCTCGGCGCTTGCGCCAGGGTAGGTCGCGGTAATCAGGACGGTGGGAGGCGCGATCTGCGGGTACTGGGCGATGGGCAGCTGCATGGCTGCCGCCAGTCCGGCCAACACGATGATGATCGAGATGACCGATGAAAAAATCGGCCGGGTGATGAAAAACGAGCTGCCCATAACGTCCGCTTATGCTGCCTTGTCAGCGGTGGCGGGCGGAGCAGGCGGCGCGGCAGGCATTTCCCCCGGCGCATGTGGCGATACCCGCGTGCCCGGGCGCAGTTTAATGATGTTATCCACAATGACCTTGTCGCCTGCTTTCAGTCCTTCCAGAATTATCCAGTCCGTCCCGCTCCACTGCCCGGTAACGACGGGTCGTACTGCTACCTGGTTTTTGTCATCTAGCGTGTATACGCTTTTTCCCAGATCCGACGTTTGCACGGCAATCTGCGGCACGAGAAAAACACCGCCGCGCTCGCCCGTGGTCACGCGCGCGCGAACGAATTGACCCGGTAACAACTGATTGTCGTTGTTGTCGAATGTCGCGCGCAATTGCTGCGTCCCCAATGTGGGGTCTATGCGGCTGGCCGCGAAATTCAGTTCCCCTTCCTTTCCGTATTCGGTGCCGTCGGGCAGTATCAGGGTCACCTTCTTGACCTTTTGTTCGGTCAGGGGCCCACCGATCTGGGCGAGTTCGTTGTCGGACAGGCTGAAGCGCACCCATATCGGCGTCAGCTGGACAATCGTGGTCAGCAGGCTGCTATTCGCTTCGACCAATGCCCCCTCGGAAAATTGGAAGCGGCCCGATATGCCATTTACCGGGGCGGTTACCAGCGTATAGGAGAGATTGCGTTCCGCATCGCGCACCCGGGCTTCAGCCGCTTGCTGGGCAGCGCGTGCAATAGCGCTGTCGGAAACCGCGTTGTCGTATTCACGCTGGCTGATGGCCTGATTGGTCAGCAAATCGTGCAGGCGCTTTTCCTCGCGCTCGGTCTGCGCCATTCGTGCCCGTTGTTCAGCGAGCTGGGCCTTTGCTTGATCCAAAGCATATTGATAGGGCACGGGGTCGATCTGAAACATGGACTGGCCCGCTTTGACCGGCGCGCCTTCCTCATACAGGCGCTTTAGCAGGATGCCGCCGACGCGTGGCCTTATTTCGACTTCCTTGGCGCCTTCGGTTTGCGCAACGGCTTCGGCGCTGACCGGCACGGTGGCAGGTTGAACTTCAATGACGCTGACAGGAAGAGCCATTTCCCCCTGAGGCTGCCCAGGCGCCTTGTTGCCCTTGCCGCAGGCCACCAATACAACGCTCACGGTAGCCGCGGCCAGAACGGCCACCACTTTTGAACGAACGGTTGCTAACAAATTGCAGCGTTTGTTTTTATAATTGCTGCCAGCCGGCATCATTCACTCCATTCCAATAATAACTTGCATACATTCGTGTATGTATGTAAATTATTCATCAAAAGAACGCCGGTGTAAATAGCGGTCGGCGGAAATAGCAGATCGATGGAAGTATCAAGGAAATCCTGGATAAGCTCGCGCGAGCGCTTATCAGGGATATATCCCGGATAGCAATATTCAACGTGGAGCCATGGTTCGGAAAACGAAAGAAAATGCGGAATTGACCCGGCAGTGCCTTATCGAAGCGGCCCGGCAGGTCTTTCTCGTACGCGGCGTCAGCCATACTACAATGGAACACATCGCCGCGCAGGCCGGGGTAACGCGTGGCGCCATTTATTGGCATTTCAACAATAAGATCGACCTGTTCCAGGCGATGCGCGAGCAGGTATTCCTTCCGCTTATCGACCGCATGGATGATACATTGCTCGTAGAGGATTCCGGGGATCCGCTCAGCCGCATAGAAAATTTTTTGTGCGATACCATCCAAATCCTGACCGACAGCATCGAGACCCGCCAGATATATGAAATCATGATGATCAAATGCGAGTATGTGGATGAATTCGCTACCGTGCTGCAGCAGATTTTATCGAACTGCTCCGGTATCGAGGCGAAACTCCGCCTGGTTTATGAACGTGCCGAAGCTCAGGAACAACTGCATCCATCGCACCACCCGGCTCAACTGGCGATGGATACGCATCTGTTTTTTATCGGCCTCCTGCATATGTGGGTGAAGGATACGGACGGCAATCGCTTTCGCCACCAAGCCATTGACCTCGTCAAGGCACATATGAGGCTTCGCCGCCGTTAAAAATCGGACAGTACCCGCTGGGCGGGTGCGCGCGCCTTTCGAGCGAATCGCCTTCACCATCCCATCACCCAATCCCAAGGGAGAACCGGGTTATTATTGCAGACGTCGATGAGCCTGATGGGATCGATGGAGATGTGACAATTGGAGAGGGACATATCCTCCCCGCAATCAGCGTTAGAGGACTTCAACTGGTTGATGGCTAGGCATACCTGGCAGCATTTGATGATGTAGTCCGCCAAGTGTGCCAGCGCTTCCGCAAGATCCAAACCTTTCCCGGGCTCGATTGCTCCCGGAAATTCACCGCATTCCGTTTCCTGGCTCCTGGCTTCTTCAAGGCATGCGGACCTATGTTTTGTCCATCCCGCCCGCAGCCGCATCCAGCACGGAATTCAAGGAAACCGGTCTCTTTTTTCAGTGTTGCCGCATATGCGCGGTTTATAGTTGACTAAATCTCTCAGGTATCTTATAGTTGACTAAATCAGTCATGTATTGAGTGCATGGGCTGTCATTTTGGTGACTTTTTAACTGAATTACGAGTAAGGAGGAGCTTAACATGAGGCTAACGACGAAGGGACGATTTGCAGTAACAGCACTGTTGGATCTCGCTATGCAGCGGAGCGCTCGTCCGGTGACGCTTGCGGAAATCAGTCAGCGCCAGCAAATTTCGCTGTCTTATCTCGAGCAACTATTTGCCAAGCTGCGGCAGCGTTCCCTTGTCGATAGCGTGCGGGGACCGGGAGGGGGATATTGCCTCGCGAAGGATATGGGACAGGTGTCCATCGCCGAGATTATCCTTGCCGTGGATGAACCGATGGATTCGACGCAATGCAGTGGAAAGGAAAACTGCCATAACGACAAGAAGTGCATGACTCACGATTTATGGGTAAAGCTTAACGCGCTTATTTTTGATCACCTTGGCGGGATAACCCTCAAGCAATTGGTCGATGAGCAGAAAGCAAGACAAAATGCGGTCGTACAGATGATCGACATGCGCAAGATCATACCGGAGCGTGTAATGCCGGAACGCGAGAGCATGTTGCGGGAGCGTGAACGGGCGACGGCTTCAGCCTGATCCGGGCGGAGAAGGCTTTCTGCCGCCAGCGTGTGAAACAGTAAACGGGAGCGGGACATGGCGATAACACTGACCGAAAATGCGGCAAAGCAAATCCGGAAGCAGCTCGCAAAACGCGGCAAGGGGCTTGCGCTTCGCGTCGGCGTGAAAAAATCCGGTTGCTCGGGATTTGGCTACACCTTTGATTATGCTGACGAAGTTCGTGCGGATGATCATATGTTCGAGTCGCATGGCGCCAATATCGTGGTTGACGCGTCCAGTCTTCCATTCATCGATGGCTCTCGTATCGACTTTGTAAAGGAGGGGTTGAACGATTCTTTCCAGTTCGACAATCCCAACATCGACAGCACTTGCGGCTGCGGTGAAAGCTTTAACATGAAGGAACCCGCCAACGCGTAGCTTCGTATGGCTTCCGGAACGAGGCCGAGGCGGATGGTTTCGCCAAGAAAGTGCGGCCAGGATTTCTTCGATGTGAATGATAGTGGAGCAAGCTAATGAGCGCAGTACTGCAAAATCTGGTCAATCAGCCCTACAAGCACGGTTTCGTTACCGAGATCGAGTCGGATGTCGCCCCGAAAGGGCTCAATGAAGACATCATTCGCCTCATTTCAACCAAGAAAAATGAGCCGGAATGGCTGCTTGATTTTAGGTTGAAGGCATATGAGCAATGGCTCAAGATGGAGGAGCCCAAATGGCCGAACGTCAGGTATCCCGCTATTGATTTTCAGGCGATCAGCTACTACGCGGCGCCAAAGCCGAAACAGAAATTGAACAGCATGGACGAGGTCGACCCGGAATTGCTGCGCACCTTCGAAAAATTGGGGGTGCCGATGCACGAGCGTGCCGCTCTGGCGGGGGTTGCAGTCGATGTGATATTCGACAGCGTCTCCGTGGCAACCACCTACAAGCAAAAGCTCGCGGAGGTGGGCATTATTTTCTGTTCGATTTCGGAGGCGGTTCATGCGCATCCCGACCTGGTGAAGCAGTACCTGGGCACAGTGGTTCCTGTCGGGGATAATTATTATGCGGCTCTCAACTCCGCGGTATTTACCGATGGCACCTTCTGCTTCATTCCAAAGGGTGTCCAGTGTCCCATGGATCTCTCGACCTATTTTCGCATCAACACGGAAGAATCGGGCCAGTTCGAGCGCACGCTGATCATCGCCGAGGAAGGAGCATCCGTTTCCTACCTTGAAGGCTGTACCGCTCCGAAATTTGACACGAACCAGTTGCACGCGGCGGTGGTCGAACTGGTTGCGCTGGATAACGCCGATATCAAGTACTCGACCGTGCAGAATTGGTATGCGGGCGATGAGAATGGCCTGGGCGGCATCTACAATTTCGTGACCAAGCGCGGCCTGGCCAAGGGAATTAATTCGCGTATTTCATGGACCCAGGTTGAGACGGGCTCAGCCATTACGTGGAAATATCCTTCCTGTGTTTTGCAGGGCGAGAATTCCGTGGGGGAATTCTATTCCGTTGCCGTCACCAACAATTATCAGCAGGCGGATACCGGCACAAAGATGGTTCATATAGGCAAGAATACGCGCAGTACCATAGTCAGCAAGGGAATTTCCGCGGGGCATTCCAATAACAGCTACCGCGGACTGGTCAGAATTGCGCCGACTGCTGCCGGTGCGCGCAATTATTCCCAATGCGACTCCATGCTCATAGGCGACAAATGCGGCGCCCACACATTTCCCTATATCCAGGTGCGCAACAACAGCGCGAAGGTCGAGCATGAAGCGTCGACTTCCAAGATCGGGGAGGATCAGCTGTTTTATTTTGCGCAAAGGGGCATCGGCAATGAAGAAGCGGTTTCGATGATTATCAATGGATTTTGCAAGGACGTATTTCAGCAATTACCCATGGAATTTGCGGTAGAGGCGACCAAGTTGCTCGGATTCAAGCTTGAAGGGAGTGTGGGATGATATACCACGACAGCAAAGTGCTGCTTGAGGTGCGCGGACTTCGCGCGACCGTTAATGGCATCGAAATATTGAAGGGAATCGACCTGACGGTGAGGAGCGGCGAAGTTCATGCGATCATGGGCACCAATGGCTCGGGCAAAAGCACGCTTGCCAAGGTCCTTGCCGGCCATGGCGCATATGAGGTGACGGGCGGTTCCGTTTTGTTCCAGGGCAGCAACCTATTGGAGTTGGCGCCGGAAGAGCGCGCCCGCGCGGGTGTGTTCCTCGCGTTCCAATACCCGATAGAAATACCTGGGGTCGCCAATAGCCATTTCCTGCGGCTCGCATATAACACCCTGCAGGCACAGCGGGGTGAGGATGAGTTTGATCCGCTCGAGTTCGAGGATTTCGTCCGCGAAAAAATGAAATTGCTGGAAATGAATCCGGATTTCCTGGATCGCGGCGTTAATGAGGGTTTCTCGGGCGGCGAGAAGAAGCGGAACGAGATTTTGCAGATGGCGCTGCTTGAGCCAAAACTGGCTATTCTCGACGAGACCGATTCGGGACTGGATATCGATGCACTGAGGATAGTCACCAAGGGAGTGAACCAGCTTGCCTCGAAGGACAATGCCATCGTCCTGGTGACGCACTACCAGCGCATGCTGAACTACATCGAGCCGGATTTCGTGCATGTGATGCGGGCGGGCCGTATTATCAAGACTGGCGGCAAGGAACTCGCCCTTGATCTCGAAATGCGGGGTTATGACTGGATAGGCGCGGAGCACCGCGCTGCCGTCGGGGCATGAGCATGAGCGTGGCCGCGGGGAGCAAATACCTTGAAAGTCTCCTCCAGGGACGACCAAGGATGCCGTCGAGCTCCCTGGGCTGGTTCAATGAGTTGCGGGCGGAAGCGGTAGACCGGCTGGGCGCCTTGAAGCTGCCCACTATCCGCGATGAAGAGTGGCGATTCACCGATATTTCGCCCCTTGCCAACCTGTCGCTCCAGCCGGCCCGCACGGGTTCATCGCTGTTGCAAGTTTCCGATATCGCCCATCTCCGCCTGGATGAAGCCGCCATCCGGTTGGTTTTTGTGGATGGATCATTTGCACCCCACTTGTCCCTTCTGCCCGATACGGCGGGGAACAGCCAGCTAACCGACAGCCGGGTGATGATAGGAAATCTCCCCGTTGTCCTTTCAAGACCGGGCGAGAGCGTCGAAAAGTATCTGGGGAAGCAGGTTGACTTTCGCAATAACCTGTTTGCTGCGCTCAATACTGCCTTCCTCCATGACGGCGCCCTGGTCGTGGCACGGCGAAATGCCGCGATCGAAAGCCCAATCCACCTCTTGTTTATCGCAACCCAGGCGGAGACGGCGAATCATCCCCGTTGCCTGGTCATTGCCGAACCGGGCAGCGCGATAACGGTCGTCGAAGACTATGTGGCATTGCGGGACGGAGTCTGCGTGACCAACGCCGTAACGGAAATTTTTCTTGCCGATAATTCCGAAGTGAATCATGTCCGTGTGCAGCGCGATAGCGTGGAGGCATTTCACATTGCAAACTGCGGAGTATCGGTCGGCCGTTCCAGCCGTTACCGGACCACCAGCGTGGCGATGGGAGGGCGTATTTCACGCTATGACCTGAACGTTTTGCTGGCGGCGGAAGGGGCCGAGTGTACGGTCGACGGACTTGCCCTGATTGGCGGCCGCCAGCTTGCGGATACTCATACCTGCATAGACCACGCGAAGCCGGATGGCACGAGCCGCCAGCTGCATAAATGCATTGCAGATGGCGCCGCGCATGCGGTATTCAACGGCAAGATCGTAGTTCGTCCAAACGCACAGCGTACCGATTCTTCGCAGTCGAGCCGCAACTTGCTGCTGAATCCCAGGGCTCGCGTAGACACCAAGCCACAGCTTGAAATTTTCGCGGATGACGTAAAATGCGCGCATGGCGCGACCGTGGGACAGCTCGACCATGAAGAATTGTTTTACCTCAAAAGCCGCGGCTTGGCCGAGGCTACGGCACGCAACCTTCTTACCTATGCATTCGGCGCCGAGATCATCGAGCGAATTCGCATAGCATCGCTCAGGCACCGGCTCGAGGAGATGGTGCTCGAGCAAACGCGGAAAAACTGACTAATGAAACTCATAGAGCCTGCTTTGGAACCGCAATTCACTTCCATGCTCGATGTCGAGCGCATTCGCGCGGATTTTCCCATCCTCGGGCTCCAGGTCGAGGGCAAGCCGCTCGTTTACCTGGATAACGCCGCCTCCAGCCAAATGCCCCGGCAGGTGATGGATCGGCTGGTACGCTACCAGACGACGCAGCATGCCAACGTCAATCGAGGGGTGCATTACCTGTCCGAAACCGCCACGGCGGAATACGAGCAGTCGCGCCGTAAGGTGCAGCACTTCATCAATGCGCGCGAAGATCGGGAAGTTATTTTTACCAGCGGCACTACCGATTCCATCAACCTAGTCATGCATGGCTATGGACGTAAATTCATCGGTCCCGGCGATGAGATTATTCTGACCACGCTCGAGCACCATTCCAATATCGTTCCCTGGCAGATGCTGGCGGAAGAAAAAGGGGCGAAGATTCGCGTCGTGCCGATCAACGATGCGGGAGAACTTCACATCGACGAATACGAGAGGCTCTTCAACGAGCGTACCAAATTCGTCGGCGTCATGCATGTATCCAATGCGCTGGGGACCATCAATCCGATCAAGCATATGATCGCGGTCGCACATCAGCGAGGCGTCCCGGTATTGGTCGATGGGGCTCAGGCTGCGCCGCACCTGACCGTAGACATGCAAGACCTCGACTGCGATTTCTATGCGTTTTCCGCGCATAAACTTTGCGGTCCTACCGGTATCGGCGTTCTCTACGGCAAGGCGGAATTCCTCGAACGTATGCAGCCATACAAGGGCGGCGGCGACATGATCCTGTCGGTAACATTTGAGAAAACGGTCTACAATTCGATTCCCCATAAGTTTGAAGCCGGCACTCCTCCGATTGCTGCCGCCATCGGGCTCGGCGCCGCCATTGATTATTTATCCGGAATCGGCATGAGTGCAATCGCTTCGTATGAGCACCGGCTACTCGAGTATGCAACCGAACAGATACGCGACATACCCGGCCTGCGAATTATCGGGACCGCCGCTCAGAAAACCGCTGTGCTGTCGTTCGAGGTGGAAGGTGTACACCCGCACGATATCGGTACGCTTCTGAATCAGGAAGGGGTTGCCGTGCGTACCGGTCACCATTGCGCGCAGCCGGTGATGCTGCGCCTCAAGGTTCCGGCGACGACACGCGCTTCCTTTGCGTTTTATAATACGATGGCGGAAGTGGATGCGTTTATCACCAGCCTTCGCGCCGTTCTTGAAATTTTCAGGTAATGAAGAACGGATGATTAATGAACACTAAATCTCTCTATCAAGAGGTTATCCTCGACCACAACAGGAAACCCCGCAATTATGGCGTGCTGGAAAAGCCCAGCCACCAGGCCGTGGGACATAACCCGTTATGCGGGGATCATCTCGACATCGCTCTCGATCTCGAGGGCGAACGCATCGATAGAATCGCGTTCAAAGGCGAATCATGCGCGATTTGCAAGGCTTCAGCGTCGATGATGACTACTGTGGTCAAAGGTAAGACCCGCGCGGATGCGGAGACCTTGATTGAAGAGTTTCGCGATATGGCCATGGGCAAGCTGGATGTGGAGGGTCCTCATCACCTGGGGCGGCTGACGGTGTTCGCCGGCGTACGGGATCTGCCGACTCGCGTCAAATGCGCGATCCTGCCATGGCATACACTGCACGCTGCCCTTAATTCCGTTACTACGACCTCGACCGAAGCCGAAGATGATCCGATGCACGCCGCGATCGGCGATGCCTAGTCCTGAAAGGAAAGACCATGCCTAAAATAGCTGAAATAGAAGGGACGCCGAACCGGAATGCATTGAAATTCATCCTCAAGGAACCCTTGACCTGGGGGGTGACCCGTTCCTACGACAATGCGGAGCAGGCAAAGGACGATCCGCTCGCTGCGGCATTGTTTGATATCGATCATGTGACCAATGTGTTTTATGTCGATCGCTGGATTACAATTACCCAGGATGGCGGCGCAGACTGGCAGGACCTGGCTCGCGAGGTAGCGGATCCGATTCGCGCCGCACCCGCGGCGGCATCGGGGTCGGCTGCCAAGATCGAAGCCGCCAGCAGTGCCCTTGCGGGTTTAAGTCCGGAAGACCAGCAACGCCTGGAAACGATCAACATGCTGCTTGAAGAAGAAGTCCGTCCCTATTTGCAGAATGATGGGGGCGATCTTCATGTGCTCGGACTTGAAGGCAACAAGCTCAGCGTCCATTATCAGGGTGCTTGTGGCACCTGCCCCAGCTCTATCTCGGGAACCCTGAGGGGAATTCAAAATATGCTGAGGTCGATAGAGCCGGATATCGTTGTGGTCGCGGTCTGAGTCCAGTCTATCCATAACCTATATCCGCTATTGCCGGCAGGGTCCGCGAACTGCTCCCGCGCTATTCCCAATCCTGCTTCAAGCAGATTCATTCCTTCGCTCGGACCCGGGTCCCAGCTGCCCTCATCTTTTTCTGCGAATTCCCGCCAACAATGGTATCTTAGGATCGGGCGAGGCCGGGCAAGGCGCCCGTCAGCTCTACCGGAACGTCATCCGGTTCTCCGGTTCGTTTCGGCACGGGGTTTGATGCCCGGCTTATGAAGGTCCGGCGAGACCCGGATCCCTGGCTTTATCCCGAAGAATGGATCCCCATGTTCAATGAAAGATGCTCTGGATAAAATCCCTACATATCATTTTTGTCGTGACCTGGTTTGCGGGCCTTTTTTACCTGCCCCGCTTGTTCGTCTATCACGCCGCCAGCAGTGATCCCATAGGGATCGAGCGCTTCAAGGTCATGGAGCGCAAACTGTTCTATGGCATCATGACGCCGAGTGCCGTGCTGGCGGTTTTTCTCGGATCATGGCTCTGGCTGGGTTATGGAATTTCAGGGGGATGGCTGCATGCCAAGCTTGCACTCGTTCTGCTGCTGCTGGTATATCACGTGTATTGCGGCAAATTCCTGGTCGAGTTCAAGCATGACCGCAACCGGCGAAGCCATGTCTATTATCGATGGTTTAACGAAATTCCCGTCGTGATCCTGTTTGCCGTGGTCATCCTTGTAGTGGTAAAACCTTTTTAGGGAAGCATCCTCCACTTTCCAGGGCTTATGAACCATGCGAACCAGGCCCTTCACAAGGCTTTCAGGGAAAAAATGCAGACAATTACGGTAGGGCTTGCTTCCACCCCGGCTGATCGCAGCTATCCCATCCATATCGGCAGCGGAATCCTGAACCAGGTTTCGCTCATTTCAAGCCATTTGCCGCGAAAGCGTGTCGCAATCGTATCCAATACGACCGTTGCGCCGCTTTACATGGATAATCTGCGCAGCGTGCTGGAAAGCCAAGGGGTGGCATGCGTTCCCGTCGTTCTGCCCGATGGGGAAAAACATAAGAATTGGCAGACACTGAATCTCATCTATGATGCGCTTCTGGCATCACGGTGTGAACGCAGCACGCCCATTATCGCCCTGGGTGGGGGCGTGGTGGGAGACCTGGCGGGTTTTGCGGCGGCAACCTATCTGCGCGGCGTTCCCTTAATACAGGCTCCGACTACCTTGCTGGCACAGGTCGATTCATCGGTGGGAGGCAAGACCGGCATCAATCATCCGCTCGGAAAAAACATGATAGGTGCCTTCTATCAGCCCCGGGCAGTGATGATAGACGTCGATACGCTTGCTACCCTGCCCGAGAGGGAACTGCGCGCCGGCCTTGCGGAAGTCATAAAATATGGCCTGATACGCGATCCCGATTTTTTCATATGGATGGAGCAGAATATTTCGGGGCTTCTTGCCCGGGATATTCCGGTGATGGTGGAGGCGATCGAGCGGAGTTGCCGCAACAAGGCGCAAGTCGTGGAAGCTGATGAGCGTGAAAGTGGCCTTCGGGCGTTGCTCAATCTCGGTCATACCTTTGGCCATGCCATAGAAAACGCCATGGGTTATGGCAACTGGCTCCACGGGGAAGCGGTGGCGGCGGGAACAATGATGGCAGCGGAGCTTTCCCGGCTTTTGAACATGATTACCGAAAGCGATGTGGAACGCATCCGCGCGCTTTACGTCCGGACTGGTCTTCCCGTCCAGGCTCCAGATCTTGGCATGGAAAAATATTTGAGGTTGATGGAGCTGGATAAAAAAGTGGAGGGAGGGAGAATGCGCTTTGTCTTGCTGAAACGTATTGGCGAGGCAGCGGTTCATTCGGATATTCCTGTCGAAATATTGGCAAAAATATTTCCGGATCGCGCCGTCCATGCGTGAGCTGGCGCCTTATGCAGTACCCGCTGAAATTTCACGCGGCAGAAGGATCCCTGAAGATCCGGCGCCAGGGCGCACCGTATTTCAGCGCGACCGCGATCGCATCATTCATTCCACCGCATTCCGCAGGCTCGAGTACAAGACCCAGGTTTTCGTCAACCATGAGGGTGACCTGTTTCGCACGCGGTTGACGCACAGCCTGGAAGTCGCACAGATCGGCCGTTCGGTTGCACGCAATCTGCGCCTTAACGAGGATCTGGTCGAGGCTATCTCGCTGGCTCACGATCTTGGCCATACGCCTTTCGGCCATGCGGGGCAGGATGCGCTGAACGGCTGCATGAAAGACCATGGCGGGTTCGAGCACAACCTGCAATCGCTGCGGGTGGTGGATGTGCTGGAAGAACGCTATGGCGCTTTTGACGGCCTGAATCTGTGTTTTGAAACGCGGGAAGGCATACTCAAGCATTGCTCGAAGAAAAATGCCGTCCGCCTCGGAGACGTGGGCGAGCGCTTTCTATCGGGTCGCCGGCCATCTCTGGAAGCGCAGCTGGCCAATCTTGCCGATGAAATTGCCTATAACAATCATGATGTGGATGACGGACTGCGCTCCGGCCTGGTTACCCGGCAGCAGCTCGAAGGAGTCAGCATATTCGCGCGGCATTTTTCCGCGGCACAGCAGGAATACCCGGCAATTTCCGGGCGGAGATTGATCCATGAAACAGTGAGACGCATGATCAATACGCTCGTCGGGGATTTGACGAAGCAAAGCGAAATCAATATCGCCGCTGCGCGGCCCGCGGACGTGGCGGCAGTCAGGAGCGCACCGAATCTTATCGGATTCAGTGAGGAAATCCGGTTGGAGCAGCAGGAGTTGAAGCAATTTCTCCGCGAGAACCTGTATCGGCACTATGAAGTGGTTCGAATGAGTGCAAAGGCGCGCCATACCGTCGAGAGGCTGTTTGAAGCATTCAGGTCCGACACCCGGTTGCTGCCGACTGCCTACCAGCGAAAATATGATCAGGACGGATACCAGGCAATCGCCGACTATGTCGCCGGCATGACGGACAGGTATGCGATCAGGGAATACCGGCGATTGTTCGGCATAGAGGAAAGCTGAATCCGGGCGGACCGGCCTGCAGCATGATGCCGGAATATAAATGGAAGATTGCCGGGGCAGCGCCCGCCAGGCCATGCTGCAACAGGATAATATACCCGGACCCGGATCGCTGGTAATATCCAGGGTTTAGGGGAAGACTCCGCGCATGGATGGGTGCCGGAACATGATTTTTGAATCAAGCAACGCAAATGACAAAACTGAAAAATGACACACTGTTAAGGGCGCTGATGCGCCAGCCGACAGACTATACTCCCGTGTGGCTTATGCGCCAGGCGGGGCGGTATCTGCCTGAATACAACCAGACCCGCACCCGCGCCGGCAGTTTTCTTGCACTTTGCAAGAATCCCGACCTGGCTACCGAAGTGACTCTTCAGCCTCTGGCAAGATTCCCCTTGGACGCCGCTATCCTTTTTTCAGACATACTTACCATTCCCGATGCAATGGGCTTAGGTCTTTATTTTGCCGACGGCGAAGGTCCGAAATTTGAGCGTCCCTTGCGCGAGGAATGGGAAATCAGGGATCTTGCCGTTCCTGATCCCGGAGTCCATCTGCGATACGTGATGGATGCAGTTTCGCAAATTCGCAAAGCGCTCGATAACCGGGTGCCGCTGATCGGTTTTTCCGGGAGTCCGTTTACTCTCGCATGCTACATGGTGGAAGGTTGCGGCGGAACGGATTTTCGCCAGGTCAAGACCATGCTCTACCGGCGTCCGGATCTGCTGCACCACATTCTCGGCATCAACGCCCAAGCGGTGACTGCGTACCTCAATGCGCAGATCGAATCAGGTGCACAGGCGGTGATGATATTCGATACGTGGGGCGGTACGTTATCGTATTCGGCCTACCAGGAATTTTCCCTGCGCTACATGAGCCAGATTTTGGCGGGACTCAAGCACGATCACGCGGGCGCGCATGTTCCCAGTATCGTATTTACCAAGGGTGGGGGGCTTTGGCTGGAGAGCATAGCCGACAGCGGCTGCGACGCCGTAGGTCTCGACTGGACCGTCGATATTGGCGAGGCCCGGCGGCGTGTAGGCCATAAGGTTGCGCTGCAAGGCAATCTCGATCCGGCGGTACTATTCGCCGGACCGGAGACGATTGCCGTCGAGGTCGAAAAGATACTTGAAGGCTATGGCGCCGGTTCGGGTCATGTATTTAATCTCGGCCATGGCATTTCCCAATTCACTCCGCCGGAGAGTGCCCTGGCGCTGGTCGAAGCGGTCCATGCTGTCAGCCGGAAGTTTTGCAGGCAATAATCGGTATAATTTGCTGTTGGGTAAAACCTCGATATATCATTTAAGCTAGTGTTTATGGCGTTGCTGTCACTCCAATTAAGTTTGGATGTTTCCCGTGTATGATTATGAGCGGCTTTCATGGTTGGCATTTCGTCACACAGGTTTTTCAACGATCCTCGCAACCTGCTGCATTGCGAGGAATCGTAAAAAAACGGACATTGCCGGGATCCCTGTGAAAGGAAAGGCGACCCGATCGACCTCAATTGGCGTGAATTCCGAGTAGAGGCATTACGTGCATATACTGATAATAGAAGACGATCCAGCTATCGCTACCAATCTCTATGATTTCCTGGAAGCGCGCGGACACAGCGTGGATGCCGCAGCAGACGGAATTACCGGGCTGCATCTGGCCGTTACGCAGCGATTCGATGGCATCCTGCTTGATCTGGGTTTGCCTGGCATGGATGGCATCACCCTCTGCCGCAAGCTGCGGCATGAGGCGGATCTTGATACTCCCGTGCTGATGCTGACCGCTCGCGATACGCTGGAGGATAAACTGAAAGGTTTTGATTGCGGCGCCGATGACTATTTAGTGAAGCCGTTTGCCCTGAAAGAGGTGGAGGCGCGCCTGGTCGCCATGCACAAGCGGCACGGGGGCAAAGTCACCAGCCGCCTGCTGGAAACCGGGGATTTGTCATTTGATCCGAAGACCTTATCCATTCGTTTCGCTGGCGCCGCAGTCAAGCTTCCTCCCAAGTGCATACGGCTGCTTGCGCTCATGATGGGCGAGCCCGGCCGCGTATTCAGCCGCCGCGAACTCGAATCCGAAGTCTGGGGGGACGCCCAGGGAACCAGCGACACCCTGAGAAGCCACATGCACGAATTGCGCCGTGCGTTGAGCCGGGCAGGGGGCTATGATCCCATAGAAACTGTTCACGGCCTTGGTTACCGCTTAGTTTCTCGTGCCCGGGCTTAAGCGTGGTCTTCGCCTGCGGGTTGCGCTGGCGTTCGCAATATTCTGCATCATCGTGGTCGGCACGCTCGGTATCAGTCTCTATATCGCCTCCGATGACATCGAGGAGGCGCATATCGAGCAGATCATGGAAACCGAGATGGACTATCTGCTCCAGCGCTATCGGGAGAGCGCCGATTTCGTGCCGCAGGTCGGATCCAATCTTGAAAAGTACATTGTTCATGATCCCGCAGACGAGGCCCACCTTCCTCCCTATTTGCAGGGGCTCAATTACAGGCGGCACAAGGTGTTTCGCGGACCGGAAGAGATCCGGGTTGCGGTGCGCCATGTCGATGGCGTAAAGTTTATCGTCGCCTATGAAATCGGACTGCATGACCAGCGCCAGCAGGAGCTGAGGCTTCTCATCGTATTGTCCCTCCTTTCGGTCGTGGGTGTCGCGCTGGTAGTGGGATATCTGCTCGCCGGATTGCTCGTCAAGCAGGTTACGGACCTGGCCGAGCGCGTCAGGCATCTTGCGCCGGGAGATGTGCAGGGAACGACGATGATCCAGCCCGGCCAGGATGAGGAGGTGGCCCAGCTTGCGCATGCGCTGGATGACTACCAGAACCGGATTACGCGCATGCTTCGGCGCGAGCAGGAATTCACCGCCAACGTCAGCCATGAATTGCGTACTCCGATAACGACAATCCTGACGAGCTGCGAGTTGCTGGTAACAGAGCCGAGTTTTTCCGAGAGGACGCGTGTCCGGATCGGCATGATCGAGGCGGCCGCCACCCGGATGGGCGAACAGCTTCAGGCGTTGTTGTTCCTTGCCCGCGAGCAGGCGCTGGGCATCATGGAGCCGGTAGCGCTTGCCGAATGCGTCTATGACGCCGTGGAGCCAGTGTGCACGGAAATCTACCGAAAGCGGCTTCTTTTCGAGGTTGCGGTCGAGCCGAAAGCCGTGCTTACGTTGAACCGGCAAGCGCTGCACACAGCGCTCGTGAATCTGCTTCGCAATGCCGTGCAATACACCGAGCGCGGCTTCATTCGCGTCAGCTTCAGCCAGAAACGCCTTTCAATTTCTGATTCCGGAATAGGTATCGAACCCTATTACCTGCCTTTGCTCTATGAGCGATTCTTCCGGGGATCCACCCAAGGAGAAGGACTGGGAATCGGCCTTGCGATCGTCAAGCGCATATGCGACCACTACGGATGGATAATAGACGTGGAAAGCACCCCCGGCAAAGGCTCGACATTCCATATCACGTTTCCGTAGGAAAACTCCAAGCCAGCCCCGGGCGGCTCCGGAAACCGCGGTGTTATACTGCTTGCACCACAGATAGAGGCCCAGCTACGGCTATCGCCGTGTGCCTCGAGTCTTCGTTTTTGCCGCAACGCATTCTATGAGCCTTATCCAAAAGTTCCATAGCCATGCTTGACGAATTCTTTATATTCCCTATGGTAAGATTAACGCCCTTGACGCTGCTAGCATATCCAGAACCAGAATCCCATCCAAACGCCCGGAGATCACAGTATGTACACTAATGTTACCCGTTTACCGATAGAGAAACGCATAGATTGGCTGTTCAACCTCGCTGACCGGCATGGCAATACGTTTCGCAGCCCTGAAGCGTGGCTGGCACGCGAACGCTATCTAGCCGAACATCCGACGGCCATTGCCGTAATGAAGTGCATGGACGGCCGCATCAATCTGCCGGTGATGACGAATACGCCGCCCGGCATTCTCATGCCGTTTCGCAACCTTGGCGGCGCCTTCGATCTGGGCTGGCCTCATCTGGGCGAGGTGCTTGCTCATCATGTGCAAAACTGGGTAAGTGTGGGCCGTAGGGTGCTGTTTCTGGTTACTTACCACTATTCCAAAGGCGATCCGCATCGGGGATGCGCCGGTTTCAACTACGATACGGAAGCGGCCTATGCCCATACCCAGGTCATCCGCCGCCAGATGCAGCAAATTTTCGGTGCAGAGCACGCAACGATTTATCCCCTTATCTGTGGCATCGAAACCGACGAGGATACGATTGTCGTTCATGGCACCAACGGTGAAAAACTGGATATGTCACAGGTCACCCCGGATGAGAGATCGACGCTGGAACCTCGTCTCGCCGCCCTGCTGCCCGATATGCCTGCCCAGATGCGAGCCGACCTGATGCCCTTGCTGCTTGGCAACCTCGATACGATCGCGCGGGTACGCGAACAGGCGGCGCGCCACGAGCGGCTTCTGGATATCGAGCACCGCGAGTGGATGATCTGCGTGGGCCGTGGCTTCGACTTCCTGCATTCGCCTAACCTGGCCCTGATAATCGGGCCGTACAGCCCGAATCTGGATGTGCCCATCGGCAAGGCTGCGGGCATCATCGAGGGCAATATGCGCAGCGGCCGCATTCCCGATGACGGCTTCCTGCTTCTGGCCTCGGTGCCCTACATGGAGATCGGCATCGACCGAGCGCGCGCCGAGTTGAAATCCATTTTCCTGGCTCGCTTCGCGGCAGAGGTAATACGTAACGAGCGTCCGGAATTGGCTGAGAAGATGTTCATCCGTACCGCTGTGCTCGACTGGCATTCGCGAACACTCGAAACCATCGCAGAAGACGCGGCGGAAAACGATCAGGGCGATATCGCGGCGTCGTTCTGATAATCGGATTCGGGAGGGCAGATTGGCGGCGTAAGGGAATTCAGGACAGGGATATGTCTGTGGGAGAACCTTGTCGCCTCAGGGGCGGTCCGCTGAATCCGGACCGGACAGGCTGACTAAACGAGTGAGTCTAGTGAGTCAGCCTGTTTAACCAGGACGCTGCGGCCGCCCTGTTCATATCAAGGATCAGATCGGGGAAAAAACCGAATAACAGCACCATGGATGCGGGTATGCACAATAGCCCGAATTCGCGCGAGCGCAAGTCCATGACACGGCTCAAGTGCGCATGGATAACAGGTCCGAGGAAGGCGCGCCGGACAAATGACAGCATGTAGCCTGCTCCCAGAATAGCTCCCAGCAATGCGGCGATACCCAGTCCCGGATGGGAATTCAAGGCGCCGAGTATCAGCAGCAGTTCCGCCGGGAATCCGCTCGTACCCGGAACGCCTATGCTGGCGAAGGCAAAAATAAAGAAAAATGTCGTCAGGCGCGGCATTATCTTAGCCAGACCTCCCAAATGGATCAGTTCGGTGCTGCCCAGGCGATGCTGTATGAGACCCGCGATCAATATCAGGCAGCTGGCAATCAGCGTGAAATTGAGCAGTTGAAAAATTGCTCCCTGTACACCCTGCATATTGAGTGTCGCCACGCCCACTATCACCAGGCCGACATGGCTGACACTGGCATAAGCCAGCAGGCGGCGCAAATTGGTCTGCCGCAGGGCGATCATGGCGGCGTAGATGAACGTGATGGCTCCCAATATTCCCAATACCCAGGCATATTTCGCCGATGCATCCGGAGTCAGCGGCATGGCGAAGCGCAGCATGCCGAAAGCGCCCAATTTCAGACCCACCAGCATCGCGGTCAACTGTGCCGGGGCCTCTACGGCAGTGGTTGGCAGCCAGGTATGGAATGGCACCAGCGGGGCTTTGACCGCGAAACCAGTGACCAACAGCAGGAAAATGATTTTTTGCAGGTCTTCGGAAATGGGCGTATTCAGCAGCACGGGAAAGCTGAAGGAAAGATCCAGCGGAACGTTGCCGCCCGTCTGCATGGCGTGATTGACTCCAAGCATGATGAGGGCAAAAAGCAGCGGCACGCCGCTGAACAGCATATAAAGCATATATTTCATCGCTGCGCCCCGGCGATCGGGGCCTGCTCCCCACAAGCCGATCAGGAAGAAAATGGGCGGCAGTATCAATTCCCAGAAAAGGAAGAACAGCATCATGTCGAGTGCCACGAACACGCCCATGGTGCTTCCCTCCATGGCCAGCAGAAGGGCGAAATGGAAACGCGTCAGGTGCTGAACGGATTTCCATGAAGCGATCACCGCCACCAGCGTCAGCAATGCGGATGCCGGCAAGAACAATACTGAAATTCCATCGACACCGATCAGGAACAATATATTGAGGCTGGGTATCCATGTGTGCCGCTCGACCAGCTGGAAGCTGCTGCCATTCGCGGCATCAAATAAATTCACCACTACCAGAGTCAGGATGAGTTCAAGGCCGGCAACCATCAACGCCGCCCGCCTGGCGATATGGATATCCTGGATAAGGCCGACCGCAATGCCGCCGACTAGGGGCAGGAGAATGACCAGGCTCAGTATCGGAAAATTTTCAATCATGCTTGGCGTCCGGTGTGACTGCGGGCTTATGGGGACCGTTCTTGGGTTTATGGTAATAGGCGCTCATTCCGGTCGGATCCCTTTCGATATAGTTAAGCCATGGGGCCGTATTGAAGCCGGTCCCGATGAGCAGCGAACAGATGGTGACAATAATGGCGGGCTCCATCCTGACGCGATACTGGTGGTGTCTCTGGGGTTGAAAGGCGCGTCTGGGGGGCGTCATGAATATTCGCTGGAAAGCCAGCAAAAGGAAGGCTGCGGCCAGGACATTGCCTACGAGTATCGCGATTGCGAGCAACCAACCATATTCCTCGATGGTCCCCTCAATCAGCAGGTGAGCCGCATCGAATCCGGGTGTTCCGGGCATGACCATGGTGCTTAGCGCGGCGATGAAGAAAAGCAGCGCAATGCCGATATTCGTATCAAAAAGTCCGCCCAGGCGTGGAGTGAATACGGTTCGTGTGCGCTCGTAAACCAGGCCGACACTGAAGAGCATGCCAGCCGATGCCAGGCCCCATGCCAGGGAAAGGAATATGCTGCCATTCAGCCCATGTTCGTTGAAACAGAAAAGGCCGATGACCAGCATCCCGGCGTGACTGATAACAGAAAATGCGAGTAGCCGCCGCACGTTGATCTGCATCAGGGCGAGCAGCGCGCCGTAAAAGATGGTGATGAGCCCCAGTGAGACCACAAACCCGGCCCATTGCTCGGCGGCTTCCGTCACTACCGGCAGGACGAAACGCGCGGTTCCGTAGATACCCAGCTTCAGGCCCACCACCAAGGCGATTACGCTGGCCACGGCGCTTTGTTCCGCCAGTATCGGCAGCCAGCCATGAAATGGAAACAGGGGAATGCGAACGGCAAAGCCGAAAAAAAGGAGAATGAATATCAATGTCCCATTCTGCAAAAAGGCTTTGTTCTGCTTCAGTGTCAGCCAGTCGAAGCTCACGGGGTGCCCCGAATCCTGCAATCCGAAACCCAGCAGCAGAAAGCCGACCAGTGTCATCAGCAGCGCCCAGCCCCAGTATTTCAGCAGGTGTGCGATCACCCACAGCTTTTTCTGCCCCGTGCCACTTTGGATCGTGAGTAAAATTACCGGCACCAGTTCCAGGAAGGTCCAGAGCCAGAACTGGGCGATATTCAGCGCCGTGAATGCACCGATCAGGATGGCTTCGTAGCCAAGGAGGCAGGCGAGGAATTTCCAGTCGAAAGTTCGGCGGGTGGTTGCCTTGTATACGAGAACCAGCGCGACCAATATCGTCGTGAGAGGAATGAACAGGACACTCAGGCCGTCAACTCCGACACTGTAATAGGTGAAGCCAAAAAAACGCTCCTGCTCGGCGAACTGGATTCCAGCCTTTTCCGGGTCGTACAGCGACAACATGTAGAAGCTCAGGAATAAGTCGAGCAGCGTGGCGGCGAAGCCGAGCGTTACCGCAATGGCTGTGGAACGCAGGATGAGAATGGCGATCATGGCCGCCATTGGAATGAGTACGAGCGTGGTCAGCAACGGAAACGTCACCGACTCCTGCCAGAAAGCGATATTGGTTTCCATCAGTGTTTCACAGCGCGACCAGCAATATGGTCAGGACAAACAAAGTGAGATAGCCGGGATTGAGCAGCAACTGTTCGATCTTGTTGGCTGCGAGCCCAAGCTTGCGTCCGTAAGCGATCATATCCTCGCCAATACCGCGTATGACGAGCCGGTCTTCGAACCAGTAAAGGATGGCTGTAATCTGGCGGGTGAGGTTGCCGGTAATTCCGCTCCCCCGCGCAAAATCGTTATCCTGGATCTCCGGCTGCGGCGCCATTCGCCTTTTTTCCAGCGTGAGGCTGCTGGAGACACCCAAAGTAGAATACAGGGATTGCCTCGTGGCAATCTTGCGCTTTTCCATCTGGGCCAAGGTCGATATCGTGCGAAGGGAGGGAAGCGGAATTCCCATCGCGCGGTCAACGACATGGTCATCAAAATAAGCCAGATCATGAGACAGCCTTTGTACGGGCTTTACCAGAAACCAGTCCGTAACCTGATCCATCCAGAAACGCTGCAACGAAGCCGTATACAGCCAGCGCATTCCCGCGACTTCACGGTCAACGGGCCTGATCGGGTTGCCCAGGATGAAATGCATGAGCGATGGCGCCGAAAGCACCTGATATCCCCGCACCACCGCATGAGCGCACAAATGCCAGCTCGCCAGTTCCCATAAGCCCAGTCCGCATTCCAGGAACATCAGGCCCAATTGTCCGGATGTGGCGAAAAACAGCGAGCTTTTGACGTCGATCTGGGTCAGTCCGATGACAAAACCATATATGGCCGTGAGCAATCCCACGATCGCAACCAGCGCCATCACGACCGGTGCCCGTTCAAAAACCGGCTGTAACAGAAGAACGAGGTAAACGCCTGAGTGCACCATTATCGCGCCGTAAAAACCGGCGCTGGAAGGGGTAGGCCCTTCGGCCGCGCGAGCGAGCCACGGGGCGAACGGCAGTTGCGCCGATTTGGCAAACGCTGCGATGGCGAAGCAGAGGGCAATCGCGCTTGCCTGTCCGGCGGATAGCTGCGCGGCGAATGTATTGAGTTGATTCCAGTCGAGCGTTTTTGCCCAGGCATAGCTTAGCCCGATGCCGAGGATAAACCCGATATCGCCCGCGCGCACGGTGATAAATACGCGCGTTGCATTGTAGGCTGCCACCGGCCTGTCATAAGCATAAGCAATCAGTAGATAGGAGCAAAGCCCAGCTATTTCCCACCCTATGAATGTGCCCACCGCATTGCCAGATAGCACCAGCAGGAGCATTGCGGAAGCATAAAGGCTCAGCAAGAAAAAGAAACGGTGAAAACCGGCTTCCCTATGCAGGTAATTAATCGAAAACCGCACGATGACAAACAACAGCACTGCAAACAGCGTTGCCAATACCATGCTGAAACCGGAGGTAATAAAATTGACCGGCACGTTGAGGCTGCCGCTGTCCAGCCACTTGCCGGCCTGGAAAGAACCGGCAGTCCATCCCAGGAAATTGCCGGCCAGCAGCGCCAGCGCCGCCACGCAGGAGATAGAGATGGCCCAGGTGGCGATACCTGCCGTGGTTCGTTCATCGGCTTCGCCATCCAGCGTGCCCCAGAGGTGGCCGATACCGATCACTGCGCCGGCAATCAGGGGAAGCAATGGGATGAGAATGACTAGCGCATCCATCGCATCAGGCCTCCAGTCGCGGCGGTTGCCCGATCAGGGCGGGGGGCAGGGGCAAAGTCTTGTCGTAGTAATACTCCGGCGACGTGGCGCAGACCGGTAAGCTTATTGCATCTTCGGCCCATGGGACAAATCCTGTTCCCGGCTCAAAGACGGATATTTCTCCGCTATCCGGATCTTTTGCGCTAAGGAGTATCCATTCCCCGGCGATCAGTTCACGCAGGCTTGCCTGCCGGGCATAGATTTCCCCCAATAGGGATGTTTTTGCTTCAACCAGAATCTGCAGCCGCATTGCCTCGTGGATCTCTATCATCTGGCGTGGCAGGCCGGTACGCAGATCGCTCGATGCGCCCTCCATGACGGCGAACATTCCAACGACGTTATGCGGAACCTTGGTTCCGCAACCGAGGCGCTCATTATTGGCGGTGGAGAAGTAGTACTCGAGATTGATGCCGGCGCCTACCGGCCCGACTGCCAGCAATATGCCTTCCAGGACCTTGCCTTCCGGATCCTGCGTCGGGTCGTAGGAGATGAGGAAAACCCGGCGATCGAAGAACACTCCCTGCGTGACCGACCTGCGCCCAACCACCGCCGCTGCATTGGTGGCGTGTCCCAGCTCGGGCCTCGCTTGCGAAAAATCGGTGGCGCGCTCTTCAATATGCTTCAGCGCCGTTGCCGGCGTGGGCCTGCGCGGGGCGGATGCCAGGCGGCGGCAGCGCTCGTGTGCCGACATGTGCTGCGCATGCCGCAATTCGGCCTGCAGTTTGGCCAGTTCCCCCCGTTGCTCCCCGGGTACATCATTCAGGTCGTACCAGATGATTTCTTCATTGCATGTGTTGTGCTCGGCTCCGATAAACCAGGTGTCCTGCGGAATGTCGATGCCGCGTTCGGCCACCAGCTTGCGAATCTCGGGGCGGTTGGCCATGGCGGCAAACAGCCTCGCGTTCGGCCCGCCATGGCGTCCGCTGCAGGCGCCGCAGTCATATGCCGCAAGGTGCGGATTGTTCTGGCTGATGGAACCATGACCCATCAACACGACCAAATGCGAGAAGCCGTAGGTCAGGCCGGCATTGCGCAGGAAGCCCGCCACCCGGTCCGCCTGCTCCTTATCGGTGAAGCCCAGCTTGGGCCGATCAGGGGTCGCGACGGTAGCGGTATCCGTCGATGTGAACATGAGTTGCGTGTTTACCGGTGGCGCGACAAGCCCGCGAACACTCTCGACCAGCCTTTGCTGGCGTTTGGGCACTATGGATTTGGCCAGCAGTCCGGCAAGCATGACCGGTGCGATGGCATCGATGACCGGATAGGAGAGCAACAGATTGCGGCGCAAGCCTTGATGCAGCAGATTACCGATCCGCCTGCTCCTCTGGCGGCCGTCATTGTGCTGGAGCATGGCTTCGTCGCTGTTCGGCCTGGGTATCTCCTGAACTTCATGCGCTGGCGTAACGACTATCGGGCACAGCGGGGTCACTTTCGTATCGTCCAGGCCCTTATAGTTCATCGGCACGCCAAAGAATCCTGCGGCCCCGAGCGTTTCGATCCGCGGATTGAGTTCTTCCAGGTGGCGGCGGAATCCCTCTTCCCGATCGTCGATGCAGAAAACGATCTGCGAGTCGGGGCGGGTTTCCCGTCGTGGCCATGTTCCCCGATCATGGTTGGCGCGCATTGCCTGAAAAATGGCGTCGCGGTAGTTTCGCTCATAGGCATGCAACCAGATCTTGGCTCGCTCCGTCGCGTTGAATTCATCCAGCACCGCCAGCATGTTCTTCAGGTCGCGCTCGCTCAATTCCTGCACGCAGGACGCATTCAATCCGAGGTGTTGACATAAGCGGAATGACCGCCAGCCACTCCCATAAATGGTATGGATGCGTCCTTGTTCCTCCGCCAGCGGGCTGAACCGCCAGGTCTGTATCAGGTCCGCGAGCTGCTGCCAGTCGGCGCGTGCGTGCCGTTCCGATCCCGCAAGCATGGTCAGCGATTCCGCCCGCTGGGTCAGGTATTCCGGCAGTTTGCCTTGATACAGCTGATGGCGAACCATGAATTCCGAAAGATTTTTATAAAAATAGATCTCAAGGCTGCTCACTTTTGCCTCGGTCTTCCAGGTCTCCCTGCAAATCTGGTTCAGCCAGAGCCGGTCCAGCGTGAGCCGGATTGCCAGATAATCGGCAAGATTGGGTTTTGCGTCTTCCTCCGCGAAATACTTGGGATGATGCTGGCGCCAGTTGATCAAGCCCGACCATCCGGGTATCTCCAGCGCCAGCCGGCGCAAGTATCCTTCCCATTTTTTTTCTGGAATCTCCAGTTCAGTCAATTGCAGGATGATCGTATCCACGGCATCTGCAGGCAATTCCGCCAGGATTTCCCGCCAATCGGGTAAATCATGCAGGAAAGGATTGACGTCGTATTGAATCAGCGCGCGCCAAGCTGCGTAGATTCCCAGCTGGCTGCGCTCGGGGGTGCGCCACGCTGCGATTCCTTCATCCATGCAGGAACCGCAAATGCGGATCAGTTGGGGCCGAACGGAATCGAGGATATCGGTTCCGGTCAAGGCCAGGATGAAACCTCGCAGGGTGAGGCCATCACCCAACCGTTCAAGCAGGCTATCCAGCGCCTTGCTTGCCCGCTGCCGCATTTCCTGGTGTACCGACGTGCTATTGGTTCTGCTGCGGATATGCTCCAGCCATGCTTCAGCCTGTTCCACGGACAAATCCAGCAAATTTTCCGGATGCAGTCCCGCGTGCTCCAGTTCCAGTTTTTCCAGGATCGCGGCCCACAGCTGTCTCAAGACGCCGGAGGCATCGGACGGTCGTGTGTCGCCGGAAAGAAGCCGTTTGCGGGCACTATCGGGCACATCGGCCTGTACGGCGTCCAAGGCGTCGAGTTCTTCGATTTGCCAGTTCAATTCGCTGACGGTCGACGGCTGCAGGTCATACAGCAGCGCGATGTGATAGAGTTCCTTGCGCGTTATGGTTCTGTCTTTTACGCTGCAGACGATCTGGTCTGCTTCTAGGCGGGAGTTGCGCGCAAGGGCGTAGAAGATGTCGCTGTCGGTAACACGGCCTTGCCGGTAGAATTCCCGGCTGCGTGCTTCCGGAAGGTAGCCGCAAATGCCCGTTAGCGCCTCGAAGTCCGCCAACGCTTCGTGAAACGGAAGATGCTGGAAGCCATGGAGCGTGTTATGGTGGACGAAGTCGAGAATCGGCGCCTGTCCCGGCAATACATGGTCCAGGTGATTCAAGGCGGCCGTGATTCGTTCGCGTATGCCGACTTCACCGCTCGCTTCAATATGCGTTTCTTGCATCGTTATCCTCCCGGAAGCCGTACTCTCACCAGATTGTTCATTTCGGAAAGCGTTGCCGTTGAAAGATCAATCAGTGAAGCCGGCAGAAGTCCGAACAAAACGATACCAGACACCAGAATGCCCAGCGCCAGCAATTCCTGCGGCCGCAGATCTTCGATCTGCTTCATCTGCGGCTTGACCGGACCGGTGAATAGCAGGCCAATGGTGCGAATCGCGTAGGCGGTGCTGATCAGAATGGCAAGGCTGAAAAATACCATCAGGCCCCCCCACTGCTGAAAGCCGCCAACCATGGCGTGCAGTTCCGCTACCGCGCCAACGGTTCCGGGCATGCCCATGGCCGCCAGAAGCGTGATGGTGGTGAAAAACGCAAAGCGTGGCATCACCTGTACCAGCGAGCTGTAGTCCTGGATATTGCGTGTATGGGTGCGGTCATACAGCAGGCCCACCACGAGGAATAATGCGCCCGCGATGAGTCCGTGGGCCGACATCTGCAATACCGCGCCGATGAAGCCTGTCTTGTTCAGCGTCGATATCCCCAGCAGGACTATGCCCATATGGCTGATCGAAGAATAAGCCACCATCGCCTTGAGATCGCTTTGCCGCCAGGCGAGCAAGCCTCCGTAAATCATCCCGAACAGCGCTAGAAAAACCAGCATCGATTGCAGGGTCTGGGCAGCTTCGGGCAATATGGTTACCACTCTGATAAGGCCATACGCACCCATTTTCAGCAATATTCCCGATAGCAGGATACTGACCGGGCTGGGCGCTTCCACGTGAGCCAGGGGCAACCATCCGTGCAGGGGGAAGATCGGCATCTTGACCCCGAACCCGATCAGAAATCCGAGGAATGCCCAGATCTGCTGGTCTTTGGGCATGTTTTCCGAAACATGACTCATCGCGCTCATCAGGGAGACATGCTCGGGTACATACTGATACACGGCAATCAGGCTGACCAGCATGAAAATGGAACCGCCCATCGTGTACAGCACGAAGTTGAGGCTCGCCGTTTGACGGCGCTTCCCACCCCACCGGTCGATCAGGAAAAACATCGGGATCAAGGTGATTTCCCAGAAGATATAGAAGAGCGACCAGTCCTGGGAAAGAAACACGCCCAGCATGCCGAATTCGGTCAGGAGGATGCTGATGTGATAGCCCTTGACACTGCTGGTTATGCTGGAAGACACCAGGAGGGCAATGGAAGTGAGCAGCGTCGCGAGCGCTACCATGGGTAGCGACAGCCCGTCGACACCCAGCGCGTAGGCGCTGCCAACCTTGGGATTGATGGAGAAATACTCGCCGAACTGCAGTCCGGCGTTATGGGGATCGAAATTCGAAAGCAGGTAACAACTTAGAAGAAAGGCGATGCTGGCAAAAAGGTTGCCTATATTGCGGGCTACATCCGAATCCTTTCCGGCAATCAGCGCTAAAAGTAGAGCGCCTATCGCTGGGGTCCAGAGAATTGCACTCAAAATCCCCATTTTCTAGTTGTGAACCCCCTGTTCGCGTTTTTGGTTTTAATTGTTATTTAATTGTTATGAATATTATTTGGAAAAATAATATTGTGCTTTTAGTGTGGGGGATTTGATAAAGAAGTGCAAATTTATTTTTCGAAATACGGCGATTATTAGTGCGTTCACAAATACATCACATATAGAAAATGTTTTCTTCACATTCGGTATGTTAATTTCGCTACACCCAGAATTCGGATCCTTTATAACGAGATATAAGCCGGTGAAGTATAGGTTTATACATAAATACAAGGAATTAAGCGCAAGTATTATACCGGACGGGATTAAGAGGGGATTTAACTCAAATCGATCATGTTTCAGTGCCTCGAGTTGAGCAATAAAGGCAAAGGAACGAAAATTAGAGCCTTTGCGGCTAACGGCCTTGCATGACAAACGGGTTGTTAGTCCTTGTGCCGCAATTTCCCATGCCGGATTCCAGTTCAATTTTGGAGTGACAGATGACTATCCTGTATTTGAAAGACATGCAACGGTCTCCCTCCCATCCGGCAGGCGCAAACATGGAGTCTTCCACCCCTGGGAAGAAGGGAAGCGTGGTTCGATTGGCCGAGAGGCGATCGTGGTGGCCAAATATTGTGCAGTGCCTGCAATTTCCGCAGCAATTGCGGAAGCTCAAGAATTATGCTCCCTCGAGCAGTTGGCTTCCGGAACACTCGAGCCAATGCTTCGAAAGTGTGCATGAGCGAAGATCTTAGGGAAGTTTGAGGGAGTTGGGAAGTTCAGGGAGTTTAAGGTTTAAGGGAGTGGCAGGAAAAGGGCGGATGGTCGGAATAATCCAACCAGGTTAATAATTATCAAGAGGAGTTTTTAAATGTCTAGTCTTCTCGTACCGGCGATTCTTTTCTTCGCCCTTGGTATGTTTGCGTGTCTCATCAAATCGGATCTGAAATTCCCGCCCGACATGCACAAGATGATCGTTATCTATCTGCTGATCGGTATCGGGCTGCATGGCGGCAGGGCGTTCATCAATTCACCGATCGGTGATGCCATGCCTGCGGTGTTCGCGGCGTTCGGATTCGGGATAGGGCTGCCGATCGTCGCTTATATTATTTTGCGAGGCGTCGGGAAGATCGATCCGCTCAATTCCGCCGCCATCGCCGCGCACTATGGCTCGGTATCGGCCGGGACCTACATGACGGCGGTCGCAATGCTGAACAGCATGAACGTGACCTACGAAGCTTATCCCGTCATCATGCTCGCCATCATGGAATCTCCCGCGATCATGATCGGTCTTGTGCTCGCCGGCTATTCCCGGAAGATCATGGGTGGGGCGCAAAAGGGTGAAAAGGGTATGTACAGCCACCTGATAAGGGAGGCCTTTACCAATGGCAGTATCCTGCTGCTGTTTCTCTCCATGGGAATCGGCTACGTGGTCTCGGAACCCAGCTACAAGAAGATCGAGCCATTCTTTGAAGGCATATTCATGGGTGCACTATGTATCTTCCTGTGCGACATGGGCATGGAAGCCGGGAAGAGAATATCGGAATTCAAGACGGTGGGTATTTTCCTGGTGCTGTTCGGCATATTGATGCCTATCATTGGCGCCACTGTCGGCATGCTGGTGGGCCACTACTACCTTCAATACTCCGTGGGCGGTGTCACCCTGGTGACCGTGCTTGCGGCAAGCTGCTCCTACATCGCGGTTCCGCCGGCGATGCGGCTTGCGATACCGGAGGCGAATCCATCTTTTTATCTCACACTCTCGCTTGGCGTGACGTTCCCCTTCAACATCGTGATTGGCGTCCCGACCTATTACGCCATCGCTCAGCACCTGGCGGGACAAGGGTAACAAGCCACGTCGGTTTATATTAGTGATTGATAAGTTAATTTCCTGAATCTTTCGAGAGTTTCCTTCGATCGAGAGATTCAGGTTCCTACCGTGAGTATTTTAGAGAGAGCGAAGCCATGATCATGAGACCGGACACTTTAATTACAATGAAGCGAATCGAAATCGTCGTGGATGAGGAGGCACTTGGGGATTTGCTCGGGCTGTGCAGGACAGCCGGCGTTCGCGGATATACGTTCATCAAGCACGCAGGGGGGCTTGGGTCGCGCGGCGAGCGGCTTCCCGATGATTATGCGCTGGATGAAAAAAATGCTGTGGTGATTCTGGCATGCGAGGAGCAGCAGGCAGAGAGAATCGTAACGGCGCTGCGGCCCCGTCTCAAGGAATTCGGGGGCATGTGCCTTGTATCCGACTGCGAATGGGTTATCGGCCCGGCCGCTTCGTACTGATCGGTCTTCCTTTCCTCCGGTCCTCCGGAACGTTGGATGAGCAGACGCAGGATTGGAGGGAAGGAAGCGGATTATTTCAGCGGTATTTATTGCCAGCAGACCGAGATTTTTCGTAACCTCCGACGTAAATAAGACCGACTTCGGATGGCATGTGAACAAGGTGGAATTCATGGTCATCCTTGCAGGATCGAGCAGGATTGGCGTGGGATTGGAGACTGGCCTTCGATTTTTATGAAGAGCTCCAGTTTGCGTCACTTGTCTTTCTGATTCATGGCAAATACATCACACATAGAAAAGGTTTTCTTCACACCCAGTATGTTAATTTCTCAACAACCAGAAAGAGAAGGTTCGTATAAGCCGAACCTTGAAATCCGAGTTTTCGCTTCTGGATTTATATCCTTTGGAGCCCGGGCGATCAGGACGCACATGAAAATGGCAAAGCTAATCGATAAACTTTGGATTGAAAAATAAAAATGGCAAGACCTGCAACGGGGCGAGAATTTGTAGAGGCGGCAAAGGAAAGAATCGCATCGGCTAAGACGGTTGACGCATTGCGTGCGGCTCAAGCATTGCTCCTTCCGCTGGAGTTCGGGTTGTCGCTGGAGCAGACGGCGACCATCATCGGATTGTCCAAGAGCCGGACAGGAAAGCTCCGGACACGATTTCAGAGAATCGAAACTGGCCAGGAACAGGTCAAGACCAAAAAAGGCCTGCGGAACCACGCGAGGATGAGCCTGGATGAAGAAGTGCAATTTCTCGCCCCTTTTATCTCCCAGGCACAGAACACGGGGATCCTTCCTATTCCTCAACTGAAGGCTGAGTTGGAGCGTGCCGTCGGCAGGTCGGTATCGACCTCCACCGTTTATCAGTTGCTTCGCCGCCACGGATGGTCAAAACTGGCGCAACATCCGAGAACAGATGCAACCGTCATGCAGGCGTGGGAACGCCTGGGCCGAAAAAAATAGCAGTCCGATCAGCAATCCCGATTCCAGATATTTCGGATTGGCGCAATAGGAGACTTTGGTCTTCCGGCTCGAAGCAAAAACTTCGGGCAGAGAAATGCAGCACTCTCTCATCACCCGCCTGGTGATTGTCCACGCTCCATTCACATCTGCAGCGGGGCCAGCCAGCTCATTTCCTTCCCCGAGCTGGGATAGCCAAAACCCATACCTGTTTGGCGTCCGTATTTCTTCATGCGCAATCCGGAGGGACGGGCCGGAACTTTGCCCGGTCCATCATCAGCCGCTTGCAGAGGTGGCTTCGTCGGTGGCTCGTATCGCGTTCCTACTGAATCCATCCACGGGCATGGGCGTGAACCGCTGCCCTAGCCCCACCTTTCCGTCCGCCTCTTCTTCCATCTCCCTCATCCGGCATCCATTTCCAATCAACCGGAAGCGGCATGGCAGATGCATATCGGGGAGAGACAGATACCTGGAATACCTGGCTCGCCGACGTACAATCCGTAATCTGCATGCTTATTTTCAAGAGCCTTTTTACTCTCGCTCTCTGCCATTTTTTTAACCTTTAACCCTGATATTGAAAAATATAGATAAATCACATAAATTTCACAAATATAAATACCTACTTAAATATCACTCCCTTTCTGGAAGTAAATATAAAATCTGTAATCCATGTATAGTATATTGATATTATTAATAAATAGTATATAGCCTGGATATAAGTATGGGAATAGCTAAGAATGGCTAGTCCAATATGTGAAGTTTTCTTTATATGACTTCACAAAAACTTCACAAGTAATAAACATATTCTTCACATATCCAGTGCTATGTTATCGCCGTCTTTAATACCATCCAGG
>DASZUL010000034.1:0-88884 GCA_035547595.1 Nitrosospira sp.
GGGCGAGCACCGTCGGGCCCGCGATTTTGTAGCCGTTCAGGTGCAGAATGGGTAGCACTGCGCCATCCTGGGCGGGATTGAGAAACTTGTTTGAATGCCATGAGGCGGCAAGCGGTCCGGTTTCCGCTTCCCCGTCTCCAATTATGCAGGCGACGATGAGATCGGGATTATCGAAAGCGGCGCCGAAAGCATGCGATAGGGCATAGCCCAGTTCCCCGCCTTCGTGAATCGAGCCCGGTGTCTCCGGGGCCACATGGCTGGGTATTCCTCCTGGAAAAGAGAACTGCTTGAAAAGCCGCTGCATTCCGATCGCATCGCGCGGAATATGAGGATAGAACTCGCTATAAGTCCCCTCCAGCCAGGTATTGGCAACCATCGCCGGTCCGCCATGGCCTGGGCCAGCGATATAAATCATGTTCAAGGCATTTTTTTTGATGATCCGGTTGAGATGGGCATAGATGAAGTTGAGTCCCGGTGTCGTTCCCCAATGCCCCAGCAGGCGGGGCTTGATGTCATCAAGTGCAAGCGGTCTCCTGAGCAACGGATTGGCAAGAAGATAGATCTGGCCCACTGAGAGATAATTTGCTGCACGCCAATAACGCTGGATCCGGTCCAGATCATCCGGGGAAAGCGGCTGTTCGTTTTCAGCCGCCGTTTGAGTGTCCTTCATCCGATCCTCCGAAAATCCCGTTCTCCGCTGTTTGCAGCACGGCTACCGCTTCACGCGCTAAAAGCTTAGCTTCATCCACCGGTATAACCCAAACCTCGATATCGGCGGCGGCAGTGCTGACGCACAAGGGCCCGTCTGCGCGCTTGTTTTGTTCATGGTCGATCTCGATCCCGCACCATTCCATGCCGCTCAGGATCCTTTCACGGATGGCAGGCAGATTCTCCCCCACGCCGCCGCCGAAAATTACCGCGTTTGCGCCTCCTAATACCGCAAGGTACGCGCCAAGATATTTGCGCGCACGGTAGCAGTATATTTCCACCGCCAGTCGCGCAAGTTCATCTTCGGACTCGAGCAGTGCACGCATATCGGCGCTCGCTGCCGAGATACCCAGCAGGCCCGACTGCTCGTTCAGCATCCGGTCCAGTTGCGCCGGTGTCAAACCTTCCTGACGCTGCAGAAATGTGATGAGTCCAGGGTCGATATCTCCCGAACGCGTCGCCATCATCAATCCTTCCAAGGGCGAAAACCCCATCGATGTATCGCGCGGCAACCCGTTATCGATCGCGGCAATCGAACAACCGGAGCCAAGCTGCATGGAAATAACTCTCCCTCCGCCCGCAATCTCCGGCCGTAACGATTGCCACTCCTGCCACATGGCCTGGTGCGCCAGTCCATGAAAGCCATAGCGGCGCACTCGATACTTTTGCGACAAGGCATGGGGAATGGGATACGTCTTCGCCACCCGCGGCAGATCGGCGAAGAACGCGGTGTCAAATACGGCAACCTGACGAACATCTCTACCCCATACCTCGCGGATCGCACGTATCCAGTGCAATGAAACCGGATTGTGCAAGGGCGCGAGTTGCCCCAGCCGATCAATTTCCGCTTCAACCTTCCGGTCGAGCAAGCGGGAGGTATTGAGTATTTCCCCACCATGGACCACGCGGTGCGCGAAAACGTCCACGTGCGCAATCCCGTGAGTTCGCATGAACGTACCGAGCATATCCTTGGCGGCTAAAGCGCGGGCGCCAACTCCGTAACGCTCATTCGCCAGCTCGGAAATCGCGTTGTCCTCGCGTGCGAATGCTGCAAGGCGCACGGATGAACTGCCGGTATTGACGGTCAGAATGATCTGGGAATCTTTCCGGGAAGGATCTTGCATGACATTCGGTCAGATTATTGCGGCCATGGCTGTCATCATCATAATGGCGCCGTCAGCGTTTGCCAGTGCGCCCTGCATATTGCCGATAGATGGCGAGAAGTAACCCGGTTGCAAGCCTTCGACAGGGTCGTGTTGGGAAATAAATCCAAAAAAAATAAACCGGCTTCGACGCCGAGTCTGTGCGCTGGCAATCATAGATCGCGCGTCCCGGTATTTCTATGCCCGCTCCTATCCACTTTTACAACGCTCACACCGATCGAGAAGCTGCATAAGGCTGAACAATCAGCGGGAACAAAAACGGGACTCAAGCTGATATTGCGGGTATTTGCTATCACTGGCCACCCAATCGCTTGCATCTTCAATGATTTTCCTGTTTATGATACCTCATCGAATGGTGCCGAACGGTGCTGCTGGAGTGGAATCCCGGAACGTTTCGATACCGGAACAATACCAGTTTATTCCTCAGTCGCTCAATGCCGCTGCCTGTCCAACTGCACGGCCAGTGCTTGCAACGAACTGGATATCCTTACTGGATAAGCTGGGGCCTGCTCCAGCCGGGTCAGGGGTTCGGGGAGGCTTGCATATCCCGCTAGCGCCTGTCGACGTATATCATCAAGCGATGAAACCGCCCCGACGCGCCGGCCTCCCCGCATGACAGCAACGAGAAGCGCATGATCTCCATGAAAATCATCCGGCTCCAGCGCCACGACATCACCGCTCATATAGCCCTCCTCATCGTAGCTGCGGTAGACTTGCTTTGGACCAGGCCAGGTGGCCTTGCCCTCGGAGCGCTTGCGGCGCGGCTTGCCGGCATACTCTTGCAACTTGTATGCGCAATCGAGCGATGGCGCATCGCTCGAAATATCAAGAGCAGTGCCTACGCCAAAACCGTCTATCGGCGCAGCGGATGTCAACAACTCCCGGAGCCGGTATTCGTCCAGATTGCCGCTGGCAAAAATAGCGGTCTTTCCCAGTCCGCCCCGGTCAAGTATTTCGCGTACCCGTCGTGCATGTTCCCCGAGATCACCACTATCCAGCCGCACACCCTTGATGCCGATCCCCTCTGCTTGCAGTTCGCGGGCCAAAGCAACAACTTTGGCTGCTGCGGCCTCCGTATCATAGGTATCGATCAATAGGACTGAATTATCGGGATCGCAGCGTAAAAAATGCTCAAACGCGAGGGCTTCGTCCTCGTGTGCCTGGATATACGAGTGAGCCATGGTGCCAAAAAGAGGGATATCGTAAAGTGCTCCCGCCAGCACGGTAGCGGTACCGGAAAATCCCGCCAGATAGCTCGCACGCGCAGCGAGCAAGCCCGCTTCCGCGCCATGCGCGCGGCGCATGCCGAAATCCATCAGTAATTTATCAGGTGCGCTCATGACCAGGCGGGCTGCCTTCGAGGCGATCAGCGTCTCGAAATGCAGCAGGTTCATGACTCGCGATTCCACCAGTTGGGCTTGGGGCAAAGGAGCAGTGATCCGTAGGACAGGCTCTTCCGGAAAAAATAGGGTTCCCTCCGGCATGGCATGCACGACGCCGCTGAAGCGGAACTGCTCGAGGTAGTCGATAAAAGAAGGTGGGAAATATCGGGCAAGCCAAACCAGTTCTTCCTGCGAAAATTTCAGATTCTCGAGAAAATCAAGGACCTGCTCCAATCCAGCCGCAACCAGGAAGTTCCGTCCCGGTGGCAACCTGCGCACGAAAAATTCAAATACAGCTGAATCTTCCATGCCCTGCTCCACATAGCTCTGCAGCATCATAAGCTGATAGTGGTCGGTCAACAGGGGACTGGAAATAAGGTTCATGCGCTCAACATCTCGAAGCGAAGCGGAACGATGTCCAGCCCAGCCATTTCATCGAGCGCCCGCGACCCATCTTCCGGGATCCTGTCGATTGCGCGCACCGCATCCTCCAGCACAAAGGCGGTGTAGCGATACCGCACAGCATCCTTCGCAGTACGCAGCACGCAATGCTCGGTTGCCACGCCGCCTATAAAAACCCGGCAAACCCCGGATGACTTCAAGATACTGTCGAGCGAAGTATCATCGAATCCGGAATAGGCGTCCTTTTCCTGCCGGGTGGCTTTGGAAATGATTACGGTATCGGAAGGAAGATTCAGCCCGGCAGGAAACTCCGCTCCAGATGTTCCTGCAATGCAATGCGGCTGCCACTGGCCACCTTGCTGCACAAAAGAATTATGATTCGGTGGATGCCAATCCCGGGTCGCAAAAATCGGCAGCCCCCGGTTATGAAAAAGTGCGATGTAGCGATTGAGTACCGGTATGATCTCGCTTCCCTTGGGCACCGCAAGCGTTCCGCCCGGCAGAAAATCGTTCTGCACGTCTACGATAATCAGCGCGTCGCCCGGATACAGATGAATCATGGAGTCGCTAGCACCCCTCATCAGAATAAACGGAATAGGATAAGCGCCACAGGATCTTGCCCTGGCCAAATCCGCAAGAGCTTCTTTCCGCTGCCCCCCAGAGGGACAGGCCACCCGTTAAGTTGCTATTGCCAAGCTGGCCTAAGCTGGGCATTGGGATAGCCACTGATAAGCTATCCCTTGACACATATTTTTGGCCGAAGAAAAGCGACCCGGCGCGCGAGCCCAGCCTGCTCTGTTGCTTCAGCAACCAGGTGAACATCCTTATAGGCTCCCGGCGCTTCTTCGGCAGCACCGCGCATCGAGCGGGTACGGATCAGTATCCCTTGCTGCGCCAGTTCACTGATCAATTCCCGTCCGTGCCAGCGCCGCATGGCCTGGTTCCTGCTCATTGCCCGGCCCGCACCGTGGCTGGCCGAAGCAAATGCCCGGTTTCCTTTCATACCGGCGAGCACATAGGAACCGGTACCCATGCTGCCGCCGATGACCACCGGCTGGCCAACCGCGCGATAGCGTTCCGGCAGGGCGTCATGGCCGGGACCGAAGGCGCGTGTCGCACCTTTGCGATGCACATGCAGCAATCTCGGCCCGCCTTCGACATCGTGCTTCTCCACCTTGCAGGTGTTGTGCGAGACATCGAACAGCGTTTCAAGCTCGGCCTGGGGATATATTTTCATGCAGGCATCGCGCGTCAGTTGAGTCAGGATCTGCCGGTTCGCCAGGGCGCAATTGATTGCAGCATTCATGGCGCCGAGGTACTGGCGACCCTCGGGCGACTTGATTGGCGCACAGGCTAGTTCGCGATCCGGCAAGCTGATCCCTAGTCGGCTCGCAGCCTTGGCGAGCATGACAAGATAGTCGGTGCCAATTTGATGCCCGAGACCTCGCGAGCCACAATGAATGGAAATGAGGAGCTGCCCTTCATTCAATCCAAAAGCCGTGGCGGCAGCGCTGTCATAAATACGGTCCACCACCTGAACCTCGAGATAGTGATTGCCCGATCCCAGCGTACCCATTTCAGCAAGCTGACGCTTTTTCGCAAGCTCTGAAACATTGGCCGGAATGGCGCCCATAGCGCGGCCGTGTTCTTCTATGTAATCCAGGTCCGCGGCAGTGCCATAGCCGTGCCGCACCGCCCAATGCGCGCCTTCTTCCAGCACCTCGTCGAGCTGCGCCGGCCTCAGCCTGATCTTCCCTTCCTCACCTACCCCGGCAGGAATTGCGCGGAACAGGGTGTCTGCCAGCTTGATGAATTGCGGCAGCGCATCGCGCAAATCCAGGTTGCTGCGCAAGCAGCGTATCCCGCAGGAAATATCGAAACCGACACCTCCTGCAGAAATGACACCGCCTCTTTCGGCATCGAATGCTGCTACGCCGCCTATCGGAAATCCATAGCCCCAATGCGCATCGGGCATGGTCATGGCAGCGCCTGCCAGGCCAGGAAGCAAGGCAACGTTCGCAATTTGCTCCAGCACCTTATCGTCCATGCTCGCCAGCAAGGGCGCGCTTCCATAAAGCAGTACTTCCGGGCGCTTCTCGGCGGGTGTGCGCGGAAGACTCCAGAGACAAGGTTGCAGCTGCCGTAACTGTTGTAGATTCATGTCATACATCGACGACGCATCGCGCTTCCCACCCTGCCCCGATTTGTTTCACCGAGAGCATGGTCAGCGTTGCGCCTTTTACTTCGACGCCCTCCTCGAAGGAGGATTGCCATTTTTCCCCCAGTGCATTCGCCCGCCATCGATCGCCATCGCGCCGAATGTGGAAGCGGCTGAATACCATGCCTCGTTCACGTGCATTTCCAAGCAACAGGTTCAGCCAGATAACCAGGGCAAGTTCAGGGTCCGATTCATCGAATTCGAGAGTCAGCGATTCATTTGGCTGCACCTTGTCCAGATCGGTAAAAATGGCAAATACCGCGTGGGCCGCCGCTTCAAATGCCTGTTCAAGCGTGGTGCCGCGGCCAACGATGCCAATATCCGCATCATGCTCAAAATAAGACGTATCGGATCGAATCTGCATATAGTTTTTGCTGCCCGAGATACTGTATGAAATGCCGTAATCGATACCGAATCGGGTGATCTCGCGCTGCGGTCCGCCAGTACACCTATACTGCATTATAGGAGTTTTGGAAGAATCGCCTGCTGGCGATGCCTGACAAAGCAATGCTATCGACTTTTGCACGTCTGCTCGATCCATAAACGACAGATACCCAACTGGAGGTAATGATGTTTTTCGAAGATCGTATAGCGGCAGCCAAACAGCTTGCTGCGGCACTGTCCGAATACCGGGGCAAGCAACCGCTGGTTCTTGCGATTCCCAGGGGCGCGGTACCTATGGCAAAAGTCATTGCCGACGAACTGGATGGCGATCTGGACGTGGTACTCGTGCATAAATTACGCGCCCCCCGCCATCCCGAATTCGCCATCGGTTCCGTGGACGAAAGCGGCCGGATTTATCTAGCGGATTACATATCCACTGTTGGCGCGACCCAGCAATATATCGATGCCGAAGTTTCCGCCCAGCTTGAAGTGATGCGTCAGCGGCGTACCCAGTACACACCCGTGCGGCCGCCGATCGACCCCTCTTCCCGCGTGGTCATCGTTGTGGACGACGGACTCGCAACCGGCTCAACCATGATTTCGGCACTGCATGCCATCAGGGCAAAAAATCCAAGGGAACTGGTCTGCGCCGTACCAGTAGCGTCATCCGATGCGCTGAAAAAAGTGGAGGCTAATGCAGACCGCGTGGTGTGTCTATCGGCTCCGGCTTACTTCCAGGCGGTAGGACAATTTTATGGTGAATTTCCCCAGGTGGACGATGCAGAAGTCATCGCCATCCTTGCCGGTTCCGTCCGCTCCCAACCTGGCTAGTGCCGGTGGTGAGAAGATCTCCCGTAAACAGGGATATGCCGGAGTGACTTTTCCACTGTACTCATTCAGGTGGCTGCGGGTCCGATCCGGCACAAAGCGGTACAATAGGCTTCCCTGTTCCGGAAACCCGTGACACCCATCGCCATGCAGGAATTCATCGCTTGATGTGCCCAGAAGCTCGGAATGCCCACGCTCATCCGGAACATGCCGCTGCTCGCCCGCGCAGCGGATAGCCCGCATCAGTCATGCTGGAACTGCGGAATATCGATAAAGCCTACGCCGGCGGACGGCGGGTACTGACCAGCTTATCCTACCTGCTCCGGCCGGGCGAGTATGTGGCGATAATGGGCGAGTCGGGCGTGGGCAAATCGACACTGTTGAACCTGATTGCGGGTCTCGACTCACCCGATGGCGGGGAAATCCTGATTAACGGCACCGCAATATCGTCGTTGAGCGACGATGCCGCGACCAGGCTCAGGCGCAAGGAATTTGGCTTCGTATTCCAGGCTTTCCATATCCTGCCGCATTTGACCCTGCGCCAGAACGTCGCGCTGCCCTTGCTGCTGAACGACGCCGCGGTGAAGCATGCCGAAGAACGCGCTGAACGGATGCTGGAAGCCGTGGGATTGCCGGGCAGGGCCGGGGATTTTCCCCGGCAATTGTCCGGCGGTGAACTTCAGCGCGTCGCCATGGCCCGCGCCCTGGTGCATCGCCCCTCGTTGATCCTGGCGGACGAGCCGACCGGTAATCTCGATCCTGATACCGCGCATGAAATCCTGATGCTGATACGGCAGGAAATCAAGGAAAATGGCGCTTCCGGTATCCTCGTCACGCATTCGCATGCAGCGGCGGCTACTGCCGACCGGACGCTGCTGCTGACGAAAGAAGGGCTCAGTCCCGCAGCGCAGCGGATACAATGACAAACGCATGATGGCCTCGTCGAGCAGAAGTACCCTGGGTCTCTGGCTATTATCGGGCGAATGGCGGGCCCATCGGCTGCAGATAGCCGTAGCCATCTGCGCAATTGCTCTCGGAGTAGCGCTCGGGTTTGCCGTACATCTGATCAACACGGCCGCTTTCAATGAATTCTCCGCGGCTGCCCGCAGCCTTTCCGGTCAATCCGACCTGCAAGTACGTGGGGTCCAGTCCACGTTCGACGAGTCCCTCTATCCGCTTCTGGCCCAACGGCCGGAGATCGAGCTCGCCAACCCGGTATTGGAACTCGACGTCGCTATCCCCGGCAACTCCGGTGACCGCAGAAACGCGACACTGAAAATTCTCGGACTGGATATTTTTCGGGCCGCGATCATCTCTCCCGATGTCATCGGCATTCCGGATGAAGATCGGCTATTCGATATGCTGGAGGATGATGCCATTTTCCTTTCGCCGGCGGCAATGGAATGGCTGAAGGTAAAGCGGGGAGACACGCTCCAGTTGCGTGTGGGAACGCAAGCCATCAAGCTTCGGGTGGCCGGCGGCCTGGTGCGGACACGGGCGGGGCAGAGACTGGGAGTGATGGATATCGGCGCAGCGCAATGGCGCTTCCAGCGTCTCGGCCAGTTATCGCGTATCGAACTTAAACTGGTCCGCGGTATCGACCACGACCGTTTCAAGACTGCGCTCGCCCGAGACCTTGGCGAGCGATACCTCGTTACCGAAACCGCGGACCAGGAAGCGCGCGTCGCAAACATGTCGCGTGCCTACCGTGTCAACCTCAATATGCTGGCCCTGGTGGCCCTGTTCACCGGCGCATTCCTCGTTTTTTCCACACAGGCGCTGTCTGTCGTACGGCGCCGAAGCCAGTTTGCGCTGCTGCGGGTGATCGGATGGACACGACAGCAGCTGCTGGGGCAGATTCTGCTGGAAGGCGCCGTCCTCGGATCCCTGGGGTCCCTGCTCGGCCTCGGGCTGGGTTATCTGGCTGCCGCCGGAGCGATATATGTTTTTGGCGGAGATCTGGGAAGCGGGTTCTTCTCCGGCGTAAAACCCCGGTTGCATTTCGATCCGCTCGCGGCTGCCGTCTTTTTCATGCTGGGGCTCGCCGTCACTCTGCTTGGAAGCGCCGCGCCCGCCGCGGAAGCGGCGAAAGCAAAGCCCGCCGTGGCACTCAAGTCCGGCAGCGAGGATACCGCGCTCTCCAGGCTCGCCAATCCGTGGCCGGCCCTTACCTGCCTAGCATCGGGGGGCCTGTTCGCAGGATTGCCGCCGATTTTTGATTTACCGGTGTTCGGTTATCTGGCCATAGCGCTGCTATTGGTCGGCGGCATAGCGCTCATGCCGCGCCTTTCCGCATCGATTTTCTCCACGCTGCTTTCTCTGGTAACCCGCCTGTCAAGGGCAATACCTGCGCTGGCCCTGGCACGGCTGGCGAATGCGCCGAACCAGACCGCTATCGCGCTGGGCGGCGTCGTGTCCAGCTTCAGCCTGGTGGCCGCCATGGCCATAATGGTCACCAGCTTTCGCGTATCGGTCGACGATTGGCTGAGGCATATCCTCCCCGCGGACCTATACCTGCAAACCGCATCGGCAGGTGATGCGCGCGGCCTTCATCCGGAAGAAATGAGGTCGATCTCGGCCGCTCCCGGCATACTGCGCATAGATTTCTTCCGTTCGTCCCAGCTCATGCTCGACCCGGCCCGGCCGGCTGTAGCCTTGACAGCCCGCCCTATTGACCTGACCGATCCTGCAAGCGTGTTGCCGCTGACAGCCGATGTGATGGAATCTTCCCTGCTTCCCCAGGATGCGATTCCCATCTGGGTATCGGAAGCGATGGTGGACTTGTATGGATTCAAGACTGGAACACGGGTAGATCTCCCCGTGGGCCAAACTTCATCCGGCCAGCCCCCATCCAGCCGCACTCCGCCTGCCTTCATCGTTGCTGGCGTGTGGCGCGACTACGGAAGGCAGTTCGGCGCCATACAGATGCGGCTTTCAGACTATCGCTCGCTGACGGGAGACCAGAAAGTCAACGATGCCGCGCTGTGGCTGGAATCCGGAGTCAAGCCGGAGCAGGTGATCACCTGGTTGAAACGCCTCCCCTTCGGTGAAGCACTGGAGTTTTCCACGCCTGGCGAAATACGCGCGCTGAGCCTGAATATTTTCGACCGCAGCTTCGCCGTGACCTACCTCCTGGAAGGAGTCGCGATCATCATCGGGCTGCTGGGAGTGGCCGCCAGCTTCTCGGCGCAAACGCTGGCACGGACCAGGGAATTTGGCATCCTGCGCCACATAGGGATGACGCGGAGTCAAATTCTCGTTATGCTGGGATTGGAAGGCGCTTGCCTTACCGCCCTCGGCATTCTGTTCGGATCGATAATCGGCTGGTGCATCAGCCTGATCCTGGTCTTCATAGTGAACCCGCAATCGTTCCACTGGACGATGCAGATGAGCTTGCCGTGGAAGGGGCTGGCGGCGGTCGCCCTGACGTTGCTGGCCCTGGCGTCGCTGACCGCCTTGATGTCCGGCCGCCATGCGGTTTCCGGCAAGGCGGTGCGTGCAGTACGGGAGGACTGGTAATGCCATCACCAGATCGTGAATCGATTTGCGGCAGTCATCACGCTCGCGCATGCTGGAGGAGGCATGCGGCTGGAAGAAAGGTATTCCTGCCTCTGTCTTTGTCGCTGGCTTTCATAGCCGCCGCCTGCGCCGCATCGCCGGACGAACCATCTCGCGTGCTACCGAAGTTTTCCGCTGTCGTGCCGGGAGCCGCCCTGTCATTTCCCCGCGATTTTGGCGCTCACCCCACCTTTCGAACCGAATGGTGGTACGTGACCGGATGGCTGGAAACGCCGGAGAAAACACCGCTTGGCTTCCAGGTCACGTTTTTTCGCGCGGCCACCAGCCTCGACACAAGCAATCCCAGCCGTTTTGCCCCGAATCAGCTCGTCATTGCCCACGCGGCTCTATCCGATCCCGCGATGGGGAAACTCCTGCATGACCAGAAAAGCGCCCGTGACGGATTCGGCCTGGCTTATACCAAGGTCGGCAATACAGACGTAAAGCTGGACGATTGGACGATGCTGCGCGAAGAAAACGGCCGCTATCGGACCAGCATAAACGCCCGGGACTTCTCGTTGCGCCTGTCGCTCACGCCCACGCAACCACCGATGAAGCAGGGAGAAAACGGTTTTTCCCGCAAGGGACCACAACCGGAACAGGCAAGCTATTACTACAGCGAACCCCACCTCGAGGTGGCGGGAACGATCGTGCGCGACGGCAAGCCCATCGCCGTCAGCGGCAGCGCATGGCTCGACCATGAGTGGTCCACCGCCTATCTCGACCCGGATGCGGACGGATGGGATTGGGTTGGAGTCAATCTCGATGATGGGTCCGCCCTGATGGCTTTTCAAATTCGCGGCAAGGATGGCCGCAGGATATGGGCCTACGCCGGCCTTCGCGATCGATCGGGCAAAATGACACTTTTCACGCCGCAGGAGGTGAATTTTGAACCGCAGCGCACCTGGCGTTCGCCGCGAACCGGCGCCACCTACCCTGTGGCGATGCGAATCAGGACCGGCACGACCGAATGGCTGCTCACCCCGTTGCAAGACGATCAGGAACTCGATTCGCGCGAATCGGTCGGCGCCGTTTACTGGGAAGGGGCGGTAACGGTGACCCGCGACGGAGCACCCGCAGGGCGCGGCTATTTCGAAATGACCGGCTATGTGAAACCGCTCAAGCTATGAATACGAATACGGGATGGGGAATTGCAGGGCAATGACGGCCCGGTTATCGCCCTGCGGATGCCGGGAGCAGGGAACTCGATCAAATACACACTTTTCTCTTTTGTGACCGGCGCAACTTCCTCGATCCTGACGCTCATCCGGCATCATCCTGGCTCTTCCATTTCGCGTAACACTCCAATCCGCAGAAATGCACTACGTAATCGACGGCTTCTTCGTTCAATGCTTCGGACACCGGGATTTCCTCGAAACATACCGTGCAAGGAATCATCTCGGGATCAGACGGCTGCTCCGGCTCACGCATCCAAATCTCCTTTTTCAACTATCCCATATATGAATATTATTATCTTTTTCAGCTTTTGCTATCATTTGCGTTCCAGGGAACGTAAGCCAGGATGGGATATTGCGCCAGTTCGGCCACCTGTGCAGCCATTGCTTCAAGTGGCGGAATGAGAAGCGAGGGATAGATGCCCAGCCCTATCAGCAACCCCGTCAATGCCGCCAGCGTGATGCTTTCCGCCAGGGAAGCCGGTACCGCCGGTGATATTTTTTTATCATGGTCTGTGTTCGAGTCGCTTGCATACATCGCGGCAATGATGCGCAGGTAATAATACAAGCTGATCGCGCTGCCAATCACCAGGACGATGACCGGCAGCCATAATGAGGCGCTGATTGCCGCCGCAAGCACGTAAAACTTGCCGATAAAACCCATGGTCAGCGGAATGCCTGCAAGCGACAACAGCATGGCAGTGAATACGCCGGCGAGCCATGGCCTGCGCCAGAACAGGCCGGCATAATCGGCGAGCAAATCGCTGTCCTGTTTCGGAGCACCTTCGGACAATACGGTAACCACGCCAAAAGCGCCCAGCATGGTAACGAAATAAGCGGCGAGATAATAAGCCACCGCTTCGGCCCCCATCGCCCCGAATGCGAGGAAACCGACCAGCAGGTAGCCAAGCTGTGCGATGGACGAATAGGCAAGGATCCGCTTGATGTTATCCTGTAACAGGGCGAGGAGGTTGCCGGCCAGGATGGTCATGACGGCAACCAGGCTCAATGCGAATGCAATGGACTGCGACTGGTGCGCACCTGCCATGAGGAAATAGCGCAGCAGCAGGGCAAGCATGGCGCCCTTTGAAACAGTGGCAACGAGTGCGGTAATCGGCGCGGGCGCACCTTCATATACATCCGGGGTCCACATGTGGAAGGGCACCAGCGCCAGCTTGAACGCGACACCGGCGACAATCAGCGCGAGCCCGGCCATTCCATAGAGTTCCAGCGCCTGATGCGGGCCAGCAAGCATCGTTCCGATTTTCGCAAACTGCATCGTCCCGAGCTGTGCGTAGACCAGCGCCATGCCAAACAAAAGCAATCCGGACGAGAATCCGGCGAGGATCAGGTATTTGATCCCTGCTTCGAGAGGCCGCTCCGTAAACCGGGGATAGGCGATCAATGCAAACAGGGAAATGCTGAGCAGTTCCAGGCCCAGCAGAAACGAGACAAAATGGCTGCTCGCCACGAGAGTCCCGCCTCCGAGCGCAGCCAGCAGCAGCAGGATGTAAAGCGCCTCATGGCGGCTTTCAGAACCGCCGAAGTAGCGATAGCACAGCATTGCGACAACAAAGGTCGCAGCGAAGATGAGCCCGATAAAAAATAACGCATAGGTATCGAGGACCAGCAGAGCCGTGGCCTGACGGGACCCGATGCCCCGCGGCAGAAACAACGATGCAAATGACAGGGCCAGACCGGCGAGCGTCAACATCATGACCGGGCGAGGATGACGGTAAAAGGCTGCGGCTAGCATCACCACAACCGCAGACCCTGCAAGGAGGATGAGCGGGGACAAGGCCATGAGGTTGGAGTACGGCGCGGAGGGCAGCGGGTTCATTCCGTGTTTTCCTCACCATGAGCGGCAGCGATCGCGGGCGGACGACTTGCTATGTCCGGCGCGGCATCGAGCACCGGCTGCGGGTACAACCCGAGCCATAGAGTAATGGCCGCCATTGTATACAAGGTCGCCATTTCCCGCCCTGACAGATCAGGTAGCTGCCAGCCATGCGTGTTTTCGCCATGAAAGGTTTTCTGCACCAGCGCAAGCGCATACACGACACTAGCGACAAAAGCCACGGCCGCGACTGACGCCAGCACGCTGCTGGCGCGGTACAATCCCATCAGTATCAGGAATTCCCCGACGAAATTACCCATTCCCGGCAGCCCAAGCGTGGCAATGGCAAAAAACAATCCCGTTGCCGCCAGGCGCGGCATGACGCTCCACAGGCCCTCAAAGCGGCGCATATCGCGTGTGTGGGTCCGCTCCTGCAAAATGCCCGCGATGACAAACAGTGCTCCCGTGCTGATGCCATGCGCGATCATTTGCATCACGGCCCCGCCAAGCGACCAGGGATTCCAGGCAAATATTCCGAGCACCACAAAGCCCAGGTGGCTCACGCTGGTGTAGGCCACCAGGCGCTTCAAATCCGTCTGGGCGAATGCCAGGAAAGCGCCGTAGAGAACTCCGGTTGCTCCCAACGCCATCGCCACCGGCGCGAATTGCAGCGCAGCATCGGGGAACAGCGGGACGACGAAGCGCAGCAGTCCGTACGCGCCGGTTTTCAGCAGCACCCCAGCAAGAATCACGCTTCCTGCTGTCGGCGCCTCGGTATGCGCGTCCGGCAGCCAGACGTGTAACGGCACGATTGGGGTCTTGACTGCGAACGCAATGAAAAAGCCGAGCATGATCCATAGCCCTGTAGAGGGAGACATAGCGGTATTCAACAACTCGAAATAATCGAATGTCAGGATTCCAGTGCTGCGGTAGTGGACGAATACCAGCGCAAGAATCGCCACCAGCATGAACAGGCCGCTCCCCTCGGCAAAAATGAAGAACTTGATCGATGCATACCGCCGATTCTCATGACCCCAGATCGCAATCAGGAAATACATCGGCACCAACATCAGCTCCCAGAAGAAGAAAAACAGAAACAGGTCCAGCGCAAGGAATACCCCGACTGCCCCTGCCAGCGTCCATAGCAGGTTGAAGTAAAAGAAACCGGCACGCTCCTGGATCTCCGTCCAGGAACATGCCACCGATACCATCCCCAGAAAAGCGGTCAGCATGACCAGGATGAGGCTTGTTTCATCCATGGCCAGATGAAAGCTCACTCCGAAACGCGGAATCCACTCAGCTCTGGTCTCGGCAAGCCATCCACCGTGAGGAGGAAAAGCCAGAGCGCCGGCAGGCTGCAGCCAAAGCCATATCGTCAATAGGAACTCGATGCCTGCCGTAGCCAGCGCAACCCACTTCGCAGAGCCCGGACGCCGCCGATCCGCCATCCATGCCAGCAAACCGCCGGCCACCAGGATGAAAATCAATGCAGAGAGAGTCATGCGAATATCTCGATGAATATGATACCGATCGATCCGGTGGCGATCGCCGCCGCGTAGCGGCGCACCTGTCCGCTTTGCGTTGTACTTAAGGCGCGATAGAGAAACAGGCAAAGCTCGACCAGGCCACGGTAGATAATGTTGATGACGTCGTGGGGATCGACCTTCTGCAGCCACCTGAGCATGCATGAAAGCGCCATCTTGTAGATATTGTCGATCACGTCACGCCGATCCGCGTGCGCAAGCCAGAGATAGGGCCGCACGAACAGGAGCTCATAAAAATGGTCGAAACCCCAGCCGGAAAGCCAGAACTTCCGGATTCCTGCCAATGCCGGTATCAGCATCAGCCGATGGATAAAGGCGGGATATCTCAGAAACAACAGGTACGCCAATGCGATACTGCCGACAGAGGCAGCAATTGCGAGCAGCTCCATAATGGTTTCGTCGTTTTTACCGTCATGAACGGCCTCAGCCGGCGGCAAGGCATGCTCAACGAAGCTGGAAAACAGCGTCAAATTGCCGAGAAAAGGCGGAGTTTCGATCCAGCCGCCGACCAGGGAGAATGCGGCAAGAACGATAAGCGGTATAGTTATGCGCAGCCCGGGCGGTCTGGTTTCGGGAGGCGTCGCAGTCCTGTCTTCGCCGAAAAAGACGAGGAACACCACGCGGAAGATGTAGAGGCCAGTCAATATTGCACCTCCCCATCCCGCGGCCCATAACCAGGGATTTCCTCCTGCTGACGACCAGGCCTGCCAAAGAATCAGGTCCTTGCTATAGAAACCCGCAGTAACGAGCGGCAGCGCCGCGAGGGATGCGCTCCCGATGAGGAAAGTCCAGAATGCGACAGGAAGTTTTTTCCTCAGCGCACCCATCCGGAAAATATTATGTTCCTCATGCAGGCTCATGATGACCACACCTGCACTCAGGAACAGCAAAGCCTTGAAGAAGGCGTGCGTCATCAGGTGAAAAATGGCTGCCGACCACGCACCTACTCCAAGTGCAAGGAACATATAACCGATCTGGCTGATGGTCGAATAGGCCAGCACCCGCTTGATGTCGGTTTGGACGAGCGCACTGAATCCCGCCAGCAGCAGGGTGAGCGCGCCGATCACTGCTACCGCTAGCTGCACCACTGGTGCGAGCGTAAAGAGCGCATGCGTGCGGGCGATGAGATAGACGCCTGCCGTTACCATGGTTGCGGCGTGCATCAGCGCGCTCACCGGCGTAGGCCCTGCCATTGCATCCGGCAGCCAGGTCTGCAATGGAAGCTGCGCGGATTTGCCCGCCGCGCCGGCAAGCAGGAGCGCCGCGGTAACGATGGCGAGCCCTGACCCTTCCGGCCATTGCTGGCCTGCATGCTGCATCAGCAGCTGGATATCCAGGGTTCCCAGATGGGTAAACAGCAGAAAAAGGCCGATCGCCATGGCGGTATCGCCAACCCGGGTCACGATAAACGCTTTGCACGCCGCGCGCCCGTTGGCAGGATCCCGATACCAGAATCCGATCAGCAGGTAGCTGCAAAGCCCCACCCCTTCCCAACCCAGGTAAAGAAACAATAGGTTGTCGGCAAGAATCAGTATGCACATCGAGCCGGTGAAGAGATTCATGTAGGCGAAAAAACGCGCATAGTCCTCATCGCCGCTCATGAACTCGGTGGAATAAAGGTGTATCAGAAAACTGATGACGGTCACCACCAGGACCATAACCAGGGATAATGCGTCAAGATAAAAACCGATCCCCGGCGAGAAACCGGCCACAGCAATCCAGCTCCATGCTTCCTGCCGGAAAACAAAGCCCGGGGGTGGCGCAGCGACGAAATCCATTCCGATCAGGATGGCAATAAGTGCCGAAAGGGCCGCCGAGCTCGTCCCAATTACCGCAATACCGCGATGCCCCAGGTATCTTCCACCAAGCACCAGCACCAGGAAACCAGCCAGAGGCAGCGTGGGGATAAGCCAGAGCAGGGATAGCATTATCCTAAATCCGGCAGTTGATCGCTCATTTTCAGTACCACCCTGATCTACAAAGTTTTTTAAGACACTTAACCTTCACCTTTCTGGTGAGTTCGCTCCAGGGCAGATTATGCTTTTTTGCGGCACACGACTGCGTTGCAACTCCTCGGAATGGAATAGCCATTCCGCGTCGTTGCGCCTTGCCCTGCAACCCCAAAAAAAACATACTCCCTCCCTGCCCAACCGCCGGGTTTAGGATCATCCCCGCATCTTGCTCACCGCGTCGGCATCCAGGGTCTGGAAGCGGCGATGGAGCAACAGCAGCAATGCAAGGCCGACCGAGACTTCCGCCGCGGCCACAGCGAGAATGAAGATGAGCATCACCTGTCCATCGGCCTGTTCCCAGCGCACACCGGCAACCACGAAGGCAAGCCCGGCCGCATTAAGCATGATTTCGACCGACATCAGGATGAAAATGAGGTTGCGCCGTGCCAGGATGCCGATCATTCCCAGCGCGAACAGGACCGCTGCAAGCACCAGCCCATGATGCATCGGGATCGCGGCAATGGCCTCAGCCGTTCTCATGGCTGCGCCCGTCCACGTGCCCATCCCCGCCTCCGGTTTCGATACCCGCCTGATGCCAGCCCAGGTGGCATGCTCCCACCAGCCCCGCGAGGAGCAGCAGCGAAGCCAGCTCGACACCGAGAAGATAAGGTCCGAAGAGCGCAATGCCGACCTCCTTCGCAGTCACCGCGACCGTGCCGGAAGGCGTATTGCCGCTTTGCGCGAAGATGTACGCCAGTTCGGTCAGCAGCAGGGCGGCCAGAACGGCGGGGCCTGACCAGATACCCGGATTCAGCCAGTCCCGCTCGCTCACGGCGGCAGCCTTCCCAAGGTTGAGCATCATCATCACGAACACGAACAGCACCATGATCGCCCCGGCGTAGATGATGACCTCCAGCGCCGCCGCAAAGGGTGCGCCCAGCACGAAGAATACGATGGCCACCGCGAGCAGCGAGACGATCAGGTAGAGCAACGCATGTACCGCGTTCAGGACCGTGACAACCATCAACGTGGCGGCTATGGCTATCGCGCCTGACAGGTAAAACGTAATTTCCATGAACGCCTCCTCTATTCTCTATATCGGATGCAGTTTCGGGATTCAGGGCAGCAGGCTGTGCGGATCCACCGGTGGCTTTTCGTTCTCGGCTTCGCCCTTGTTCTTGCCACCCGTGCCACCAATGGCGAGCCCGGCCACCCGGTAGAAGTTATAGTCGGGATATTTGCCGGTACCGTCGATCAGCAGATCCTCTTTTTCATACACCAGGTTTTTCCGGTCGTATTCGCCTATTTCGAAATCAGGCGTGAGCTGGATTGCATCTGTGGGACATGCCTCCTCGCAATAGCCGCAAAAAATGCAGCGGGAAAAATTGATGCGAAAAAAGTCGGGGTAACGCCGGCCATGCTCGTCCTCCGTGGCCTGGAGGGCAATGCAATCGACCGGGCAGGCGGCCGCGCAGAGATAGCACGCAACACAACGTTCTTCCCCGTCCGGATCGCGGCTCAGGATGATGCGGCCGCGCCAGCGGGGCGGAATTGCGGGTTTTTCGTCCGGGTACTGGATTGTGACCCTGCGGCGGAACATATGCAGAAAGATCATCCACATCGTCTTCAGTGAGTTCCACATGTCATTTCTCTCCATAGCCGGGCGTAATCATGAGTCCCGCGCCAGTATGATCGCTCCCGTGAGCAGCAGATTGACCAGTGTCAGCGGCAGCATCACTTTCCAGCCGTACGCCATCAGCTGGTCGTAGCGCGGCCGCGGCAATGACGCCCGCAACAGGATGAAACAACCGATGACGATGGCGGTCTTGAGAAGAAACCATGCCAGCGGCGGCAACACGGGCCCCAGCCAGCCACCGAAAAACAATGTCACCATCATTGCGGAGATGAGGATGATGCCGACATATTCTCCAATGAAGAACAGTCCGAATTTCATGCTGGAATATTCGGTATGGAACCCCGCCACCAGTTCGTTCTCCGCTTCGGGCAGGTCGAAGGGCAGGCGGCGCGCCTCGGCGATTCCTGCGACGGCAAAGGTGATGAGGCCGAGGATTTGCGGGAGGCAGAACCATGTATCTTCCTGCGCGGCGACGATGTCGCGCAGATTGAACGAACCGGCCAGCATGACCACGCCCATCAGAGAGAGTCCCATGAAGACCTCATAGCTCAGCATCTGGGCCGCTGCACGGAAACTACCCAGGAGCGAGTACTTGTTGTTCGATGCCCAGCCCCCCAGGACGATGCTGTACACTCCGAGCGAGGACATGGCCAGGAAAAACAACAATCCGATATTCAGATCGGCTACGCCGATACCTGGCGCGATGGGCACGACGGCAAACGCGAGCAGCGTGGTGATGAAGATGACCGCCGGCGCCAGGACGAATACTGCCTTGTCGGCGAACGGCGGCACCCAGTCTTCCTTGGTGAGAAGCTTGATCGCATCGGCGACGACTTGAAGCACGCCGAAGGGCCCCACCCGGTTGGGACCGTAGCGGTCCTGCCAGACCCCCAGCAGCCGCCGCTCGATCCAGGACAGCAGTGCCGCGAAACTGAATACGACGATCAGGATCAGGATCACGTTGAGCCAGTTTCGCGCCAGCTCGCTCATGGTGCAGTGCCCTCCCCCATCCTTGTACTTTTTTTCTTTGCCACCCTGCCCCATGCCGGCAGCATGATCCCGGCCAGGCCCGGTATCCCCGCTGGCAGCCCCGCCATGCCGCGCCGCAGCTCGGCCCTCAATTGCACGGGTATTTCATAATCCATTCCACGATCCGCCCCGTCGTTCCTGCCCAATTGCAATAGCACGCTGGCTTCGGCAGCCAGGCCCAGCTCCGCGGCATCCTTCGGGTTGAGCGCGAGATAGGGCTTTGCGGCCAGCTCGGCGATGGCGGGCGCGAGTACGCTCAAAGCCTCCGAACCGAAGATATGATGCAGCGGCACCACCAGCCACTCGCCGGCACGACGGCTGAACGCCGGAGGCACGTTGCGGAAATAGTCCACGCCGCTGTCGGATTGCGGCTCGATCAGGCGTACGCCGGGATCGCCTCCGGCAAGCTGTCCGCCCACCTCATCCTGAAACTTGTTGACTGCCTGTACCGAGTTCCAGCCCGGCGCCCAGAAGCGGGGAATGAGCGCTGGCGGGGGACGTCCCGAATACCCTTCCATGGAAAATGAAAACGGTGCATCGGGGTCGTCGGGCGGCTCAGGCTCATGCACGCTTGCATTGGCCGACATGGCGGTACGCCCGCTGTAGCGGTGCGGCTCGCGCGGGATTTTCTGTCCTTCCATCCGGAATCCCGAACCGGGCGCGGCGGACAAAATAGGCTCCAGTTCGGGAATATCCCTTGCGCAGGCAGCCATCACATGGTCCAGATTCAGCCATGGAGCACCCTTGTTGCGCCCAGCGAGGGTCATGATGTCCTGGACCCAGCGCCAGCTTTCCCGGATATCGCCTTGCGGGACGAATACCTGAAAAAAGCGCTGTGCCCGGCCTTCGTTATTCACCAGGGTCCCGTCGGCTTCGGCAAAAGTGCTGGCCGGCAGCACGACGTCGGCACGCGCGCTGCCTTGATGGACGGTGTGGTCGATGACGATGATGTGCTGGGCGGCGGTAAGGAACCGGTCGACCGCCATGGTATCGGCGCGCCGATCAAGGTCGTTTTCAAGAAGGATAACAGTCGTGGCGGGCATCTCGACGTTGCCATCGACGCCCTGCCCTGCTCCGAACGCAGATTCGAAACTAGGCGCTTCCATCATTGCCGCACCCAGGCTGTTGCACTCGTCAAGCGCAAAGCAAAGCGCCGCCGGATGTCCCGTATGGCATAGCGCCCATGCCACATTTGCTGCTGCCTCGATCACTCCGGCATTCCCGCAACCCGTGCCGGAGATCACGAGAGGGTGCTCCGCCGTTTTCAGCGCTTCGGCGATGGCATGGGCCAGCTTGCCTGCCTCATCCGGCAAATCGGGAACCGGCGGGGCATGGGGATCGAGCGCATGCGCTACGGCGAAACCAAGACGAGCCAGGTCATCGGGCGCACCGCGAAAGGTCTGCGTGGCAATATCGTCTAGCCTGGTCCCGGCGAGCGTGGCAATGAACAAAGGACCGCTTTCTCCCTGGGTTACCTCGCGCACTGCATGGTCATCCCAGTGCGGAATGTGCATCTTCCCGGCGATCTCGCGCGGCTGGCGCCGTACCGATTGACGCAACGCAAGCGCCAGGCGCGGCGCGCTATTGGACACATCCTCGCCCAGCACGAGGACCGCATCGGCGAGCTCCACCTCATGCAGCGACGGTGAACGGGCTGGGCCCCGTTTCAAAATATCCAGCAAGGAAGCGAGCAGGCGGCCATCCCGCTCGGATACCCCCGCGTAAAACCGTCCGGGCCCAACCAGTGTGCGCAATGCGAAATTGGCTTCCACCGAGGCGCGCGGCGACCCGATACCGATGATCTCGCTTCCCGTCGACAACAGCTCGGCCAGGTACTGAAGCGCCTCGCTTCCGGTTACGGCATGCAATTGCGCTTGCCTGTTTTTTCGCAGTGCGGGCTGCCGGATTCGGTGCCCGCTGTTGACAAAGTCATACCCGTAGCGCCCGCGATCGCACAGGAAATAGCCGTTGACCGCGCCATTGAAGCGATTGCGAATGCGCCGCAACATGCCATAGCGCTCGCCGGGAATGGTGTTGCAGCCGAGCGCGCAATGCACGCATACCGAGGGCGCTGTCTGGAAATCCCACTTGCGGGTGTAATGCTGCTTCAGGGTCTTGTCGGTAAAAACACCGGTAGGACAGACTTCCACCAGGTTGCCGCTGAATTCGCTTTCGAGCGTGCCATCCTGGTGGCGGCCGAAGTACACCTGGTTTCGCAGCGCCAGCGCCTCCAGGTCGCGCCCGCCGGCATAGTCGCGATAAAACCGGGTGCAGCGGTAACACTGGATACAGCGATTCATCTCATGATTGACGAGCGGCCCCAGGTCCTGGTTGTAAAACGTGCGCTTCCGCCCGCGGTAGCGGCGATAGGTATGGCCGGTCATCACTGTCATGTCCTGCAGGTGGCATTCCCCTCCTTCATCGCACACCGGGCAATCGTGCGGATGATTGACCATCAGCCACTCGATCACGCTGGCGCGGAATTCCCGCGCCTCGGGATCATCTATGGAAATACGGGCCCCATCCTTGGCGGGGGTCATGCACGCCATGACGATCTTGCCGCGCTTGTCCTCTTCATCCTTGAATTGCTTGATCGCGCACTGCCGGCAGGCGCCCACCGAACCCAGCGCAGGATGCCAGCAGAAGTAAGGAAGGTCGAATCCCAGGGAAAGGCATTGCTGCAGGAGGTTTTCATCCTCCTTGACCGGATAGGGCCGGTTCTCGATATGGACGGTCGCCACCTTCATCTCCATGGACAGCGCTTCTCGTGGACATGCCGCTCGAAGTCGTCCCTGAAGTATTTGAGTCCGCTTTGCAGCGGTTCCGCGGCTCCGGGCGCCAATGCACAAAAAGTATGGCCGGGCCCCAGCAGGCGTGCATGAGCCTGCAGCCGTTCCAGGTCCGAAGATAAACCCTCCCCCTCTTCCAGGTCTTGGAGGATCTGTTCGATCCATGAAAGCCCGGACCAGCAAGGCGTGCACCACCCGCATGATTCCTGCGCGAAGAAGTGTTCGAGATTGCGCAGCATGCCGACGGGGCAAGTCCTGTCATCGAGGATGATCATGGTACCGGTTCCGAGCCGGCTGCCCGCTGCCTGCATGGAATCGAAATCCATCGCCGTGTCAAAATGATCCGCAATCAGGAAATCGGTCGAAGCGCCTCCCGGCAAGAGGCCGCGAAAGCGGTAGCCGTCTCGCATGCCCCCGGCATGCCCTTCCAGGATTTCCCGGATGGGCGTGCCCATCGGCAGTTCCCACAGCCCCGGCTTCTTCACTCTTCCGCTCACGCCATATAGCTTGGTGCCGCCGTCGCCGCTACGGCTCAGGCTTTTGAACCATCCTGAACCATGGTTCACGATATGGGATACGTTGCACAGCGTCTCGACGTTATTGACGACCGTAGGCTTGCCCCACAAACCGCTCACCTGGGGATAGGGCGGCTTGGCACGCGGATTGGCGCGCTTACCTTCGAGAGCATTGAGCAGCGCGGTTTCCTCCCCGCACATATAGCGGCCGGCGCTGACGTGGAGATGCAGCTCCAGGCTGTATTCCGTGCCCAGGATGTTCCTGCCCAGATAACCCTGGCGGTAAGCCTCACCGATGGCCCGCTCCAGCCGCTCCGCCGCCAGCTTGTACGCCCACCGCAGGAAAATGTAGCCGATATCGGCCTGTATCGCGTACCCGCTGATAATCATGCCTTCCAGCAACTGGTGCGGATCACCTTCGAGCAGCAAGCGGTCCTTGAACGTGCCGGGCTCCATCTCATCTGCATTGCAGATGAGATATTTGGGATGCGGCGCATTTTCGCCCATCGGCACGAAACTCCATTTCTTCGCGGTGGGAAACCCCGCACCGCCCCGGCCACGCAGGTTGGCCTCCTTTACTTCTTCCATGATGTCATCGGGCGACATGCGCAGCGCTTTGCGCAGCGCCGCGTAACCGCCTGCCTTCTCGTACCGCGCGAGATCGGGCGGGTTTTTCCCCGGCGAGATATTACGGGTCAGCGGTGTTTCCATCGGCGGGTTCTCTTTTTTCCTTCTTTTCTTCCTGCGATAAAGAATGCTGCGCGTGCCTGTCGAGGATTTCGTCGATCCGGGCGGGATCCAGATCCTGGTATAGCGCGTCGCCTATCATCATGACGGGCGCGTGGTCGCACGCGCCGAGGCATACATTCGGAAGCAGGGTGAAGCTGCCATCCGCGCTGGTTTCACCCAGCCCGATACCCAGCCGGGTATGCAGATGCTCGCGCAAGCGTTCGCCGCCCATGATCCAGCAGCTCACGCTGTCGCACAGCAGGATCACATGCCGGCCTACCGGCTTGCGAAAGATCATGTTATAAAAGGTTGCGACTCCCTCCAGCTCCGCAGGGGCCATTTGCAAGGCGTCGGCTACATCTTTGATGCCTTCATCCGACACCCAGCCCCGATACCGCTGCACGATCTTGAGCGCCTCGATACATGCGGAGCGATGATCCGGATAGTGCCGGGAATGCGCCTCTATTTCCTTTCGCTCCTGCTCGCTCAGCATGATTCCTCAACGGTCCACGTCGGCCATGACATAGTCGATGCTCCCCAGGATGGCGACCAAATCGGAAATCATCAGTCCGCGGCTGATAAGGGGAATCATCTGCAGATGCGGAAAGGAAGGAGTACGGATGCGTGCGCGGTAGGCCATGGTGCTGCCGTCGCTGATCAGGTAATAGCCATTGCTTCCCTTGGTTGCCTCCACGCTCATGAGTGCTTCCCCCGCGGGGATCACCGGTCCCCAGCTCACGCCCAGGAAATGGTCGATGAGGGTTTCGATATCCCGTAAAGACTGTTTTTTGAGCGGCGGAGTGGTAAGCGGATGGTCTGCTTTATAGGAGCCAGGCGGCATATGGTCCAGGCACTGCTCGATGATGCGCAGGCTCTGGCGGATTTCTTCGGCGCGGACTGCGCAGCGGTCGTAGCAATCGCCGCGCTGGCCGGTCGGTATCTCGAACTCGAACTGTTCGTAGCCTGAGTAAGGGCGCGCCTTGCGGAAATCCCATTCGAAACCGCAGGCGCGCAACCCCGGTCCGGTAACGCCCCACTCCATTGCCTCTTCCACGGTATAGCTTCCCACATCCCGGCTGCGTGCTTTCAGGATGCTGTTGCCGAGCGCGATCCGGTCGTATTCGTCGAGCCGGGACGGAAGGTAGTCGACGAAATCCCGCACCAGCTTGTCCCACCCCTGCGGCAGGTCCTGGGCCACGCCGCCAATGCGAAACCAGCTCGGGTGCATGCGTCCGCCGCAAATCGCCTCCACGATATCGAATACCCGCTCGCGATCGGTGAACATGAAAAATACCGGCGAAAGAGCGCCAAGGTCCTGCGCGTAGGTGCCGTAGAAAACCAGGTGGCTGGCAATGCGGGAAAATTCGCACATCATCACGCGGATCACCTTGACGCGGTCTGGCACCTCGATGCCGGCCAGCTTTTCAACCGCCAGCACATACGGGAGGTTGTTCATTACACCTCCCAGATAGTCGACCCGGTCGGTATAGGGAATATAGGTATGCCAGGATTGGCGCTCGCCCATTTTTTCGGCGCCGCGGTGGTGAAAGCCTATTTCCGGCACCGCGTCGATGATTTCTTCCCCATCGAGCTGCAATATGATGCGGAAGACGCCATGCATCGCGGGGTGGTTGGGCCCCAGGTTGAGAAACATGAAATCGGTGCCGTCATGTGCCCGCCGCATACCCCACTCTTCCGGATGGAAACGCAGTGCCTCCTGCTCTACGTTTTCCTTGTCCTGCGGCAGGCGGAATGGATCCATCTCAGTGGCGCGAGCCGGATGATCCTTGCGCAACGGATGTCCCTGCCAGGTGGGCGGAAGCAGGATCCGGCGCAAGTGCGGGTGGCCGTCGAAAGCGATGCCGAACATGTCCCAGATCTCGCGCTCATACCAGTTCGCCGAAGGCCAGATAGGCGTGATGGTGGGCATTACCGCATCGCCGGCGGCAAGGGCGACCTTGATCCGGATATCCGCATTGCGGGCAAACGACAGCAGGTGATAGACCACGGTGAAATCGCTTGCTGGCTGACCTTCACGATGAATCCGCGTGCGTTCGTCGATGGCGGTAAGGTCATACAGCATGCGGTAGGGCCGCTCTGCCTCCAGTTTCAGGTAACGCAGGATGTCGCATACCCTGCTCCTCTCTACCCACTGGGTAGGCACGGCGTCGCGGGTTGCCTGGCAGGGGCCGATCGCCGCACCGAAGCGTTCCCGCAAATCCTCGAGGATGTCCGGGGCATCCGGTTCCAGGGCAACGCGGGATGGCATGCCGTTCAAAATCAGACCTCGTCGGGACTGCGCAACACGGTCTCGCGCATTCGGCGACCCCTGTTGAGATCCCGCTGAGATGGCCGCTCCCATCGCTCGATCCCTTGCGGACCGATGACCCAGCTCAATGGCCGCCTTTCCTTGCCGATCGCGTCCTGCAGCAGGTTCAGTCCCTGCATGAATGCGTCGGGGCGAGGCGGACAACCCGGAACATAAATATCCACCGGAATGAACGTATCCACGCCCTGGACCACGCTGTAAATATCGTACATGCCGCCTGAATTGGCACAGGATCCCATCGAGATGACCCAGCGGGGCTCCAGCATCTGTTCGTAAAGCCGCTGGAGCACCGGCGCCATCTTGATGAATACGGTGCCGGAAATCACGATCAAGTCGGCCTGCCGCGGGGAGGCGCGAAGCACCTCGGCCCCGAACCTGGCCAGGTCGTACTTGCTCGTGAAACTGGTGGCCATTTCGACATAGCAGCACGAGAGGCCAAAGTTATAAGGCCAGACCGAATTCTTGCGGCCCCACGCAACGAGATCCTGCAATCGCGCCAGCAGCACGCTGCGCCGTATATCTCCTTCCAAGCCATGGCCATTGCGGCTGGCGGAGTCCTGCCGTGCTGGCCCAATCGATTCCGGTGCCGCAGTCAGCGACCATCGCATCGTTCATCCTCCCTTTGTCCATGGAGTCTATGGAAGCGCCGTCCGCTGGATCTCCAATCCAGCGCCCCCAGCCTCCATAAATAGATAAGTGCCGCAACCAGGACACCGATAAAGATGGCCGCCTCGATATAACCGGCCCAGCCGAGTTCGCGGATAGCCACAGCCCATGCAAAAAGGAATACCGCCTCCACATCGAAGATCACAAAGAACATGGCGATCAGATAGAATTTGGCAGACAAACGCAGCCGGGCTGAACCAACCGCGAGAATGCCGGACTCGAACGGCTCATCCGCCGCCCCTGCTTTATGCCGCTCTCCGGTGATATGGGAAAGTATGAGAATCCCCGCGACGAGCGCGAGAACGAGAAGAAAATAGGCTGCCAAAGGCCAGATCTGGGTGAATTGCGCGGCGGGGGTATTCAAGGATCAGGCTCCTCCGGATTGGACCCATCGCCCCTTCACTCCTGGCGAGCCCGGGTAAGTGAGTAGCGATCAAGTATTTTCCAATCCCTCGCGCACCTTCTGTACGGTAGGCAACATATGAAATGGGCGAAACCCGGCACAACCGCCAACGGCCGCAGCCTTGGGAGAGTTGGCCGGGATCGTGCCTACATGAAAATGCCGTCTTATTTTTCCTGAGAACGAACATGAGTGACCGGAAACCGGAAATCCGGGCAATGGGTTTTCTCCTCTACGCAATGGTATTGCTCTGGGCCAGGGATGGTCTGGCTTCAGGTAAAAACCAGGAGTTCCGGGCCAGCTGCCGGAAGCTGGGCGACGCCGTCAGGATAGCGGCAACCTATAGGGATATTGTCCCTACGGAAGATAGCTCGCGGTCGGTGAAATCCCTCAGGTCGCTATCGGGCAAAACCGGCGATCCGTATCACCATGTGTATGGCCTGACGCATGCCGAACCGGCATTCAGCTACCGATTCATGCCCAGGTGGCATACCGGCCCGGACGGCCAGGTCTGCGCGCTGCCGGATGTATCGGTGGAAATAGGATTTTCGTCGATGCGGGTATATCTCGCCAGGGAGCTTCAGGAAACCTGCAGAAAAGGTGTCGTGCGCGACCACGAAATGGAGCATGTGTCGGCATGGAAATCCCATCTCCGGGCCGGAGCGAGATTGCTGGAAGGCCCGCTGCACCAGGCATTTTCCCAGCCGCGCTATTATCGCACGCAGGCCGAGGCCGAGGCCGGCTTGAAGCTTTGGGTGGAAGAGGAAATGAAATTACTTTGGAAACGCTTGATGGATAGTGCGATTACCGCTCACCGCACGATCGACTCGCCCTTATCCTACAACCAGGTGAATAACCGCCTGCGCAATTGTCCGCCGGACGCCCGCCATCCATTCTGAATCCCGGCCGGCCCGGCCATATCAATATTCCAGCTACATTCCGCGGTTCTTCTTGATCAACTCGTAGGCAGTCTGTATTTCCTGGGTCTGCGCCGTGGCCATGTTGATCATATCCTGCGGAACCCCCTGGCCCATCAATTTATCCGGATGGTATTGGCTCATCAGCTTGCGGTAGGCGCGCTTGACCTCCTGGTCGCTGCTTTCCTTGGTGACGCCCAATGCTTTGTAGGCGTCATCCAGCGCATCGGCGGAGGTCGCCTGGCCCCCGGCGAAATGGGATTGGCTCAACACCATGTCCAGCAGTTGCCTGAAGGCCAGCTGATCATATCCCAGATGAGAGGCAAAGCTTTTCAGCATGCCTTCCTCGGCCGCATTCAATACGCCGTCGGACAGGGCCATGACAATGAGATAGACGAGGAGCATCTGCTTGAGGCTGTTCGTATGCCCGCAAACCGCCATGAATTCATCCAGCTTCGGCCCTGCCTCGAATCCCGGTTCCGCTCCCTGCTTGAACAGGGCTATTGCCAGCCGCCGATGCTCGGAGGACATTCCCAGCTTTGCCATGAAGTTTTCGACATGGGAAATTTCATCCTGGGAAATGCGCCCATCCGCCTTGGCGAGTTTTCCCATCAGGATAAAAACCGTTTCAAGAAAAACGGTCTGCCGCTGGGCACTCGTGAGCGGGTTGATCGCGCCTGCGCCGTAGGCCCGGTAGCGGTCGATGAAACTCCCTACGATATATCCGAGGAATGCTCCGAAAATACCGAGGAAGTAATAACCTAGAAAAATTCCAATTATCTTGAACAAGGGATATTCCCGCGATGATTATGAACCCGGGCCTTTGCACCCCGGAAACCCTGAGCCTTCCGGCTGCAAAATGATATCAGCAATCCCCGCAGGCATTGCGGATTTAGTGTTTGCAGGCAGGCATGAAGCGGCAGGGGCGGAAGCTCGAAGCGCGTGATCCGCCTTGCGTCTGGTATGCGGCAAAAGGCGAGGAGTGTAATATTCTTCACAACACCCTGCCGAGAAGAACCCATGATAGGAGAAACCCGTGATTGAATTGCACTCCAGTCCTACTCCCAACGGGCAAAAGGTCATCATCATGCTGGAAGAAACCAGACTTGAATGGAAACATATCGACGTGGATATCGGAATCGGCGAACAGTTCCGGCCCGAACATCTGAAGCTCAATCCCAATAACAAGATTCCCGCTATCGTGGATACGGACGGCATCGATGGCCGGCGCTATACCATGATGGAATCCGGCGCCATTCTCGTCTACCTCGCGGAAAAGACCGGCAAGTTTTTGCCGACCGATCGCCGCAAGCGCTACGATGTCCTCCAGTGGCTGTTTTTTCAGGTGGCGCATATCGGACCCATGTTTGGCCAGGCAAATCATTTCAATAATCAGGCCAAGGACAATCGGTACGCTCGCGATCGATACAACAACGAGTCGCTGCGGCTATACCGGGTGCTGGACAATCGCCTGGCAGAATCCGCCTGGCTTGGTTGCGATGAATACACCATCGCCGACATCGCTACCTATCCCTGGTGCAAAAGACACGCCGAGCGCGGCATTGGAGAAGCTGGCTACCCCCATTTCACGCGCTGGTTCGAAACCATGGAAGCCCGCCCAGCGGTACGGCGCAACAACGCCATGGCCGACGAGATCCGTGCACGCATGGCCAAGGCCGCGCAGGGGGGCCAGGCAATCGATATTTATGACACGCGGGACAATAGCGAAAGGCTGGCCCAGGCCACTTCCGGATCGGGCGCCCGGAAAACGGATTCTCCGGCGTAAGTTTGTTTTTCACCGCTTCCCGAACTATAAATAGGTAGCCGGCCGAATCGGTCGAGGCTTTGATCAACCGAAAAACCTCGGCCGGACAAATCTTTGGGGAGACAAGGCATGAACCTATCCGAGTACATCTACGTAACGAGCCGTCCCTATAGTTCGCTGCTGCAGGAAATCACCATTTCAGGCAAGCTTTTTTCTTCCCGGCAGCTCGCATTCAACATGCAGATGCAAACCCAGTCCAACTGGTGCTGGGCCGCCACCTCGACCAGCGTTTCCCATTTTTACTGGTTCTGGAGCACATGGACCCAATGCCGTGTGGCAAACGGGGAACTCGGGCATAGCGATTGCTGCAACAGTCCGGTCCCATCCGCATGTAATGTGCCCTGGTATCTCGACAAGGCGCTGACGCGTACTCACAATTTTGTAAGCATCATCGGACAGCAAGCCAGCTTCCAGCAGGTGCGCGAGGAAATAGATGCGGGAAGACCGGTAGGCGCCCGCATCGGCTGGAGCGGGGGCGGAGGCCACTTCATGGTGATCTACGGCTACAGCCGCTTCCTGGGAATGGAATATTTCGATATCGATGACCCCATATATGGCAAGAGTCATCTCGCGGTATCGGATTTTGCCAATAATTACCAGGGCAGCGGTACCTGGACCCACACCTATTTCACGAAGAGCTATTTCAAAATGCCGATCAAATATCTGCCGCTTCCAGAATTCGCTCTCCAGCGTATCCGGGAAGCGCGTCCATTGCTGAAATTGAAGCAGGAGCCGCAATCGTCCCAAACTGCTCGCGAGTTCGCACCGCCCGACACCGCGGAAGAACAGGCTGCCGTGGGAGTGGCTCATCGTATTTTCTCCGTCGGGCTCGATGCGCTGCTGGAAAGAAATGAACTCGCTCCCCAGCCAGTCGGGGTTCGGGCCTATGAATCGACAGGGCAAAAACTTACCGCGTTTTTCGACCTGACCGAAGAAGAACAACCCCGGCTATTGCAAATGTCCGTAGCCGGAGAACCTCTGGAATTGTTCGCGCGCGGTCTTGCCGAAGTATTGGAGGCGCTCGGCCCCAACGACCCCGAAGCCGAATTGGGACTGCTCCGGATACCGGCGCTGAATTTTGAAGCGCTCTGGATCAGTTATGAAGGCGAACCGGGCCACAAGCCGGAGGATATGCTCGTCCCCCTGCGCGCCGTGGGACCCCTGGTTCCCGACAAGCCGGTCCCTCTGCGGGAAGCGCTTCCCGCGCTGAGGGAAGCGGCACGACCGCTGGCAAACATGGATGACGCCATGGGGGCATAAGAGAGGCCTCCTTTCATGGCCGGACAGGCTATCAACTCATACACCTTTTTGCCTGACAGATTTTAAGCCGGACCGTGGCAAATGTCAGGGTAGGGAGTAATGAGGCACAAAGAGGGCGCACCGGCACGGTATTGCACAACTTTCGATAAAGAAAAACACAAGCAGGTAAAAGTATCTATTCAGAAGGCGGCTGGTTTAGTTCCAAAAATATAAGGAACAGGATGAACCCGACTATTATCATCAGCATTCTGGTGCGGTCACCGCGCTTCAGGTTGCGAATAGGATCATCCTTCGCATCCTCGAAGCCAGGCTTACGCTCGTCAATGAATTCCACATCCAGATATCTGCACAATATGGCGGGAATAAGTACCGTCTCTCTGAAATCGGGAAATGAGGATGAGATGTCGAACTGAAATCGCTACAATGCTCGCCCGGATGATCTCATTCCATGCGTAGCTGTGCTTAATCCTGGATTGGGTGATGGTAATTCCTTGCTCGGAGATTTCGATCTTCTCAACCGGCGTCGACGTCGTGACGTAGCTGAAGAGGCTTCCGCGCTACAGGTCCGACAGCCTTACAAACCGCAATGGTCCTGCAGCAGGCTATCTGTGCCACTTTTACTTTTGGTGCTCCAACAGCAGTCGATTTTGCAGCCTCCGCCGCGCGCGGGCCACTACCATCCGTTTCACGCTGGCCAATCCGCGAAATCGCCAGGACGGCGGCATCGGCCGATCCAACCGCTCAGTGAAAACAAGGAAAGCCACAGCGGCCATGGCGGCCACGCGTCCCGATGGCAGCAACATAGGGAACAACATCAACGCCCAGCAGGAAACCACGCACCAGACTCCATGCGTCAAGCCGAAACGCAGCAAGGCGAGATCGGCGGTGGCGCCGAATGCGGCAAGTTCGGTATGCAAATGACAGTGATTGAGAGCCCGTTGCTTGATGGGCGAAAACTGCCACACCACGGCAATCAGCGCAACACCTGCTGCCGGCAAAAACGACATCGGAGCCAGCAGTTTGACGGTGGTCTCGATTGCTAGCACTACGGCCCCAGCGGCCATCCACAACGCTCCATAACCCGCAACGAAGAGCGCCACGGCGCGCGCTCGGCGGTGCTTGAAGCTGCGTTGCCGCACGTATTGAATGGAAGGAATGAGCAGGGGCGCCATCATCGCCACCAACATCAGCGCCCAGCCCGCGGCATGCACCTGCACTGCAACGGAATTCCCGGCATGGAGGTGAGCATGTCCCGCCATGCCGTGCGGCTGAGCAATCAGGAGAACCCAAGTCGCCGCGGTGAGCAGCAGCACAGAATAGCGCACTCGTGCGAATTCCCGTGCTTCATATGTCATCGGCTACTTCGACCCCTCGCGATAAATACTGACCCGCCCGACAGTAACCTCTCCACTATCTGGAACCGGCGGTTGGGGCAGGATGGTGACGTGGATCGAATCAGTGTCGAGCTGGTTTCTCAGATGCAGCGTATCCACGATGTCGGTGATTTCGAGGTTGAAATCTAGACCATCGCCGGAATGCCCTTTATCCGTTCGACTGGCTAGGCGTAGTCCGAACAGTCCAACGGTCCCTGCCAATAGTTCTGGATGACCGAGCGGATTGGTGTCTTCCGGCAGGTTGATATAGACATTGAGCGACACGGCGTCCTGGGTGCCTCGAACATTTTCGAGGTACAGGTAGACTCGGTCAGGCGGGGCAGCCTCGGATGGGGCGGCAAGGCTCGCGATAACCTTGGCTCGAACCCGCGGCGCAAGCTTGACTGTAGTTGCGGCACTCGCGCCCTTGATGGGTAAGGCGCCTTCGTTTGCGCCCAACAGTTCCTCTTCTGCTCCGTGGTCCACAGGCTCTTGTTCCTTTACGTTTGCCGCCGCGGCAACAGCTCCCAAGCGATTCAGCCGTTGTGAAAGCACGTTAACGGCCGGGCCCAGCGCCGGCAACGTGTCATAGGTGTAATCCACCTTGCTCAGGCTATCCATCTGACTGGGAATGTACACCCATGAACTATTGGTAGGCAACGGCATCACAAACTCGCGCTGGCCCGACGCAGCAGGACCGTTGAGCCAAGCTGGATCGGTGGGATTCTTATTTCCGGCCTGGTTCCAGACAGCCCACATGCGATCGATATTGCAGTGATGCAGGTAAAAGATCGGATCGAGTGCCGCAATACCCGGATCGCTCATCAGGCCGTATGTGCCGTTCGGCAGACTCCCCCCGACAGCGCCGTGAACTTGATTGTGCGGATTGGATTCCAGGTTGCCGTTCAACCCTCTTCCATGGTTGAATCCCGTTTTCGGTCCGCCGAACCCGGGCTTGGCGGTTTTCGCATCCGAGCCGGTAAACAGGTCGTTGGACATCACGCTCTGGCTAACCGGCGGAATCGGCACGAAAATATTTCCGTTGCCCAGCGGGCCGTAACGGGCTTTGACAAAGAGAGGATTGGAGCTGCCGTCAGGCAGTGTTGCCACGGTGAAAGCCGGGGGAATGCTGCTCTCATTCGTTCCGAAATAATTCCAGTAGGGCAGCGCCCAGTCCGACGGGCCGCCAGCAGCCTTCACCGCCGCCCGGATTTGCGCCTCCAGAGCGATCAGGTAGCCGCGGTGCCATGGCAGAAAATACCAGCTCTGATGCTGGCATTGATTCCAGTATTTATCCTGAATGCTCTGTGGCGGTTGCGGAGTTGTCGGTGTCGCGGGCGGTGATGGCAAGTAACCCCAACCCGGAAATGAAGGATCGGTGATGTACTCGCCATGCAGCGCGGCGAATGACCACCAGCTATTCAGGTTATCGAGCGGAAGCGCTTGCATCGCACGAACCCCTTTAGCATACCAAAGCAGGTCCGTATTGGTGAAAGTGCCGCCGTTATTCCAAGCGTTCGAGCGTGTATAGGTAGCCATTCTCTCCTCTGCTTTCTAAATTTGTGAACTTTAGATTTAACCGCACAGTCACCGGCCGGCAGTATGCCGCCCAAGACTAGGGCCCAGAAATGATGCGTCATCACCGTGGTTCACTTAAATACCTCCCGACGCAATTATTTTTTTATACCCTCCACCTTTTCTTTGCCTCTAGAAGTTGCTGCCGTGCGTCAAGGTATGCTGCTTCATTGGTAATCGATTCTTTTGCGGTGTCGAATCTTTCAGCAATTGCTGGGCGCCACCCGTTGAAAAGAGCAAGCGGTGTCGTTATAAGGGTCCGAATATTTCACTCGAATAATCTGACGTTGAAGGAATGGGAGAAATGGCGCCTTATGCCATTCCTGTTTCACAAGGTATTACTGAACTCGTTGTTCTTGCGCCGATCAAAATGGCGCCGGTCGACCTAGCGTCTAGGTCCCCTTCACCTTTCGGCGAAGCGCCGCTCTTTAGGCTGATGGGCATCTGCTGAATTGTTCAAGTGAGAATTCCCTTCCCGGTAAGCAACCAAGTCGGAAGAAAATCGAGCTGCACGCTCAAGGTCTGGCTGAGTTTGTATCTGCGGCGCAATTGAATCAGGCGAGCCCCATATTCTTCTCGCAAGAAACAAAATGGAAAATTCAGGCAATAAAGTTTAAATGGTTAACCTCTATTGAACATCATGGAGGAGACTACGCCTAACCCCCGTCTTTTGTCAACTATAATTTAACAATGTTGCTAACGAAACAACTTACTCCCTGCAAGCCAGCCAGGCAGTTTGTGTTATCTTGGATTTTTCAGAGGTTGAACAACCATTATCCAATTCTGTCCCGGAGGAGGCAAAGTTTTCATATGAGCAGCCTCATGCGTTAAACTTGCGCGCTTATCATTCATAGACCTTCACTCTGCCATGGCCCAATATGTCGTTACCATGAATCGCGTGAGCAAAGTGGTTCCACCCCGGCGCACGATTCTCAAGGATATTTCCATCAGCTTCTTTCCGGGTGCGAAGATAGGATTGCTGGGGCTCAACGGATCGGGAAAATCCACCGTGCTGAAAATCATGGCGGGACTGGACAAGGAGATCGAGGGGGAGGTTACCGCCATGCCCAATCTCAACATCGGGTATCTTCCGCAGGAACCGCAACTCGATCCGGCGCACACGGTACGCGAAGCGGTGGAGGAAGGATTGGGCGAAATATTCGGCGCACAGCAGAGACTGGAGGAAGTGTATGCGGCTTACGCCGAACCGGATGCGGACTTCGATGCGCTGGCTTCCGAGCAGGTCCGCCTGGAAGCCATCATTGCCGCCAGCGGAGGCAATGCCGAGCAGCAGCTGGAAATCGCGGCGGATGCGCTGCGCCTGCCCGAATGGGATGCACTGGTAAAAAACCTTTCGGGCGGCGAAAAGCGCCGGGTTGCCCTGTGCAGGCTCCTGTTGTCCAAGCCCGACATGCTGCTGCTGGATGAACCGACCAACCATCTGGACGCCGAGTCGGTGGAGTGGCTGGAACAGTTCCTCACGCGTTTTCCCGGCACCGTAGTGGCGGTAACGCATGATCGCTACTTCCTGGATAATGCCGCGGAGTGGATCCTGGAGCTTGACCGGGGACACGGCATTCCGTGGAAAGGCAACTACAGCTCATGGCTGGAGCAGAAAGAAAACCGGCTCAAGCAGGAGGAATCAACCGAATCCGCTCGCCAGAAAGCGCTGCATAAGGAACTCGAATGGGTGCGTCAAAACCCCAAGGGACGGCAGGCAAAATCCAAGGCGCGGGTTGCGCGCTTCGAGGAACTCAACTCTCAGGAATACCAGAAGCGTAACGAGACGCAGGAAATTTTTATCCCGGTCGCGGACAGGCTGGGTAATGAGGTAATCGAATTCAAAAATGTTTCAAAAGCCTACGGCGAACGGCTGCTGATCGACGACCTGAGCTTCAAGATTCCTCCCGGAGCCATCGTCGGTATCATTGGTCCCAATGGCGCGGGCAAGTCGACGCTGTTTCGCATGATAACCGGAAAGGAGCAGCCCGACTCGGGAGAGATAGTCGTGGGAACGACAGTCAAAATCGCCCATGTGGATCAGTCACGCGATATTCTGGAAGGCGACAAGACGGTATTTGACGCGATTTCGGGAGGCCACGACATCCTTATCGCCGGGAAGTATGAAACACCTGCCCGCGCCTATCTGGGACGCTTCAACTTCAAAGGTGCGGACCAGCAAAAGCTGGTAGGCAATCTCTCGGGAGGCGAACGCGGACGGCTGCATCTGGCGAAGATGCTTATCTCCGGAGGCAACGTGCTGCTGCTGGACGAACCTTCAAACGACCTGGACGTGGAAACCCTGCGCGCGCTGGAGGACGCGCTGCTCGAATTCGCGGGATGCGTGCTCGTCATCTCGCATGACCGCTGGTTCCTGGACCGTATTGCCACGCACATCATTGCGTTCGAAGGAAATTCCCAGGTCGCCTTCTTCAGCGGCAACTATCAGGAGTACGAGGCCGACAAGCGCAAACGGCTGGGAGAGGAAGGCGCGAAACCCAAACGTCTTCGATACAAGCCGATCAACAGGTAATCACCCCGACCGGCAATGCGCTGGGCGAATGCTCGTTCAGAGGCTCCTTAATAACGGCCTTCGCGTTTGGGGCCGGTCCCCGAGTATTCCTGCGCCTTGTCGCCGCCATCGTCGAACCGTTCGATACCGTCGGTGCTGTATCGGGAATTATCCGGGTTCGCCCGATATTTCCGTGGCTTGTTTTTCATTTTATCCTGGTCGGGACAGTCGGCCCGCACCGCAGCGGAATCGCCCGCAGCTATGTCATCCGGCATATCGCACTCCTTGGGTTGAACCACTCCATTGGCTTGGGCCACGGCGGCGCTGAACATGAATACGCCCGCCAGGAACAGTGACCTCGATTTTGAGATTGAGCAAGATTTCATGGTAGTCTCCCGTTGATTGATCCATTAAACTGCTTCTGCAACAATAGATCTATATTAGTAAAAAATACGGTGCGTTAACACACATAGCACAACAATAACTTCGGATATCCCGCAGGGAAGTTAGGTAACCATCATCCTCGTCCGTGCTCGGACCAGGATCGCCCACTCCCTGTTGGATTTGCCGTCCGGATTGGACTCTTTCTGCTCAGCACTCAGTTTTATGCAGCCGCGGATCGAGTCGAATCGATATAGCCGACTATCAGCTTGCCCACTTTGGTAACGCAGTTCATGAAATCAGCTTATTGCCTCTTTTTCGTACCGATCCTGGTAATGCATCTTTCCGATGTGCACGCTTACTCACCCAGCCTTATCAACAATTACAAGAATGATTCCCCGGATATGGAATTGCCGGCCGGCGTAGCCGCACCCCTGGGTGCTGCCGGAAATATTCAAAACAGGGATGAACCGATCCACCTGGTGGCGCAGCAGGAACGAGACAAGAAGCTGGGGAATGAGACGCAATCCGGTCCGGCGGAAGCATTGCGCGGACTTGATAGCTGTCCGGATTGTCCGGAAATCATTCCCATCCCCGACAACAAATTTGCGATTGGCAAATTTGCGGTAACCTTCAGGGAATGGGATTCCTGCGTAGCGGATGGGGGTTGCGGAGGATATCATCCATCGGACAATGGATGGGGACGAGGGAACCGGCCGGTAATCAACGTGAGCTGGAACGATGCCCAAAATTATGTCCAATGGCTGTCTCACAAGACAGGTAAAGCTTACCGCCTGCCAAGCGAACAGGAATGGGAAACCGCAGCACGCGCCGGAACGACGTCCGACTATTACTGGGGGAACGACATCGGTCGCAATCACGCCAATTGTGACGGATGCGGAAGCGAGTGGGACAATAAAAAAACAGCTCCCGTGGGCAGCTTCAAACCCAACGCTTTCGGCTTATACGACATGATGGGAAATGTCTGGCAATGGACGGATAACTGCAAGAGCGGTAACTGCACCCGGCGTGTATTCTGCGGGGGATCATGGAACCATCGGCCGCAGGACATGCGTGCCGGAATGTGCAACTGGTTCGAGACGAACAAACGCATGCGCTATCTCGGATTTCGTTTGGCCGTCACCCTCCCCTGAAGCACTTTTGCAGCAGTAGCGGGAGAATTCCGAAGCAGTTACGCATCCCTTCGTCAGGCTTTCCTGCCGGGTTATAGCAGGGATGCCGCTCCCATCACGAATACCGCAAGCGCCATCACAGTGGTTGCAAGCCAGCCGAGTATGCGGAGACGAGAAGTAACCACAAATTGCCCCATTACGTCCGGCCTTGCCGCCAGAAGCATCATTACCGCCATGATGGGGACGGCAATCACGCCATTGATCACCGCACTCCAAAAAAGCGCCTTGATGGGATCAATGGAAGTGAAATTGAGCGCGACCCCCAGCATAGTCGCAATCGACAGGATGGCATAGAAGCCCCGTGCGTGCGTGAGCTTCCGGCCCAGGCCGATGCGCCACTTGAATGACTCCGCCACGGCATACGCGGCTGAGCCGGCAAGCACCGGTACAGCGAGCAACCCGGTGCCTACAATACCCGCCGAGAACAGAAAAAAGGCATATTCGCCGGCTATCGGCCGCAGAGCTTCCGCGGCGTCGGCGGAAGTTTGGATGTCCCGAATGCCATGCAGGTGCATGGTGACTGTTGCCGTCAGCATAATGAAAAAAGCAATCAGATTGGAAAACCCCATACCGATGTAGGTATCGATCTTGATGCGCTGCAAATGAACCCCGGCCTGCTCCGGTGCTTTTTTGAGCGGTTCATCCCCTTTCGCGGCACGCTGCTCCTCGACTTCCTGCGAGGCCTGCCAAAAAAAAAGGTATGGACTGATGGTGGTCCCCAAAACTGCAACAATGGCTATGACGTAATCAGTACTGAACGAAATGGAAGGCATGAAGGTGTACTGGAATACATCGCTCCATGAAACGTGAACCACGAACACGGTAGCGACGTATGCAAAAAGGGATAGCGTCAACATTTTCAGAATCGGTGCATAACGCGGGAAAGGGACGAAAATCTGCAACACCAACGACAAAAAACCAAACGCTACCGCATACCAATGGGGCGATCCGCCGATCAAAAGTTTAAGCGCTGCAGCCATCGCTCCGATGTCGGCCGCGATATTGATCGTATTCGCGATCAAGAGGAAACCGATAATGCTTCGAAGAACCCAAGGCGAATAATGCCGGCGAATATTTGCAGCAAGGCCATTACCCGTTACCCTACCGATTCGGGCGCTTACAATCTGTATGCCTACCATCAGGGGAAAAGTAAAAAAAGTTGTCCACAACATGGCGTAGCCAAATCCGGCTCCTACCTGCGAATAGGTAGCGATGCCGCTGGGATCGTCATCCGCGGCGCCCGTAATAAGTCCTGGACCGAGCTTTTTCCATAAAGGCTCCCGTTGGGGGAGAGTTTTCTTTTCCTCGCTCATCATCACAGGCGCAAATCCTCACCGCTGTCCTGCCCAGCAGAAATCCACCCCGAAAAGGAATCAGGTTGCCCGCTTTATTCTCGCACCCAATGCAGACAGCTTCTGCTCGATGAATTCATATCCGCGGTCCAGATGGTAAATACGGTCGATGACTGTTTCGCCACTGGCTATCAACCCTGCCAGCACGAGACTGGCTGAAGCACGCAAGTCGGTCGCCATGACGGCTGCGCCATCCAGCCTGGCGACGCCGCATACGATCGCTGCATTCCCCTCCACCTTGATATCGGCGTTCATCCGCTTCAATTCCTGCACATGCATGAAGCGGTTTTCAAATATGGTTTCGGTGATGATTGCGGTCCCGGTGGCGACACTATTCAATACCATGAACTGCGCCTGCATGTCCGTGGGGAAAGCCGGGTAGGGCGCTGTCCTCAGATTGACAGACTTGGGAGCATGATTCATTTTGAGGTGAATCCAGTCTGATCCAGATTCGATTGCCGCACCGGCCTCCATCAATTTGTCGAGCACTGCATCCAGGGTATCGGTGCGAGTCTCCTTGAGGTATATCTCCCCGCCGCTCGCGGCTGCCGCGACCAGGAATGTTCCTGTTTCTATCCGGTCCGGCATCACCCTGTAGGTCGCGCCATGCAATGTCTCCACCCCTTCGATGGTAATGATATCGCTCCCGACCCCATGGATTCTTGCACCCATTGCGATGAGGCAATTTGCGAGATCCGATATTTCCGGCTCACGCGCTGCGTTTTCGATTACCGTGGTTCCATCAGCCAGCGTAGCGGCCATCATCAGGTTCTCGGTACCGGTAACGGTAACGATATCCATAACGATGTGCGCACCGTTCAGCCGCTTGGCTTTTGCGTGGATATATCCATGCTCGATATCGATCTCGGCTCCCATGGCCTGCAAGCCTTTGATATGCTGGTCCACCGGACGCAAGCCAATCGCGCAGCCACCCGGCAGCGACACTTTTGCCGCTCCCGCACGCGCCAGCATGGGCCCCAGCACCAGGATTGCCGCCCGCATCGTTTTCACCATTTCGTACGGCGCAATGAGATGGTCGAGATGCGCCGCGGTCAGTGTCGTTCCTTCTTTTCCCGTCTCGATGACGATACCCATCTGTCCGAGGAGATTCAGCATGGTGCCTACATCCTTCAAATAGGGAACGTTTTCGATTGTGAGCCCATCCGCAGTGAGCAGCGATGCGCACAGGATGGGCAATGCCGCATTTTTGGCCCCGGAAATACGGGCTTCGCCACAAATAGGCGCCCCGCCTTGAATGATAAGTTTTTGCATGGATTACAAATGGTTGTCAGGTTATATTGGTGACGCTACGGCCAGAGCGCTGCGGAACCCCTTCCCCGCACTGCCCGTGCCGCGGGAATTCATTCCAGGATTTCCCTATCCTCTTTCTCCCATAAAAATTCATTCGGCTTTTTCGACGTCCGAACATGAATCCTCATTTGGAAAGACCGATGAGATCGATCTGAATTACAATTCGAAATTTGGAGCCTGCGGACAGACAGGATCTGAGAGGACCACGCAGGACTTTGATTATCGACTGAAAAATCCCCTCGCTTTCGCAATCATATCGTAAACTAGACTCCGCAGCTTCGTATTTGTCCGTCTCGATTTGCTGGCTGGCAACCCGGGTTCGGCAGAATTTATACACTTTTAAGGAAACCAGATGAAAAAACAGACAATCCAGTCCCCCGATGCACCCCAGGCCATTGGAACTTATTCGCAGGCAATTCGCGTAGATGGAGGAGATACGATTTATCTTTCCGGGCAGATCGGGCTGGACCCTTCCACGATGCAGATGGCGGCGGGGATCGAGGAGCAGATACAACAGGTAATCTCGAACCTGAAAGCCGTAGCAACGGCCGGCGGAGGAAGCCTGGCCGATATCGTGAAGCTGAATGTCTATCTGAAGGATCTTTCGAATTTTGAAAAGGTCAACGCCGCCATGGCGAGCCACTTCGATAAGCCGTATCCCGCCAGGGCTGCGGTAGGCGTAGCCGCGCTTCCGCGCGGCGCATTGGTGGAAATGGATGCGGTAATGGTATTGCCGGGGTGAAAGGCAATGCCGGGCAAGATTCCGGCCGGCAGGCGGCCGGACCTTCCGCCGGCCGCGCCAGCCGCATCATTCGCCAGACAACGAAGGAAAAACTGGCCAAGCTTGGCATCGCCGATGAATTCGATCTGATACTGCATTTGCCGCTGCGGTACGATGACGAAACACACCTTTATCCCATCAGGGATATTCCCCTGAATAAAGCGGTTCAGGTCGAAGGCAGTATCACGCGCAGCGAGATACTGTTTCGTCCGCGGCGCCAGCTGGTGTGCCAGGTGGAAGATGGCAGCGGTTCGCTCTTCATGCGTTTCCTCAACTTTTATGGCAGCCAGGTAAGGGCTTATTCCAAGGGCACACGCGTAAGACTGCTGGGGGAGGTCCGCTCAGGCTTTCTCGGAATCGAGATGGTGCATCCAAGGTGCCGGATAATACATGAGCACGCGCCGTTGCCCGAGACGCTGACACCTGTTTATCCTTCCACGGCGGGCCTCTCCTCCGAGACCCTGCGCAAGCTGATCCAGCAGGCTCTGCAGCAAGTCGCCGCCGATAGCAACCCGCAGCAGGAGGCTTTGGAAACACTGCCCGAGGCATTGCTGAAACGCTATCGGCTCCCCGGCTTCAGGGATAGCGTATTCTTTTTGCACAACCCTCCCCCCGAAGCGCCGATAGCATTATTGCAGGAGCGTTCCCACCCAGCCTGGCGGCGGATCAAATTTGATGAGCTGCTGGCACAGCAGCTCTCCATGAGCCAGCATTACCAGCAGCGACGCAGCGGCAGCGCCCCCGTTTTGCGCGAAAAAAAAGAATTGACCTCAGCGCTGCTGCAATCGCTTCCTTTTCGGCTCACGCGCGGCCAGGAAAATGCTTTTTCGGAAATCAGGAACGATCTTGTCACCGGCTATCCGATGCAGCGGCTGCTGCAGGGTGACGTGGGCAGCGGCAAAACGGTGGTCGCGGCTTTGGCCGTGCTGGCTGCCGTCGAAAACGGCTACCAGGCTGCCTTGATGGCTCCCACCGAACTTCTTGCCGAGCAGCTTTATCAGAAATTTTCAACTTGGCTAGATCCGCTTTTTGCCCCGCGCGGATTGACGATTGCATGGTTGTCCGGAAGCCAGAAACCGAAGCAGCGGGAAAAAATGCTAGCCAACATCGCCTTGGGAGAAGCGTCGGTGGCGATCGGTACTCATGCGCTGGTGCAGGAACACGTGGAGTTCCATCGGCTTGGGCTTGCCATCATCGATGAACAGCACCGTTTTGGCGTGCATCAGCGGCTGGCGCTGAGAATGAAGGGAACAGCACACAGAATGGTGCCGCATCAGCTGATGATGAGCGCCACCCCGATCCCGCGTACCCTTTCGATGAGCTATTATGCCGATCTGGATGTCTCGGTAATAGACGAGCTGCCGCCAGGAAGATTGCCGGTAGTAACCAAGCTAGTTGCCGAAGAACGCCGCGACGAAGTAACGGGCCGCATACGCGAAGCGTGCCGGTCGGGAAAGCAGGCCTATTGGGTATGTCCACTGATCGAGGAATCAGAAGCCCTGCAACTGAAGACCGCGCTGGAGACGCATGACAAGCTGGCGGCGACATTTCCCGACCTGAAAATCGGCCTTATACACGGCCGTCTCCCTGCGCGGGAAAAATCGGCGGTGATGGAATCGTTCAGGAAAGGTGAAATTCAACTATTGGTTGCTACAACCGTGATTGAGGTGGGCGTGGATGTACCCAACGCGTCGTTGATGGTGATCGAGCATGCCGAACGCATGGGCTTGTCGCAGCTGCACCAGCTGCGAGGCCGGGTCGGGCGCGGCGGTGAGGCTAGCATATGCATACTGCTATATCAAAAACCTTTGTCCCCCGTTGCGCGGGAACGGCTTAGAATCATATTCGAACACACGAATGGCTTCGAGATCGCGCATGAGGATTTGAAGCTGCGGGGACCCGGCGAGTTTCTAGGAGCGCGCCAAAGCGGCGTACCCATGCTGCGCTTCGCCGACCTCGAGCAGGATGGCGATTTGCTTGCCGCCGCCCAGGTTGCGGCGGGTGAACTTCTCCGCGAGCATCCTCATGCCGCGCAGCGGCATCTTCAACGATGGCTCGGAAAAAAAAGCGAATACCTGAGAGTATGAAAACACCTTGATGTCCGTCAACACGCATGCCAATCGTGATCTCAAAATTGCATCTGGATAGGAGATGCATGTTGCGGGGAAGCCGGTGATGCTGGAAGCCAGAAATTTGACGTTGAAATACCCGGGGAAATTACTTTGTCATGACTTGCATCTGGCCGTCAATCCGGGCGAATGCTGGGCCATACTCGGCCGGAATGGTTGCGGAAAGACTACTTTGATCCATGCGTTGGGGGGACTGCGGCAGGCGAACGGGGATGGCAGCTCCATAAGCCTTGGAGGGAAACTGCTTGCAAGCTGGCCCCGCCGGGAGCTTGCCCGTCATCTAGGCACGCTGCTGCAGGAAGAACCCGGAGAATTTTGGGGGGATGTCCGGGAATACGTGCTTCTGGGACGGTACCCCTACGCCGATACGCTGTTTGGCTGGCAGCCTGCCGACCATGACATTGCGCTTAAAGCCATGGAACGGATGGAGCTGTCCGATGTCGCCCACCGGCCCCTTGGTACGCTTTCTGGCGGAGAACACCAACGCGCGCGTATTGCGTTGCTGCTTGCTCAATCGCCGCAATATTACCTGCTGGATGAACCCTTGCAGCACCTCGACTTGCGGCATCAACTCGGCGTAATGCAGCTTTTCAAGGAATTGGGAAGGCAAGGCAACGCGCTCATGATGGTGCTCCACGATATAAGGTGGGCCAGCCGCTTCTGCGACCATGTCCTGATGATATTCGACAATGGACGAGTCATTGCGGGAAATGCCGAAGATGTCCTCAATCAGGAAAATCTCGAGGCGCTTTATCAATGCGGCATGGAAGAATTCATGAGGGAACCGCGGCAGCACACACTGTCTGGATCTGGCTCCGGTGTATAATCCCGGCTGATTCCTTCAAAATCCTTGAGGATTTCCTGGCGTAGAAGCTTTTCCTCATCTTTAGCATATCCTTACCGGTTCTCCCAGCTTTCCTGGTTCGATATCTGCCGGATTTATTCAGAGACCCTCTACTTTCGTAATGATTCGTAAACTGCTTCACCGCGTTTTCAACCGCAAACCTGCTACCCCTGTCCCCTTTTCCAGCTCATCCAGTTCCGGGCTGCGGATCATTTCGTGCAAGCAGCACCGGATAACACGGGAACATATCAGTCCCTGCGCATTGAAAGTCACCTCGGAATTGCAGGAAGCGGGATACGCCGCTTTTGTAGTGGGCGGAGCCGCTCGTGACGTACTCCTGGGACTGGAACCCAAGGATTTTGATGTCGCTACCAACGCCACGCCCGAGGAGGTGCGGTCGATTTTCCGCCGCTCGCGTATTATTGGGCGGCGTTTCAGATTGGTGCATGTGATGTGCGGCCCGGAAACCGTGGAAGTTTCAACATTTCGGGGAAGCATGCCCCCGAGCGAGGACGATGATGGCGCCTCCCACGTGCATGCCGATGAGCATGGGCGACTGTTGCGCGATAACGTATTCGGCAGCCAGGAAGAGGACGCGAGACGACGTGATTTTACCGTAAATGCCCTATTTTTCGACCCGATAAAGGGAGAGATCTGGGATTACCTGGACGGCTATGAGGATATCGAGGCGAAGCGCCTGCGCATCATCGGTGACCCGGTCCGGCGCTATCGCGAAGATCCCGTGCGGATGCTGCGGGCAGTCCGGTTGGCAGCCAAGCTCGACATGCAGATAGATGCCGATACTGCGGTACCCATCGCGGATCTTGCTCCCCTGCTGCAGAATGTGCCGCCATCCCGCCTGTTCGATGAAATGCTGAAACTGCTGCTATCCGGGCATGCTTCGGCATGCGTACTGGATTTGCGCAAGCGCGGCCTGCATCACGGCCTGTTGCCGATGCTGGATGCGATACTGGAACAGCCGCTGGGTGAGCGCTTCATCATGCTCGCACTCGAGAATACCGATCAGCGGGTACGCGAAGAAAAACCGGTATCTCCAGGTTTCCTGTTTGCGGCCCTGTTATGGCATGAAGTGCTTACGGCGTGGGATGCTCGCCAGCGCATGGGAGAAAAGGTGATTCCCGCCTTGCATCAGGCAATGGGCGACGTCCTGGCGATCCAGAACAAGAAGCTGGCCATTCCTCACAGGTATGATGCCATCATGAAGGAGATCTGGGCCATGCAGCCGCGCTTTACCGGGAGATCCGGCCGCAGGCCCTTTCGCCTGCTGGAGAATCCCCGCTTTCGCGCTGCATACGATTTCATGCTGCTGCGATGCGAAAGCGGCGAACTGGACAGGGAATTGGGAAGGTGGTGGGAGGCATTCCAGCGAGCCGACCCGGGGCAGCGCGAGGCCATGTTGCTCAAGGACGATGCACCCAAAAAACGTAGAAGAAGCCGCACCCGGAAGAAATCAGCATCTGCCGGCGAGCCGGCGTTGCGGGATGAAGGCGAGATACGGAAATAGTGGAATAATCCTATGCCATGCCCGTCCCCCGACCCTGTCTCGCAGGCCTTTATTGCGCTCGGCAGCAATCTGGAAGATCCGGTATCCCATATTCGGCGAGCATTCGAGGAACTGGCGGAGCTTCCATCCAGCCGTGTGCTGCGGCGCTCTTCTCTCTATCGCAGCGCACCGGTTGGGCGAATCGATCAACCCGACTTCATCAACGCGGTGGCGGAAATGGAGACGTCCCTCTCCCCTCGCGGACTGCTCGCGGCTCTGCTCGAAATCGAGCGCAGGCATGGCCGAATACGCGAATATCCCAACTCTCCCAGAACACTCGATCTGGACGTTCTAATGTATGATCACATGAAAAGTGACGAACCCGATCTTGTGCTTCCGCACCCGCGCATGCATCAACGCGCATTTGTGTTGCAACCTCTCCTGGAGATTGCGCCGGATTGCCATATCGATGGGCATGGTTCCGCTGCCCAGCTGCTTGCCTTATGCAGAGACCAGCAAATCGAACGGGTATAGACTGTGAAGCTGGAAGATTGCCGCTATGTCGTCATCGAGGGCCCCATAGGAGCCGGAAAAACCAGCCTGGCACGGCGCATGGCCGTTCACCTGGGCGGGGAAGCACTGCTGGAAAAACCAGAGGAAAATCCGTTTCTGGATAGATTTTACGGAGACATGCCGCGCCACGCGTTGCAGACACAGCTATTTTTCCTGTTTCAGCGCATTAACCAGCTTCAAGGCCTGACACAGATGGATATGTTTGCGAGCACCATCGTAAGCGATTTTTTTCTGGATAAGGATCCGCTATTTGCCAGGCTCACACTAAGCGACAGCGAATATGATTTATACAAAAAAATCTTCCTGCAACTGCAGCCCAGGCAACAGCCGCCGGACCTTGTGATCTATCTGCAGGCATCCGTTCCGACGCTGATGGAACGGGTGAAAAGGCGGGGGAACCCCTTCGAGAAAAATATTTCCGAAGACTATCTATGGCAGGTCGCGGATAGCTATACCCGATTTTTTCACCAATACGATGATGCACCCTTGATGATCATCAATAGCGAAAATCTGAATTTGGTGGACGACCCGGAGAATTTCTTGCTGTTGCTGGAGCGCGTCAACGCAATGCAAGGCCGGCGCGAGTACTTCGACCGGGGAGCGTGACTGGCATTCAGAAATATCAGGGCCATGGGCCGGGGCAGGAAAGAGCGGTCTCCGTTTGAAGCACGAAACATGGCACCGGGCATCGGCAGAACCAACATCCTTTACGCTTCAAATCTTGTTTGACGAATTACGCAGGAGTCATGTATGCGCACTACGCAGGATACGCTACAAAAAATGCGGGATGACGGCGAAAAAATAGCCATTCTTACCTGTTACGATGCAAGTTTTGCCACTTTGCTGGAAGATGCCGGCGTCGATATCCTTCTGGTGGGAGATTCACTGGGAAATGTCCTGCAAGGAGAGGAAACAACGCTCCCCGTGACGCTGGACGATATGATCTACCATACCCGCTGCGTGAAAAAAGGATCCAGCAAGGCATTCATCATGACAGACATGCCGTTCGGCACCTCCCAGATTACACCCGAGGACACGTTTGAAAATGCCGCCGAACTCATGGCTGCGGGCGCAAACATGGTCAAGATCGAGGGTGGCTGCATCATGGCGGAAACCGTTGAGTTTCTCACCCGCAGAGGCATTCCGGTATGCGCCCATATCGGCCTGACTCCCCAGTCAGTCCATCAGCTGGGCGGCTACAAGCTGCAAGGCAAGACGGACTTTCAGGCAAAGCAATTACTGGAGGATGCCGTCAGCTTGGAACAAGCGGGTGCGGGAATGCTCCTGATGGAAGTGGTTCCCTCGGTACTTGCAAAGCAGGTTACCGAAACCCTATCCATCCCCACCATCGGCATCGGCGCCGGATTGGATTGCTCGGCGCAGGTGCTGGTCCTGTATGACATGCTGGGAATCTATTCCGGGAAAAAGGCCAGGTTCATGAAAAATTTCCTGGCCGGAACCGGCAGCATCCATGAGGCAGTGCATAATTATGTCAGGGCGATAAAGAACGGTGAATTTCCAGGGCCGGAACATGCCTTTTGACCTGCCGGGGTAACACGCCGCGGCATGGAAATCATCACTACCATCGGTTCGCTGCGAAACCGCCTCAGGCAGCAGCCTTCAATAGCTTTTGTGCCGACAATGGGGGGATTGCATGACGGTCATCTGGCGCTTCTCCGCATTGCGCAGCAGCAGGCCGGTTTCGTAGTCGCGAGTATTTTTGTCAATCGCCTGCAATTTTTGCCGACGGAGGATTTCGATCGTTATCCTCGCACACTGGAAGAAGACTGCCGTCTTCTGCAAGATCATAATGTGAATGTGGTTTTTGCTCCCGGGGAAAAGGATTTATATCCCATCCTTCAGGAATTCCTGGTGGAGCCCCCTCCTGTAGCAAACACGCTCGAGGGAGAATTCCGGCCGGGTTTCTTTCGCGGCGTTTCCACGGTGGTACTCAAACTTTTCAATATCGTCGGGCCGCAGGCAGCGGTATTCGGAAAAAAAGACTATCAGCAATTGCATATCCTGCGAGAGATGGTGAAGCAGTTGAATCTGCCGATAGAAATCCTTGCAGCCGATACAGTGCGGGCAGCGGATGGCCTTGCCTTGAGTTCACGCAACCGCTACCTGGCTCCCGAGGAACGAAGCGAGGCCCCACGGCTTTATCAAACGCTGCGTCAAATTGGACAGGAAATAAAAAACGGTAATACCCGCTTCCGCGAGTTGGAGGAAAGCGGAGCGGCCATCCTCGACAGGCATCGCTGGAAGGTCGACTATGTGGCAATACGGGAGCGAAATACACTGGCACCAGCCCGGGTCGATAAGGAGTACATGGTGGTGCTGGGGGCGGCGAGGCTCGGTAAGACCCGACTCATCGACAGTTTCGAAATCTAACCCTCTTCCCGGATCAGTATAGGGTCAAGACGCATTAGCTTGTTTGTTTAATCGATAGTTCCTAGTTCCATCAATGGAGCGTCCACCCTGCCTCCACCACTTCATGCGATTCCATTTCTGCAACTCAGCCTCACGGCCAGAGCGCCATCTTCAAAACCAGGTTTGATCCGAACCAAATGGGTTGGGGTTCGACAGGCGTCGCCTTTTAGCGACATGCATAAAATATTTGGTTTCAAAGGCTTATGCTGGAAGAAGACCAGCATGTTCCGGGAGGGGCAACAAAATTCATCCCTGAATAAATCTCCCTTCCTCAACCCATTGTATTTCCTACTTTTTATTTCTGGCATGGTAAATGCTTGTAGAGAATTAGACTAACCAACCGGCCTATCGGCGAAGAAATGCACCAGATTGAGAAGGAAATATTTCTTTTCGAAAGCCCCAAAAAAAACCGCCTGCTTGCCGCCCTTCCTGCGGAAGACTATAAGCGGCTGCGGCCCTACCTCGAGTATGTGAGGATGCCGCTTGGGCAATTCATACATGAAGCCGCGGCCCCGGTTACCCATGTGTATTTTCCGACCAGCGCAGTCGTTGCACCGCTATATGAGGTAAAAAATGGCGCATCGGTGCAATTGGCCATTGTCGGCAGGGAAGGATTTACGGGCATTTCATCGCTCCTCGGTGGAGGAAGCAACCCTGGGATAGTGGTTCAAGCGCCCGGTTATGGCTACAGAATAAAGGAAAAGATACTGAAAATAGAATTTGAACAGCAAGGCTTCCTGCAGCGGCTGGCCCTGCATTTCGTCCAGGCGCTCATGACGCAGATGGCGCAGAACGCGGTATGTAACCGCCATCATAATGTGGAAAAGCAGCTATGCCGTTTTCTATTGATGAGCCTGGACCGGTCATCGGGACGCGAACTGCAAATGACGCATGAGCAGATTGCGATCATGCTGGGTGTGCGCCGGGAGAGCGTGACCCAGGCTGCGCTCAAGCTGCAAGCGGCTGGCGCGATCCGGTACAGCCGTGGCCACATTACGGTATTCGAGCGCGAAGAACTGGAGAAGTGCGTATGCGAATGTTATTCCGTAGTCAACAAGGAGTATGAGCGATTGCTGTGGATGAGGCGGACTCATCGAATTGCTGCTCATGCAGTGGCACGAAAGGCAAGCAAAGAGAAAGAACGATGGAGCGTAAACTGTGGGGAGCCCCGGACTGCTCGGCAAGAAACCAAATTTCGCCCTCCCCTGACTTTGGTTCAAGCTGAGTAGCCCGGCTTGTCGCCGTGGCCTTCCTCAAAGGGCTCAGGAGGCCATGAGTTCCCTGAGCACGTAGGGAAGAATCCCTCCGTGCCTGTAGTATTCCACCTCGATAGCCGTATCTATCCTGCATAGCAGGTCGACTGTTTCCCGCGAACCATCCTTGCGGCATATGTCGAGCTTCACGTTCTGCTGGGGCCGGATCTCCTCCAGTCCCGAGAGATCGAACTGCTCATCGCCCCGGAGGCCGAGCGATTGCGCGTCGTTTTCATCCTTGAACTGAAGCGGCAGTACGCCCATGCCCACGAGATTACTTCGATGTATCCGCTCAAAGCTCTTGGCAACCACTGCCTTCACCCCCAGCAATTGCGTGCCCTTCGCCGCCCAGTCCCGGCTCGACCCGGTGCCATACTCCTCACCCCCGAATACCAGCGTTGGTATGCCGTCCGCCAAGTATTGCACCGCGGCATCGAAGATGCTCATTTGCCGCCCATCGGGCTGGTGCAGCGTAATCCCGCCCTCGCTGCCGGGAATCATCATGTTTTTGATGCGCACGTTGGCAAAAGTGCCTCGCATCATGACTTCGTGGTTGCCGCGGCGTGCGCCATAGCTGTTGAAATCCATCTTCGACACGCCGCTTGAAAGCAGATACTTTCCCGCAGGCGAGGTGTCCTTGATCGCTCCCGCAGGACTGATATGATCGGTGGTCACCGAATCTCCAAATATGGCCAGGGCGCGTGCTCCCGATATATTGCCGGGCTGTGCGTATTGCATCGAAAAATCCTGGAAGAAAGGCGGCTCCGCGATATAGGTGGAGGCAGGCCAATCATAGGTATCGCCTGCTATCGACGCGATATCGTTCCATAATGGATGATTCCTGGTAAGGTTGCTGTAGAGTCGGCGAAACGTTTCCGCATTCGCCGCAAATTTTATCAATTCCTGGATTTCTTCATCTCCTGGCCAAATATCACTGAGCCATACCGGTTTGCCGTCTTCTCCCAGGCCTAGCGGCTCGGAAGACAGGTCCTTGAGCATCGTGCCGGCAAGCGCATACGCTACTACCAGCGGGGGTGAACCAAGAAAATTCGCCCGAATGCTGGGATGGATCCGCGCCTCGAAGTTGCGGTTGCCGGAAAGCACCGCCGCGCATATGAGATCATTTTCAACCACAGATTCTTCGATGGGCTCCGAAAGCGGACCGGAATTGCCAATGCAGGTGGTGCAACCATAGCCGGCAAGATTAAATCCGAGCTTTTCCAGGTAGGTCAGTAATCCGGCGGCGGAAAGATACTCGGTCACCACGCGCGATCCGGGTGCAAGGGAAGTCTTGATGTGGCGCTTTACCGTCAGACCCCGCTCGACCGCTTTCTTCGCCAGCAAGCCGGCTGCGATCAATACGCTGGGATTGGATGTATTCGTGCAGGATGTAATAGCCGCGATCAGGATATCGCCATGCCTCAGATCGACTGGCCCATCGGGAAGGCATACTTTTTCGTCCGTATCCATCAAGGGTCGGTTGGTGATCATCTCGGCAATATTCCTCGCGCTCCCCGGCTGCAGGGGAACCTTTTCCTGGACGTCGCCATCGGCCGCTTCTTTGCTTATGGCGTCTCCGCAACCGCGCACGGGGTAGCGCTGCTCCAGATCCCCGGCACTTTTGCCATAGCCGCCCAAGGCGGCAGGCATGGAAAAAAGCTCGGAAAACCGGGCTTTCATGTTGCCAAGCTCGATACGATCCTGCGGACGCCGCGGCCCCGCCAGGGAGGGGGTGATCGTACCCAGATCGAGTTCGAGTTCACGGGTATAATCGATGTCTCCCGCCCGTGGAATGCCATATAGCTCCTGCGCCTTGAAATAGGATTCAAACGCAGCCACCTCTTCCCCGGTACGTCCCGTGTTCTTGAAGTACTCGACGGTTTTATCATCCACCGGGAAAAACCCCATCGTTGCCCCATATTCCGGCGCCATGTTGCCGATCGTTGCGCGGTCCGGTACTGTCAATGAAGCGGTTCCTTCGCCGAAAAATTCCACGAACTGACCCACCACGTTGGCCTTGCGCAGCATTTCGGTAATCGTCAATACCAGGTCGGTGGCGGTGACGCCATTGCGCAGGCATCCTCTGAGATTTACGCCCACCGCGTCCGGAGTCAAGAGATAAACGGGCTGGCCCAGCATGCCTGCTTCGGCCTCGATTCCTCCCACGCCCCAACCCACGACCCCTATACCATTGATCATTGTCGTATGCGAATCCGTCCCCACCAGCGTATCCGGGTATGCCACACCCTCTTTCTGGTGCACGCCTCGAGCGAGATATTCCAGGTTCACCTGATGGACGATCCCGATGCCGGGAGGCACCACCCTGAACGTATCGAACGCCTGCATGCCCCATTTGATGAATTGATAACGCTCGTGATTGCGACGGAATTCCACTTCCATATTGAGCTTGAGCGCCTCGTCACTGCCGTAATAGTCGACCTGCACCGAATGGTCGACCACCAGATCAACCGGAACCAGCGGTTCAACCACCTTTGGATCCCGGCCCATCCTTTTCGTTACGCTGCGCATGGCCGCCAGATCAACCAGCAAGGGAACTCCGGTGAAATCCTGGAGAACGATACGGGAGACGACGAACGGAATTTCTTCCATGCGTGCCCCGTTGGGCTGCCAGTTGGCAAGCTGCCTCACATGAGTTTCAGTGACCTTTATGCCATCGCAATTGCGCAGGACCGATTCGAGAATGATGCGGATCGAAACCGGCAACCGCGAAACCTTGGTAAAACCGGCTGCCTCCAACGCGGGCAGGGAATAATATTTCGTGTTTTTACCGCCCGGAAGAGCAAGCTCCTTGAGAGTATTGAACAGATTATGCGTCACGGAATATTCCTTCAAAAATTAGCAGGGCCACAAGCCCGAAGAAGCGCATCGGCACGGAATTCCCGGTGCGGCAACACGGGATCCGGGATTTGCGCCATGATATGTCCAAACAAGTGTTGACAAGACCTGGTGCTCCCTTCATATCTATTCCGTATGGTATTCCGGGAGATCGGCTTCGATAACATTTTTTGCGAAGCTTTCATAGGCAAAACCCACCCTTTTAGCCAATGAATCGGGGAAAAGGTGAAAGTGTCCGCTTTTCAGCCCAGAGACGATCTCTTCCGCGACGACCAGAGGCGGTTCCGCGGACCGGTTGAGGCCGGCGCTATCCGACATATCGGTGGCGATAAGGCCGGGATGAACACTGAGCACCAGCGTGCCCTGCTGTCCCAGCATTTCCCTCAGTGCCTGGGTAATGGAATAGGCAGCCGCTTTCGAGGCGGAATGGGTTGCAAAGCTTGAAGCACATTTCAAAGAAGCAATCGAGTTGACTTGCACGAAGGCGCCGCCGCCGTTGCGCCTGAGGACAGGAGCGAAGGCCTGCGCCACATGCATGAGGCCGCATACATTGATCCTGATCGCAAGCTCCAGCGCCTCCGCGGCGTCACCATCCAGCGGTGTTCTTGCCGTAAAGACAGCGGCGTTGTTGACCACTACCTGGACATCGGGCGCGTTGCCGGCCAAAGCCGAGATGGTTTCCCGCCGGGCGAGATCCAGATGAACGGGAATGACCCGGTCGCCATACTGGTCGACCAAAGGCGCCGCGGAACGCACATCCCTGACCGCTGCATAGATTTTAGCCGCACCCTCGCGCAGAAATACATCCGCTATCGTCCTGCCGATCCCGCGGTTCGCGCCTGTAATAACTGCTATCTTGTCCTTGATGTCATACCTTGGCTTCATTCTGTCCATTCTCGATTCATCGCAGGGCTTGATGTGCTCCCCGAAGGGCTTGCGAGCGCTACTGCAGCGATCCGTACGATGACGACGCCCCAGACTCTTTAGTCTACCACCCGTGGCTGCGCTGGATTCATTTTTTAGCAAGCGGCGAATTAAAGTATTGTAATCACGCAAATCTCAAAATCGAGTAACATGAATAGAGGGGTGACATCAATTATGGCGGAGAGCCTGAACACTTGACACCCTTCCGTAGCATGGCCTGGACCCGATCGGCATGCCGCTGCGTCCAAAGAAGGTTACCTGTCATGTGAATATCATAAAAAACATCATAAAAATGGCTTTCACGACTTCTTCCAACCTGGTTCTCCTGCACGGGTTTCTTGGTTTTTCGCACCTCGGACCGATCGAATACTTTCGCGGCATAAGGAAAGCTCTGCTACCCATGCGAATCATGCCCCTCATACCCGAAGTACCCGGCGCGGGCACCATCGCGGAGCGGGCCGAGACACTCGCGCGGCACCTCTTTCGCAGCAACAAGCAGGCTTTTGCCTTGGTAGGCCACAGCATGGGTGGACTCGATGCCAGATATCTCATTACCCATCTCGATCCGGACCGGCGTGTGAAGAGCCTGGTTACCGTTGCCACGCCGCATCTTGGTTCTCCTCTCGCGCAATGGATGCTCGAATCGCGCGGCGCCATACCAGCGTGGTTCAGGTATTGCGGACTGCCCGGATTGAGGGAATTGACTCCTGAAATACGTACGGCAATACCGATACCGGACCGGGATGACGTAGCCTATGCTTCTTATGCCAGCATCCGTCCCGATAATGAGCTTCCCTTCTGGCTCAGGCATTATGCGCGTGTTATTCCGGAAGCGAACGATGGCCTTGTGCCGGTCAGCTCGGCGCGATGGGGGACATTTCGTGGAATGGTGCGCGCCGACCATATCGAGCTTCTGGGATGGAGCCTGGGATTGCCCGATGCTCGCGCAGCCCGGCCATTCAATCATCTGCAGTTCTGGAAAAAAGTGGCTGCCGAATCCCTGACTGCAACAGAAGAAGCAATAAACCCAAAGGATAGTCATGGATCAGGGTGAAGATCGCAGACGAACCATGCCGTGGTATGACTGGCTGGTATTCATCGTTCCGACATGCTTGATCCTTGGCTTGGGACTGGAATCCGCCCTGGGTCCCGACGGAGTGAAGTACAGGGACTTCCGGGCGGTCGCCCACTGGTTCGATCCCGTATTTTTTCAATACAACCTTGTCATGACCCTGCTTGCGGTTCTCGTGGTGCCCTCGCTCGCGCTGAGCTATATACAGGCCATGACGGATCGCAAGGAGAAACAGTTGCAGCGCGAAGTGCCGGTTGAGCGGCGGGCGGAGATCCGGCGGCGCATGGGCCGCCGCGCATCCTTCAGTGCCTATCGTGGCAGCGTATGGCTTACCACGAGCGTGGTCCTGCTGGGCACCTGCATATTGCTGCTGTTCAAGCCTGCTCCTTCCCCGGGGGAAATGGGCGTGGATTTCAGCCTTGGCGCAAACATGCTGACCATGGGGCCTTTCGCCGAACTATTCGACAAAAACCCGGAAGCGTACTATTCCCATGTCGTTCGCAGCCTCACGGCTTTCCAGTACGGTTTCCTGGGCGCTTACATCTACTTCATCGGTTCGGTAATCCGCGCATACTTCACGCTGGATCTGACCTCTCATACCTTTGTCGACGGCGCCGTACGCATGATCGTCGCGAGCATACTGGCGCTGGTGCTTTCGTTCGTCTTTAATTTCGCGTTTCCCGAGGATTTCAAAACCGTTGCCGCACCCATGGTCGATTCCGTGCCCGCGAAAGGGGAAGCGAAAGACGCGGCGGATGAAACAGATCCAACCATACCGGCGAGCCTGAGCCTGCTTCCCGTTTTGAGCTTTTTCTTCGGTTTCTATCCCAAGCGGGCGGCGCTGGCAATCGAGCGCATTGTGCTCAAAGTCATGAGAAGCCTTCCCGGAGACAGCTACCGCGCGCTGCCGCTTTCCATGCTTGCCGGGATGAGCTATGCGCATGAGCTGCGGCTGGAACGGGAAGGTTACGACAACATTGAAAATCTATGCAATGCCGATGCCGTGGATCTGGCGGTGTGCACCTGCTTCACCTACAACCAGTCAAAGCAATGGATAGACCAGGCCTGGCTTGCGGCACACCTGCGGGAGGATTATCCGGACTTTGTCCGGCGAACCGGCATAACGAGCAGTGACGAGCTGCGCCTTTTCCTGACCGAGAGTGACGCCGCACATGTGGATGGCGTGGCGCTGCTGGCAGGAGGGTTATCGGCGGATGCCGCCGCGACCAGTGAGTCCTGGAAAACAAGACTCACTGCGCTCAAGATACTGCTGAATAGCCATTCCGCCGGGAAAGAAGACCTCCTCCACTCAACTACGGGGACAGGGAGTACGCCGGTTTGAATTATACTGAAGGCAAGTCCACCTGGATCCGGATTTGCCGGCTCGCCCGGCTTAGTTGCAGGCGATATCAGGGCATGAACATATCGACAAACTTATCGACCGGCGTTTCTTCCAGCCGGGCCTGATCCTGGCACAAATCGGTTATTGCCCGCTGCCGCAGCGGCGGAAAGCGAAGTGCAAGATTGCGGCAGAATTTTTCCTGCAGAAGCGGAATGCCTTCATTGCGGCGAAATCGGTGGCCAAGGGGGTAGCTCACCACGATTTCCCCCAGCTTCCTCCCATCCTTGAATTCCACCTCCATGCCGTTCGGAATTGCCCGCTTTTCCGGGTCATAATAGGCCGCCGTGAATCGCGGGTCCTCCACGCAGGTCATTTTTTCCCGCAACGCATCGATGCGGGGGTCGGCGGCAACCGCGTCCTCATAATCGTCAGCCGTGAGCCGTCCGAAAATCAGTACGACAGCGACGATATACTGTATGCAATGGTCGCGGTCGGCGGGATTGCCAAGCGGCCCTTTCTTGTCGATGATGCGGATTGCAGCCTCGTGCGTGCGAATGGTGATTTTCCCGATCTCATGGATATGCTCCTTTAGATGGGGATGCAGTTGCATCGCGCACTCCGCCGCTGTCTGCGCATGGAACTCGGCCGGAAATGAAATCTTGAACAGGATGTTTTCCATCACATAGGATTCCCACTGCTCAATCGGCCTCTGGAAGCGGAATGGCTGCCCCTTGAACAAGGCATCGTAAAAACCCCACTTTTCCGCGGTAAGCGCTGATGGATAGCCGCTTTCTCCTTTCAGGGTAATCAAAGCGAGCCAGACCGCGCGACTGGTCGCGTCTCCGGCCGCCCAGGATTTGCGGGAACCGGTGTTGGGCGCGTGCCGGTAGGTGCGCAGCGCCTGCCCATCCACCCATGCTTGGGAAAGGGCATCGATGATTTGTTCGCGGCTGCCGCCCAGTAAGTGTGTCACCACCGCAACCGAAGCGGTTTTTACCAGCACGACATGATCCAGTCCGACACGGTTGAAGCTGTTTTCCAGCGCAAGGCAGCCCTGGATCTCATGCGCCTTGATCATGGCGGTCAATACGTCACGCATGACGAGAGGCCGGTTTGCCGGGGCTGCCGCGCTGCGCGCCAGCCAATCGGCTACGGCCAGTATGCCGCCGAGATTATCCGAAGGATGGCCCCACTCCGCTGCGAGCCAGGTATCGTTGAAGTCGAGCCACCGTATCATGGCTCCGATATTGAATGCCGCCTGCACGGGGTCGAGCTCGAATCCTGTACCGGGCACCCTCGCTCCACCAGCCACTGTTGTTCCGGGAACAAGCGGACCCAGGAGTCTGGTGCAGGCTGGGTAAGCAAGCGCTTCCATCGCGCAACCAAGGGAATCGATGAGGCAAAGGCGGGCGGTTTCGTAAGCCAACGCATTCCGGATAGGACGGCTGATGACGTAATCGGCGATATCCGCCAGCACCTGGTCGGCCTGGGGACGGCCATGGCCATGAGAAAGGTAGGTTGGCATATTACGTGTTATAAGACGACGCGCCCATCATCCATGGAAATATCGCCATTTCCGTCTCCGCGGGACGAAGCAGGGAGTCTTTTCCAACTGCCCAATCCCTGCGTGATCTCGCATTGCGATAAACCAGCCTTACAACGGCCACGATCTCTGGTGCCGCCAGCACCAGCCATGCCGCTGAAAAACTAGCTGCGCTCCGAAATCGGAACGAACTTCCGATCCTCCGGCCCGATATAGTTGGCGGAAGGCCGTATGATTTTGTTGTCCGCCCGCTGTTCGATGATATGAGCAGCCCAGCCGCTGGTGCGGGCGATGGCAAACAGCGGCGTGAACATCGCTGTCGGGATACCCATCATGTGGTAGCTCACGGCGGAAAACCAGTCTAGGTTCGGAAACATGTTTTTGGCATCCGACATGACCTTTTCTATTCTGGCGGCGACCGCGAACATCCCGGTGTTGCCCGCTTCCACCGAGAGTTTTCTCGCGATTTCCCTTATTATCCGGTTGCGCGGATCGGCGACGGTATAAACGGGGTGGCCGAAGCCAATGATGATTTCCTTGCTGGCCACGCGCCGCCGTATATCCGCCTCCGCCTCATCCGGATTGGCGTAACGGGTTTGAAGTTCGAAGGCTGCCTCGTTCGCGCCGCCGTGCTTGGTACCACGCAATGCACCGATTGCGCCCGTTATTGCCGAGTAGAAATCCGAGCCGGTTCCGGCGATCACCCGTGCGGTGAAGGTCGATGCATTGAACTCGTGCTCTGCATACAATATCAGCGAGGCATGCATCGCCTTGATCCATGTTTCCGGGCATTCTCTGCCGTGCAGCAAGTACAGAAAATGCGCGGCGATGGAACTGGCATCGGTGGTCAGGTCGATCCGGCGACCGTGCCGGGCATAGTGATACCAATAAAGCAGCATGCTTCCGAGACTGGCCAGCAGCCGGTCGGCAAGATCGCGAGCGCCCGCCGCGGAATGGTCTTCCGCTTCCGGCAGCATGGTGCCAAGGGCGGATACGCCGGTCCGCATGACATCCATCGGATGCGCCGAGGCGGGTAGCGCCTCAAGCATCGTTTTGACGCCGGCGGGCACGTCCCGCAGGGATCGAAGCTTTTCCTTATACCCGGACAGTTCCGCCAGCGTAGGCAATTTTTCATGAACCAACAGGTAGGCGATTTCCTCGAATTCACAGATTTCCGCTATATCCAGGATGTCGTACCCGCGGTAATGCAGATCGTTGCCGCTTTTGCCGACGCTGCATATCGCCGTGTTGCCGGCAAAGACGCCGGAAAGCACTACGGATTTCTTGGCTTTGGCCTCGCCGGAATTAGGTGCATTGTCACTTATCTTCAAGCTGCCCCGCTGCCTCGGTGAGTAAAATATCCAGCTTCTCCTCATATGCGTGGTAATCGAGGAAAGCATATAGCTCGGCGCGGGTCTGCATGGCGCCGACCAGGCTTTTTTGCGTGCCGTCGCGCCGTATTGCCTGGTATACCGCCAATGCAGCGGCACTCATGGCCCGGAATGCGGACAGGGGATAAAGCGCCAGGGCGACGTTGGCCTGCGCCAGTTCCTCGATCGTAAAGAGCGGGGTAACGCCGAATTCCGTGATATTTGCCAGGATGGGGACCTTCACCTCTGCCGCAAACTGCCGGTACGTCTCCAGGTCGGCAACGGCCTCCGGAAATATCGCATCCGCGCCAGCCGCCACATAGGCGCATGCGCGGCTTATAGCGGCGGGCAACCCTTCGGCCGCCAGCGCATCCGTTCTTGCCATGATCATGAAATCAGAATCGTACCGGGCGTCCACCGCGGCCATGATGCGACCCACCATTGTCCGCTCGCTTGCGATAACCTTGCCTGGGCGGTGGCCGCAACGTTTGGCTGGTACCTGGTCTTCGATATGCATTGCCCCCGCCCCGGCTTTGATCAGCGACTTTACGGTGCGGGCAACGCCGAAGCTGCTGTCCGATATGGAAAAACCGGTATCCGCATCGACCAGCAATGGCACGTCCGTAATATCGGTAATGCGGCGAACGTCGGTTAAAACGTCGTCGAGTGTGGAGATGGCGAGATCCGGCAAGCCCAGGGAGGCCGCAGCTACGCCCGCGCCGGAGAGATAAATTGCCTTGAAGCCCGTGCGTTTCGCCAGGAGCGCGGAGTAGGCGTTTATACACCCTGCCACCTGCAATGGCCGTTCGCTCGAAAGCGCGGCGCGAAAACGCGAGCCCGCGGAGGAAGTGTTCATCGGGAAATCGTCACGAATCGCGAAAGATGTTTATTTGAGCAAGTGCCTGATCGATTTTTGTTCTTCAACCAATTCACGGTAAGAAACCTGCATCTTCTCTTTTCCCGATTCGCTTATTTCCAGATCAGGAACGATTTTATAAGCGCCTCCCTTGCATATTACGGGAAAGCCATATATGACCCCTTCTGGAATGCCATAGCTCCCATCCGAGGGAATGCCCATCGAAACCCAGTCGTTTTCCCGGGTACCGAAGAACCAGTCGCTGACATGATTGATTATCGCATTCGCGGCGCTGGCAGCGCTGGATAAGCCGCGCACTTCGATAATGGTCGCGCCGCGTTTCTGGATAGTGGGAATAAACTCGCGTTCCACCCATCCTGGGTCACCGATCACATCAAGGGCTTTTTTTCCATTCACCTGCGCATGGGCCAGGTCCGGATACTGGCTGCCCGAGTGGTTTCCCCAAACGGTCATCCTTCGCACATCGGCCACGGGACAACCCACCCGGGCTGCAAGCTGGGATAGCGCCCGGTTATGGTCCAGCCGCATCATTGCGGAAAAATTTCCCGGCTTCAGGTCGGGCGCATTGGTCATCGCGATGTAAGCGTTGGTATTAGCCGGGTTGCCCACCACCAGAACCTTGACCTCGCGGCTGGCCACTTCATTGAGCGCCCTGCCCTGGCTGATGAATATGGCGCTGTTTGCTTCGAGGAGATCCTTGCGCTCCATACCTTTGGTACGCGGCCGCGCCCCCACCAGCAATGCGATACCCACATCGCGAAATGCAGTCTTCGGATCGTCGGTAACGATCAAGCCTGCCAGAAGGGGAAATGCGCAATCCTCCAGCTCCATTACCACTCCCTTCAGCGCAGGCAATGACTGGGAGATATCCAGCAAATGCAGGATGACTGGCTGATCCTTACCCAGCATGTCGCCCGCAGCGATACGAAACAGCAGACTGTAGCAGATCTGGCCGGCCGCTCCCGTGACCGCGATGCGAATGGGATTCTTCATTCCTGCGCTCCTATGGGAGATTGCCGTTAAACCTGGCACGGCAGCATCTTTGCCGCATTCCTGGCAAACAAGACGAAAGCAATGGATAACAGCAGACAGAGCTCGTGATGATACTCATACCGGTCAGCCCCAACCTGAAAATGACCGGGGCTCGGAAATCGCACAAAATGAGCGGCACCGAAGCCATCATCTATTACAGATGGGGTAACTCGCGCTCTCACATGACTTTTTCGTTCAGGGATGCTCCTGACTAACTCGACTATAAAAACATTCCCTGTCACTGTCAATTTGAATCCATCCGGCATTATGGCCCATTGTGGCCTCAACTACGACCATCGTTGCGCGCTTTATGATCATCCCCATTTTACCAGCAACGCACTCAACGAGGATTCGTTCCCTAGACCCTGTTTTCAGTAGGGATTAAGCGCAGGCATGCTCCTGTTGTATCGCCCAGTATAACCGTCTACACTAATCCGGTAGATACAAAACTCGACCATTCGGGAGCGAAAAGTGCAAAGTGATCGCCCCAAATACCTCAACCTTCTGGAAATACGACAGCCTCTGCCAGCGGTAGTCTCGCTTCTGCATCGGGTGAGCGGAGCGCTGCTTTTTTTTCCGGGAATCCCTCTCCTGCTTTGCGGGCTCGACATGGCCTTGAATTCTCCACAGGAATATGCCCGATTACAGTCTTTTCTGGACAATCCTCTGGTCAAGGGACTGATGACACTTCTGCTCTGGTTTTTTCTGCACCATTTCTTCGCCGGCATCCGCTTTCTCGCACTGGATCTCGGATATGGCGGCGCGCTGGGACGAGCGCGTGCGAGCAGCAAGATGGTCCTGGCCGCAGGCATCCTGTTCACCGTGCTGGTTTCGCTACGGATATGGTGAAACGGGTATTGACTGGTGCGCATTATGGCCTGTTCGACTGGTTGGCTCAGCGCATCACTGCACTCGTGATGATCGTTTTCGTCCTGTACGCAGCCTCCGCGCTGCTGCTTTTGGTACCCCACGGCCATGACGGATGGAAAACGGTATTCGGATACAGCGGCATGCGGATAGGCACTTTCCTGTTTCTCGTCAGCCTTTTCTGGCATGCATGGGTCGGGGTCCGCAACATCCTCATGGATTACGTGCATGCCACCGCCATCCGGCTGACGTTGCAGGTACTGGTTATCCTTTCATTGTTGTTTTATGCCGTCTGGTCCGCCGAAATCCTTTGGGCTCCGGGGACTTCGTGGCGATAGCAAAAAGAAAATTCGACGCGGTGATCGTGGGAGCGGGCGGCGCCGGCATGCGGGCAGCCCTGCAGTTATCCGAAGCGGGCTTGAAGGTGGCGGTATTGTCCAAGGTGTTTCCTACCCGTTCGCATACCGTCGCGGCGCAGGGCGGCATTGCGGCAGCCTTGGGAAATGTCACCGAAGATAACTGGCACTGGCATATGTACGATACCGTGAAAGGTTCCGATTACCTCGGCGACCAGGATGCTATCGAATTCATGTGCCGCCAGGCGAGCGAGGTCGTGTACGAACTCGAGCACTTCGGCATGCCGTTCGATCGGCTTGACAATGGCAAAATTTACCAGCGGCCTTTCGGAGGGCAATCGCAACATTTTGGCGGAGCCCAGGCGACGCGCTCATGCGCGGCTGCGGATCGAACCGGCCATGCGATGCTGCATACACTTTATCAGCGCAATGTGCGGGCCAACACGCAGTTTTTTGTGGAATGGATGGGTCTCGATCTCGTTCGTGACGAGCAGGGAGACGTTTGTGGCGTGACAGCGCTGGATATGGAAACAGGCGAAGTCATGCTGCTTCAGGCGCGTGCCACGCTATTCGCGACTGGCGGCAGCGCGCGCATATTCGGCGCCAGCACCAATGCCTTCATCAATACCGGCGATGGCCTGGGAATGGCTGCGCGGGCAGGCATCCCTTTGCAGGACATGGAGTTCTGGCAATTTCATCCTACCGGCGTGTATGGGGTAGGCGTACTCATCAGCGAAGCGGTACGCGGAGAAGGAGGTTATCTACTCAATAAGGAAGGCGAGCGCTTCATGGAACGGTACGCGCCTCACGCCAAGGATCTGGCCAGCCGCGATGTCGTATCGCGTGCATTGACCACGGAAATAAAGGAAGGCCGCGGCTGCGGCAAGGACGGGGATCATTTGCTGCTGAAGCTCGATCATCTGGGCGCCGAAGTCATTAATGCCCGGCTTCCCGGCATTCGCGAGATCGCCATGAAATTCGCGCATGTAGACCCCATCCGCGACCCGATACCGGTCACTCCCACAGCACACTACATGATGGGCGGCATTCCGACCAATTTTTACGGACAAGTGGTCGTGCCTTATAAAACCGGCCCGGAGGAGGTGGTCCAGGGTTTCTATGCGGTCGGGGAATGCGCTTGCGTTTCGGTTCACGGCGCAAACCGGCTGGGAACCAATTCATTGCTGGATATCCTCGTTTTCGGCCGGGCAGCGGGACAGCAGATCATCGAGGACCTGAAAAAAAATCCTCATCATAAGCCCCTGGCGCCGGATGTGGCTGACAGGACGCTGGCGCGGCTTGCCCGTCTGGAAAGCCAGAAGGATGGAGAAAGCGTTGCGCAAGTCAGCGACGCGCTGCGCAAGACGATGCAAACACATTGCGGCGTATTTCGATTTGCCGAGATGCTTGAACAGGGCGTGGTGCGGATCGGAGAGGTGGCCGAGCGCGCCAGCCATACGGAGATCCGGGACAAGAGCAGGGTATTCAACACCGCGCGAGTGGAAGCGCTGGAGCTGGACAACCTGGTCAAGGTGGCGGTCGCCACCATGGTTTCGGCGCAAGCGCGCACCGAAAGCCGGGGCGCCCACGCGCGGGACGATTTTCCCGACCGCGATGACAACAAATGGCTCAAGCATACGTTGTATTTCAACGAAGAGCAGCGGCTCGATTACAAGCCAGTACGGCTGAAACCATTGACGGTCCCGTCATTTCCGCCGAAAGCAAGGACATACTGACGGAATTCCGGACGGATTGCCGCAGCCGATAGCACGCAAGCGTTTCTTGGGGCCAGGCAGAGGGGAAAGGCGAAGAGACAAGTAGAAATAAGCAACACGCTATCAGGTCGATTGCCGGCCATGCGGATCAGCCAGGCGCAATGCGGCGATCGTCCGCGCCTGCGTTTCCCGATGCAACAAAGGCAGCAATGCCGAAAAACCATGAGGAAAGAAATATGAAAAGTATCGATCCCTGTGTTTTGGTGATTTTCGGGGCAAACGGGAACCTGTCGCGTATCAAATTATTGCCAGCGCTGTTTCGCCTGGAAGTGGCCGGGCGGCTGCCTGAAAGCATGGCCATACTGGGATGCGGCCTGGAGGCGTGGGACGATGAGCGGTGGATCTCTGAAGTCACCGATATCCTGAAGGCCAAATTTCCCGCCGGCATGGATGAGCAGGCGTTCGGGCGCTTTCGGGCCCGCCTTCACTATCATCCCAATCCTCCGGGGAGCGCCGATGCCTACGTGAAATTGAAGCAGGTGCTGGAAGAAACCCCGGGCTTCGCACCGAATGTGGTGTTTTACATGGCGGTGCGTCCGTCGGAGTTCCCCGCGATCATCGACCGGCTGGGAACGCTGGGGTTGCTCAGCCAGCAGAGAGGATGGTGCCGGGTGGTTATCGAGAAACCTTTCGGCTATGACTTGCTCAGTGCGCAAACCCTGCAGGGAAGCCTGTACCGCCATTTGAACGAGCCGCAGATTTATCGCATCGACCATTATCTCGGCAAGGGCACGGTGCAGAATGTGATCGTATTCCGCTTCGCCAACATTCTGCTGGAACCGATCTGGAACAACCACTATATCGACCATGTGCAGATTACCCATTCCGAGACACTGGGCATAGAAGGCCGGGCCGATTATTATGAGAGTGCGGGCGCGCTGCGCGACATGATCCAGAGCCATCTGTTGCAGTTGCTTGCCCTGGTGGCGATGGAACCGCCGGTGACATTGTCCGCAGAGCACTTGCGGGATGAGAAAGTAAAGGTGCTGAAGGCGATACGGCCGATTACGCAGAATTCAGTGCATGCCCATGCCTTTCGCGGGCAATATACCAGCGGCACCATCAATGGCAAACCCGTTCCCGGATACCTGGATGAGCTTGGCGTCGCGCCGGACAGTGCCACCGAAACCTATGCCGCGCTGAAGCTTTTTATCGACAACTGGCGCTGGGCCGGGGTACCGTTCTACCTGCGCACCGGAAAGCGCATGGCGGAAAACAGTTCGGCAATTTGCATCCGCTTCAAAAAACCCCCGCAGGATCTGCTGCGCCACACGCACCACGAAGCCTCCCACCCGAACTGGATCATGCTGGGCATTCAACCCAATGATTCCCTGAAGATGGAAATGCAGGTGAAGGTGCCGGGCCTGGATCTGACCACGCGCACCATCAGCCTGGACGCCACCTACCGCAAGGGAACCGAGCAGGAACATGACGCATACGAAGGTTTGCTGCTGGATGTGATGCAAGGCGACCATTCCCTATTCCTGCGCATTGACGAAGTGGAATGGGCCTGGCGCGCGGTGGATCCCATCATCAAGGTGTGGGCGATGGAACGCGATTTTATCAATGGCTATCATGCCGGCAGCTGGGGTCCGCGAGGCACATACCGCTTGTTCGACAATGACGACCAGTTCTGGCGCCACTCGCTAAATCCGGAAGGCGCTGATCTACAAGCTTATTGATGTTACGCGTAGTTACGCGCATTTCGGTTGAACCATTTCGCCAACCAGAGGGATACGTTTCCTGATTATCGTCAATACGATTGGATAAACCATGACCCACTCCTTGAAGAAATCCATTTTTGAGCACGAAAAGGTCGGTTTGGACGTGGACTCGATCAAACACTCTCTTTCCAACAGCTTGATCTATTCCGTCGGCAAAGATGCGCGAACCGCAACTGATCGCGACCGGTTTTTCGCCGCGGCCTACATGGTGCGCAACCGCCTGATAGACCGCTGGATGGAAACCATGAGCAGTTATTACGACAATGATGTCAAACGCGTCTATTATTTTTCGCTGGAATTCCTGATAGGCCGCACGCTGATGAACAGCGTGCAAAACCTCGGCTTCGATCCGCAATTCCGGGAAGCGCTGCAGGAATTGGGTATCGATGTCGATGCGGTGCGGGAAATAGAACCGGATGCCGCGTTGGGAAATGGCGGCCTGGGAAGGCTTGCCGCCTGTTTCCTCGATTCCATGGCAACGCTCGACATTCCGGGCTACGGCTACGGCATAAGATATGAATACGGCATGTTTGCGCAGCGCATCGAAAACGGAAGGCAAATCGAACATCCGGATAATTGGCTGCGCTACGGCAATCCATGGGAATTTCCCCGCGCGGAAGTGTTATACCAGGTCAAGTTTCACGGCCGGGTGGTTCAATACGCAAACGAGCGGGGCATCGTGCGCTATCACTGGATCGATACCGACGATGTCATGGCAATGGCATTTGATACGCCCATCCCGGGTTACGGCACGTCTACTGTCAACAACATGCGGTTATGGGCGGCAAAGGCTACGCGCGACTTCGAATTGCAGTATTTCAACGAAGGCAATTATGTCAAAGCGGTAGAGGACAAGAACGAATCCGAAAACCTGTCCAAGGTGCTTTATCCCGACGATACCACGGCAATGGGACGTGAACTGCGGCTCAAGCAGCAGTATTTCTTCGTGTGCGCTTCGCTGCAGGATATTCTTTATCGCTACGGCAAGTATCAGACGGATTTCGATGCCCTGCCCGACAAGGTCGCGATCCAGCTGAACGATACGCATCCGGCGATCGCCATCCCTGAACTGATGCGTATCCTGGTGGACGTGCATCAGGTGGATTGGGACAAGGCATGGGACATCACCACGCGTACCTTTGCCTACACAAACCATACTCTCATGCCGGAAGCGCTGGAAACCTGGGCGGTCTCCCTGTTCGAAAAAGTCCTGCCTCGCCACGTGCAGATCATTTATGAGATCAACCGCCGTTTCCTGAGAGACGTAATGCACCGCTACCCCGGCGATACGGATATCCTGCGCCGCATGTCCATCATCAATGAAGAGGGTGAAAGACGCATCCGCATGGCCCATCTCGCCATTGTCGGAAGCCACAAGGTAAACGGCGTGGCACAGATCCATACGGAATTGATGAAACAAACGATATTCGCGGATTTCGATCACTTTTTCCCTTCCAGGATCATCAATATCACCAACGGCATCACGCCGCGCCGCTGGCTGCACCTGGCTAATCGCCGCCTGGCCGAGCTCATTACTTCCCGCATCGGCTCCGGCTGGATCAAGGATCTCGCCCAGTTGAGGCAATTGATTCCGCTTGCCGACGATGCATCCTTCCGGCAGGCATTCGCTGCGGTAAAACGCGCGGACAAGGAGCAGCTGGCGAGCATGCTGAGGCAAAAGCTTGGCCTCGAGATCAGTGTCGAATCGCTGTTCGATATCCAGATCAAGCGCATCCATGAATACAAGCGGCAGCTGCTCAACGTGCTGCATGTCGTGACTGCGTACAACCGGATCCGTCATCAACCCGCAGCCCGCTATGTCCCTCGCACGGTCATCTTTGGCGGCAAGGCGGCGCCGGGATATTTCATGGCAAAGCTCATCATCAAGCTGATCAATGATATTGCCGATATCATCAATAACGATCCGCGCGTCGGTAACAACCTGAAAGTCGTATTCGTGCCCAATTACGACGTCTCGGTGGCGGAACGGATGATCCCGGCAGCGGACTTGTCCGAGCAGATTTCCACCGCAGGCACGGAAGCCTCGGGAACCGGAAATATGAAACTCGCATTAAACGGCGCCTTGACCATAGGAACGCTGGATGGCGCCAATATCGAAATCGGCAATGAAGTCGGCAATGAGAATATTTTCATCTTTGGCCTGACCGCAGCCGAAGTTGCCCAGGTGAAGGCCGATGGTTATCGCCCCTGGGACTTCTACCATTCCAACGAAGAACTGCGGGTTGTGCTCGACATGATCGGATCCGGATTCTTTTCACCCGACGAACCGGAACGGTTCAAGCCCGTCGTGGACGCATTGCTGCATCATGGCGATCACTATCTCCTGTTGGCCGATTATGCGTCTTATGTCGCCTGCCAGAAAAAGGTCGAGATCGCTTACCAGGACCAGGAGCAATGGGTGCGCAAGGCCATCCTGAATATCGCCAACATGGGTAAATTTTCAAGTGACCGGACGATCATGCAATATGCCTCCGAGATCTGGGATTCCAGGCCGATGGACAAACACCAGTAGGAAGGAAGTATCGCAAGCCATCGGCCATGGAATGGTTTCCATGGGATTGCAGCCGGTTGGGTTCACTCTTCGCCAGGAACTTCCCGGCAAAGAATGGCTCAGTTATTCATATAGCGGCACTTTGAAAGCGGTGGCAGCGTGTGCTGTTGAGGCCGGGCGCCGCCTGATGTATGTACGATAAAGGACTCGAACATGAGATTTTCCATTTTCCGCTTTGATCCGGACAAGGATGCAAAGCCATACATGCAGCAGTATGACATCGCGCTGGAACCGGCGGACAGGATGCTGCTGGACGCCCTGGTGCGCATCAAGGCGGTGGATGACAGCCTGAGCCTCCGCCGTTCCTGCCGGGAAGGCGTATGCGGTTCGGATGGAATGAATATCAACGGGCGCAACGGGTTGGCCTGTATCACGCCGATCGCCGGGCTGAGCGAGCCGATAGAATTGCGGCCGCTGCCGGGATTGCCGGTCATACGGGACCTTATCGTCGATATGACGCAATTCTTCAAGCAATATCATTCAATCAAGCCGTATCTCATCAATGACGATCCGCCGCCGGAGACCGAACGATTGCAATCACCGCAGGAACGGGCGGAATTGGACGGCTTGTACGAATGCATCCTGTGCGCATGCTGTTCCACGGCATGCCCGTCGTTCTGGTGGAATCCCGACAAATTCGTCGGTCCCGCCGGATTGCTGCAGGCATATCGTTTCCTGGCGGACAGCCGCGACCAGGCTACAGCGGAAAGACTGGACTATCTCGAAGATCCCTATCGGCTATTCCGCTGCCATTCCATCATGAATTGCGTCGACGTATGCCCCAAGGAATTGAATCCCAACCGGGCGATCGGCAAGATCAAGGATATGATGGTCAAAAGGACGGTGTGACAGAATGGCGAAGGAGCTGGAACGTGCCCGCTGGCGCTGCCGGCGCGGCTTGCTGGAACTGGATATCCTGCTTGAGCGTTTCATGGACGAGCATTACGCCACACTGGGGGAGAATGAACTGCGGCAATTCGAGATGCTGCTGAACGTTCCCGATAACGACTTATGGGATATGATTATGCAAAGGCAGCAAGCACAGGATCAAAGCCTCCAGCCTGTGCTGCGCTTGTTGCGGACCGTCTGATGGCGCCGGCCCTGAAAATTTCTGAATAGCGAGGATGACATGGAACAAAAACGTACAGCAACCCTCCGCCTGGATGGCGACGAGAAGCTTTTCGAGTTCCCGGTCATCTCGGGAACGATGGGGCCGGATGTGGTGGATATACGCAGCCTGCATACGCAGGCCGGCGTCTTTACTTATGATCCCGGCTTTCTTTCCACCGCCAGCAGCAACTCCAAAATCACTTTCATCGATGGCGATAAAGGGATTCTGCTATATCGCGGCTACCCTATCGAGCAACTGGCGAAGCGGTGCGATTTCATGGAAGTATGCTATTTGCTGATGAATGGCGACCTGCCGACCAGGACACAAAAGGCTGCGTTCGACAAAACCATCAAAGAACACACCATGGTGCATGAGCAACTGGCGCGATTCTACACCGGTTTCCGGCGCGATGCGCATCCGATGGCGGTAATGGTGGGCGTGGTTGGCGCATTGTCCGCGTTTTACCACGATGCAATGGATATTTCGGATGCATCGCACCGCGAGGTATCCGCCTATCGGCTGATAGCGAAATTGCCGACCATCACGGCAATGACATACAAATATAATATCGGCCAGCCGTTCATTTATCCGCGCAACAACCTGAGCTATGCGGAAAACTTCATGCACATGATGTTCGCCACCCCCGCAGAGGACTACAAGCCCAATCCGGTACTGGCCAGGGCCCTGGACCGCATTCTCATCCTGCACGCTGACCATGAGCAGAATGCGTCCACCTCCACCGTGCGGCTCGCCGGTTCCAGCGGCGCCAACCCCTTCGCCTGCATCTCCGCGGGAATCGCGTGCCTCTGGGGCCCCGCGCACGGAGGAGCAAACGAAGCCTGCCTCAACATGCTGGAAGAGATCGGCGATGAATCGCGCATTGGCGAATTTATCGATCGCGCCAAAGATAAAAGCGACCCCTTCAGGCTGGTGGGCTTCGGCCACCGCGTATACAAGAATTTCGACCCACGCGCGAAACTGATGCGCGAAACATGCCACGAAGTGCTGAGCGAACTCGGGCTGCATGACGATCCCTTGTTCAAGCTGGCGATGAAGCTGGAGAAGATCGCACTGGAGGACGAGTATTTCATTTCGCGCAAACTGTATCCCAACGTGGACTTCTATTCCGGCATCGTGCAGCGCGCACTGGGCATTCCGATATCCATGTTCACCGCCATCTTCACCATGGCGCGCACGGTGGGATGGATTGCGCAATGGAACGAGATGATTTCCGATCCCGACCACAAGATCGGGCGCCCCCGGCAGCTCTATACCGGCGCGGTAACACGCGACGTCATTCCGATCGCCCTACGTAAATGATCCGGCAAATGGCACGGTCCCACCCGAATATTTCCCGATCCGCGGAGAGCCCGGCATGACGGATCAGCGCTCCCGGAACGCGCTCGAAAGCTCCCCCCTATCCGCGTCGAATGCGCCCTACGTCGAAGGGCTTTATGAAGAGTATCTACGGGACGCGGGGTCGATTTCGCCCGAATGGGGCAAGTTTTTCGAAAAACTGCCCCAAACAGGGGATGGCCAATGGGACGCCCGTCCCCCAACCCTGCCGATTTCCCCTTCCCTTTCCGGCAGCGCTGCCTGGCGCGCCGTTCCTGGAGGTGGAACGACCCGCGGAAGTGAAAATGAAGATGACGAAGGCCTTGCCCTGGAGCGCAAGCAGATCTCGGTCTTGCAGCTGATCAATGCCTATCGCTTTCTCGGCGTACGGCATGCCAACCTCGATCCGCTCAAGCACCAGGAAAAACCATTCGTTCCCGAGCTTGACCCCGGCTACTACAGCCTGACCGAATCGGATCTGGATACGGTGTTCGGCACAGGCTCCCTAATCGGTCCGGCCCGCGCTTCATTGAAGGACATATTGCAGATATTGCAGCAGACCTATTGCGGAAGCGTTGGCCTCGAGTACATGTATATCACCGACACCGAACAAAAACGGTGGATACAAAACCGTATCGAAGGGCCGCAGTCCCAGCCGGTCTTCTCCGCTGAATACAAGCGCCATATCCTGGAACGGCTTACCGCTGCGGAAGGGCTGGAAAAATACCTGCATACCCGATACGTGGGCCAGAAGCGATTTTCCGGCGAGGGCGGCGAAAGCCTGATTCCGCTGCTTGACAACCTGCTGCAGCGAGCCGGGCAGATGGGCATAGAACAGATGGTCATCGGGATGGCCCATCGCGGGCGGCTGAACGTGCTGGTCAATACCCTGGGCAAGGCGCCGGCCAACCTGTTCCAGGAATTCGAGGGCAAGCAGGCGCAGGAACTCTCCGAAGGGGATGTCAAATACCATCAGGGATTTTCATCCGCGGTTTCGACGCCAGGCGGCGTCATGCGTCTGACCCTGGCGTTCAACCCTTCCCATCTGGAAATTGTGGATCCCGTGGTGCAGGGATCGGTGCGAGCCCGGCAGCATCGCGCCGGGGACAGGGAAGGAAACCTGGTGTTGCCGGTGCTGCTGCATGGCGACGCTGCGTATTCCGCCCAGGGCGTGGTGATGGAAACGCTGAATCTGTCCCAGACCCGAGGATATGGAACGGGCGGAACAGTACACGTCATCATCAATAACCAGATCGGATTCACCACTTCCGATCCGCGAGACGCGCGCTCCACGCTCTACTGCACCGATGTGTCGAAAATGATCGAAGCGCCGATTTTTCATGTCAACGGAGATGATCCGGAAGCCGTGCTCATGGTTACGGAAATCGCGCTCGACTTCCGGATGAGGTTCCACAAGGATGTCGTCGTCGACATGGTCTGTTTCCGTACGCTGGGCCACAATGAACAGGATGAACCGATGGTGACGCAGCCGCTGATGTACAAGATCATCAGCCGCCATCCCGGCACACGCAAGCTGTATGCGGAGAAACTGGAAAAAGAAGGCGTGATCGACGCTGGGCTGGCCGAACAGCTGGTAAAGGCCTACCGCGACGACATGGACGCAGGGCGCAATCCGAATAAAACGGTTCTCTACGACTACAAGTCCCCTCATGCCATGGACTGGACTCCATTCCTGAAGGGGGGCAAGTGGAACATGGAGGTGGTTACCGGTCTGCCCATGGTGGAACTGAAGAAGCTCGGCGACAGGCTGACCGACATTCCCGCAAAGTTCAAGCTGCACGCCCGCGTAGAAAAAATCATTGCCGATCGCCGCCTGATGGGGGAAGGAAAATTGCCCCTGGATTGGGGCATGGCGGAAAATCTTGCCTATGCCGCGCTGCTTGCGGATGGGTTCGCCGTGCGTATCTCCGGACAGGATTCGGGACGCGGCACATTTTTTCATCGGCATGCCGTGCTCCATGACCAGAACCGGCAGCGGTGGAACGAGGGGACCTATATCCCGCTGCGCCACATCGCGCCAAACCAGCCGGACTTCGTCATCATCGATTCCGTGCTGTCGGAAGAAGCGGTGCTTGGCTTCGAATATGGCTATGCCACGGCGGAGCCGAATGAACTGGTGGTATGGGAAGCGCAGTTCGGTGATTTTGCGAATGGCGCACAGGTAGTGATAGATCAGTTTATCGCGTCCGGTGAAGCGAAGTGGGGCCGGCAGTGCGGCCTGGTGATGATGCTGCCGCACGGTTATGAGGGCCAGGGGCCGGAGCACTCGTCCGCAAGGCTGGAACGCTACCTGCAACTCTGCGCGGAATACAATATTCAGGTATGCGTTCCCTCCACGCCCGCGCAAATGTTCCATGTGCTGCGCCGGCAGCTGATCAGGCCGCTGCGCAAGCCCCTGATCATCATGAGCCCGAAAAGCATGCTGCGCCATAAGGAATCGGTATCGAGCCTCGAGGAACTCGCGGAGGGACGCTTCCAGGCGGTCATTCCGGAAAGCGAAAAGCTTGATTCAGGGAAAGTGCGGCGGATAATTGCCTGCTGCGGCAGGGTTTATTACGATCTGCTCGCTTATCGCCGAAAACAGGCAATCGCGGATGTGGCGATAGTCCGCATCGAACAGCTATATCCTTTCCCCCATGAAGATTTTCAGGTCGAGATCGAGCGCTACCCAAATGCCCGGGACATCCTATGGTGCCAGGAAGAGCCGGGAAACCAGGGGGCCTGGCATCGCATCCAGCATTACCTGCTGAGGCATACGCGTCCGGGGCAGGTTCTGGGCTATGCCATGCGTCCCTCCTCGGCTTCGCCCGCAGTGGGATATCTCCTGAAGCATAACCTGCAGCAGAAGGAATTGGTCGAAGCAGCGTTCCGGGAGAAAATTTAAAAGGAAAATCCATGTCCGTCGAAGTCAAGGTTCCCATGTTGTCCGAATCCGTAGCGGAAGCGACGCTGCTTTCCTGGCGCAAGAAAGAAGGCGAGCACGTCGATCGCGATGAAAATCTCGTCGATATCGAGACCGACAAGGTCGTGCTGGAATTGCCCGCTCCCATTGCCGGCATATTGACCAAAATCAATAAGGGCGATGGCGCTACGGTGACGAGCGGTGAAATAATCGCGCTGCTGGATAGCGAGACCAAGACGACTGCGTCACCGGTACCCGCTTCCGACGTTCCTGCCGTTCCTCAGACGACGGCCCCGCCGGAGCCAGTGAGCGCGAAGCCTGCCGCTGCTTCAACCCCCACTCCCACACCTTCCACGGCTGCACCGGCGTCTACAGCCAGCGAGGCAATCCTGATGCCCGCAGCCCAAAGAATGGCATCCAGAGCGAATCTGGAAGCAGGTGAAATCAGCAGTATCAAGGGTAGCGGACGCGGCGGCCGGATTACCAAGGAAGACGTGGCAGCACATGTGGAGAGCAAAAATCGCCCCTCTGCATCGGGTGCGGTCCAGCAAGGTCCCACAGCTTCCGCTGTTTCCGCCGCTTCTGCAGAAGCGCCCGCGGCTGCTCCGGAACCGGCGGCCGTGCGGCCTGAAAAGCGGGTACCCATGACGCGGCTGCGCGCGCGCATAGCGGAGCGGTTGGTTCAATCTCAATCCACGGCCGCGATATTGACCACATTCAACGAAGTCAACATGCAGGCGATACTGGAACTGCGCGCCCGGTACAGGGACAGGTTCGAAAAGGAACATGGAGTTAAGCTGGGCCTCATGTCTTTCTTTGTCAAGGCGGTTGTCGCCGCACTGAAGAAATTCCCCATCGTCAATGCGTCGGTGGATGGAAACGACATCGTCTACCATGGCTATTACGATATCGGCATCGCGGTGAGCAGCCCGCGCGGATTGGTGGTTCCCGTCATTCGCGATGCCAACGCGCTGTCTCAGGCCGAGATCGAAAGGAAGATTTCAGACTTCGGCAAGCGAGCCGCCGATGGGAAATTGACCATTGAGGAACTGACGGGCGGCACTTTTTCCATCACCAACGGCGGTGTATTCGGCTCCATGCTTTCCACTCCCATTCTGAATCCGCCGCAAAGCGCCATTCTCGGAATCCATGCGACCAAGGAGCGGCCCGTGGCGGAGAATGGTCAGGTGGTAATCCGTCCGATGAACTACCTTGCACTCTCCTATGACCATCGCATCATAGATGGGCGAGAGGCGGTGCTTTCCCTGGTTGCGATGAAAGAAGCGCTCGAATATCCGGCAAGTCCGCTGCTGGAATCCTGAGAACCTCCGGCACGAGGTTTCACCTTGTTTCTCCCTTTTTACCTTTTATCCCGAACCTGAATTTTATCCTCTCCGCTGACATGAACCGATCCTCTTTTGATGTGGCTGTCATAGGCGCCGGACCGGGCGGTTATGTCGCGGCCATAAGGTGCGCCCAACTGGGCCTCAATACCGTCTGCATAGACGAATGGAAAAACCCGCAAGGCAAACCCAGTCTCGGCGGGACCTGCCTGAATGTCGGCTGCATTCCCTCAAAGGCCCTCCTGGAATCGTCCGAGAACTATGAACGCGCAGCAGGAAAATTTGCCGCCCATGGGATCAGGATCGGAAGCCTGTCGTTCGACGTTCCCACCATGATATCGCGCAAGGACAAGATCGTTTTCGCCTTTACCGGCGGTGTCGCCATGCTGCTCAAAAAGAACAAGATAATTTCCATGCACGGCCGGGGAACCCTGCTCGGTGGCGGTGACGGCAATACCTCGTGGCAAATAGCAGTGAGTGACGGCGATAAAAATGAAACGGTGGAAGCCCGGCATGTCATTATCGCCACCGGATCCACGCCGCGCCGGTTGCCATCCGCTCCCGTGGACAACGTTCGAATACTGGATAGTGCGGGTGCGCTGGCGCTGGCGGAGGTGCCGAGCCGGATGGGAGTGATCGGCGGCGGCATCATCGGGCTGGAAATGGGCAGCGTCTGGCGCCGTCTTGGGTCTGAAGTCACCATTCTGGAAGCGTTGCCGGATTTTCTGGCTGCCGCCGATGAGCAGGTAGCAAAGGAAGCACGCAAGCTTCTCACGAGAGAAACCGGCCTGGTTATTCGAACCGGTGCCGCAATCACGGGGATCAGCGTGGGCGAAAACAGCGTTGCCGTAGAGTATGTAACTCCGGAAAACGGAGCCGCAAAACTGGAAGTGGACAAACTGATCGTTGCGGTGGGACGCGTCCCCAATACGGCTGGGCTGGGTGCGGAAACCGTCGGGCTGAAAACGGATGAACGTGGCTATATCGAAGTGGATGACCATTGCCGGACCAATCTGCGGAATATCTACGCCATAGGCGACGTGGTACGCGGCCCCATGCTGGCGCATAAAGCCTCCGAGGAAGGAGTGGCTGTCGCTGAAACGATCGTCGGCCAGGGCGGACATGTCAACCTTGGCACTATTCCCTCCATCATCTACACCTCTCCCGAAATTGCCTGGGTAGGCAAGACCGAGCAGGAACTGAAAGCAGCGGATGTGCCTTATAAGGCCGGCCAATTTCCCTTCATGGCCAATGGCCGCGCCAGGGCCCTGGGCGAGACCGGCGGTTTCGTCAAGGTGCTGGCTGATGCCGCTACCGATCGTATCCTGGGCGTGCACATGATAGGGCCTTATGTTTCCGAAATGATTGCGGAAGCGGTGGTGGCGATGGAATTCGGGGCCAGCAGCGAGGATATTGGCCGTATCGTGCATGCTCATCCTTCATTGTCGGAAGTCCTGCACGAGGCGGCGCTTGGCGTGGACAAGCGGGCGATACACATATGAATCCGCCCTATCCGGGATAAAACACTATCGGGATCGCCCGCGTTGCATGGAATATCCCATGAAGCGATTGGAATCGCCCCGGTCGCGCTCATCTTCCCCTATCCTTCAGCGCCTGGCGCAATCGCTTTGGAGTAAAATGCGGTTTTTCACGAATTTTCCATGACCAGCATCACCATTGCCCTGTCAAAGGGGCGCATTTTCGATGACACGGCTCCGCTGTTGAAAGCTGCGGGAATCGTAGCGCTGGAGGATCCCGAGACGTCGCGCAAACTGATCCTCGCCACTACACGCGATACGGTTCGGCTGATCATCGTACGCGCCTCCGACGTTCCGACCTATGTGCAATACGGCGCCGCCGACATGGGCATTGCGGGAAAGGACGTGTTGCTGGAGCATGGCGGAGCAGGGCTCTACCAACCCCTCGACCTGAATATTGCCCGCTGCCGGATGATGGTGGCCGTGCGCGATGAATTCGATTATGACTCCGCTGTGCGGCGCGGGGCCCGGCTCCGGGTTGCGACCAAATACCTCCATACCGCCCGGGAACACTTCGCGGAAAAAGGGATGCACGTGGATCTCATCAAGCTCTATGGCTCGATGGAACTTGCGCCACTGGTAGGTCTGGCGGATGCCATCGTCGATCTGGTTTCGAGCGGCAACACGCTAAGAGCCAATCAGCTCAAGGCCGTGGAAGAGATCGTTCCGATTTCGGCACGCCTGGTCATCAATCAGGCAGCGCTGAAACTGAAGCGTGAAACGATACAACCGATGCTGGATGCGTTCTCGACAGCCAGCATGCAGCGCAACACTTTACCGGAAATACCGGAGACTACGCGCTAGGACCTGTTAACACCCATTTCATGTCCACGACGATGACATCAACCGGAACTTTTATCCATGGCTCAAATCAGGCGCTTATCCTCTACTGACAGCGGCTTTCAAGGAGCTCTGGAAAAACTGCTGGCGTTCGACGATGCACAGGATGCGTCGCTCAATGCCGTCGTCGTCGATATCCTTGCGGATATCAGGAAGCGCGGAGATGAAGCACTTCTGGATTACACCCGCCGGTTCGATCGCCGGCAGGTGACGGCAATCGCGGAACTGGAGCTGTCCCGGAACCAGTTGCAGCAAGCCTTGCAGAGCCTGCCGGAAGATCAGCGGAAGGCACTCGACCTGGCAGCGCGGCGCGTTCGCATTTACCATGAGAAGCAAGTGGCGCACTCATGGAGCTATGTCGAGCCCGGCGGCACGCAGCTAGGCCAGAAAATAACGCCGCTGGACCGTGTGGGATTGTATGTACCGGGCGGCAAGGCATCGTATCCTTCATCGGTGCTGATGAACGCCATTCCTGCAAAGGTGGCGGGCGTCAAGGAACTCATCATGGTCACGCCCGCTCCCAACGGAGAAACCAACCACATGGTGCTGGCGGCAGCGGCCATTTGCGGAGTGGACCGTGTCTTCACCGCCGGAGGGGCGCAGGCGGTGGGAGCATTGGCTTATGGGACGCATACCGTGCCGCGAGTGGACAAGATCGTTGGCCCCGGCAATGCCTACGTGGCCGCAGCCAAACGCCATGTATTCGGTCTGGTCGGCATCGACATGGTGGCTGGACCTTCGGAAATCCTGGTCATCTGCGATGGCGGGACTGACCCCGACTGGATAGCGATGGATCTGTTTTCACAGGCGGAGCATGATGAACTGGCGCAGGCCATTCTGCTTTGCCCCGATGCGGCTTTCATCGATGCGGTAGCGGAAAGCATCGCGCGCCAACTGGAAATCATGCCGCGCAAAGCCGTGATACAAGCTTCGCTTCGCGACCGGGGAGCATTGATCCAGGTACGCGACCTGCATGAAGCCTGCGCCATCGCCAATCATATTGCCCCCGAACACCTCGAGTTGTCGGTCGAGCAGCCGGAAGCATGGGTCGAGGAAATTACGCACGCCGGAGCAATCTTCCTGGGACGCTACAGCTCCGAGGCCCTTGGCGATTATTGCGCGGGACCCAATCATGTGCTGCCCACTTCGCGCACTGCCCGGTTCTCATCGCCGTTGGGTGTATATGATTTTCAGAAGCGCAGCAGCCTCATCAATGTATCGCGGGAGGACGCAACCGAGCTTGGTGCGGTTGCTTCCATTCTGGCCCGGGGGGAAGGCCTGCAGGCCCACGCCATGTCGGCGGAATACCGGCTTGCGAAGGACGCTTCCTAGCATGCCGATGTTCGCACGAGGGTAGCCATGACTGAGTGCGCCATCGCCGTTCGAAAAAAAACCGGAAGAATCAACTGAATGTCCAAGCTCCCTGAAGAGATCATCCGGCCGGAGATCCTGGCACTCTCCGCCTACCACGTCCCGCCGGCAAAAGGCATGGTAAAGCTGGACGCGATGGAAAACCCCTACGGCCTGCCGCCCGGGCTGCGCGATGAAATAGCGCAGCTGGCCGGCGAGGCGACCATCAATCGTTATCCCGATGCCAGCGCCGCTTCGCTCAAGGATGCGTTGCGTGAGGCGCTGGCTGTTCCGGATGGGATGGATATCGTGCTGGGGAACGGGTCCGACGAAATCATCCAGCTCATCGCTCTGGCGGCCGCGAGGCCTGAAGCGGCGCTGATGAGTGTGGAGCCCGCATTCGTCATGTTTCGTATGATAGCGACGTTTGCCCGGATGAAATACGTTGGTGTGCCCTTGAAGGCCGATTTTACGCTCGACGTTGACATCATGCTCGATGCCATCGCACGCCACCAGCCGGCAGTTATCTTTATTGCCTATCCCAACAACCCCACGGGCAATTTGTTCGACGCCGCCGCGATCCTGCGCATCATCGAGGCTGCTCCTGGGTTGATCGTCGTGGATGAAGCTTATCATGCATTCGCCCGCACAAGCTTCATGGACCGGTTGGCACAGTACCCCAACCTGCTGCTGATGCGGACCCTTTCGAAGCTGGGGCTGGCTGGCTTGCGACTGGGAATGCTGGTCGGCAGGAAAGAATGGGTGATGCATTTCGAGAAACTGCGTTTGCCGTATAATGTCGGGGTCATCACCCAGCTGATTGCCGAACGTGTATTGCAACATCATGAAGTCCTCCTGCGTCAGGCGGACGCGATAAGGGCGGAACGCGCGACCATGATCGAGCGCCTCTCAGCCATTGGCGGCATTCACGCTTATCCGACGGACGCGAATTTCATTTTGTTCCGTGTCAATGAAGCCACCCAGGTCTTTGAAAGACTGAAACAGCGGGGAGTGCTGATCAAGAACCTGAACGGGTCGCACCCCTTGCTCAAAAATTGCCTGCGCGTAACGGTTGGCACGCCCGGGGAAAATGCATGTTTCCTGGATATGCTGAAAGCGTCGCTTGCCGAGCTCGAGCCGGCGCCGTTCCTTCCTTCATACTGATACCGAGCCATACTTGTAACCCATGCGCCACGCCGAAGTCACCCGTAACACCCTGGAAACCCAGATTTGCCTGAAGATGGATCTGGACGGAACCGGCAAAGCATCATTGGATACCGGCGTGCCATTTCTCGACCATATGCTCGAGCAGGTCGCCAGGCATGGTATGATAGACTTGCACGTCAGCGCCAAAGGGGATTTGCACATTGATGCCCATCACACAGTGGAAGATATCGGCATCACTGTCGGGCAGGCATTTGCTCAGTCGGTTGGCGACAAGAAGGGCCTCCGCAGGTACGGGCACAGCTACGTGCCCCTGGATGAAGCGCTATCGCGGGTTGTCGTGGACCTCTCGGGACGGCCGGGTATGGAATTCAATGTCAAATTCAGGCGCGCCCGCATTGGGGAGTTCGATGTCGACCTGATCAATGAATTTTTCCAGGGCTTCGTCAATCACGCCATGGTGACGTTGCACGTCGATAATCTTTCCGGCCGCAATGCGCATCATCAGGCAGAAACCATATTCAAGGCATTTGGCCGCGCATTGCGCATGGCGGCAGAGCCCGATCCCCGTGCCGCGGGTACCATCCCCTCCACCAAAGGCTCCCTCTAGCTTCTCTCCCCCTCTTCATTTCCGGGCATGACTGATATCGCAATCGTCGACTATGGCATGGGAAACCTCCGTTCCGTGTCCAAGGCACTGGAGCACGTGGCGCCGGATGCCTCGATAGCGGTAACCGACGACCCGGAACTGGTGCGCGAAGCAGGCAGGGTAGTGGTCCCCGGCCAGGGAGCCATGCCGGATTGTCTGCGCGAGCTTGATGCCCGCGGACTGCGCGACGCCGTAAGGGAGGCCGCCACCAACAAGCCCTTTCTCGGCATCTGCATCGGCCTGCAAATGCTGCTTGAAAGCAGCGAGGAAGGAAACGTGAGCGGCCTTGGCATCATCCCGGGAAAAGTAGTGCGCTTTCCTTCCACAGCAAACGAGGATACCGGCGGCCAGAAGCTCAAGGTGCCTCATATGGGGTGGAACCAGGTACATCAGACCTCCGCACATCCCTTGTGGAAGGGTATCGCCCAGGATGCGCGCTTCTATTTCGTGCATAGCTACTATGTTGCTGCCTCTTCCCCAGAGACAGCAGCGGCCTATAGCCAGTATCCTTTTCCGTTTACTTGCGCCGTGGCAAAGGATAATATTTTCGCCGTTCAGTTTCATCCGGAAAAAAGCCATGAGGCAGGCTTGACGCTGCTGAAAAATTTCGTGCAGTGGAAGCCGCTTTCCGGAAATGGGTGACCAGGGTGCAGGCGTCATTTTTTCTCCTCATTCGAAATCTCCACAATCCCTATCCTGACTCAAAATGTTGATCATTCCTGCAATAGATCTTAAAGACGGCGATTGCGTCCGCCTCAAACAAGGCATGATGGAAAACGCCACAGTCTTTTCGGAAGAGCCTGGTTCCATGGCCAGGCATTGGCTGGACCAGGGCGCGCGGCGGCTGCATCTCGTGGACCTCAATGGCGCATTCGCCGGAAGACCCAGGAATGAGCCGGCAATCCGGGAAATAGTCGAGGCAATCGGCGACGAGATTCCAACGCAGCTTGGGGGCGGCATACGCGACCTGGAAACGATCGAGCGTTATCTGGACGATGGCATTACCTACATCATCATTGGAACGGCTGCGGTCAAAACACCCGGCTTCCTGCATGATGCATGCAATGCTTTTCCCGGCCATATCATGGTGGGGCTGGATGCAAAAGAAGGTAAGGTGGCCGTTAACGGCTGGTCCAAGGTTACCGGTCATGACGTCGTGGATCTGGCGAAGAAGTTCGAGGATTATGGAGTCGAGGCCATCATTTACACGGATATCGGACGCGATGGCATGCTCAGCGGCGTCAATGTCGACGCCACAGTGGAACTTGCCAAAGCTCTCAGCATCCCCGTCATTGCCAGCGGCGGCGTAAAGAATCTCGAGGATGTCAAGGCGCTGTGCGAGGTCGAAGCAGAGGGCATCATGGGGGCCATCACGGGACGGGCGCTTTATGAGGGCACCCTGGATTTCAAGCTGGCACAAGCCCTGGCGGACAGCCTATGCCCGAAATGAGTCCGGCGCCCTTTCATATTGAATTTACCCACCATTAAGTCTGCCGGCAACCAAGCCGCCCGCACCGCGGCTGACTACCCCATTACTCTAATTATCCACCATCGGAGAAGTGCTATTTCTTACCGCAACGGCCGGCGCCGCTTCACTTCGATTCCCGGAAAACTTTAACAATCCGGAGCGAATCGCTTGCCTGCCAGCATGGTGCATCAGAGTCAGTCATTGGAAACAGATTGACCACTAGCAAAAACTTGTCCTCATAGAAAACAGATGGAACTGCACATGGGCTTGGCGAAACGTATCATCCCCTGCCTCGATGTCACAAATGGCCGGGTCGTAAAAGGCGTCAATTTTGTCGAGCTGCGAGATGCCGGGGATCCGGTCGAGATAGCCCGCCGCTATGACGAACAGGGCGCGGATGAGCTGACCTTTCTCGACATTACCGCCAGTTCCGACGATCGCGATCTGATACTTCGCATTATTGAAGAAGTCGCGGCGCAAGTGTTCATTCCGCTCACTGTGGGAGGGGGTGTGCGCAAGGTCGAAGATGTCCGAAGGCTGTTGAACGCCGGCGCCGACAAGGTAAGCATCAATACTTCAGCCGTGCAGAATCCTAGCCTGGTGGCGGACGCCGCCAGCCGCTATGGTTCGCAATGCATTGTCGTGGCAATAGACGCAAAGCGAACAGGGCACGGCTGGGAAGTATTCACCCACGGGGGGCGCAAGGCTACCGGTCTTGATGCCATCGAATGGGCAAGGAGGATGCAATCACTGGGTGCGGGAGAAATATTGCTGACCAGCATGGATCGGGACGGCACGCGCAACGGCTTTGATCTGGCGCTCACTCGTGCCATATCGGATGAGGTGGCTGTTCCGGTTATCGCCAGCGGTGGCGTCGGCAATCTGCAGCACCTTGCGGAGGGAATACTGGAAGGCCATGCCGATGCGGTACTGGCCGCAAGCATTTTTCACTACGGTGAATATACCATACGCCAGGCGAAGGAGTACTTGGCGCAACGCGGCGTGGAAACAAGGCTATAGTGATAAAATGGATTCGCTTCGCGCAATTTTCCAGCCTTGCGGGAAATTGCCGTATCAGGCGGCAACAGCGGCTCGCTGATGGCTTCAGTTATTGATTGCGACCTATTCATGTCAGAAAATTGGCTCAACAGGGTAAATTGGTCGGATGACGGGCTGGTGCAGGCCGTGGCGCAGGAGGCGGGCAGCAATGAAGTGCTGATGGTTGCCTGGATGAACCGCGAGGCACTGAAGCTTACGGCGGAAACAGGCGAGGCTCACTACTGGTCCCGTTCCCGCAAAAAACTGTGGCATAAAGGCGAAGAATCTGGCCACGTGCAGAAGGTAAAGGAAATCCGACTGGATTGTGACGGGGACGTCCTGCTGCTCGTCATTGAACAAGTCGGCGGCATCGCCTGTCATACAGGAAGACACAGCTGTTTTTTCCATAAGCTTGAAAGCAGGCAATGGAAAGTAGTAACCCCCGTAATCAAGGATCCGGAAGAAATTTACGGCAGATGACCAATACTTCCATATTGTTCCGGCTGGCGGAAACGATCGAAACCAGGAAATTGGCCGATCCCGCCTCTTCCTACGTCGCGAAATTGCTGCATGGAGGCCAGGACAAAATCCTGAAAAAACTTGCGGAAGAGTCGGCTGAAGTATTGATGGCTTCAAAAGACGGAGACAAGAAACATATTGCGGGCGAAATGGCGGACTTGTGGTTTCACTGCCTGGTACTGCTGGCCCACCACGGCCTCAGCCCGGACAACGTGCTTGCCGAACTGCAGCGCCGCGAGGGCATTTCCGGAATTGATGAAAAGGCGTCGCGGAAAACGGGATGATCATGGATGAATGTTTGTTTTGCAGGATTGCGCGGGGAGAAATTCCCTCCGGGAAGGTGTACGAGAACGACCGCATTCTGGCGTTCCACGACATTCATCCCGCAGCTCCCGTGCACTTCATGGTGATACCTAAACTCCATATTCCCTCGCTGATGGAGGTGGAAGACAAGCACCGCGATCTACTGGGAGAAATGATGGTGCTGATACCGCGACTGGCGGAGGAACAGGGTTGCCGGGATGGCTTTCGGACTGTTATCAATACCGGACCCGTCGGAGGCCAGGAGATATACCACCTGCATATACATGTCATCGGCGGCGGCGAACGCCTGCCCGGCATGATTCCGCACAGGAGATAAGGAGCGAATAATGGGCTCGTTGAGCATCTGGCACTGGTTGATCGTCCTGATCATTGTTGTCCTGGTTTTCGGAACAAAGAAACTTCGAAATCTTGGCAGCGATCTGGGCGGTGCGGTAAAAGGATTCAAGGAGGGCGTGAAAGGAGCCGATGAGGAGACAATAACCGGCGCACATGAAAAAAATACCGGCCAAACCATAGAGATTGACCTCAGCCACGCGCGGGACAAGGTGCATGAAAAACGCGAGGGATGAGGAATGGCGCGGTCTCCATCGAGCGCTTCGCTGTTCAAGCGCCTTCCCGCTACTTTCGCGACCTGATCAATACTTTTCAAAATGTTCGACATCAGTTTTGCCGAGATCGTCGTCATCGCAGTCGTCGCCCTGATTGTCGTTGGCCCGGAGCGCCTGCCGAAGGTGGCGCGCACACTTGGCTATTTGATGGGACGCGCCCAACGCTACGTCGCGGACGTCAAGAACGATATACAGCGCGAGATGGAACTCGAGGAATTGAAAAAATTGAAAACCTCCATGGAAGGCGCGGCACATTCCATGGAGGACACAATAAGGACGGAAGTAAGCGGGATTCGGGAAGCAGCGGGCGAAAAACCAGAAGAAGGGTTGATGGAAAAAGCCGAAACAAAACCCGTCACGGACACAGTGGCGGAACCTGTCCGGAAGACCATACCGGACTCCGCAGCTCAATCCGGTTCCGCAGACCCCTCATCGCGCCGGCCGAACCTTTAACCGGTGAAACCAGGTATGGGCAGGCGACGCCCTTCGCCATTTGTGATTCAGAATACGGCATGCCTGGCTTGACATATCCGACCGGTTCAAGCCATCCGGCTCTCTCCAGTACATGAGCACCGAAGAAACATTCATTTCCCATCTGGTGGAACTGCGCGCAAGGCTGGTGCGGATATGCGGAGGAATATTGATCGGCTTTCTGCCATGTTCGTTTTATGCGCGCGAACTGTACTCCCTGCTTGCGCTGCCCTTGCTCGAGAAACTTCCGCAAGGGGGGCAGATGATCGCCACCGAAGTCGTCACGCCGTTTTTTGTGCCGATGAAGGTGGCCATGATGGCTGCGTTTGTGGTCACCCTGCCCCACACTCTCTATCAGATCTGGGCATTTGTGGCGCCCGGATTATATTCCCACGAGAAACGGCTGGTATTGCCTCTGGTATTCGTCAGCACGTTCCTGTTTCTCTGCGGAATCGCGTTTGCCTACTTTGCCGCATTGCCGCTGGTTTTCGAATTCATTACCCACTTCGCTCCCGAAGGCGTCGCGGTCATGACCGATATCGGCAAATATCTCGATTTCGTTCTGACCATGTTCGTCGCTTTCGGCATCACTTTTGAGGTGCCTATATTTGTTGTGCTACTGACCCATATTGGCGTCGTTTCAATAGAACAATTGAAGAACGCTCGCCGCTATGTCCTCGTTGGCGCGTTCGTGATTGGCGCCATTTTTACCCCGCCAGACGTGGTTTCGCAATTCATGCTGGCGGTGCCGCTTTATCTGTTGTATGAAGCTGGAATACTGGTGGCGGGCCTGATTTCCCGCTCGATCCCTGCGTCCAGGCTGATCCCCGACCGGTCGGGCAGCGAACATCAAGCGCCCAAGGCGGGAGATACAGGAACCTCCGAATAAAATTTACGCCTCGCCCGGGCTGGGGCAGGAGATTCCGGTTTTCAAGAACAAAGATACCGGAGACTAGCAGTTGCGCGGTGGTCCCGCATGGCTTCGGCATCCTGTTTTAATCGGCTAATCCATCCCCTCCGGGTCGAGGTACTGCTCCTGGGAAGCGGGCTTAGGCCGCTTGCCTACATTGATTTTGACAGTTTTTTCCGCCTGGTTGCGCATCACCAGGATAGTAGCGGTTTGACCGGGAGACAGGGCAGCGATCAGGTTGAGCATGGTCGAGGAATCGAGTACCGGCTTGCTATCCACCGCAATAAGTATGTCTCCCGGCCTGACTCCGGCACGATCCGCCGGCCCTCCTTTGAGCACCCCGGCGATAAGTGCGCCATTGGTGTTGGGGCGCTTGAACGACTCGGCGAGCTCTGGCGTCAGATCCTGCACTTCCACCCCTATCCAGCCCCGTGTCACCCCTCCCGTCTGGATGATCTGCTCCATGATCTGCTTGGCGACAGTGGTCGTAATAGCAAATCCGATACCAAGCGACCCCCCGGTGCGGGAGACGATGGCGGTATTGATACCGATCAGGTTACCGGACGTGTCCACCAGCGCGCCACCCGAGTTTCCGGGATTTATGGCAGCATCGGTTTGTATGAAATTCTCGAAAGTATTGATGCCGAGATGGGTTCGCCCAAGCGCGCTGATAATTCCCATGGTGACAGTCTGTCCCACCCCGAAGGGATTGCCTATGGCAAGCACGATATCCCCGACCCGGGCATTGTCAGATTGCCCGAAAGTCATGGTGGGAAGCGCTTCCATATCCACTTTCACAACGGCAAGATCGGTTTCGGGATCGGAACCGATGACTCTGGCTTTGCTCTTTCTGCCATCCGCCAGTGCAATTTCAATCTCGTCCGCCGCTTCAATCACATGATGATTGGTCAGAATATAGCCTTCCGGACTGACGATCACCCCCGACCCAAGGCTGGATGCCCGTCGGCTCTGCGATTCAAGGGGATCGCCGAAAAAGCGCCTGAATCTCGGGTCTTCCAGCAATGGATGGGGAGCCGCCTTCACTTCCTTGCTGGTAAAAACATTGACGACGGATGGCATGGCAGCTTGCGCCGCGTTGCTGAAACTGCCCGGCTTGAATTCCGCCTTGGTTTGCGCATCGGAAGCCGCTTCCTTGATCGTCACCATCGTTCCGCCCACCTCCCTCATCTGGCCCCGGGGCAATAGGTCCGGCCTCAGGGTGGAAACGACAAACACTATTGCGAGAACCAGCGTTGTGAATTGTGCGAAAATCAACCAGAGTTTGCGCATTTGGAATAAGGTGGCTGGGGTTTAGAACGGCCGAATGAAAATGGGATGAAATACCGATGCAACTGAACGAGCTTGAAGCATACCTGAACAAGCTCCTGAATATTGACCAGTTTCGTGATTATTGCCCAAATGGACTTCAAGTGGAAGGCCGAAATGAAGTATGCAGGGTAGTCAGTGGCGTAACTGCTTCGTTTGATTTCCTGCAAGCGGCCATTCTGGCGGGTGCGGACGCGGTCCTGGTGCATCACGGATATTTCTGGCGCAATGAGGAATCGCGCGTCGTCAGTATCAAGCGGCGGCGACTCGGGGCGTTGCTGGAAAACGACCTCAGCCTGCTTGCCTATCATCTCCCACTGGATGCGCACCCGGACCTGGGCAATAATGCGCAGCTCGCCCGGCGGCTGGGATTCATTGAAGACGGCCATTTTGGCGAGCAGGATCTTGCCATGCAGGGAGTTCCGCCATTTCAGGGCATGAAATTGAAGGAATTGCGGCAGCATGTGGAAACTGCGCTGCTGCGCAAGCCTCTGGTGATCGGGGACGATGCCAAAATCATGTGCCGGATCGCCTGGTGCACGGGTGCCGCGCAGGATTATTTCGAGGATGCGGTCCGGCTTGGCGTGGATGCTTTTATTACCGGGGAAATTTCCGAACAGACCGTTCATATCGCCCGGGAATCGGGAGTGGCCTTCATTTCGGCAGGCCACCACGCTACGGAGCGGTATGGCGTCCAGGCATTAGGGGAGCATATATCCCGCGAGTTCGGACTCAGCCACCAGTTCATCGATATCGATAATCCCGTCTGAGCGATCCGTGGCGCTTGCAGCAGGAAAGTTGAAACTGAACCAAGCAAGCCTGCCGGTGGTCGGTTTATTGATCGGCATGTATGAAATTATTGGTACCAGCAAGAGTCCTGAAACTGGTGCTACCCCTTTGACCTGGCGAGTTATACATTATCAAAAGTAATAAAGTACTTTCGACAATTACGGATACCTGTCTGAAAGAAGGCCGATTCAGGCATGGATGCATGGAGCAAGTGTTTGTTCCCGTTTGGAAAAACGGGAAAACATGTGCCTCATGATAAATATAAATTGGAAAGGAGAGAGCGATGGTAGCCGAGTATTGGCTGGGGATATGTAAGAGAGCGCTGGGGGTGGGGGTTGGGATGCTGCTTGCGGCAGGCGCGCAGGCGAATTTTCCGAGCGTGCCGAAGGAGACGTACAAAGCGCTGAATCT
>DASZUL010000035.1:0-13191 GCA_035547595.1 Nitrosospira sp.
GAAAGCTGCGCTGACTCCATACTGGACCGCCATCTGGCAGGCGGAGGGACGCGGCAGCGTAGAGGCGCTTGCGCTGGATGCGCTTGCCGCGGCCGTGGGTGCGGAACGTGCCGCGCAGCTGATCGCGCAGTTTGCTCCCTATAACCTCACGGAGCAGCCGCCGGCGGAGTATACGCGAGCCAGCGCCACGGTGCGCACATCTTTCCTGTTTTTGCCGAAAAAGGAGAACATCGATACCAAAACCCGCTCCTGGATGCAGGCCGCGAAAGCGGAACTGCTGCCGGAACGGTTTGTCCTGCTGGGCTACCAGGATGGCGTCCAGGTGCTGAATCAACTCGGGGGACCGGTGCAGGCGCCATTTTCAGTCAGTCCCGACCCGACGGGTACGCCCGAGTCACAGTTTCAGTTTGATGAGAATGGCAACCTCGAACTCGGCGATGAAATACGATGGATGACGGATTTCGATGAAGCGGTGCGCCGGGGCATGGGTTTTCGCGTGGAACTGACGCCATCGCTTGCGGCGGGATTCGACCGGTTGTTTGTCCTGGGAATCCGCCTGAGCGCGGATGCCGGTAAAGGCAAGGATGAGCTGGATACTTTGTTCCGCCATCACTATTTCAGCAGGAGCGGCTTTTCCTTTTTACCCCAAGGCGCGGCCACCAACAATACCGACGATGGCAACTCCGCCTATTCGCGCGAGGACGACGCCGACAGCAGCTACGATTTCGTTTTCAGGGGATTGGGGCAGTTCAGCGAGACGGACGATCTCATGGAAAAGCGCGATGGCCAGTGGTTCGCGGAAAGCCTCGGCCTGGATGCATCGGACTGGCTGAAGCAGGTCCCTCGCGCCGGAGGGCGGGACCAGGGCGAAGCGCGTGCAATGAATACCGCCCTGTGGCCGGCCACCCTGGGCTACTTCATGGATACCCTGCTGCAACCGGTTTTCAGCGACGATGCCATCTACTATACCCGCTGGTTTTTCAATCGATTCGTCAGTGGCCGCGGCCCGATCCCCGCCATCCGCATCGGCCGCCAGCCTTACGGCATCCTTCCGGCGTCGGCCATCAGCAGGGCCCGGTGGATATCCGGCAAGGAGAAGATCTCCATCGATTATTCCCGCCGCTTGCTGGAGCAGCGCGGCACATCATTTCTGGATTGGCTGGCAAAGTTCAAGGACGTGCTCGACCGGCTCAATGCCATCTGGCGGAGTCTTGCGGGGCAGGCGGCCCATGTCGGCGTGGAGGGCGAGGCAGGGGCCACAGGCGGCATGGACCCGCACCAGGCACTGCTCGATATCGTGGGACTGCACCCCGCCTCGGTGGAATTCCACCAGCGCTATGCCAGTACCCAGAAGCAGGAACACAATATCGCCGCCATGTGGCAACTGTTCATTTCCTGGCAGACGCTGCCCGCCAACGAGCTCCATAACGAGGCGTTCACACTGCTGCGGCAATTGGGTTATTCCGGGCTGGAGACGCCGAAACTGTTCGACCTGTTCTGGAAGGTTTTTCCCAACCGGCTCAATGGTCCGATCATCCAGGAAGGACCACTATCCGAGGTTGATCCGCTGCGGATCGTAACCACGAATAAGCGCAACTACATCGAATGGCTCCACGAATGGGCGCGCCTCTCATTCGATACCATCCGCGTCCAGGATGGATTCCTGGACAATAGGTGGCCCAATTCTCTCCTCTATATCCTGCTCAGGCATGCGCTCGAGCTCGGCTACCACGATGCCGGCGTACGGGTGCTGGATGATGCGCAATTGCTCGACGAGCCCGGGAGAAGGTCACTGCGTGCCGAACCGCATTTCTTCCAGATCGAGGGTGCGAACGCCGGCGCAGGCGCAGCCGGGGGCGGTCCGGCGCCCGAGAAAAGCCGCTACGAAATGCTTTATACCCCGAACCAGCAGGTAACCGGCGATTCCCGCATGCTGCTGGCCGATTATCTTACCCGGAACATCGGCGTGCTTTTCGGCACCCGCTACCTTGCCGAGCAGATCACCGCCCTGGACAGGCTTGCGCAAACCCCTACCGCCCGGCTGGAACGCCTGCTGGCGGAGCATCTCGATTGTTGCGCCTACCGGCTCGATGCATGGACAATGGGCCTTCTCGGTTTCCAGCTTGCCTCGATGCGGCATGCATCTGCTGCCGAAGCCGCCGGACCCGTGGGAAATGCCGAAGGCGGGCAGACAGCTGCAGAGCCGCGTGCGGATTGGCGCAAGGGCATCTATCTGGGCGCATACGGCTGGCTGGAAAATGTGCGCCCCGAAAACAGGGAGCTGGCTGCGGTCACACTGAGCGAAGAACTGGATGAAATATTCAACAAGCAGCAGCCCGCAGGGCAAAATGTGCCGCTATTCAGCGATAGCAGCAACGAGGGTTATATTCATGCACCCTCGGTCAATCATGCGGTAACCGCGGCAGTGCTGCGCAATGGATACATCGCCAATGCCACGCCCGCGCAACCGGATCTGCTGAAGGTGAACCTTTCCTCGGAGCGGGTGCGGCTTGCGCTAGGTATCATCGAGGGAATCCGCAATGGCCAGAGCCTGGCCGCCTTGCTCGGTTACCAGTTCGAGCGCGGGTTGCACGACCGCTATGCGTTCGCCGAAAGCGACCAGTTCATCTACCCCTTGCGCAGCGTTTTTCCGTTATACACGCGTGCGGAAGATATTCCCGAAGGAACTTCCATCGAAGCGGTCCAGGCGCGCAACGTCGTCAATGGACTGGATCTCCTTCGCCGTGTAAAGAATGCCGATACGACAAACAGGAAATACCCCTTTGGTTTTCCGCCCTCGAAGCTGCCGCCTGCCAATCCGGCGCAGCAAGCGGTCCTTGATGCGGAAGTCGACCGCCTGCTGGATCTTTACGATGCCTTGGCGGATCTCGCGATTGCCGAGGGCGTGCACCAGGTGGTCATGGGCAATTACGACCGGGCTGCCGCAACGCTCGATGCTTACAGCCAGGCTACCTTTCCGCCAGTACCCGAAGTGGTGCAGACGCCGCGCAGCGGCATCGCGCTCACTCACCGGGTTGGCCTGCAACTCGATACAGACATTCCGATAGTCCCAAGTGACAACCCGCGCACGAGAGCGGAACCCGCACTCAACCGCTGGGCCGCAACCTTATTACCGGATGACGCGCGGCTCGGCTGCAGGGTGGGTTATGTCGATCCGGCCACCGGTAATCCGCAGGTCATCCACGTGACCCAGGCGGACCTCGGCCTGCAAGCGCTCGATCTAATCTACATCATGCGGCCGGAAAACCTGGAAGCACGCTCGGAGCTGGAAGACCGCATCCGCGATTTCGTTTTTACCCACCCTGTGGTAAAACCCAGGCCGGATTTTCCGTTGGAAATCTCCTATCTTGAAGGTGCCACGGGGGATTTCAGTTTTTTCGAGGTTGGGCCGCTCGTTCGCGGCCTGCGCGCGCTGGCGCTGCATTCCCGGGCGTTGCAAGCCGTGGATGTGGCGCTCCCCACCGAAGGGAAGGAGGATGCCGTCAGCGGTAGCACGCTGCGGCGCGATCGCGTCGATTTTCTTCCCACAGCGCTGGCAGCCATCCGGACGAACCAGCTCCTGCCTCTCCAGGGCCAGCTCGATGCTGTCTTTCCGGAGCCGGGGCCGGTCACCGCGACCATATTGAGCGATATCGACCAATACCTGGAAAGCATCATCGCCGCCTGCCGCGAGATTGCCGGGTATGGGCTGCCGCAGACGGGATTCGGCCCGCTTTACGAAACGAAGGGCAATCTGTTCGCGCAGCTGCTGAAGAAAGTGGCGGATACCGCCGTGCGCTTCCAGGACAAGCTCGATGAGTATGAGGCGCTGATGAACACGCTGCCCACCCAGCCGGGAGAAGAAGAACGCAAAGCCCTGTTGCTCCAGGCCGAGCGGCTGATCTCAACCACCTATACCGATCCTGCGGGGCAGAGCTCGGCGCAGGTTCTGACAACGGTGCAGGCAAAGGAAACGGCTTTCCGGTCCCGCCTGGCATTGCTCAAGGACATGGAAAAAACCGGCGAAACCACGCTCAGCGGGCTGCTGACGACATGCAGGAGTCTGCTGGTGGTAGCGGATTTTGACCTGGCCCCGGTGGACATCACTGAGGAGGAAAAGCAGGTGGTCATCCTGGCGGAAGACATCCGCAGCCGTGCCCGGCAGCTTGCTGCCGATCTGGATGTGCGCGCAGGGGTGGTTACGGAGAAATTGGCCGAGCATGATGCCGCCGCCGACTCCGCCAAACGTGTGCAAATTCTTACCGAAGCCGCGCGCGCGGTATTTGGCGAGGAATTCGTGCTGGTCCCCTCATTCAGTCTTCCGGACAGGCAGGCGGAAGAATGGGCGAATGCCTACGCCAGCCGCGCGGCCCTGCTCGATTATCAAAAAAATGACCTGAAAAATGAGTTTCCCGTGGATGACTGGCTATACGGCGTGGCCCGGGTGCGTGAAAAAATGCATCACCTGGAAAATCTCGTTTTTCTCGCCGAGGCATTGGGTACATCCGCACCCAACCTGCAGCCTATCCAGCTGCCGCATGTCCCTGCCGGTCCCGGCAGTTCCGCCGCAACCTGGATGGCCCTGGAATTCCCACCCACCGCCAAGGATAAGCTGGAGCGGGAGCTGCTGCTTTACACCGCGCATTATTCCCGGGATTTCGACAAAACAAAGCCGCAGTGCGGCCTTCTGCTGGACGAATGGACCGAGGTCATACCGATGGATACCGAGACGACCGGCATCGCATTCCATTTCGACAAGCCTAATGCCGAGCCTCCGCAAGCCATCCTGCTGGCACTGCCGGCGGAGTTCACGGGTGCGTGGAAATGGGAGGATCTTGTCGACTCTCTTGGAGAGACGCTCGACCTGGCCCGCTCCCGCGCCGTGGAACCGCAGCAGCTCGACCGGACGGCGCTTTCCGTATTTCTTCCCGCAACCATCCTGGCGACAGCCTGGCGGCCGATCACTATCGCCGCGGACTTGTCCCTGGTGAATCAGTATGTAGGAAAAATCCCATGAGCGATCCGCTGATCATACGCAACCTGCCGGAAGTCTTGTCCGGAAGCGTCCTGTTTCCCACACTGACCCGCTACAACCGCCTGGAAAGCCGTCCCCGGACGGATAATTTCAGCCGAGCGCTGCGCGCGGAAGTGCGGGATGCCCTGTGGATGCTCTGCAAACAGTGGCAAATGGGTGAATTCGAGGGCGACGATGCCGGTACGCCTATCTATGCCAAGTTGCATGCAGAGGGCAGGCCGCTATCCCGATACCGGCCGCAAGGCGGGGCGCCCCGGCCATTTGATACCAAAGCGCCGCTGGAAGCCACGGTGGAGCGGCGCGCCATTCCTTTCACGGCGGGGGCGCAGTTGCTCTCGCTAGATCTGCGGCTGCAGATGGGGCGGCGCTGGCTGAAAATGATTCCGGCATCGGCGGCGGACCCGTTCAAATCAGGATATCCCTTCTCCCGTCCCGATCCGGCAACGAAGGCGGATGCGGGGATATGTGCGCATGCGGACGCCTGGCAGCAATTTCAGGCGATAGCCGGCCGGGCCATGGACGGGGCGAAGCTTTATTTTCATTTGAAAGAAAACCCGGCGAATCTTGCTTCGGACGGAATCGGAGGGTTATCTGCTGGCGACAAATCAGCCGCGGATGAGGCCGGACCCCGCTATGTCGCGTGGTTCGAAAGGCTTTATTTCATTCCGCCGGAAGAGCAGGAGGATGCTTGGCAGCCGGAGCGGCTGGAGTACCAGTTCGCGTGCGCGGCGCCCGACGGCGAGGGTAAGGAAAAGGTGCTGGCCGCCGAGGAGTACTACCATGAACATCTGGACTGGTACAACTTCGATTGGGATAAAAGCCGGCAGAGCCTGGACGATACGCTCGAGAATCCGGAAGTTCCGGCGGGCCTCACTCTGGAAAAGCCGTACCTCACGCGCAGTTTCATTCCTTCGCCGGTACGCTTCAACGGCATGCCCGACACGCGCTGGTGGGCGTTCGAGGACGGGAAGACCAATTTCGGCGATATCAAACCCGGAACTACTGACCTGGCAAAGCTTCTCCTCATCGAGTTCGGCCTGGTCTATGCGAATGACTGGTTCCTGTTTCCATACACTGTTCCGGCGGGATCGATCCTGAATATAAAAGGCTTGGCGATCACCAATACGTTCGGAGAGCGCTTCTGGATACAACCGGCTGGCCGCGGCGCGGACGACAGCTGGCAGCGCTGGACGATGTTCAGCCTGAATATCAAGGGAGTCAAGGATGAGCCGGCAGACCTTACCCTGCTGGTTTTGCCGACTGCGCCGAAAGTGCAGGAGAGTCCGGCGCTGGAACAGGTTGCGCTCATCCGTGACGAAATGGCGAACATGGTCTGGGGCATAGAAACGGCGGTGCCCATGCCGCAGGGTGGAAGCCGGGAAGGTAACATTGCCGCAGCGGAATATCACGGCTACCTCCAGGCGCTGCTCGATCAGCAGAACGCTGCAACCACGCCTGCCCCGAAAGAGTGGAAAGCGCTTTTCCGCTACAACATCATGACCACCGTGCCGGAAAACTGGATTCCATTCGTGCCCGAACATGTCGTGGGCAGCCAGCGGCAAATCCAGCTGCGCCGCGCTGCCATGCCGCGCTACCTCGAAAACGATCCTGCACCTTCGTTTGAGCGCGTACGTCCCCGTACCACTCTGCTGCGCGAGGGCCTGGAAGCGGGAAGGGCTTATCATATCCATGAACAGGAAGTGCCCAGGGCGGGCGTGCAGGTATTCCAATCGTTCCATCGCACGCGCTGGAACGACGGCAGGGTTTTTACCTGGCTTGGCGCCAGGAAACGCACCGGCCGTGGGGAAGGGCATAGCGGCCTCGCTTTCGACCAGATCCTGCCCGTGCTGCCCAGGGATGGGTCATCCGGCAGTCCGCCAGGGTAATTTCCCTGCCTCTGCACGAGGTGCCGGCTGCGCGGGCATCCATATGATTATCGGATGACGCATCGCTTTATTCATGGCGTTGGTACCGGCATTTTTTATTCCGGCACCGGCACGCCGGAAACGTGCAAGCGAAATAATCGTTGAAGAAAGTCGTGCCACTGGCGCATCCGGTACAATTGACGGGTTGCAATGCGTGCCAACTCTATCAAACAGGGAGACCAAATGACGACCATACATGGATGGGCTGCTCCGGGCGCGAAACGGGAACTCGAGCCTTTCACCTGGGAGGCGGGTCCTCTGGGCACCGAAGAGGTGGAAATTGCCGTGGATTATTGCGGCTTGTGCCATTCCGACCTTTCGATCCTGAATAACGATTGGGGATTATCCCGCTATCCGGCAGTGCTGGGACACGAGGCGGTGGGGCGCATCGTCGCGCTGGGGGAGTCCGCCAAAGGCTTGAAAGTCGGGCAGCGCGTGGGCATAGGCTGGAATGCCTCGAGCTGCATGCACTGCCATGAATGCATGACCGGAAACCACAATTTATGCCCGGAGGTGGGTGCGACCATCATCGGGCATCACGGCGGATTTGCCGACCGGCTGCGCTCGCACTGGGCATGGGCTATTCCTTTGCCCGATGCGCTCGATATTTCCTCCGCGGGGCCGCTGCTGTGCGGAGGCATCACGGTCGCGGCTCCGCTGATGTATTTCAATATCAAACCGACGGATCGCGTGGGCGTGGTGGGAATCGGGGGCCTCGGCCACATGGCCCTGCGGTTCGCAAATGCATGGGGATGCGAGGTGACCGCCTTTACTTCCAGCGATTCCAAATCCGAGGAGGCAAGGAAACTCGGGGCCCATCGGGTGATATCGAGCAAGGACAGCGCCGCGATCTCGAAAGCCGCAAATTCGCTGGATCTCCTTCTGGTCACGGTCAACGTCCCGCTGGACTGGGGCGCATTATTGCGGACCCTCAGGCCCAATGGCCGGATGCATGTGGTGGGCGCAGTCCTGGAACCGATACCCATCGGGGCCTTTGACCTCATCATGAAGCAGAAAAGCGTTTCAGGATCGCCTACAGGAGGGCCCGCGGCGATTTCCGCCATGCTGGACTTTGCCGCGCGGCATGGCGTCGCGCCGCAGGTCGAACATTTCCCGCTGAGCCGCGTGAATGACGCGATCGAGCATCTGGCGGCCGGAAAAGCGCGTTACCGGGTCGTTATCGACATTTCCGGAAACTCGGGATCATCGTAGATCCGATTACAATAAATTCCTGAGGAAAGGGATTTGATCAGCCCGGCAATGACTGCTTCTCTCAAACTATCTCAGACATCGAGAGAGTCATAGGTATATGATCCGGTAACGTCCAGCATTTGCGCGGGCGTGGTGCTGCCTGACAAAAGAGAGTTTAACCTGTCGTTCAAGCGGTGGCCCCTCAAGCTGGCGGGGGCATTTTGAGCCGGCACATATACTCGACCGTGTCCCGCCGGAGGGGATCTCATCCAGCTTTCCCAGATGCGATCTACATTGCAGTGATTAAGATAAAACACGGGGTCGTTCGGGGAAGTGGAAGGAGACATGTCGCCCCCGATGAAGACATGGACACGGTTGTGCAGGCTCGGTGCTGGAATCTGCGGCTGTGTTTGCCAGCCTTCCACGAGGTTGCGAAAGCCTGCAGAAGCTGTGCTCCAAGGCGCGGCGTCATATACGGATTGGGCAGTGGCGAAAGCAGTATGTGACTTGCGGGGCAGGCGATTTGGCCCTGGCAGGCCCTGGACCGGTGCTCCCAGCCGCCGGCGCAGGCCGCGGTTCACCTGCGCCAGCTGGCCATTGGCGGTGGCGGCGATGCGGACGCGCCACGAGGCAGGGTCGGCAGGATCAAACGCAAACGGGCCGGTGGTAACCGGAGCGCCGGTTCCACCCATGCAGTTGGCTGCCCAGATAGGTGCGCTCCGCTGGCGGGAGGTGGATAACTCACCATCCCGAGCCCAATCCCAGTAGGGAAGACCGAAGCTCAGGTCGTTTCCAAGCACGCGCTGGAGGTTCATTTCCAGTTGCAGCAACATGAACCGGTGCCATGGAAGAAATACCGGGCCGCGATGGGCGGCGTTCCGGTCGCCCTGGGTCGGTGGGGTAAAGGTTGTCATTGCAGTGTGATGCCACACTACGAACAGGTCATAAGTGCTGATTTCCTGCGTCGGACCGGCTATACCCAGGCTGGTGGTCGTCGGACCCGGGAATTCATTTTTCAGAAGCTTTACGCCCTTTATATATTTGTCCCGCGCTGTCGCGCTGGTCAGGATATTTTCGCGTATTGCCATGGTATCGAGCCTTATTTACGATCGGTGCGGGTTTTCCTGGCAGCAGTTCGGGAGCGCGCCGGCGCTGTCGAGCGTGGGTGTCCGGCATGAGATTTAGCCTGGGATGCATCGTGCTCCTGCGCCCCTGTTTTGCTAGCGGCGCTGCTGAAGTCGTCGGGAAAGACATCGATCAATTGCTTTACCATGTCAAGGGCCGAAGCGAAGCTTATATTGGGCACCGGATGATAATGGACCATGCCATCGTCGGTTACGCCCATATGGCCGGTAACCGGCTTGCCATCGACCTCTATGTGGTAGGTTGTGCGGATCACTATGTGATGGCCTTCATAGTCCGCCTCACGAACGGTCTCCGATGCTTCATGCTGATGCCCCTGTGTATGCTCGATGCCGGAGGCATGTTTCTTTACATAGGAGCCTATCGACTTCAGGGTTGGCCGGATAAACGGTTTATTGTCTGGCATGAGCCGACTCCCTATTTTTTAACCGCACTGGTCACGATACGACGAACTGGGCGGTGCCGCGCAAATTGGTCACGTTATAAAGGTGCTGCGGCCCCGGCGGCGGTCCCGCGATAGTGGTAGGAGCAGTGGCGGTGATCCCCGGCACCCTGACATGCGTTCCCGTTGATTGCGGCAATACCGTAACGACGGGCAAAAGCAGCGAAAATGTCACGGTTTGCTGATCCGGTATAACTTCCAGCGTTACGGTAACCAGCTGGCCTATGTCGGTATCCTGGATGCGAATCTCGTCTCCACGGAACGAGCGGCTGATCCTGTTATCGCGGTAGCTGAAAATGGGCCCGCCAATGATGCTCGTTGTGGAATAGGTGACATGGATAGCGCCACGGCTAAGCTCGAACAGGTTCGCTTGCGTAAATCCTTCCATAATGCTCTTCCTCCTATGGCAATAATTTTATCCAGGCCAGGGCTTTGCGCCACGCTGTGCGATTCGACGGGCCCCGGCGGGGACGCAAGGGTTTCTTAACTATAGATTGGCGTAGCTGGAAAGCAAGTCTTCGAGGCAGTAAATTCTTCTCATCGCATATCCGGAAAACAACGGGCCGTGCGCCAGGCCGATCGGAATCGAAATTGCCTTGCGGGATCCGGCGAATCGCAAGCAGGCTGTCGGGGCGAGCGCGGTTTATTTTTTCCTGCCGGCCTCTTCAAGGATCCGGACTGTTTCCGAATGACCGTTCTGGGAGGCCATTGTCATCGCCGTATTACCATCTTTGGCCTTCACGTTTGGCTTGGCGCCGGCTGCCAGCAATATTTGCGCCACTTCCTGCCTGCCATCCTGCGATGCCAGCATCAAGGCGGTAATGCCTTCGCTTGATATGGCGTTTACGTCCGCCCTGGCGGCGAGCAGCACATACACCACTTCCTGCCGCCCATCCTGCGATGCGACCATCAGTGCCGTTATGCCATTGCTTGACTTGGCATTCACATCGGCTTTGGCTTCGATCAACTCGTGAACCACCAGTTGATGGCCTTCCTTTGCTGACGCCATCAACGCAGTAATGCCGTCATTCGTCCTGGCATTCGCATCCGCGCCCGCCGCCAGCAGCGCCTGCACTATTTTTTGATTGCCTTTTTCCGATGCGATGAGCAATGCGGTCCAGCCGTCGGTGGTTCGGGCGTTTACGTCCGCCTTGCTCGCCAGCAGTTCATGCACCACCATCAAGTGGCCGCCTTGCGCTGTCACCATCAATGGGGTGACGCCGTTATCCAGCTTGGCATTCGCATCCGCTCCGGCGGAAAGCAGCATATGCACCACTTCAGGGTGGCCCGTTTCCGATGCCATCAGCAATGGCGTTGCACCCTGTTCCCTTGCAGCATTGACCTCGGCACCAGCTGCCAGCAGGTTCTGCACGACCAGTTGATGCCCATTCTGCGATGCCACGAACAGCGCCGTTATGCCATTATTCATACGGGCCTTTACTTCCGCGCCGGCAGCGAGCAATTGCTGCACTACCGAGTGGTGCCCTTTCTCCGACGCCAATATCAATGCGGTCACGCCATCATTTGTTTTGGCATTTGCATTGGCGCCGGCGGCCAGCAATTCCTGCGTCACCATGCGATATCCTTCCTGCGCCGCCGCCATCAGCGCAGTAATCCCATTGCCCGCCACGGCATTGACATCCGCTTTGGCCGCAAGCAATGCGTGGACTGTCTGTGGATAGCCCTTTTCGGATGCGACGATCAAAGCAGTCAGGCCATCATTTGCCTTGGCATTTACATCAGCGCCGGCGGCAAGCAATGCAGCCACTATTTGCCGGTTGCCAACCGCCGCTGCCGCCATCAATGCGGTGGCGCCATTGCTCATGCGCGCATTCACGTCAGCCTTGGCATCGAGCAGCTTTCGCACGATTGCCTGGTGGCCCGTGGTGGAAGCGGCCATCAATGCGGTGGCGCCATCCCACCTTGCTTCATTCACGTCGGTTTTGGCGGCAAGCAACGCCTTTATCCGAATAAGATCTCCTCTCCGCGCCGCAACAAGCAGTTCGCTGTCCGCCAGCACACCGGAAGGAGACCAGCACAGGACCATCAATACGCAAGCAAATCGCATTCTCCATGATTGAGTCATTTCACTTCCTTTTTATCGAATCGCCAGTGCGAGATTTTTTCTAATTTCCTAATTCCCCGGGGAGGGCTAGGGAGAAACCTGCAGCCAGCCATCCGGACAATCCTTGACATAGGGATAATATCCGTTCGCCGCGCGGCAATAGTACCAATAGCCCGAGGACGGCGAAGCCTGGGCCTGTGGCATGTCTTGCCGTTCCACATATACCGGTGGTGTTGCGGGTACGGCTGCCGGCGCGGAAGGAAGATATGCCGGGGGATAGGAGTAATAAGGCCAGAATCCATATCCGCCATAGCCCAGCCCATACCCCAATCCCAATCCGAGTCCATATCCCCCAAAACCAAAACCCAGGCCGTAGCCATAGCCGCGGTAGAAGCCCCTGGGACCGCGATAGTAGCCATGGCCGCCACCTCGATAGTAGCCTACTCCTCCCCCGCGGTAATAACCCACCCCGCCGCCAAAATGCTCTCCGCCCCCATAGTGCATTCCTCCGCCGTGTCCCCAGCCGCCCCCTCCAATATGCCCGCCGCCGCCAAAACCGCCGCCGTGCCCGCCGCGCGCCCATGCTGAAGCAGGAAGAAGCAATCCGAGAAGAATGAGCGCAACAACCATCGATCCGGTCTTTTTCATATATGCCTCCGTCACCCGATCTGCCTCTCCAGGCATGACGCTGACTTACCGCAGCCAGAACCCGCCGACCTTTCCATCCTTGAGGGCGAGAAATACCAGGACATCGTCATTGCCGTCCTTGAATTCCACCTTCCATGTGTAGACCGCAAAGCCCTGCTGGTTCAACCTGGTCAGGAATGTCGTGGTATAGCCCTGCCTGAGGCGGGAGCCGAGGGACTGATTGATGCTGGCAAGCATCTCTTTTGTCATTCCCTCCTGGAATGCCTGGTCGCCCTGGGCGACAAAATCAGGCAGGGAGTTGGCGAGGATGGCTGAAATCATGCTTTTCATGGTGGTCTCCGCGTTCCCGGGCGCCTGTGCGAAAACCGCCGAGGATGCCAGCATGATGAGCATGAAACAAATGATTTGGCGCTTCATGAGCGCCAGTGAAGAAGTCAGGCACATGAAACTCTCCTTGAGTGGGTGATGGCGGAACGATGGCAATCAGCGGCTTTTCGTGCTGCTGTAGATAATCTGCAATATAGATGCTGAGCCGTAAAATTGAAAGCGGGAAAGGGAGGGAATGGGCGGGAAACGGCAGCCTGCCCGGGGCGGGCCGGTGAAAACTTCAAAAATCAATACACGCTACGGTCTTTGAAGACGACCATGATGGTTTTGAGGATGATATGGAGGTCCAGGCGCAATGACCAGTTGCGCAGGTAGTCGAGGTCGTGGTCGATGCGCGCCTGCATCTTGTCGAGGG
>DASZUL010000036.1:0-3864 GCA_035547595.1 Nitrosospira sp.
GCTCTGGATTGCAGAAAAGATTGGCATAATCGAAACCGCGTTCGCCGGCCACGCGCTTGGGATCGATCGCCAGCCAGCCGCGTGCCCCGAAGTCGAGAATATTGCGGTGGTGGATATCGCCATGCAGCACCACTACATCCTGGGGCGACTCCAGCAGCCGGGCGGCCGTTGCGGCGCATAGCGGGAAAATACCGCCGGATCTTCCATGGCGCCTGCCGCACGTGCTGTCGTGGATAACCGCCAGCGGCAATGCCTGAAACCACTCGGCCAGCGGAACCAGTGCCGGCGATGGGGCCAGCCGGGGCGCATGGAGCTGGGCCACCACATCGCAGATGATCCGGCTGGCCTCGTCATCTTTGCCGGTCAACGCCATATCCAGCAATGAGGACGGGCCTTCCGCCCGCTCCATGAGGAGCGCGTCTTTTTCGTGCGCGAACACGCGCGCGGCTCCCTGCCCGTTCCACCATGCCATCAGCGCGCCCCCGAATTTTTCTTCCTCGTCCAGTGTTATTTTGAGCATCGCGGGCATATCCGCCATTCTGACCGGCAGAAGCCTGCTGCCACGGGTGATGATCGGATCGCCATCCGGTATCAGCTGCCATCGTTCCAGGTATTTTTCAAACATGCGCAATATATGACGATCGCAAACAATGCCGAGGAGAAACTCTTCCGGCGTTTATGGATGGCGCTCCCCTGGTTCGTTTCGCCTCCGCTTGCTTCGGCGAAGAAGTCCCATCAGGATGCATCCGCTTGTACCGGCTGTTGCAGGCGCTAGGGCTGCTATACTTTTCCCGAAATGGATCCCACGCTGAAGCAGCACCTCCGGGCATTTCTGTCCGCCGAGCGCAAATCCCATCGCCCGTTCCGCTGTTTAGCGGGCATTTCACTGCTTCTCTTCCTCGCCGCCTGCGTGCATACCGAGCCATTCCGGGATGCGAAAGGACGTATCATCCCCGGCAGCATCGCCGTGAGTGTCTGGCTGCGCGGCACAGCCCGATCCAATCCCCCACTGATTCTCCTGCATGGTGGTCCCGGCGCCAGCGAATCCGCGCTCTTCCGTCACTTCAATTCGGAGCTTGAGCAGCATTTCCTGGTGGTTTATTGGGAACAGCGGGGAACCGGGCGCTCATATCATGCCGACATTCCACCTCAATCCATGACCATCGACCAGTTCGTGCGGGACCTCGATGAATTGGTGGATTGGGTGAGGCAACGCTTCGGCAAGGACAAGGTCTTCCTGCTGGGCCACTCATGGGGCACCGTACCCGGCACGATTTACGCCTATCGTCATCCGGAAAAGGTTGCGGCTTACGTCGGCGTCGCGCAGATTGCCGACGTGCCCGAGGCACGCAGGCTTTCCTGGGAATTCGCCATTTCGGAGGCAAAAAAACGCGGCAATACCGGCGCCATTTCGGACCTGGAGGCCATCGGCCCACCCCCGTATTCGTCGGTGGATGAACTACTCGCCACCGGCAAATGGGTCGAGCGTTTCGGGGGCGTGTTCCACGTTGGCCTTTCGACAGGGAAGCTGATCTGGGCGGCGCTGGGCACCGACGAGGCCAATCTGGTGGATCTCGTCAAATTCGGCCAGGGCAATCGCTTTTCCCTGGTGCATCTGGAGGATGAAATTTCCCGGCTCAGCCTGAGGGCGAACTATCGATCGTTCCGGGTGCCGGTTTTTTTCTTGCTTGGGCGGTATGACATGAACACGCCTGCGGTACTGGCCGAGCAGTATTTCGATACGATCGAGGCACCGTGCAAGCACCTCATCTGGTTCGAAAAATCGGCCCATAATCCCCCTTATGAACAACCCGACGAATTCAATAAGGTAATCACAGAAAACATTTTACCTGTATCGCATCCTTGAATAACCTGTCCAACCTGTCGCTAGTATATTTACACAGACGCGATTTCAAGGGCATCCCCCTACGCGGTAAATCCCTGCCGCGAACCCATGCCCGTCGATGCTCAAAAACATGCAGCCATGTTTCATGGCGCATGAATGAGCTATGCTTGCCCACCCTTTAAAATCACCTTCCACGCTCCTCTACCTGCCGTTCGAAGGCTTCGTATGGAACACTCGCGTTGGCGTTGCACCTGGCGCGTTCGCCATCCTCGACTAACCTGTTGCAGTTATTTCGCTGCCAGGATTGCCCGTCGTATAGAGTTGTTGCGACGAGCAGCCCGTGAAAAATACGATTGCGAGAAATGTTGATAACGTTCGCGAATAGGCGGACATGGGCGCATACGCGTTGAAAATCTATTTGTTCAGGAACGGTAACTGTAGGTTATCGCACAGATGCTGTCGCCCATGGAAAAGGTAATATGACCGCACTTTCTTAATAACGGGGAATAAGATGAAAACGAGCATACTGTCGGCCTTGTTTTTTTCCATTGCGGTAGTGCTTGCCACACCCGCTTTTGCCGATGAAAAAGTCCAATGGTCCGATGTCCCGGCGGCAGTGCAGAAAACGATAACCGAAAACGCTGACGGGGGGAAGATAGAAGAGATCGAGAAAGAAACCAAAACGATCAACGGCAAGAAGACGCCGATTTATGAAGCTGAGGTAAGAAAAAAAGACGGTTCCAAGATAGAGATCAAGGTGGGTGAGGATGGCAAGCTCATCGCGGTCGAAAAGGACTAAGCGTTCCACAACCCTTGCATTATTGCAGGCGCAGGTTTTTCCTAAAAGAAATAATTGACCGAAAAAACTCCCTCGTTGTTATGGTCGTAACGATTCAACTCCACCCGCACATCGAGATCCTGCGACAGGGCGTAACGGGTTATGAATTGGGAAGTAAAAAACCGCTTGCTTTCGCCCAGGAGAAAAACCTGGTAGCTGCCCGCCAGCTTGATTCTCAAATTCTTGCTAATGTCGTAGTACATGCCCACTTCGGCATCGCCGCCGAGGCGAAAATCCTGCTTTAGATGGCCGGAAAATTCGGTTTTCAGGTCGAGGAACGAAAACAGCAGCAACGGCGAAAAAAATTCCGGGCGATAGGAAACACCCCGGCCGTAACTCGCATTGAAGGAGTTGCAATAACCGCAGTTGCGGTCTCTCAACGTATCGATTTTCACCTCTCCCCGCCACGAAGGCTTGGCAAACAGCGAATCATAAGGATTCAGCGCCGTGATGGAGAGGAATTTCGCCTGGTCCAGCCTCAGCCTCTCGGATTCAAGGTAATAGCGGAGCTTGAAATCCATGAAAATGATTTCCGAGTTTTTATCGTATCCCACATCGCGCGCCATCAAGTCGTGGTAAGCCGGGCGATAAGCGAATTCCATGAAAGGTTCCCGGGAATTGTGCCCCACCCCCAACCGAAAACGATCCGTACCGTGGCCATGGTCCGGACGGGTGGAAAAATGCGTGATGACGCCGCCAAGCCCATCCTCCGGGGCCGGGAGGCGGCTTCTTGCCCGCAGGACCGAAAGCGGAATTTTTATCTCCTTGTCGCTCTTTTCCTGCATGCTTTGATACTGCAGGTAATCCATGTATGCATTCAGGACGAGTGCTTGCGATCGGACCGGAAGCTGCTTGAAATCCGCGCTTTCCGGCGAGGTCTCCTTTTTGATCATGCCTTGCAGCATGCGTTTTTCATCATCGCCCATCTTCAATCGCTTATGGTTCATCTGGCTGAGTACGGCAGGGCGATAGACGATATCTTTCACCAATCCTTCCTGCGCCATTACGATTTTTACGGTATCGGTGGGGATCACGCTGAAGAAAAACGAATCCTTCAGCCGCAGGCCGGGGTTGGCGACTTCCAGCAGCGAAAGCACATGGTAAGAGCAGTTTTCCTGGAAATAGTAATAATCGAAATAGGTGCCGCCTAACTCCCACAGGTGCAGCAGCATCATGGTCA
>DASZUL010000037.1:0-53092 GCA_035547595.1 Nitrosospira sp.
CCGCTCGCCGTCATTACCGAGGACCATGCTCCCAGCGGAAGGAAGATGATTGCCGCGCCGGACGAAATCAAGACCAGCTATCTCAATCGTTTCGGCGATCCCCTCGGCTTCAAGTCGAGCACCTGGAATGCACTTCTCGCTCCTCTGCGGAACGAGCCCAACCTGAACATCCGCACCAACTGCGTCGTGACCCATCTCGTGAGCGATGGCACCCGTGTGAGCGAGGTGCGCTATATCGATCCTTCCGGCAGCGAACGCATCGCACGAGGAAAAGTCGTCGTGGTAGCCTGCTCCGCCATCGAGTCGATTCGCCTGCTCAAGCTCTCCGCCGGGCTCGATCCCACCGGTTTCGGCCGCATTCTCGATCAGCAGAACGATTTGCTGGGAAAATATTTCCTTACCCATGCGTTCGGCGGCGCCAGTTCGATCATGCCGGACCGTTCCGACAAGACGCGTTCGCTGGATGCCGACTGGGCGACGGACTACTGTTCCACCGACGATTTCCTGAAAGCCAGCCATCTCTGGGCGGGCGGAGCGGTCTACAACAATACTTCGGACGAGGCGCTGCCGCTGTCGCTCGGGCGCACGCATTCGGCGACGGACCTCGATACGCTGTGGCATGGGTTCGCGAACGATTTCGGCCTCATCGGGCAAGGCATGGTCGATTTCATCGATAACGACATGGGGCGCGGGCTCTCGGTGAGTTTCATGGCGAACCAGGTGCCGCAGAAAGATAACCGCATCGAGCTGCATCCCACGGTAAGGGACAAGTGGAACCGGCCGGTCGCCTACATCATCAAGAACTGGCACAGCCATGACAAATACCTGATGGATACGCTTGCCCGGGAATGCGCCAATATCCTGCGTGCCGGCGGCAATGCCACGCATGACTATCCGATCCGCGGGTTCGGCGGGGTATACAACGGCGAGAACGGCATCGCGCGCATTGCCAATCACATCCTGGGTGGCGCGCGATTCGGCTCGGATCCGCGCGATTCCGTGCTCGATCCCGATTGCCGCGTATGGGGCTTCGACAATTTGTACGTCACCGACGGCGCCTTCATGCCGACTTCCGGCGGCGCGAATCCCACGCTCACGATCGAAGCCAATTCGTTCCGCGTGGCGGACAAGATAGGAGGGCGCCTATGAGCAACGGCACGCCAGACAAGCCCGAGGTCCAGGCCGGGGGCCCCGGCGCAATCGCGACGGCGGAAAAGGTCACCCCGCATGCCGACGCCTTTACATCGGCATTCACGGATGTCTATAACGAAATCTTCAAGGTCGTCTTTTTTCCCGACAGGATCTACCACGAGCGCTACCTGAACGCGACGCGCAGCCCGCGCTACCGCTATAACGTGCGGGAGGTGCGCAGCTATTTGGATATCACGGCGATGAAGAGCCAGGTATATCTCGACGGCAAGCTCATCGGCAATGTGCTCCGCATCGAGTATGGGGCAAGCCGTCTGGTCGAGCAGATCCGGGAGAAGCAGCGTTTTCTCCAGGACGGGCTGGTCATGTGGATACAGCCGCTCCCCGATGGGGTTTCCAACCCGCCGCAAGCCAGGGTAAGGCTGGCATACGACATCTGGACCCATGCCTTCCAGGTGGAGATCTGGGAAACGCTGGAAGCGCCGGAGGGAAGCAGCCATGCCTTTTCGGTATTGGACCAGATGGGGCGCAACGCCCCCATCACCCGCGTGCCGCAATTTGACGGCGTAATGGCGCAGCTTCCTTCGCTCAACAGCATGCAGCTCGCCTTCCGCGAGGACACACACGACCTGCCCTTCGGGTTTTCGATCCCGGATGAGAATGCCGCCTGGGACAACGCATTCCTGCGGTCCCACCAGGAGCCGGTCACGCCGGAGCCGAGCAGCCCGCGGAACACCATACTCGACCAGAGCTACCGGCTCGATTTCCAGCGCGGCTGGTACGTGCAGGCACCGGAAATCGTGCCGGTGCGCTACCTGAACGCCATGATGGACAGTTCCGGCAATCCGGATGCCAAGCCCGATAACATTATCGAGATGCGCTGGATATTCCAGCGGGAGTTTGGCGGTTCCATGATTTTCTTCCACCATGTCACGATTCCGCCCGGGCGTGTCGAGGGTAACCACCAGCACATCGGATCGGAAGAGCTGTATTACATCGTCGAAGGAGAGGGAATTGCCTACCTCCGGGTGGGGGACGATCCTGCTACGGACGCGAAGACGCCGCAAGGAGAGGATGTGTACCCCATCGAAAGCCGGATGACCATGGGCCTGGGGTATTACGACTACCGCCGCCTGCCGGTGAAGCCGGGCAGCGTCATTTTCACCAAGAGCGGCGGAATGCACGGGATACGCAATACCGGGAGCGTCGACCTGAAATTCGTCGCCTTCCTTTACCACAGCACCTGAAAATGCCCTGGCAAGGCGTGGCCCATCTGGTGCCACGCCGGTTCAAGAACCGAAATGAGGGAGAATGGCAATGGAAATTGTGCATGGGGACGCCTGTTTTCGCGTCGAGCCCGGCACGTCGCCGAATTACGACGCTGGAAACTCGCTGGTCAAGCTGGTGGGTCTGGTGGAAACGGTGGCATTGGCGGAAAGCCGGGAATACTACGATGCCGATCAGCTGCAATATCTCTTTCCCATCCGCTCGCTCGAGCTCTACGGGCCGCAGGGGCAGGATGCGGATGTGCTGGATCCCGCCCAGCAGGATAACAAGACCGATTTCCAGAAGCAGAATGTACGGGATTTCGTCGTCGCCGATGCATTCCTGGTGCGGGGCATCGTTACCGCCGGGGATTGGAGCGGCCCGTTCCTGCGGCTTTCCTACGCCGGAGGGCCGGAATCCGCGCTTGCGGCGGTGGGAGGCTACCCCCTGGGGGAACGGATCGGCCTATGGCTCAAGGTCGGCAATGCGGCGGCGCCTGGCGTGCTGCCTGTTCCCTATAATCCGCTGTCGCACCGCTATGAAATCGAATTCTGGGGATACCCCGCGGATGATCTTCGCTCCAGGCTCGACGCGAGAGGCCAGGCGGCCCTGGATCGCGGCGAGCTGGCGGTGAACCTGGACCTGGTCCATGGCGACGTGGCCAATTTTTCGCGCGAAGCGCTCGAAGGCCGGCTGGTGACCAGCGTTGTGCCCACCGACGCCATGCATCCGGTACTGCCGCTCGCCATCGAAGTCGCCTGGGCCACGGCGGACGGCAAGGCGTGGGATTCGCGTGGCGGAGCCAACTACCGCTATGCATTCAACATGATCAAGCGCGGCTGGGACAATTATCTCGGCGTGGGCTCCAGCCCCAACCCGCACGGCGGCGTCGGTTTCCTCGAGTACCGCAATCTTCTTTCCAACTACGGCCAGTATGCCGGGATGAACGAACTTGCCCGGATGCTGGAGCCGTGGATGTTCGATGCATTCAACAGCAAGCAGCACGCGCAGCCGGCTGAGCCTTTCATGGCGGTCAACTACGTCGACCTGCATATCATGAGGGGCGATTGCGGCATCGGGTTGCACCGGCATCGCGATAATTCCGAAATTTTCCTGATGATGCGGGGACGGGGATGGATGGTGGTAGGCGACTGGTGCAAGATGCCGGACCGCGAGCGCTGCTTCGAAGTGAGGGTGATGTGCTCCGGAGACATGGTGATGCTGCGGGGCGGCAATCTGCACGGCCTCATGAATCCGACCGACGAGGACGCCTTTCTTTCAATGTTCGGCGGCTACGACTGAGCAGCCGTGCCCGGCCGTGCTTGACGCAGGCCGATGCCGATACGCGGCAATTGCGGGAGCGGCCGGGGGCTACTGAGATAGGCAAACGGTAAAAACTTCAAGGGAAACATCATGCCGGTTTCGACAAGGCCTTACATGGGCGCCACCGCCTTCGATGGCGGCGTAACTTTTCGAGTCTGGGCGCCCAACGCGCGCACGGTAAGCGTTGCCGGGGAATTCAACCAGTGGAGCAAGACTGCATCGCCGCTTTCCAGCGAGGAAAACGGTTATTGGTCCGCGGACGAAGAAGCGGCCAAGCCTGGGCAGCAATACAAGTTTGTCATCATCAACCGGGACAGCGGGGCGGAATTATGGAAAAACGACCCATACGCGCGGGAACTGACCCAGTCCAACGGGAACAGCATCATCGCGGCGACCGATACCATCGGGGATGTGCCGGGCTACGGTACGCCTGCGGCAAACGAGGCAGTGATTTACGAGCTTCACGTCGGCTCGTTTCTTTTCGACAGGACGCTTCCGGACCCGCATGGCACTTTCACCACCCTGATAACCAGGCTCGATTATCTGCGGGATCTGGGCATCAACGTGATCGAAATCATGGCGGCGGGCGAATTCGCCACCGATTTCTCATGGGGCTACAACCAGGCTTACATGTTCGCCATAGAACATGCCTACGGCGGCCCGAATGGTTTTCGCGATCTGGTAAGGGAGGCTCACAAGCGCGGCATCGCGGTGCTTTTCGATGTGGTCTACAACCATATCGGGCCGGATGATTGCGATCTCTGGCAATTCGACGGCTGGAGCGAGAACAACCAGGGCGGGATTTATTTTTACAATGACAACCGCAACCAGACCCCCTGGGGGATGAACCGGCCGGACTATGGGCGCAGCGAAGTGCGGCAGTACCTTCGCGACAATGCGCTGCGCTGGACCGAGCAGCGTTTCGTGGATGGGATCCGTTGGGATGGAACCGGCTGGATCCGGAATATCTTCGGGAGCAATGACTATCCTCCCAACGACATTCCCGATGGCTGGAGCCTGATGCAACACATCAATAATGAAATCCGGGCGCGGCAGCCATGGAAGTTCAGTATCGCGGAGGACATGCAGCAGAACGAATGGCTGACGCGGGACACGGATGCAGGCGGCGCCGGTTTCACCTCGCAATGGGACGCCGGCTTCGTGCATCCCATACGCGGGGCCATCGTGCCCGGATATGACGGCGGCCGCGACATGGGCGCGGTGCAACGGGCGCTGGAGCTGCGCTATAACGGCGACGTATTCCGCCGCGTGATCTACACCGAATCGCACGACGAGGACGCAAACGGCAGCGCGCGCGTTCCGGAGGAAATCTGGCCCGGCAATGCGGACAGCTATTTTTCGCGGAAGCGCTCCACCCTGGGCGCGGCGCTCGTATTTACCGCGCCGGGCATTCCCATGATCTTCCAGGGACAGGAATTCCTCGAAGACCGCTATTTCCGCGACGACGTGGAGCTCGACTGGAGCAAGACGGAGCGGCACGCGGGCATCGTCGATTTATACCGCGACCTGATCCGCCTGCGCCGCAACTGGTTCAACAATACGCGCGGCCTGCGCGGCCAGGGCATGCATATCCATCATCGCAACGACGCGGACAAGCTGATCGCGTTTCACCGCTGGGACCAGGGAGGGCCGGGGGACGACGTGGTGGTGGTCGCGAACTTTGCCAACAGGAGCTATGACTCCTATTCGATAGGGTTTCCGCGAGCAGGCCTCTGGTGGGTCCGCTTCAACAGCGACTACGCCGGATACGGCCCGGATTTCGGCAACCAACAGGGGTACGACACCGTCGCCGTGCCGGGGGGCAGAGACGATATGCCTTGCGCCGGAAATATCGGCATCGGGCCTTACAGCGTGCTTATCCTGTCGCAATGACGGATAGTGCCAACGACATATCCTGGTTACATGTTCCGGTAACAGGCGATATTCCTATTGCATGGAATGCAACCCGATCATGTTGCCTTCGGGATCGGAAACCAGTGCGATGTAGCCATATTGGCCGATGGACATTTTTTCCTTGACAATGCGTCCGCCATGCTCGGCGGCACGGGCGGCTTCCACCGCGCAATCCTCGCACTTGAAGTAGACCAGGGTGGTGTTCCCGCCGGAGGGACCTCCTTCCATTTTCGCCAGCGCGCCGGCTGCTCCATAGCCTTCGTGCGACATGGGGAAGGCCCACATTTCCAGCTCCACGCCAGGGCCGGGCGCAGGCAGGTGCTCGAGTTTTCCCTGGAAGACAGTTTCGTAGAAAGCCTTGGCGCGTTCCATGTCCTGCACATATATTTCAAACCATCCAACGGGATTGGTATTCATGACATTCCTCCTTCGGTGGGCAATAAGGGATTCAAGCATTTACAGGATAGCTCTTTTCTCCATGACGCGCCGGAATTCCAAGCAACCCGCCCTGAAGCAGGGCGGCCACCGCACGTCTTGAAACGCCTCGCTTACCTGGGGAGCCAATAGATTACGCCGCCGAAATCGACGGGGCGGCAATCCTCCCTGCAAAGCGCCTTGCCTGTTCTTTCCGTGATAGTGCCATTTGCATGATCTTCGAACACGCTGTCGCGGACCAAATTTACTCCATCGTCATAGGTAGAAACGGATGCTGCCGCTTCTATATTCCTGGAAAACGCGTTCAGGGCTTTCAATTCTTCCGAATAGTCATCCGAGCAACGGTAATTCAATTGCTGTTCCAGCCAGTTGATGCGCGTCAAAAGTTCCTTTGAGTTGATCACGTCTTGAGTATTGGTTATGGGCTTGTGTTCCATGTTTTCATCCGCATGAGGGTCGTGTCGAAGCGAGCGATAAATGCCCGATCACAGAAATAATGCTATAAATAAAAAGGCGAGTAATGAGGCAATGGTCTGTTTGGTTCCTTGCTCCCCCTTTTCAGGAGAATAAAGATGCTCGGTGATGGAAAATCCGTTGTGCTGTCTTTTGATGACGGACCCGCACCCGTCGGCGCGCTCGAAAGCATACTGCAAACGCTGCGGGACAATCAAATCAGGGCGGAGTTTTATGCTCTCGGCAGCGAGGTGGAACTGTATCCCGATGCGGCAAGGAAGATTGCGCGCGAGGGGCACGACATCCAGAACCACTCCTGGAGCCATGCGGACCTGGCTGCGGCGCAGCCGGAGGACGTGCGCTCTGAACTCGAAGAAACCCAGAATGTGATCGAAGATACCACCGGGTTTATTCCCACGAAAATCCGTCCACCCTATGGCGCCGGCGGTTTTCGCGGTCACCTCGATTCCGAGCTGGTGGAAGCGGCGCGCGAACTGTCGCTGGAGATCGTCACCTGGGATATCGATACGGAAGACTGGAAAGCTCCCCAGGGGTTAGGACCAGAAAAAATAAGCAATGTCGAGAGCCAGTTTACGCAGCAATCGCGCAAGATTTCGTTCAATATCCTCATGCATGTGTTGCCGGGCACGGCGCGGGATCTGCCGTCCTTCATTTCCCAGCTGAAGGAATGGGGTTTCACCATAGCGGAACCGCGTAGAGCATAAGCCATGGATGGCGGTGGCAGTTCGCGGTCTGTCGTTTCATTGACGGCATACCGATATGGAAGGCCGGAACCGTCATCGCCATATGGCGTTATGGCAGCGATCCACTGATTTTCGATATGGGCGGCAGCGCTTCGGCATGTGCATTGATCGTGATATTTCGCATCCGGGAGCGGGTTGCGGGATTATAATATCCCCGTGCAGTGAAACCGACGCTTTTTCATATCCCGTCACGCTGCAGCAGTGCGGGGTTCCGCTCACAGGATATGTGCCGGTGCAGTTGGCGGATCGCCACGTTTACCCATCCTGCATGGGTTGCAGCCATATAATAATAAGCAAGGCAGGAAAAGATGATGCGCAAATTCTCAGGCAGCCATCGCGATGGCCGCGATGCCTTTATGCTGCGGGCCATGCTGGCCGGGGCCGCCTTTATTCTCATATTGCCATCGTCCGCCGGTGCAAGCGAGTTCAGGCTATCGCTGACGGGCAAAGTCACTACCACCGAGGTTTCGGGCATTGCCGGCACTCCCGTCGTGCTGGGCATGCCGGAAGGCACCCAGGGCATCTATGGAATTCGTTCGCTGGAGCGCGACGATAAGCCCTGCTATGTTGCCGCAGTGACGGAGGAAGTGAATAACTACGGCAAGGACTCGGGTTTCGGTAAGAATCTTTGCGGCAAAAACCCCGGCGGAGCCGAAATGCAAGCCAAATTCGGCGATATAAAATTCGCGAGGCGCACTTTCGTGCGGGCCGTACGCGTATGCATGACCAAGGATGACTCGAAGATCAAAGGCTTCCAGCTTCGCGGGCGCCAGTTCGGGCCCAGTGGCAATGTCATCGATCTCCCTCCGCGATATGCGGAACAGCCAAGCTCACCTGTATTGGAGGATTTGCTCGATCTCAACGCGCCCAGCGACATGCGTCTCCACTGCGATGCGTGGAAGGAGTGGGTGGAATGCCCGCCGGGCGAGATTGCCACAGCGCTTGCCGCGCATTTCAACTCCGGTCCGCCTCCCAACAGCCTGACGGGAATCGCGCTCCAGTGCCGGGCTATCGGCAGGGAACGATAGCAGGCCGCCGTTCACTCCCGGCTTTCGTTGCAGCAGGCCTTCAACGATCAGAAAGTCGTGGCCAGATATTCGATCAGCAGCACGATGCCGTATGCGCCGGAGGGCATGGCAACGGAAGCCCCGAACACCGGGTGCCTGGTAAAAGGGAGGAATGCGCCGGTCTGGTTGTTCCTGATGGCCTCGATCGCCCATTCGATCCGGCAGCGCTGCCTTGCTTCATCAGGCGTGTCGCCGGACAGTCGGTTCCGCTGTTTTTCCAACCGCCCCAGGGCTTCCTTTTTTGCCGCGGCGGCGGCGCGCCGCAGGATAAGCGCGGCGATGACGATCAGTATCGCCTCGACGGTAAGGACAATGACCAGCCCCGTGGGGAAATCCCAGTTGTCGAAGTAAGTGTGGCGCGCGATGGCCAGGAGGAACATAACCACAAATGGAAAATAGATGAGGTTGCCGATTATCCTGGTGCGCTGGCCAATCAGTTCGATGCCCAGCCATTCCTCGAGGTAATGGTAATGCGCGCGGCTTTCCGCGGGCCGGCCCTGTTGGGCGGCAATTTCCAAGACGGTTTTTTCCGGCCATGTGACGCTGCCGGCAGCAATGCAGTTCACCCACCTGCGGCAGAGCCGGATGATGTCGATCACATAGAATACCAGCAATGTCATCGCGCCAACGCCAAGCATGACAACCACATGATTGAGCTCGAAGCAGGCTTCGCCTCGGCAGGGCGTATGGGGAAAACCGAGCAGCATCATGGTCAGAAATGCGAAGAGCAGCCCCAGCGCGGCCTGGGGCAGGCAACGCATGGCGACGCCGGGCAGGGCGCCCAACGCCTTGTATTCATGCCATAGATGTGCGGCATCCATGTACGCCGCGACATTGCCCGTTTCCCCGGCGCCTGTTCGCGCAGCCGCTGGCATGGGCGAGGGCCAAAAATGAAGCCCGGCAATGCGATGGAGCAGTCTTTGCAGTCGGGGAGAATTGGCCTTGCGAGCCAGAGGATTCATGGCATCGCCAGCGGGGTAATCCGCCGCGTTCGGGCCGGCTGCCTCTGCCGTGATGCCCGCTGTAGCGCCGGTAGCGTGCCCCGGGTCGAGATTGAAATCACGCTCCAGGACATTTTCGTTTTTCTTCAATTTCCACCACGAGTATACGAGGAAAATCAGTGCGGCTGCCAGTGCGAGCAGGCGGATCGCCGCTGTCGGCCATGCGCTGATGCCCTCCGTCAGGGTCATCGGTTCCGCGCCCGCGTTGGTCAGCGATTTTCTCATCCAGCCGAGCAAACCATACGAGATAACCGCAACGGCTGCCAGACCCAGCCAGAAAATCCCGCTCGATACAAGGCGGGTGACGGCCTGGGTCACGGTGCCGCTGAGCAGCATCGCCGCGAGTAAAAGCAGCATGGCGATGCCCGCGGCTCCCGCCATCCATTTCAGGTCGCCGGCCTGGCTCGACCAATGTTCCCAGCGTTCCATATCGGGACGTGGGGAATATATGCTAGCAGCATTATCCGGCAATGGGCGTTTGTCGACGCTGATATCGAATGCACCGCTGCGGCCCACTTCATACAGCCTCGGTTCCGGATTGGCTGAAAAATAGGTGGCTTGGGGCAGATTGTCCCCTCTGAGCCGGAAACAATCCGGGCAATCGGGTTTTTCCGCTCCTGCCGGAACGAAATGATCCAGCGCCCATAGCGCTGTATAAAACAACGATGTCTGGTAGCCGTCGCGAAATGGAGGAATAGGTGCCTGCAGCCGGGGATTCAGCTCCAGCCCATAGTGGGAGGCGATCACGACATTGCGGGTCCACTGCCATTGGCCCGGCCAGGCCAGCCGGGCATTCAGGTCGGTAGTGAAGAATATCGCCCGGGGAAATTGCTGGCGCAGCGCCTGCAGGAGCAGGAGCTTGTCGTATATATCGCTTCCCAGTATGCCGATTGCCTTGAATTCCTCTCCATTGCGCGTTTCTTCCTGTTTCAGGGAGGCAGCCAGCCTGAGAACGTAGTCGAGCTGGCCTCGTCCCTCGGGCCGCTGTCCTGCGTTTTCTTCACTGCCCTGTGGCGGCTTGCCACTCCATGATGGAGCGCCTGTTTGCGTTACGGGAGCAGTTTCATCGTTGTCCTTGGCGGGCAATTCGCCATCGAGGCCCGCCAGATACGAATGGGTATAGATCCACCCGGGCCATTCGTCGCGGCGCAGCTTGTCCACTTGCGCCTTCAGCCCGGGCCCGGTCTCGCCCGAGCCGTTGTTCATCGCCACTGCGGCGAAGGTGCGCGGCAACGCGCGCCCATAGAGGGTATCCCACTCGGAGATGAGCGCGATTTTGGGATTGCAGTGCCGTTCAGTGCAAGGTTTCAAATCGACCTTTCGCCGCCTGAGCTCCTGAAGAAGCTGCTCGGCCAGCAGGGCGTCGGTTTTTATCGTCCTGATGAATTCGAGCCGGGGATAAGCAAACAGCTCGTCCACTGTCGGTTCTGTTTCGGGCCCGTTCGGGAATGAAGGTGCCGGGATATCGGATAGGCCGGCCGGAACAACCGAATAATCCAGTAAAAACGTATCTTCCGCCGTAGCCCAGGGCGAGTAAAACCGGATGTCTTTTATGGTGCGGAAGGGCGGGTCCGAAAGCGGACTGGACTGGATATCCTGCAGCGTTTTGAGCATGGCGCTGAGCGTGGCCGAGCTTCTCGGGCCGAGCACCCGATATGACACTGGCACTTCACCCAGTGCGAGCCGCTCCATGAAAGCGCTGTCCAGATAGGTGAGGAGATCATCCAGCAAACCGAAATCCTGGTCCCTGAGCCACATGACCAGGACGTGCTTCCCGTATCTTTCATTGCGCAGTTTTGCCTTGGGAATGAAAAATTCGACCGGGATCAGCGTGGCCTGTGAACCTGAACCGGGTGTCGCCTCCGCACCCGGCTCAGCCGCATTTTCCCTGCTCCACCGAAAAACACGGATGAACTCGCCGGATTCCGGCACATATCCCGCTGCCCCCAAGGCGGAAATCATGGCATAACGATCCTTCAGGCGGGATTCCACCCCGTTGATATAGGGGCTTCCATCCACGAAAACCGGAAGCACGCGTAGCCCGGACTGGATGCCCGAGTCGCGGATGACGTCCATGAGGGTGTGAAGGGTATGTGGGTCACTCCCCGGCGGTCCAGACGCTGGTTGCTTTTCTTCCTTCCCTCCTTTTTTACCTTTTTCTTCCTGGAGGCGGTACGATTCGATCGCTTCGAATGGATCCTGCCACAGGCGCGACTGTATCAGTCCTTTTCCCAGGAACACATGGCTGGGTGTCTCCTTATCTATGGGCCGAGAAGTCTTGAGCGAAATTCCCTCATAGATGAGAAAGCTGCCCGCCATCGCCAGCAAGGCAAAGATTCCGGTCAGCGGCAGTCTGGATTTGTCGTCTTGCTGTTCCGCCATTGAATAATGGATAAACTTTTTGGAAGAGGGCGTGTGGCTTGAGCGATTTAGTTATAGCATGGACGGAGATAAAAGCACATCAGGTATCGGGTGCTGCTGCGCTAATCCGACAAGCTTCACCATCTCTGGCAGAGGCTGAATTGCGGAGAATGCCTTCCGCAAGGCCACAATTCCTTAAAAACCCAAATAATGAAAATGCATAAATGCTTCTGGCATTCCATCGCCCTGATGCTCTGTGCCATAACCGTCGGCTGCGCCGGGTTTCGCGGCGGCTGGGAAAGCGCTGCCTATGTGGGCGATGCGCCTGCAGCGGAGCATGCCGGGCCGGAGTCGGGGAAGGGAGCAGGCAAGGCTGAGCTGGCGCTGCCGGGGTTGAAACTGCAAGTCAGCCTGGACAACCGGCTGCGGACCTACGATACGCAAATTTTCTTTGGCTTGCCGCTTTCGGTCGATCCGCGCCATGCTTATCCTAAAAACCATCGCCCTGGCGGGACACGGGTTTTCGTGACGGCGATGCCGCAGGCCGATACATTCGTGTTTCGTCCGCAACTGGCCTTGCTGATGATCGGCGGCCAGCGCTACGCCGCGGCGCGGGGATACGAGTTCGGCATGTGGGATACGAGCAAGGCGCCGTGGCGGCGTGTGGAAAGCGGCGGCAAGTGGGAGCATCGCGACGTCGGCGCTGAGCTGGCGCTCGCGAATGCAGGGATCCGTTATTTTCTGTCGCTGGACTTCGACGTCCCGACGCCATCGCCTGAATCGCCGGATATTGCCCTCGATCTTTCAGAGGCGCTGAAGGACGCGACCGCTGCAAACCCCCCATTGCCCTTGATTCGGTTCGCGCCGGTTCGCTGGAAGGAGGGGTATACCTGATCCCGCAACACCGACGAGATGACGCATGGCGCACTTGAACCGGCACCCTGTTGTTTGCAGACTTGCGAAGGCCTCTGCAGCCACTTCTCCTTTATTATTCTTCCATCATCGGCTATGGTTGTAGAAGCACGATTGGATTCCGGAACGACGAGTGAGGATTGATGGACCACAGAAGGGGCATTGATGAGCTTGATTCGTAAATTCATGCTTGGCGCCTTGTGGGTGGTGCTGGCTTCCGCAGCCCACGCAGTCGTCATCGATGCGGATGGCCTGGGTTCCGGCTCCGCGAGAGATGTGAACACCCTGCAGTGGGCCCCGGGCAATACTCTCATTACGCCTGTAGGCGGCGCCTCCATATTTTTCCATCCGCTGGGCGACATATTCCAGTTCTATGCCCAGGCTTCGCTCGGCAGCTTTGACGGCAATACGAGCGGGTCAGGCAGCTGGACTTACGTCGCCGGCTACCAGGAACAGGTGGTTTCCACGATCGGCACGAACGTCGTGTTCAAGACCCTGGCGGGAGGCGACAATTTTTTCAGGATCTATTTTGATCCGACCCCGAACGCCAATCCGGGCAACGGGACGGGATACGGACCTGATGCCACCAATAGCGATGCCTCGCTCATCCTGTCGGGAAGCTATACCGGCGGACAGGCCGCAATTTCCGGGCTGAATATCGCCCCGGGAGGACTGGACGCTTTCGGCCCCGACAATTATCCCGGGGTGGGCAGCATCACCGCAGTTGGAAACAGCGATCTCGCCATAGCCATCGCCAGCTTCGATCCTGATTATTTCCCTGCCGGATTGCCTCCGGGATTTGCGCTGGATTTTCAATCCCTGTTCAATGCGCCGTTCTCGCAGGTTGATCCATCTTCCTGCTTCAAAAATGGAAAAGAGGTTTTGATCGATGGGGCCGGACCAAACACTCTGGGCGGCCTGGAATGCAGCATCAATACGGTGGGAAGCCTGAACGGCGTGGACGGCACGAACCTGATCCTGATGAGCGACTCATCAGGTATTTTCCGCTCAGCCGAACCGGTACCGGAGCCTATGTCGCTCGCATTATTGGGAATAGGGCTGGTTGCGATGGGAGCGGGGCGACTGCAGCTGGGGATGGGAAGGCAGCGTCGTCATTCCGGCAAAAACCCGTACTCGACCGGGAACCGGGCATAAAACAGGTCGATATTTTCCGCCTGCAGCATCTCCAGGAAACGCCGCGTTTCATCTTCGCTCAGCACAAAACTTACTTCCACCGGCAGGTCCGCTGCCAGTTCCAGAAAAGTCTCCTCGTGCAGCACGCCATGCCGGCCGAAGCCCGCGATCGCCCGTATCGCGGTGCCGCCATGGAACCCCATCTTTTTTGCGCGTTCCAGCAGCCATTCGAACAGGAGAATGCCGTTGTGCTCGCGGTATTCCCCCACGTAAAACTTGAGATATGTGCCTTGCATGTCCGGTCTCCTGTCGCTTTTTCCTCCTCACGTCCCATTGATTTCCATTCCGCAATGCCTATTCCTCATTCTATATCGCCCGGCAACATTTTTTTGACCCAAGTCCGGCGGTTGTTGCGAACTCGCCATATAGGTGAATGTCGAGTATGGCGGAAAGTCTTTGTGGATCAAAGCGCTAAACTGGAAATGAGCGGTCAACTCCCGGATTCAGGTTTAATGCTGTGCCAGCCACCTGATAACCATGATGCCGAGCATCGTCATCGCCAGCGAACCGGCAAGATGCGCGAAGATGAGGATGCCGGCCCAGTGATACTGTTCCCGCAGGATGAGCGCCACGGTTTCGGCGGAAAAGGTCGAGAATGTCGTCAACCCTCCGAGAAATCCGGTAATGGCGAACAACCGTGCTTCAGGCGGCAGCGTGGCATTGTGATGAAAATACTCTACCGCAATACCGACGAGCAGGCCGCCGACAAGGTTTGCCGCAAGCGTGCCCAAGGGCAGGGTCGGGAAGACGGGATTCAGAACACTGCCGAACCACCAGCGCAGCCATGCGCCCAGCGCTGCTCCCACTCCCACTGCCGCAACCGCGTAGATGCCCATCCTCGTGCACATTCTGCAAAACTGAAGGATACCTTACTTCCGTATTTCACTGCAGCATGTATGCCGAAGGAGGCATGCGAGCCCTCAGTGGACTTCAAAAAGATCGGCAGTACACTACTATGATAATGGAACGGCAAAAGACGGTGCGACAGCATGCGGGTCAGAAGTTTGAAATGCACAAGCCAGCAATGTGGTCGTGCCGGTAAATGAACGGGGCCGGACGGATTGTTGAATTGAGTGACTGTGGAGGGATCTTGAACGCTCCAGCCGCTGAATCGGATACGGGCATTGTCACCGCCGTACGCGGGGGAATCGTGGATGTCCGTTTTGCGGGCAAGGTTCCTCCCATACAGTCGCTGTTGCGTGCGGGGAAAGAGGGGAAGGTCGTGATCGAAATTCTTTCGCAGCTCGATGCGCATCACGTGCGCGGCATCGCCCTCATGCCCACGCAGGGCCTCGCGCGCGGCATGGCGGTCGCCAATACGGAGGGTCCGCTGTGCGCGCCTGTTGGCAGGGCGACGCTGTCGCGCATGTTCGACGTGTTCGGCAATGCCATCGACCGCAAGGCGCCGCCGCGCGACGTGCAATGGCGCACGGTGCATCATTCCTCTCCGCCGTTGGCACGGCGTTCCACGCGATCCGAGATATTCGAAACCGGCATCAAGATCATCGATGTGCTGATGCCGCTGGAACGCGGCGGCAAAGCCGGCCTGCTGGGCGGGGCCGGGGTAGGCAAGACGGTGCTGCTCACGGAAATGATCCACAATGTAGCCGGGCAGCACGAGGGTGTCAGCATCTTCTGCGGCATCGGCGAACGCTGCCGCGAAGGGGAAGAGCTCTATCGCGACATGGTGGCGGCAGGCGTACTGGAAAATATGGTGATGGTGTTCGGCCAGATGAATGAGCCGCCGGGCGCGCGGTTTCGCGTTGCGCACGCAGCCCTGACCATGGCCGAATATTTTCGAGACGACGAGCATCGGGATGTGCTGCTGCTGGTGGATAACATCTATCGCTTCATCCAGGCAGGCATGGAGGTTTCCGGGCTGATGGGCCAGATGCCGTCGCGCCTGGGTTACCAGCCGACGATGAGCACGGAGCTGGCGCAGCTCGAGGAACGGATCGCCAATACCGATACCGGGGCGATCACGTCGATACAGGCTGTCTACGTACCAGCTGACGATTTTTCCGATCCGGCGGCGGTGCATGCCTTTTCGCATTTTTCCGCGTCTATCGTGCTTTCGCGCAAACGCGCCAGCGAAGGCCTCTATCCGGCAATCGATCCGCTGCAATCCGGGTCGAAAATGGCGACGCCAGGCGTGATCGGCCAAAGGCATTACGGGATAGCCCACGAGATCCGCCGCACCCTGGCGCAATACGCGGAGCTCAAGGACATCATTGCCATGCTCGGACTGGAGCAATTGTCGCCGGAAGATCGCGCCATCGTCGCGCGTGCGCGGCGACTGGAGCGTTTTTTTACGCAACCGTTCTTTACCACGGAGCAATTTACCGGAATCAAGGGAAAGCTGGTCAGTCTCGAAGAAGCGCTGGATGGGTGCGAACGCATCCTGCGTGACGAATTCCGGGATGTTCCGGAGCAGGCGCTTTATATGATCGGAACGGCGAATGAGATAAAAAGAGAAAGTAGCGTGAAAAATAGCGAGATGCGTCAACCGGAATGGACCTGAAGATACTGCTCCCCTTCAGCATCTTCCTCGAAAAGAAGGACGTGGATCGTATCGTCATCGAGACGTCTGCCGGATCGCATGGATTGCTGCCCCATCGCCTCGATTGCGTGGCTGCACTGGTTCCCGGGGTTCTGGTATTCGAGACCAGGGGGGACGGCGAGAGTTACGTGGCGGTGGACCAGGGGATCCTGATAAAGGCGGGTGCTCAAGTGACGGTTTCAGTGCGCAATGCGGTCGAGGGAACCGACCTTGCCGTGCTGCATGAGACGGTAGACAAGGAGTTCCTGAATCTCGATGAGCAGGCCAGAAGTATTCGCCGTGCGATGGCGAAAATGGAAAGCGGCTTCATCCGGCGCTTCATGGAATTTCATCATGAACGATGAACCGGAGGAGCGGGCGGGAGGAAAATCGGGCGCGGAAGTGCCAGCAGGATTGGGCAGTCCGGAGAGAGACGGGGAAGGGAAGGAATGGAGGCGGAAGAGGGAGGCGGAATTCAGCCGCCGCATAAAGGCGGGAGCGGAGCGCAAGCTGCGGGCGAGCCAGACCCGGAACCAGGATATCGAAACGATCTGGTCCGGGCTGGGCATGATCGGGCTGGTCGGCTGGGGGGTAAGCGTGCCAACCCTTGTGGGTGCGGCCTTGGGCGTCTGGCTGGATCGGCGTTTTCCGGGGGAACATTCATGGACGCTTACGCTGCTGTTTGCCGGGTTACTCGTCGGGTGCCTGAACGCCTGGCGGTGGATAACCCGGGAAGAGCGTGTTATCCGGCGAAAGGAGAAGCAGAAAACGCACGAGGCGCGAGAAAAGGAGGAGAACTCCTGACGAAAGCCTGGGAAAGGGAGCTGCGAAAACAGGATAGACAACAGCGGGGCAGCAAAAACAAAAGGGGGAAATGCCGGGGTTTATCGGAGCTGCCGGAAGATATGGATGATGGAAGTAGCGGGGAAGGGCGATGGGTGAAATCATGAGCTCGCCGTTGGCACTGGCGTTGGCTGCGGGAGTGCTGCTTGGCGCGTTTTTTTTCGGCGGCTTGTGGTGGACCGTGCGCCGCGGCCTGCCATCGCGCAGGTCCGGCATCTGGTTTGCAGCCAGCATGCTGGTGCGGACATGCGTCGTCACTGCAGGATTTTATTTCCTGCTGGGCCTGCCTGCCTCAGGCTGGAAGATCGCGCTGGCAGGCTTCCTGGGATTCATCATTGCGAGAGTGGCAGCGACACGCTTCCTGCCAGCGCCGTTATCCGCTCCCGCTGAGGAGAGAAGCCGGCCGAGCCGCGCCCCTGCAATACCGGACAGGGGGAGCTAGCAAGCCATGCATATCAGCCCCGATCACATCATCTTCTGGGAAAACGGCATCATAAAGCTCAATGGCACTATCGTGTACACCTGGGCGCTGATGCTGTTGCTGGTCATCGGCTCGAAGGTGATCACCGCTCAGTTGTCCAGGGGGCGCTCGCGGTGGCAACACCTGCTGGAAACCATCATGATCTTTATGCAAAACCAGATCAGGGAGGTAGGCCTGCACCAGCCCCGGACCTATCTTCCATTTCTCGGAACCCTGTTTGTCTTCGTTGCCACGGCAAGTCTTCTCGCCATCGTTCCCGGCTACGAGCCGCCAACGGGCTCGCTCTCGACGACGGCTGCGCTTGCCATCTGTGTCTTCGTCGCTGTTCCGTTCTATGGCATCAGGGAGCAGGGGCTGCGCCGCTATATGCGGTCCTATCTCAAACCCACCCCGCTCCTGCTGCCGTTCAATATCCTGGCGGAACTTACGCGCACCCTGGCCCTTGCCGTGCGGCTCTTCGGCAATATGATGAGTGGTACCATGATCCTCGCCATCCTGCTGGTCATCACACCCTTCATTTTTCCCGTGGTCATGGGTGCCCTGGATCTGCTGACAGGCATGGTGCAGGCTTATATCTTCGGTATCCTGGCCACCATATACATCGCGGCCGCAACTTCCGACGAGGCGGAGGATGCGGAAATCCCGGAGCGCGCGGATCATGGCAGTGAAGGCGACGGGCAACGGACATCCGCGAGCGGCGAACAAACTTCCAAACATACATCCTAAGGAGCAGGCATGGACAGCATTACCCTGATCGCAATCGTATCCATCCTGGCAGCCGGCCTGACCATCAGCATTGGCGTAATCGGACCCGCGCTAGGGGAAGGAAAGGCGGTCGCGACGGCGCTCACGTCGCTGGCACAACAGCCGGACGCCTCCACTACCATTACGCGAACACTATTCGTCGGGCTGGCGATAATCGAATCTCTCGCCATATATTGTTTCGTGGTCTCTATGATCCTGATTTTCGCCAACCCCTTCTGGGACCATGTCATTGCCCACGCCCCCGGGAAATAATCCGTGCTGATCGACTGGTTCACGGTAGTCGCGCAGATCGTCAACTTTCTCATCCTGGTATGGCTATTGAAACGGTTCCTTTATCGGCCCATCCTCGATGCACTCGATTCGCGCGAAAAACGCATCGCTTCGGAACTGGCGTCTGCTGCATCGAAGCAACGCGAGGCGGAAGCGCAGCTCAGCCAGCTTCGGAAAAAGAACGAGGAATTTGACCAATCCCGCGCTGCTCTGCTGGCCGCCGCCACCGATGAGGCGCACGCGGAACGCAAGCGGCTGATTGCCGCCGCGCATGCGGATGCCGACAGGCTGCGCTCCAGGAGAAACGAAGCGCAGCAAAGGGAATATCAAGCCCTGTGCGATACCATCGAGCGGCGCACCTGTGCAGAGGTGTTCGCCATTGCCCGCAAGGTGCTGGCAGACCTTGCCGGCACCACCCTGGAGGCTTGCATGGCGGATACATTCATCCGGCGCCTGTACAGCCTGGGCCCGGAGGAAAAGGCGGAGCTGGCCGCGGCGATGCAGGTTCGGGGGGGAAAATCGCAATACGCCGCTTCCGCAGCTTCTTTCTCCGCCACGCGCAGTGCGCAAGGCGAGGCCACGATTATTCTGGTCCGCAGTGCGCTCGAATTGCCAGCAGCGCAACAAGAGGCGATCTCCACGGCGATCCGGGATGTCTTGCAGCACGACGTGGCGCTCGAATTCCAGCTCGATCAGAATCTTATCAGCGGCATCGAACTCGTTGCCGGAGGGTATAAGGTGGCATGGAGCGCCGCGGCATACATCACCTCCCTGGAAGAGGACTTAAGCCGGCTTCTCGAGGCCAGAAACACACAAGGAACCACTGAGGGGAGCGAAGGCGCCCAAACAACGAATGCCGCCGGGAGGCTGCTCGGCCGGGATACCGGGCGCAAACCGGGAGCGGCCAATTGATGCGCGCCAATCCAGGGCCGACGAGCAGGTATGCGGGCGGACTGCAACATATTTTCGACAGTACTTTTTCCCGCATGGCTGAAGCCCGTGAAGCCGCGACCCCACGGCTCATGCTGCGTGAAACGGGCGTGATTACGAGCATCGGTGCGGGAATTGCAAAGGTTTCCGGCCTTCCCGGCGTGGGCTTCGAGGAAGTGCTCAAGTTTCCCGGCGGCTCCTATGGCATTGCGTTCGACATGGAAGAAGAGGAAATCGGCGTTATCCTGCTGGACGATCATTCTCACCTGCATGCCGGGGATCAGGTGGAGCGAAGGGGACACGTAATGGATGTGCCCGTGGGCGACGGATTGATTGGAAGGATCATCAGTCCGCTCGGCCGCCCCCTGGATAGCCTGGCACCAGCGGCGACCTCCCGCCGCATGCCGGTCGAGCGCGCAGCCGCGGCAATCATGGATCGGGCGCCCGTGACGGTGCCGCTGCAGACGGGGATCAAAGTCATCGATGCGCTGATACCTGTCGGCCGGGGGCAGCGCGAACTGATACTGGGCGACCGGCAGACAGGCAAGACCGCGATAGCCCTCGATGCCATCCTCAACCAGAAAGACGGAAGCATGGTATGCATCTACTGTGCCATTGGCCAGCAGGCATCCGGGGTAGCGAAGGTGGTGGCCACACTGCGGGAAAATGATGCTCTTCGCTATACGGTCGTGGTGGTGACCGAAGGCGATGACCCACCGGGGATGATCTATATCGCGCCCTATGCCGCAACCAGCATAGGGGAATATTTCATGGAGCAGGGTCGCGATGTGCTGATCGTCTATGACGACCTTGCGCACCATGCCCGCGCCTATCGTGAACTTTCCCTGCTGATGCGGCGGCCTCCCGGGCGGGAAGCCTATCCCGGCGACATTTTTTATATTCACTCACGCTTGCTGGAGCGCGCCACGCATCTGCGGCCCGAGCTCGGCGGCGGGTCGATGACTGCCCTGCCCATAGTCGAAACGGATGCGGAGGACATTGCCGCGTATATTCCCACCAACCTGATTTCCATTACCGATGGCCAGATTTACCTGTCGCCCACGCTGTTCGAACTCGGGGTGCTGCCTGCCGTCGATGTCGGCAGGTCGGTTTCGCGCGTGGGGGGCAAGGCGCAGCGTGCTGTTTATCGCTCCGTCATTGGCGATCTGAAGCTGGATTATGCCCAGTTTGGCGAACTGGAAGCTTTTGCGCGCTTCGGCGCGCGCATCGATGAACATACGCGCGCCATTATCGAACATGGACGGCGCATCCGTGCCTGCCTGCAGCAGCCCGAAGCCGCGCCGGTTTCCATGCCGGAGCAGATTGTCCTGCTCCTGGCATTGACCGCGAAACGATTCGACGAAGTGCCGCTGGAGCGCATGGATGAGGCGGAGCGGGCGGTGAAGGCGGCAGTGGCGGATATTTCCCCGGAATTGCTTGCGCGCATGGAAGCTGCTGAAAGCCTGAGCGATGAAGATCGCCTCGCGCTCATTCACTTTGCAGACTCAGCATTGAGTGGCCTGGGTTTAGCGCGACAGAAAGACCAAACACCAGTGGTGGGGATCATTACCCCTGCCGCTGGCGAATCGGGAGAGGAGCCATGAGCGACACCACCGCCAGCCTGCGCCGCAAGATCGAAGGAGCGAAAGACCTGCGATCGGTGGTAAGCACCATGAAGGCGCTGGCCGCGGTAAGCATCGGTCAATATGAAAAATCCGCCCTCGCGTTGAAGGATTACTATCGCTCGGTGCAGCGTGGCCTGGGAGTCTGCTTTCGTGCCGGCGGTGTTCTGCACCGGCCCGCAGTCCGGAAAGCCGGAGCCAATCCCGGCATGACAGGCGCCATCATATTCGGCTCCGATCAGGGGCTTGTGGGCCAGTTCAACGAATCTATAGCGGAGCATGCAACGCACGTCCTGGCTTCGCTGCCGGGCCGGAAAGAAATCTGGGTCGTGGGGGAGCGTGTGCAGGACCGCATGGTGGATCTCGGCCTTTCGGTTAAGGGGATTTTTACTGTCCCGCTGTCCATCAGGGCTGTAACGCCATTGACGGAGGAGATCATGCTACGGATTATGGTACCGGCCCTGGGCGAGGGGATGGGCCTGGAAGGAAGGGGAGAAAAAAGCAGGAATCGGATGGACGAGTTTTATCTGTTCTACAACGGCTACCGCCGCAGCGCGGCACCGGCACCTTTCCACCAACGGCTGCTGCCCCTGGACGAGGCCTGGCGCGCGGAAGTGCTCCAGCTCTCCTGGCCATCAGGGAACCTGCCGCAGGTGATCGGCGGCAATATCGCCATCTTGCGCGCGCTCATCCGCGAATACCTTTTCATATCGCTGTTTCGCGCTTGCGCCGAATCGCTCGCCAGCGAGAATGCAAGCCGGCTCGCTGCCATGGAGCGCGCCGAGAAAAATATCGATGAGCTGAGCGCGGAGCTTCAGCATACCTTTAACCGGTTGCGGCAGAGCCGGATCGATGAGGAACTGTTCGACGTCATCGCCGGAGTAGAGGCGCTGAGGGGGAATGGGCAATAAGTCATCCGGCGGGCTGCACAATAGGCTTGAAGACAGCCAGGCAACGGATCCCGGTCAGGCCTGGCTTCATTCGTTCCGATCCCAGCCTGCCCCGCATAGCGGTGAATTCATGGTATCGCGTCTATGGGCGAGAGGCGGAACAGGTTGGGCCGGTCGGTCTGCTTGATATCGATGCCGATCCAGGGGTGCATGCCGCTGCCGATCGCCAGTCCTTCTGCCTTGTCCATTTCCTGGGGAAGGCGCCAGTAAGCGCCGTGTTCCATGCCGACCTTGTGCTCGGCGGGCTTCAGGTTTTTTTCCAGCCGGATCAGAGTGGCGCTTTCCTGCGATAGCAGGTAAATGCGCCCGTCCGGGCCAAGCGCTATTTCGCTCGCATCATGAGCGAGTTCATGCAGCTGATCGGAGAACTCCCACGCTTTCAGCGCAACCAGGCGGCGCTGGGAAGGTTCCTCCGACCGGTTTGCGCGGTAAACAGGCTCGCCGCTGCTTCTGACCAGGCCGGCAAAAGGCTCATCCGGACCCAGGAATGTATCGGTACCGTAACCCATCGGCTGGTCGCCCTCCGGACCGAATTCGATGAGCATGGAAGGCCTCTTTTCCTTGAGCACGAGCACATGGCCCGCTTTCATCAGTATCATGCCTTCTCCCCGGGAGTTGGGTTGCTCCTTCCAGGCGGAATCCAGTTCGGGAATGCTGGATACATCCAGGCTGAAAAGCGCCCTGGCGTTCTGCAGATCTGTATCCAGGCAGGCAATCTCCGCATGGGTCTCGCTCAGCATGCAGACCGACTCTTTGCCGTCGACCGCCACAGCCTCCCATTGGGAAGCATTGCTCGCCTTCCTACCCAGAATATGGGCCACATCCTGGACCCGGATGTCCGCTCCCCGGCTGGCATGGCCGGCGCCGTCCGCGCCATCCACGCGGAAGCGCACCACCTGGTAGCTTGCATCGCCGATGGCATAAAGATTGATCCCGCCTTTTCTTTCCATCTCGCTGGAGGAGCCGGCAATCTTCGCAAGCCCTGATACCTCGGCAATAGGAAGGTTATAGCTGCTGATGATCGCCAGTTGCCTGCCTGATGCTTCCGCCTCGTCGTGCTTGCCGGCGTATGCTCCGTTGCCAGAGCTGCCCAGGACATTGCAGACGCAGATGATGCCCGCAATCACGTATGCCGCCGTGCGGATGCGTGCCTTATTGGCGGATGCGGACATGTCCATCGCATTTCTCTCCATCACAGCGTCATCCTATCAGGATTGAAGGACGGGCCACAGCGATTTCATTCATATTGAATACACCCCACGGGTGTACTTCAGTCCAATAGGCAGCATGCGGCAAGCGTGTATGATTCACATCAGCGGTTCGAATTTTTGCTTACTTTCTCCTCCCAGGCGATAACGCCTTTTAGCCCGGCGGCAGTATCTGCCCCGGGTTTTTTATTTGCCCTGCGACACGGAAGCGGCGGCTCAGGCTTCGAGCACGGCATTCATGGTGATGGTGGCCTTGAATAGCCGCGACACGGGGCACCCCGCCTTGGCCTTGCCGGCGATTTCGTCGAACCTGGCCTTGTCCGCACCCGGGATTTTCGCCTTTACGTCGAGATGGCTGCGGGTAATTTCGAAACCCTCGCCGACTTTCTCCAGCGTAATGGTCGCGCAAGTCTCGATTCTTTCGGGGGTCATGCCCGCTTCTCCCAGCATCAGGGACAGCGCCATCGAAAAGCAGCCGGCATGCGCCGCACCGATCAGTTCTTCGGGATTGGTACCCTTGCCGTTTTCGAAGCGGGACTTGAAGCCGTATGGCGCGTCCTTGAGCACGCCCGTCTCGGTGGAAATGGTTCCGCCGCCTTCCCTGATGCCGCCCTGCCAGACTGCAAATCCTTTTTTTGCCGTCATGATCGCTCCTTGTCTAATATTGCATAAAAAACGTGCTATCCCAAAACTGGAAAATTCCGCGAATAACGCGGGCGATGGTGAAGCCGGGAATCATTACATGGACGTCATTTCGCTTCTGTGCGGCATATCACTATAGGAATGCCATCCGGAGAAATCAACCTAGAGCAGGGTTTTGACGAGAGAAATCGCGGCGATGGGCCTATTCCACGCTTGCGCGGCCAGGCTTGGAATCCAGGGGGCCAACCTTCGCAAACCACAATATTGCTGTCCCAATCAGCGCGGAAAGTACCGAACCCACAAAAATCGCGATCTTGGCAGCGGCAAAATCCGCCTCGACGTGGAAAGCCTGGCCTGCAATGAAAAGAGACATGGTGAAGCCGATCCCCGCGAGCGCTCCCGCCCCCGCCAGCTGGCGCCAGGTATACGCCCTGGGCTTGGCCGCGATTCCCAGTTTTACCGCCAGCAGGGTTGCGGCGATGAACCCCAGCGGCTTGCCGACCACGAGGGCGACGGCTGTCCCCAGCATGAGCGCCTCGCGTCCGGCAAGGGCAGCGGCTTCCAGTACCACTCCGGCATTTACCAGTGCAAACAACGGCAATACCAGGTAGCTCGATCGCGGAGCCACATAGCGGAGCATGCGATCCGCAGGCGATTCCAACCGGTCGTGGATCGCATCCAGGGCCTCGAGGGAGGATACGGAGGGTCCGTATCGCATGACTTCCCTTCCGCGTTTCATTTCCGCGCCCAGGATGGCGTCGGCTTGCAGCATCAGCGTTTTGAGATTGGGAGGAGGGCGTGTCGGGATGAAGAGCGCAAGAACGACGCCAGCCAGGGATGCATGCACGCCACTGCTGTGCACGCAGGCCCAAAGGCCGATGCCCAGCAGCACATAGGGTGATGCGCGATAGATTCCAACGCGGTTGAGCACCGCCAGCAGACCGGTGATGGCGGCGGCGCCGGCAAGGTAGCCTGCCTGCAGCGTGTCGGTATAAAAGGCAGCGACGACAAGAATCGCGCCGATGTCATCCACGATGGCCGCTGCGGTGAGGAACACCCGCAGTTCAACCGGAACGCGATTGCCCATCATGGCGATAAGGGCCACCGCAAAGGCGGTGTCGGTCGCCATCGGCACCCCCCACCCCCATAGCCATGCGCCTTCCGAGCCTTCCGGCCCGGCGGGAACCAGCATCGCGTACATGATGGCGGGTACCGCCATGCCGCCGATAGCAGCGGCGATGGGCAGCATGGCAGACTGGCGGGTTGCCAGATGGCCTACCGTGAATTCCCGCTTGATCTCCAGGCCTACGACGAGGAAAAAGATGACCAGCAGGCCGTCGTTTATCCAGTGGCGCAGGGAAAGATTGAACTGGCCTCCATCGAATACCAGGCCCAGTTGCAGATCCCAGAACTGGTTGAAATTCGGTCCTGCCGCCGTATTGCTGAGCATCACCGCCAGTGCCGTGCCCAGCAGCAGCAACAGTCCGGTGGAAGGCGCCCACTTGGCAAAGTCCAGCGCGGCGGCGTGGACCACATGACCGAGCGAACCCAGCATGGCTTCGGAAAGCGAAATTCCGTCCCAGGGCCCGTCATAGCGCCGATCGTTGATGAAAAACGTGGGCGTGACCAGCACGCCGCTCTCGGCTGCGCTTCGTATGTCCGCATCCACCCGCGCTTTCGCCCCAAGGGTTCCTTCCTCGCTATTGGGAGCATTCTGCACTTCCAGGACCTGGTCCGCTGCGATGGTATTCAGGTCATCTTCGGTCAGCGCATCCGGATGCGTCATGAGCGCGACATGCACATTCCAGAACCGTGCCGGGTCGGCATAGGATTCCACGAGTTCCGCCGCACGGCGGGCGATATCGTTTCCCGGCAGAGGGCGGTGACGGAACACATAGCGCAGCCGGTCACCGAACTGGTGCCGCAGCTTCGCGACGCGCTCATGGGCAGCGCGTGAGGACGCATCCGCGTAGCTGCCATATTCGACAAGAGTTATTTCGGCGTCGGGTGGTCCCAGGATGTGGTCGTATGCCTCATCCACCGGCCGGTCGAGACGATTTGGCGGCGCGTCCAGCGTCATTTTTACCCGTTATCGTCTGGTTTGCGCATGAGGCAGCGGAGATGCACATGGATTCAAGGAAGGAATCGCAAAGCCGGCTGCTCCGGTGTTTCTGCGAAAGGAGGCGGAACAGGCGCGAAAAAATCTTGCAACGTCCGGCGGAGGATCCGGTCAGATTGTCCCGGCATAGCAATGGCTATCCACTAACCGATCTGCGAAACATCAAGCTTGATCAGCTTGAACAGGAAGGCCTCAGACGCCACTGCGCATAGATCCGGCCGGGGGCAGACGGTATCCTCGTGTTTCCGGGAAATGCTTGCACCCGAATGCGGTGCGGATACGCCGTTCCGCAGGGAAAGGATACGCTCAATAAATGAGCAGGCTATTTCTTAAATCCGCGCTTAAAGGGGAGTCCTCGTCGTGGTTATCCAGATATTGAAGTGCCCTCGATAACCCGTCCCGGAGCTCTCGCGCCTGTTCCGCCCGCATTACATACGGCCTGCCCGGGTCGGCCTCCGCCAGTTTCTGCTCCTCATGGGAGAGGAAAGGAAAGCGCACCGAAAGCACGCCCTCATCCGGCGCTGTTTTTATTTCCCATCCGGTAATAGGAAAAGAGAAAAGATCATTGACCATGGGAGCATCCACGAGAAGTTAAGTTTGAGTTCGGAATCTAGCAAAAAATAGGTGTTTTATCCGTTAACCAGCGCACATACGAAAACGGTTCGGATTCGCCCTGAAAACGTACCAATGGGCAATCGCCGGACTCCCCATACTGTACCTTGGTCCGCGCTTCTGCCGCTTTCCGCGTGGACGTCGGTCCAATGGTTATTCTGCCCTAACCCTGTGAAGATACGCATGAACCCTGGATAAGCCCTCCAGTGGAAAGCGCGCCTTGCAGCGCGGCCCGGCATCCCCCCGTAACACCGGCCGGAACGAGCGAGCAAGAAAGCGTTCCTTGCTGCTAAAGGAATGCCTTGAAATGCCGTTACTGGTTTGCCAGACGTCGGACACCTGGCAGATCAGTGATCCGCTTCCGCGCCTTTCATCAGCATTGCGGGAGAAGCATGCCCGCTCCCGGAATGTGGAGGGCTTATCCCAGCGGTTCAATAATTTGTGCTGGCTGTTTCGCTGGTGGTTGAGGGGGAGACAGCGAGGCCTCGCATTATCGTACCCTGATGGCCTGTGGTGATTTCTCGGTTCCTATTGCCTGGGTGTGCATCATGAATATAACAATTCTACGCGCAAGAATCATAGCGATAATCTTTATGGCTGGTTTGGCGTGGAGCGAAGGACGTGTGCCGGACGCTGTGGACGGGAGCAGCGTGAGGAAAGTGATTACGGAGAGTCAAGTTACGAAACCCGGACAGTTTTTCCGGTTCTTTTTGACTTGTTAGTTTCTGCATGTCTCACCGTACATAACCATGCTTCCAGAATAGTTGTAACGGCTGAGTCAGGGATTTAGACTACGTCAACCCTTTGCCGTCAGGTATTCTGAACCGAGACCACGGTACTATTGCCGGAGCAGATGCATGATCTTGGGTTAAAGCTCATTGCTTCTTCCGAGGAGAAGCGACAGTTGCGCCAGGAAGATTGTTTCGGCCAGCCCCTTTTTAGATTCGTCTATGTCCAATCTATTCTTCGATCATCCGATTCTAAACTCCCCCTACGCCTATCCCGGTCGCCACTGGGAGCTGGATGAGCACGGCCAGCCTACGCAGAAGATTATCGAAACCCGCCGTCGCGCCGAGTTCATTACACCGATTCCGAAGCCGAAGAAGCGGAAACTTGCCGCGAAACAGGGGGCACTCATTTTCGATGAAGGTAAGGAACTTTCAACGAAGGCGCAGCAATATGATCCCACTCCAATCATCAATGAAGTCCGCCGCTACGTGGATACTTGGCGTAAATTGCCCAATCCCAATCAATGGCAGGTCACGCCCGAGACAGCCCGCCTGCTTCAGCATTGGCGTAATCACAATTTTAGTGGCATCCGGTCATTCTTCTGCCAGGTGGAGGCAGCGGAAACCGCGATATGGCTGACGGAGGTTGCCCCTCACTCCGCCAATGGGAAGCGCATACTCGAACATCTTACGTCCGCAAATCGTGATGCCAACCCCCAATTGATGCGATTCGCATTGAAGCTGGCCACCGGCGCCGGCAAGACAACGGTGATGGCGATGCTTATCGCCTGGCAGACCATCAATGCGGTAAGGCACCCGGCAAGCAAGCACTTCACGCGCGGCTTTCTGGTTTGTGCCCCCGGCCTGACCATAAAGGACCGGTTGCGCGTTCTCCAGCCTAACGATCCCGATAGCTACTACAAAGATCGCGAGCTGGTGCCGGGCGACATGCTCGACGATGTGAACAGGGCGAAGATCGTCATCACCAATTATCATGCTTTCAAGCTGCGCGAACGCATCGAGATTTCCAAAGGCGGACGCCAGCTTCTCCAGGGCCGCACGGGCGAGGAACCCAGGATGCTTGAAACCGAAGGCCAGATGCTCCAGCGCGTGATGCCTGAGCTGATGGGCATGAAGAATATACTCGCGATCAACGACGAGGCGCACCACTGCTACCGCGAGAAACCAAAAGACGCAGACGATGAGGACCTGAAAGGCGACGAGAAGAAGGAGGCCGAGAAGAACAATGAGGCGGCGCGTCTCTGGATTTTCGGGCTCGAAGCCGTAAATCGCAAGCTGGGCCTGAGCCGTGTGATTGATCTGTCGGCGACGCCATTTTTCCTCCGTGGCTCAGGCTACGCCGAGGGTACGCTGTTTCCCTGGACGATGAGCGATTTTTCACTGATGGATGCCATCGAATGCGGCATCGTCAAGCTGCCGCGCGTGCCGGTAGCGGAAAATATCCCTGGCGAAGAAATGCCTATGTTTAGGGATCTTTGGGAAAATATCCGCAAGGAGATGCCCAGGAAAGGGCGCGGTCAAGGCGAAGAACTCGACCCCCTCAAGCTTCCCACTCGCTAGACCGCGATGCAAGCCCTGTACGGCCACTACGAAAGACCTTCCAGCTCTGGGAGGATAAGGGCATCGAGGTTCCGCCCTGTTTCATCATCGTCTGTCAGAATACCGCCATCTCCAAGCTGGTTTATGACTTTATCTCCGGTTTTCATCGCAAAAACGAGGACGGCACCACCACGCCGGAAAACGGCCGTCTTCCGCTCTTCCGAAATTTCGACGACACTACCGGCAATTCGCTCCCGCGCCCCAACACGCTCCTGATCGATAGCGAACAACTGGAAGCAGGCGATGTGCTCGACGATAATTTTCGCAGCATGGCCGCCGACGAGATCGATCGGTTTCGCCGTGAGATCAGGGAGCGTACCGGCGATGCCCGAGCCGGCGACAATATCACGGACCAGGAATTGCTTCGCGAGGTCATGAATACCGTAGGTAAGCCCGGCCAATTGGGCGGGGGCATCCGCTGCGTCGTTTCCGTATCAATGCTCACCGAAGGCTGGGATGCGAATACCGTCACGCACGTGCTCGGCATACGCGCTTTCGGCACCCAGCTCCTGTGCGAACAGGTCATTGGCCGTGCGTTGCGCCGCCAATCCTACGAACTCAACGAAGAAGATCTCTTCAATGTCGAGTACGCCGATATTTTCGGCATTCCTTTCGACTTCACGGCCAAGCCAGTCATCGCTCCGCCGCAGCCACCGCGTCTGACGGTTCAGGTCAAGGCCGTTAGGCCTGAACGGGATGCCCTCGAAATCCGCTTTCCCCGCGTCGAAGGCTACCGCGTGGAGCTGCCGGAGGAACGGCTGACCGCCGATTTCAATGAGGATTCGGTTCTGGAACTGACGCCCGATCTGACCGGACCCACCAAAAACCGTAACGAGGGCATTATTGGCGAGGGAGTTGACCTTACCGTTGAGCATCTCGGCGATATTCGGCGTTCCACGCTCGTCTTTAACCTCACACAGCGGTTGCTCTACACGAAATGGCGGGATCCCGGGGAGGAGCCGAAGCTCTACCTTTTCGGCCAGCTCAAGCGTATTACAAAGCAATGGCTCGACACCTGCCTGGTGTGCAGAGGCGGCACTTATCCCGCGCTTCTTATGTATCAGGAGTTGGCGGACATGGCCTGCAACAGGATTACCACAGCCATTACCCGGCAGTTTCTTGGGGAACAACCCATTAAAGCGTTGCTTGATCCTTATAATCCCACCGGCTCGACCCGGCAAGTCCGCTTCAATACGTCAAAAGCTGATCGATGGGAAACCAGTTCCAAATCCTGCCACATCAACTGGATTATTCTCGATAGCGATTGGGAGGCGGAATTTTGCCGCACGGCGGAGTTGCACCCCAAGGTCCGGGCTTATGTAAAAAACCACAATCTCGGCCTGGAAGTGCCCTATCGCTACGGCTCCGGGATGCGCAAATATCTGCCCGACTTCATCGTGCTGGTAGATGACGGCCACGGCCCGGATGACCTGCTGCATCTCGTGGTCGAGATCAAGGGCTACCGGCGCGAAGATGCGAAGGAGAAAAAATCCGCCATGGATACCTACTGGGTACCCGGCGTCAACCATCTGGGAAGCTATGGCCGCTGGGCTTTTGCCGAGTTCGCCGACGTGTACCGGATCGAGGCCGATTTCAAGGCCAAGGTCGCTGAAGCCTTCGAGAAAATGCTGGCCGCCATTGCGCAGAAAGCAGCATAAACACCAAGCCATGAACGCCACGCTATCTACCATTTACCTACTATCCCCCGCTGAACTGCCTGCGACTTGCAGGCAAAGCCCGGTTTACCTTTACATATTCCACTAGATATGTATAGTAATTCCTATTTTTATATACATATCAGATTCAATCTGTATAGATGGCTGAAATTACTCCACTGACCGCCCTCCAACCGGCACGCTTCGACAGGCCCGACATCCTGAAGAAGTTGACGGTTGCCAGCCGCCGGCTGGCCGAACTCAAGGGCGTGGCTGCCTCCATACCCAATCAGGGTATCCTCATCAGCACCCTTGGCTTGCAGGAAGCCAAGGACAGTTCCGAGATCGAGAACATTGTCACGACCCAGGACGAATTGTTCCGCAATGCCGATCTTCCCGAAGCCTCCACCAATGCCGCCAAGGAAGTCGCCCGCTACCGGCAGGCGCTGCGAGTTGGCTTCGAGGCCGTTCGCCAGACCGGCCTGCTCACCTGCAATCACATTATCCGGATTCAGTCCGAGCTGGAGCAGAACAATGCTGGTTTCCGCAAACTGCCGGGTACCGCACTCAAGAGCAGTAGCGGAAAAACAGTCTACATGCCGCCACAGGACCCTGCCGTCGTTGTGGCGCTGATGGCCGATCTCGAACGCTTCATCAACCAGGACGAGCTATTCGACGCCGATCCGCTGATCAAGATGGCGCTCATCCATCACCAGTTCGAGAGCATTCATCCCTTCTACGATGGCAATGGACGTACCGGACGCATCATCAACGTGCTCTATCTCGTCAGGCAGGGCCTGCTCGACATTCCGGTACTCTACCTTAGCCGCCATATCGTGCGCCACAAGTCCGACTACTACCGGTTGCTGCAGGAGGTGCGCGAACACGATGCCTGGGAGGACTGGGTACTGTACATGCTGACCGCCGTGGAACACACTGCAATCGACGGCATCGTGACCATTCAGGCCATCAAGGCATTACTGCTGGACGTCAAGCACCGTATCCGCGCGAAATACCGGTTTTACAGCCAGGACCTGATCAACAGCCTGTTCTCGCATCCTTACACCAAGATCGAATTTGTCCAGCATGACCTCAAGGTGTCGCGCCTGACCGCCACCAAATACCTGGAATCGCTGGCGGCTGGCGGCTTTTTGCACAAGCGCAAGATCGGCCGCTCCAGCTACTACATCAATTCTCCCCTCTACGGCATCCTCACCGGGGAAGCCCTACAGGGAAGCGAGGCATAACTCATGGCCAAAAATTCCTCTAGCAAAACGGTCGAAGCTTTGAAATACGAAGAAGCGACGCGCAAGAACATCCCAACCGCCGAATACCAGTCGGTGCTGGACGAGCAGACCAAAAACCCCAAGCAGGTGCGCTATTCGCGCAAGTACACCGAGCTGCTGTACCAGGTGGGTAGGCTGCACGACCTTGGGAAAATCTCGGATGAATTCCAGCAGAAGCTGAACCGAGATCTCGACCCGCAGCTCATCTGGCGCGGTAAGGACGAGCAAGACTGGAGCGACCTTGTTGTCCATGTGCCGCCGCTCTACATCCAGGAAAAAGTTCACCCGAAAGCGCTCATCAACGACCTGCTGCGCGAGACGAGGGAGCGCAGGCATGAAACCGGGGAGATCACCCCCGACCTCTTTGCCGATTTCAACGGCATCCCCAAGGATGCGGACAAGACCGAGTTCTACCAGCACGACCAGAACTGGAGCAACCGGATGATCCTCGGCGACTCTCTCCAAGTCATGGCCAGCCTGGCTGAGCGCGAGGGCCTGCGCGGAAAGGTGCAGTGCATCTATTTCGATCCGCCCTATGGCATCAAATTCAACTCCAACTTTCAATGGTCCACGACTAGCCGTGACGTGAAGGACGGCAATGCGAACCACATCACCCGTGAGCCGGAACAGGTCAAGGCGTTTCGGGATACTTGGCGGGATGGTATTCACTCCTATTTGACGTATTTGCGCGACCGTCTTACCGTCGCTCGCGATCTTCTTCCGGAGTCAGGGTCGATCTTCGTGCAGATTGGTGATGAGAATGTGCACAGGGTGAGGGCGGTGATGGATGAGGTGTTTGGGGAAACGAATTTTGCTGCCCAAATCTCAGTAAGCAAAACAAGTGGGCTCGGGGGAACGCTTCTAGCGGGAACCCACGACTTCATTCTTTGGTATGCAAAAAGCAAGGCGGCAGTCAAATTTCGTCGTATCTACACGGACAAGATGGAGCGAGCCGAGGCCGACAGCCATTACCAAGAGGATGCCGATGGGAGGCTATTTACGCTTAGCGATCTGAGCGGGCAGAACAACAACGTTCCTTCCTGCATCTACACGTTTCGGTTTAACGGCACTGAATTTCCTACACCTCCCGGACGCCAATGGAAAACAACCTTGCAAGGAGTGACACGGCTAGCTCGCGCTGGCCGAGTGCAAATGTCCGGGCGCTCAATCCGCTACAAACGATTTGCTGCCGATTTAGCGGTGCTTCCTGTGACGGATGTCTGGAGTGATATTGGGGGAAGCGTTCAAAGCCGAAATGATCCAAAAGTTTATGTTGTCCAGACAGGGACAAGCGTCATTCAGCGTTGCATCTTGATGACCTCCGATCCAGGCGATCTCGTACTTGACCCTACTTGCGGTTCCGGCACCACGGCCACCGTCGCCGAGCAATGGGGTCGTCGCTGGATCACTATCGACACCTCGCGCGTGGCGCTGGCACTTGCCCGAGCCCGTATCATGGGCGCACGCTATCCATCCTGCCTGCTAGCCGATTCACGTGAGGGCCAGATCAAGGAGGCTGAAGTTACCCGCAGCGCACAGAGTTCGCAACCCGTGCATGGCAACATCCGCCTAGGTTTCGTCTATGAGCGAGTGCCGTTAGTCACTTTGCAATCGTTCTCAAAGAACGCCGAGATCGATGTCATCTGGGAGAAGTGGCAGGCGAAGCTGGAGCCCCTGAGGGCGAAGTTGAACGAAGCACTGGGACGCATCTCTACCCGTCATACCCGCGGAGGCGGGTATCCAGAATCGATAAACCTGGATTCCCGCGTACGCGGGAATGACGAATTATTTGCATGGGAAGAGTGAGAAATCCCGCGTGAGGTGGACAAGGCCTGGTCGGAGCCAGCATTGCGCCTGCATGCCGACTGGTGGCAGGCGCGCATCGCTCGTCAGAAGGAGATCGACGCTTCCATCGCCGCCAAGGCGGATCATGAATATCTCTATGACAAGCCCTACATAGACAATAAGAAAGTTCGCGTAGCCGGCCCTTTCACGGTAGGGAGCCTCAGTCCCCATCGCATGCTGGGCGTGGATGAGAATGACGAGTTGATCGATACCCTGAAGCAGGACAGCGCCGAATACAACGTCAAGCAGTCATTCCCCCAGATTGATCCTGGAAAACCTCAAAACCGCTGGAGTGCAGCAGGCCCATAAGGAAGACAGGATCACTTTCACCGCCCTCACGCCCTGGCCCGGTGACCTGGTCTGCGCGGAAGGTCGCTACCTTGAAGGCAGCGCGGAAACCGGCCGCGAGAAGCGCGCCGCCATCTTTATTGGCCCCGAATTCGGCACGGTGCAGCGCGCCGACCTCGTCGCCGCCGCCCGCGAGGCCGGAGATGGAGGGTTCGATGTGCTGATCGCCTGCGCTTTCAATTACGAGGCCCATGCTACCGAGTTCAGTAAGCTGGGCCGCATCCCTGTGCTTAAGGCGCGCATGAACGCCGACCTGCACATGGCGGAAGACCTCAAGAATACCGGCAAAGGCAACCTGTTCGTCATCTTCGGTGAACCGGACATCACCCTGCTGCCGGAGAACGACGGCAAGCTGCGGGTGAAGGTGAACGGCGTGGACGTCTTCAAGCCCCAGACCGGAGAAGTCGTCAGCAACGGCCCCGATGAGATCGCCTGCTGGTTCATCGATACCGATTACAACGAAGAAAGTTTCTTCATCCGCCATGCGTATTTCCTGGGGGCGAACGATCCTTATAGCGCACTCAAGACGACATTAAAGGCGGAGATTGACTCTGAAGCATGGGCGACATTGAACAGCGATACTTCACGGCCGTTTGAAAAACCAAAGTCAGGACGGATTGCTGTGAAGGTGATTAATCATTTGGGTGATGAGGTGATGAAGGTGTTCCGGGTGCAATGATGAAGGAGAGCGATAGTGGCGTGCTTGAATCCATACTGGAGTCGCTTCGTCCGCGCCAAAACAGAAAAATAATGGATCTGGTAGAAGAAGCCGGAATAGACGTTGTCCCATGGGGAGTGAAGAAAGATGGTTCAGCGGTAAAAAACCCCCGAAAAAATCCAGCTTACTGCTTTGAATGGGCGTTCGGAGGAAGCGGTCAGCCGGCTGTATTATGCATTTGGCATCATTCGCTTTCGGTTTCTCAGGATTTGATTTTATACGAAGACAGCATTCGTCAGCGCGCGTCAAAGCTTTACCGCATCGCAACCGACCGCTCCAACTCTTCCTACATAAAGTCTAGTGCCGGCAAGCAGGCGAGGCGTGCTGAAAAATTTGATTCATTGCTGCAATGGGCCTACAGAAAGCATGAGCCGGTTCGCGTAATAATATTAGAGGGAAAATCTCCATCCCAGCCTGAGCTTGACTGGGAGGAATTCAAGGTCAAGTATCGGATGCTTGATTCCGAAGTCTGGCACGTGCATTCCTATTCGGATGACGACGGGTTATTTCGCGTGGTAAGAAAAGTTCCTCCAGGCAGGATGCTGGACCGAGAGGATATTCCATCGAGCCGATCAGTTTTCATCGATCAGTTTTCCCTGTCCGCGTCGGTCGCGAAGCATGAATCTACGGGATTTATATTTGACCGGTCTTTAGAAGTCCGTCGGGCGGTTCTGGAACGGGCGGAAGGAGTATGTGAATGCTGCGGCATCCCGGGCTTTAAGATGGACAATGGCCGCATCTTCCTGGAGACACATCACGTAATTCCTTTGTCCAAAAACGGTCCTGATGAAGAGTGGAATGTAGTCGCGATTTGCCCCAATGATCACCGCCGCGCTCATTTTGGGGAAGACCGGGCCGCACTTCGGGACCAATTACTTCAGTATCTATGGGAAATTTATCCAAAGGCGGAGGATGCTATTCGAACCCTTTTGGAAACTGATTCCGACGCAAAGCTGCTCTCATAAACCTATGGATTTCCGTATCGCCGACACCTTTACCGACAGTCTTGCCCGCCTTACAGGCGATGAACAGAAAGCAGTCAAGACAACTGCTTTCGACCTGCAACTCAATCCTGCCAATCCCGGATTCAATTTTCACAAGCTGGACAAGGCGAAGGACAGAAACTTCTGGTCCGTACGGGTAAACGTCGATATCCGTCTGATCGTTCACAAAACCGCAGGCAGCCTGCTGCTCTGCTATGTCGACCACCACGACAAAGCTTATGACTGGGCCGAGCGGCACAAGCTGGAAACACATCCGGCAACCGGGGCCGCGCAACTGGTCGAAATACGCGAGACGGTGAAGGAGATCGCGGTTCCGGTGTACGTGGAAGCGGCGCTTGCCCTGGAGCCGAAACTTGCCGCGGAGAGGAGGGCTGTTTACATCGCGGCATCCGACGAAGAGCTTTTCAGCTACGGCGTGCCAGCTGAATGGATCGGCGATGTAAGGAAGGCAACCACGGAGGACGCGTTGCTGGCCCTGACTGAACACTTGCCCGCCGAAGCGGCGGAGGCATTGGTGGAATTGGCGACGGGCGGCAAGCCGCGCTTGCCGCAGCCTGCCGTCTTGGCAGCAAATCCCTTCGACCATCCCGATGCCCAGCGTCGCTTCCGTGTGATGACGAATGTGGAGGAATTGCAGCGCGCCCTCGATTTTCCATGGGAGAAGTGGACGGTCTTTCTCCACCCAGAGCAACGGCAATGGGTGGAGCGGGACTATGCTGGACCTGCACGTGTTTCCGGTTCAGCCGGCACAGGCAAGACCATCGTCGCGTTGCACCGAGCGGGCTATCTGGCGCGTACGTATCCTGATGCCCGCGTTCTGTTGACGACCTTCTCCGACGCCCTGGCAAATGCGTTGCGCACCAAGCTGAAGCGCCTGTTGAGCAGTGAGCCCCGTCTCGCGGAGCGGATCGATGTCTATTCTCTTGATGCGATCGGTCTTCGGCTTTATAAATCACTTATTGGGGCAGCGACAATAGCGAGTCGCGAGATTGTGCGGGAGGCGATGCAGGAAGCGTCCAAAGCCGTGAATGGCCATAAGTTCGGCTTGCATTTTCTTCTTGCGGACTGGGAACAGGTAGTGGATGCCTGGCAACTGGAAAGCTGGGAGGCATATCGCGATGTTGCGCGTCTCGGCAGAAAAACCCGGCTGCCGGAAGCACAACGTGCAGTATTGTGGTCGATTTTCGAACGTGTTCGCGCTACTCTGAGGGCGCGCGGGCTGCTGACTCATCCCGGGCTATTCAGTAGTCTGGCTGCTGCGATCTCAAAGAACAGGAAAGCGGTATTCGACTTTGCAATTGTCGATGAGGCACAGGATCTCGGTATTGCGCATCTCCGGTTCCTCGCTGCTATAGGCGGGAATCGTCAGAATGCGCTGTTTTTTGCCGGCGACCTCGGTCAGCGGATCTTCCAGCAGCCCTTCTCATGGAAGGCCGTTGGCGTAGATATCCGTGGCCGCTCGCGCACCCTGCGCGTCAATTACCGTACCTCTCATCAAATTCGTGCGCAGGCAGACCGCCTACTCGGGCCTTTGGTAACGGATGTGGATGGTAACACTGAGGACCGCAGCGACACGGTTTCAGTGTTCAATGGTCCGCCCCCTATCATTCATGCCCTCAAAAATGAGAGTGAGGAAATCTTGACAGTCGGCAACTGGATCAAGGAACGAGCCAAAGTGGGGATAATGCCTCACGAGTTCGGCATATTTGTTCGCTCGGAGGCGCAGTTGGATCGTGCGCGAGCTGCTGTGGATAGAGCGGATATGGCTTTTCAGATTCTCGATGAGCATGTGGAAACAACCAATGGCCATGTCTCTATTGGTACCATGCATCTCGCCAAAGGCCTGGAGTTCCGTGCTGTTGCCGTGATGGCGTGCGACGATGAAGTCCTTCCTTTGCAGGAACGCATCGAGATGGTTGGCGATAATGCGGATTTACAGGAGATTTATGACACCGAGCGGCATTTGCTCTACGTTGCCTGTACACGGGCCAGGGATCATCTGCTGGTAACAAGCGTCGAGCCGGCATCGGAGTTTCTCGATGACATGCGAATTTAAGGCCTAATGGAAAAATCACGACTTATTGGTTCCACCCGTGAAGCCGGCTGTCGAAAACTTATGGAACCCGAGCGCTTCGATCTGAATGATATCGAAAACGGACCTACCGACTGGTAATTAGAAGTCTTGATGGAATTTTTAGCTGTAACCGTACATTTGATTCGTATGAATGAAAATGCAGTCCTGGGTCGGAAGTAGGTCGGATCAGTGAAAAGTTAATTCGACAAAGTAAATTGCAGTAGCCGGATTACCTTTCGCGAATCTGATCTATAAAATGTTGTCTCAGATTACGCTTCGCTAATCTGATCTACGCACCTACGCTTCAATTTAATCCGAGGCAGGCGAGGGGCTGACTTTCGCCGCCACCTTCATCGCCAGCCCTTTGAGCATTTCGCCTTCCTCCAGGTCATCCTGAAAGCGTTGGGGAACCCCCGACAATCCGGTTTGCGCCCCCACCAGCGCGCCGGTGAGCATGGCGCGCGCCTGGTTTTCTCCGCCGCCATTCACGGCATGGAGCACGGCCGATTCGAAGTTACCGGAGAAGCGGGCGGAAAGATAGTAGGCTGCGGGAAGCTGGTGATAGATGGCGCAGGTCATGCCATAAACGATGGATACCTTCCACGCGGGCTCTATCCGTATGTCCGGGTCCAGCGCGGCGGTGGCGACGTACGAGGGGGTGAGCAGGGCATCGGGAGAGGTGAAAACACCGTCGCCGTGGGGATTATCCGCCTGCGGCGGTTCCTGGTCGGTATGCGTGAGGGCGTGGTACGGAAGCTTTTCCGCTCTTGCCAGGCGCATGAGCTTGCCGGAAAGGCTTTTGTTGAGCTTGTGGCCCTGCACCAGCAGCCCCAGTACCGCCCCGTAGGCGACAGTGAGTGTGACCACGGTGCCATCGATTTGCGTTAGCCGCGTATTGCTGGCAATGGCATCCGCGAGCTCTTGCGGCTGGAAAGCATAGCGCACCGCCAGGGCGAGTGTGCGGGCGATCGCTTCGGTCGTGTCCGCCTCGCCGCCTATCCGTCCCCAGGGCAATTTCTGTTCGACACGCTTGCGCCAAGCGTCGCGGATGGATTGCTGGGTGTAGCCCCCCGGCCCATTCACCGGCTGGCCGTTGAGCAGCGGAAAGATTTCCCCATCCACCCGGCGGCAGAAATCCGCTTCGTCATAACCGCCATGATCAGCCAGAGAGCGCAGCATGAGGCGGAGCAGGATGCCGTTTTGCGAGAGCTGTCCCGCGTGCAGAGCGCTATGGTAGCGTCCAGGTTTGGGATCGGTGTAAGCCGTGATCCAGTCGCCGTAATCGCGGCGGAGCACTGCAAGGTCGTAATACCAATGAGGACCAAGGCCGAGGGCATCACCGATGAAAGCGCCCATGATGGCACCTGCGGCACGGTCCTGGATGGCAGGGTCGGACATGCGTTTATCCTCCTCTCGGTTACCTTCGCATATCTGTGGAACTGTAGAATAGGTGACAGGCCGCGTTTTTACAACCGTATGGCTTTTTCCACCATTTCAGCCATTCAGTATAAAACAGGTGTAAAAATGGCCTCTCTCCCAATGACCGAAATTCAGCCAGAAGTTGATCATCTTATGATTTGCCCATACCATGCCTGGAATAAACCCGCCGCAGGGTGAATCCGATAATCGATTTTTGCCGACAATCATGAACAAACTCATAGTTACCGCAATCTTCTTATTCTTGAGCTCGGGAGTGCAGGCAATGGTGCAGGGAAAGGAAGTGACTTACAGCAATAACGGAGAAACGCTGAAAGGGTATCTCGCCTATGACGATGCGATCAAGGGCAAGCGCCCCGGCGTGCTGGTGGTGCATGAATGGTGGGGTCACAACGAATATGCGCGCCAGCGCGCCCGCATGCTGGCGGAACTGGGCTATACCGCGCTGGCGCTCGACATGTACGGGAATGGAAAGCAGGCTCATCATCCGGATGAAGCCGGAAAATTTGCCGGGGAAGTGGCAAAGAACCTGCCGCTCGCCAAAAGCCGTTTCGACGCTGCGCTGAAGTTCCTCGAGCAGCAGGAAAGCGTGGACCCCGGCAATATCGCCGCGCTCGGCTATTGTTTCGGCGGCAGCGTGGCGCTGCAAATGGCGCGCCTGGGCGAGGACCTGAAAGCGGTCGCCAGCTTCCACGGTGGCCTGGCGACGCAGACCCCTGCGCAGCCGGGCAAGGTGAAGGCGCGAATCATTTCCTTTGTCGGTGCGGATGATCCCATGATTCCGCCGGAGCAGGTGGCGGCTTTCCAGGAGGAGATGAAAAACGCGGGAGTAAATTCCAAGACGGTGGTATTCCCCGGAGTGAAGCACAGTTTCACCAACCCGGCAGCCGACGAAAATGGCCGCAAATTCAATCTTCCCCTTGCCTACGATGCGCGCGCGGACAAGGTTTCATGGGAGGAAACGAAAAAATTCCTGGCGGATGCTTTCAAGCTGCAATAACCCCAATAGCTGCAATAGACAAGGTATTCCGGAACCATGCGATGCCAAACCTTCCATGTAAGCATTATTTTTCAGGGATGAAACCATGTGCTTCCAAAATTCCCGGGTGAATGGACTGCGCCGCTGGAACTGGGACGGAGAACGCATCATTCACGATTCCATCGTTCCCTCTTCGCGGCCCGTCGTCATGAAGCAAACGGGAGGATATGACATCGACGTGCGCGAGTTTCTGGTGACCAAGGACAACGCCATCATGCGGCGCACCCTGGAACAGGATCTGCGCAAGTTCATCGGGAAACTGCCAGGCGCTTCGTGGGATCTTTTTGTGTCGCGCGGTCCCGGCTCATTCGACCTGCGCGCCTACGTGATCACCGAGTTCGTTTCGAAAAAGATTGCATATCGGCTCACCGAGGGGCTCGATCCCTGGCAGTTTCCGGATGAAACGTTGAATTTGCGCTCGGGAGACTGCGAGGACCGCGCCCTGCTCATCGCATCGATGCTGCTGGCGAGCGGGGTCAGTTCATTCAATGTGCGTGTGGCGCTGGGCAAATTCCGCGCCTGGTTCGGCAAGAACCACGAGGATATCGACCATGTGTGGGTGATGTACAAGGATGAGGCTGGCAAGTGGCAGGTCATCGAACCCGCTCACGCGGCCCGTTCGGAAAAAACAGGAGAAAAGGGAAGCAAAAAGGCAGGCGCGCAAGGAAAGATGCCGCATCTGCCGGACAGCGCCGAATACATCCCGCTCTTCATCTTCAACGATGCGCACCTGTGGACGATGCAGAGCCACGCCCTTTACGAGGGAAAAAAAGCGGTGCGCCTGAAGCGCGACTGGTCCAGGCTCGATCCCACCTTTGCAGGCTGGGTCCACAAGACCATATTGAACGAAGCGCTCACGCCTGATATTTGCCCGGATTGGGTATTGAAATCCCTGAACAGGCATTTTACGAGCTTCCTGTGGAGAAGAAGCCTTACCGTGGATGATGTGGACCTGCCGGGAGGCTACGACCCGAGAGACCATTTCGATAACGGCTATATCGAGGAAAGCTGGAAGCAGGTCGCCGATCGCCTGGCGCAATTCAAGACAGACGGTGTCCGCAACCTGGACCTATTTCATCGCGCCGCGCATGCCATCGGCGATTTTTATGCGCACAGCAGCTACGGGCAGTTTGGCGCGATCCGCAATGGCAGGCTGGTTCTGTATGATCCCGACGATCCTGCGGCTTCCCTCCAGCAAGCGCCGGAATATGGGGAGGTCTCGGATTTCGATATCGCTTCGGGAAAACTCAAATTCACTACCAATGGCAATTTATGGAAGGGGAGCCCTCAGGAAGCCGCAGCTTTGTGGAAAGGCAAGCTCATATCCGGCCGCTATGCGCAGAAACACGATTCGCACGGCGTGGTGGAAACCATAACCTTCATCCCCGCATCACTGACGAAAGACAAAAGTTTCCGTTTGCGCGGGTCGCTTCCCCATCATAATGAAATTGCGGTGGACGAGGACCGGGGCCACAACATCCTCTATGACAAAGGAAAATTCGCGGCGCAATACCAGCTCAGGAAGGATGCAGCGGTGCGGCACATCCGGCAGGCGTTCATCGAGAACTGGAAGCAGTCCTGATTAAATATCCGATATGAATACCGGTTGACCCAGGCGGCCGGCTCCGGCCTCCCGGTAGATCTCCCTGATCCCCTTACTTTGCAGTCTTTCATCCGCTCGCGGTCTTCTCTCACGACACCGTAACGGCAAACACATTCCCGTCTCCGGTGCGCGGCATGTAAGCCTCTGCCCGGGTTTGGCCGGGCTATCCTGAAAAACCGTCTCAATAAGCGGGTTGCGTCACGAATAATTCTGAAATACCGCTGTGCTTGCCGCCTGATTCCGCTATTTCATAAGCCGTAGCCGTACCTGGCCTCAATCCGATAGTTAGGCTGATGTCCTGTCCAGTGCATCCCCGCCTAGCCTGCCGCGGTGCCCCATCGTCCCTTGCCTGATATCACCCGCCCGGAAAACTCTGGCCCCTGCCCGGTTATCTTGTTTTCAGTATCTTATCTGCTACAAACATAGAGAAGCTTATTGATCGGTATGGAGCAGGCAATGCATCAGGTCATGTGAACAAAATAGGGATAGGAAAAACAAGACGATACGCTCCAGTGTTTTTCCGGAAGCTCCTTTCCATTCTTGAGAAGCGAGGTAAGCCATGTCGCATGTAACCGGTTCGGTCCAGATCGTATCGCCAGCAGCAGGTATCGGGCCCGACTTCGGCCCGGCTACCGGCCCGTCCGACACCTGGACGCTGAACTTCAACCCGCCGCCTTCTCCTGCTCCCGGCGGAACCAAGCTCCTGATCCTGCACTTCACGGGGGCGAGCCTTCCCGCCTCCAATCGCCTGGAAGTGGACCTGGGCTATGACACCGATATTTTCACCTCCGCCGACGGCACCGATTTCTGGACGCGCCCCATCAACATCTATGCGCTGGGCGGCCCGGTGCCTATCCGCTACATCACCAATGGCGCGGCTACCGGGGGCGTCCAGCTCGACCGGTACGGCCGGGGGGAGCGGCATGCCGGCATCCAGGATCCCACGGCTCTTTCGAACTGCGACCCGTTCCAGGGCGATGCGAGCTATACCGAGCCGAAGTACGATCCATTCTGGTTCTGCTCCGCACCGCCGAACTGGGAAAATGTAGGCTGCATCAGTCCTGCGGGAGATATCCGCAATAGCATCGAGCCCGCCGTGGGCATGGTCATGCATGTGGACTTCGACAAGAACCTGGGTTTCTACGTTTCCACTTGCAGCGTGACCCTGATCAGCCCGGATACCATTATCACCGCCGGGCATTGCATGGCCAGCTCCATCGACGATGCAAAGAGCGCCTCCGTCATCTTCAACTACCGGACGCTGTGCAACGGCGACCGGCCGGGAGGCTACAGTGGCCGTTTTTTCAAGGTGAAAGAGGTCATCCGGCAGCGTTTCGCCGATGGCAGCGCCAACGACTATTGCCTCCTGCGCCTCAAGGTGCCGCCCGGCGGGCTGGGCATTACTCCCGTGCCCATGCGCACGGATATTCCCGCTGCCGGGGAGCAGGTATTTGGCATCCATCATCCCAACGGTGCGGTAAAGAAGCTTTCCATTCCACATCCCGGCTTTGCCTCGGTTATTTCCAGCGGGCCGACTTCCATAAGTGTTAACCTGGACGTTTCCGGCGGAAGCTCGGGTTCCGGCCTGTTCGACGCTGCGGGCCGCATTACCGGCGTGCTCAGCAATGGTTTCAAGTGCGGCCTCAGCTATTTCCCGACCGCGGCCATCCAGCAGGATATCGCCACGCCGCCGGTGATCAGGCGCGACGTGATGCTGGTATTCGACCGCTCCGGCAGCATGTCATTGCCGGGAACGAGCGGTGTCAGCAAGATGGAAGAAGCCCGGGCCGCCGCCTCGCTCTTCGTGCAGCTGGTGCGCGCGGGCACCGGCAACCGCATGGGCCTCGTCTCGTTCAGCACGACCGCCAGCTCGCCAGTCGATTTCGCGCTGGATGACGTGACTCCTGCCAACAAGGCGACCCTGGTGGGACCGACGAAGATCGGGGGGTTGGCGGCCGGTGGATCGACCACCATCGGCGGCGGCCTCAATGCCGCTTACGGCCAGCTGACGACCACGGCGAACCTGCGCAATGTCCTGCTGTTCACCGATGGCCTGCAGAACACGCCGCCCATGGTGAACCCCACCGATACCTCGCCCACCAACATTTTTATCGACGCCATCGGCTACGGCACGCCGGCAAGCCTGGACGGCGCCATGCTTACCGCCCTGGCCTCGCTGCATCGCGGGCAGTATGTGCAGGCCGATACCAACCTCAAGCTGCAGAAGTTTTTCTCCCTGGCTTTCGGCAATATCTTTGAAGCCGGGCTATTGCTCGATCCGGAGTTTGTGCTTCCCCAGGGGCAGCAGGCGGCGCCGCCCCTGCCGTTCAACGTCTGCGAAGAGGAAACCATTACGGTGGTGGTAGGCTGGGACAACCGCGAAGACCGGCTGGCGGTGGAACTGAAGACCCCGCTGGGCGCCAGCGTGACCGCTGCCACGTCCGGCGTGGAGTCCTCGTCGGCTCCTACCTGGACGTTCCTGCGCGTGCCGCTGCCGCAAAACGGCGAGCGCGACGGCACATGGCAAGCCCTGGTCTTCCGCCCCGGCGTCGTAGGCGTGGAGTTTGCGGCGCCCGCGCCGGAAACGCGCTACTTCGTGAATGTGGTAGCCAGCGGCGGCGCCGTCCTGCGCCGCATGCCGGATACCGCCAGATATTACACCGGCGACGTGATCAATCCGCTCGTCGGACTTCAATACCTGCAGGGCGGGCTTCCACCCAATGCGCAGGTAAAGGTTACCGTCTCGCGGCCGGATACGAGCGTCGGCAACCTGCTCTCGCAGGAAAAGCTCGGCGCAGCGGCAGTGGTCGACGCCGATACCATCCCCGCGCGCCAGGCCACCCTGATGGCGATCGAGCAGCGTACCGGCCGACCAGTCGTCGGCTACACGCAGCAGACCTTTCCCTTGTTCGATGATTCCCAGCATACCCACTCTCCCGAAGCCGCCGGCATCTTCGGGAATCCGCTAGCGGACCTGCTGAGCGTGGAAGGGAACTATACGTTTCGCTTCCAGGCGGCTTACGGGGAAGGCTGCGCTGCTACCCGCGAGCTGTTGTGGTCCGTGCATGTGGAGCCGGGTGTCGATCCCTCCCGCACCGTGATTACGGTCAACGTCAGCGGAGGAACGGGAACCATCACTGTCATTCCGAAAGACAAGTATGGCAACAACCTGGGTCCGGGCCGCGGCGATGGGTTTACTGTGACCGGCGTGCCTGGCACAACAGTGGCGGGACCGGTTGCCGATAATGGCGACGGCTCCTACACTGTGCCGGTCACCAGCGATCCATCGGCTGGCGGCAACCCTGGGGTGGTCATCGGCCAGCCCGGCCGTCCGCCGGTCATCGTGAATGGCCCCGGAAGCAGCAAGGACCCTTGCGGGCACTGGAAAAACCTGTTCTGGATCATGCTGCTGGCGACGGCAGTCCTGCTCCTGTTCTGTATCCTGAAATAGTGGCGGCAGTCAGCCTACCTTTTTAGGCCGCGAATAGCGCGCTGGCATCCGCTTGAAGCAGGCGGGTTTTTTGGATAGCATAATGTTACCGGCTATGCTTCGCCGTGCCACTGTATGACCGTATCACCACGCAGGCGCCGGATATTCACGTGACTTTGTACTCGACGCTAATCGACACTGGCTGCTTCGCAATGATCGGAACATCGCAGCAATTCCTTAGAGTAACCAAGAAACAACTCCCACCGGTTCCGGCTGGAACCGGTGCGGCTATTTCACTTGTAATTCCATGAGAACGTTATTCCTTATCGTATTTTCCGTATTGATTCCCTCGCAGGCATTCACGCAGAAGGAGGCACCGGAGCCGCGGGAATATCCCTGGGAACGGACCGCACGGCGCATCGAAGCCGACCAGGAAAAGATGGCACGTTCCGCGAAGAAGGAAGACAAGCGCGAAAACAATACCTCCAAGCCGGAAACGAAAACCGGCGGCGACGGCAAGAAAGGCAAATAAAAAAGGCAAGCACAACCTTTTCCAGGAGATGCTCCATTCCGGCCCAAGGGGCTGGGGCCGGGCATCCGGTGACGGCACACCATATCATCCAGTCAACAAAGGGAGTTCTATGAAAAAATTGCTCATCCTGGCGGCTGCCCTGGCGATCCCGGCATTCCCGGCTTTCGCCGAAGGGGAAACCCTCAATGATGCGGAAATTGCCGGCATGGTCATGACCGTAAACCAGGCGGAAGCCAATGCCGCCCGTCTTGCCTACTCGGTATCGCTCAACAGGGATGTCAGGGCGTTCGGGCGTGACGCGGCTGAAGACCATGATCGCTCCCTTTCGCGATTCGGCGATTGGGCTGCCCAGCAGGGAGTCGTGCCGAAGCCGGGTCCTCTGGGCGACGAGATGAAGGCGGAGGAAGAAAAGTTTCTCGAGAAGCTCAGGACACAGAGCGGCATATTGTTCGACCTGGATTACATCCATCACGAGGTGGAATCCCACCAGCGTATGCTCGACCTGCTGGACAGTAAACTGATCCCCGGCGCGCAAAATGGGGAACTGCGGCGAATGCTGCGCGAAATACGGCGATCCCTCGAGGATCATCATGAGCGCGCAAGGCTTATCAAAGTCTCGCTGGGCAGAAAGAAATAGGAAAACAGGGGCGGGCCGGATTTACATATCCAGGTTGGAAAAATAAGGCTTGAGCCGTGGTTTGTCCCCGGATTTTCCCCTGACAATCTGGTAACGAACAGATCACGAAGGTGGTCCCGCGGTATTTCTATAATCGCGGCCACGATTCATTTTCACCGACTGTAGACATCTACAGTTTCAATTTGCTGGATGGTTCCAGCAGCCTTGTCGTTCAGCGATGATGGAGTAAAGCACGCCGGGAAGCGGTGGTTGGTCGCCTTCCCATCCGATGCATTACATTTAAACTGGAGGATGATATGAGCGATTATGCGACAGCTCTAGATACGGTTGTTTCCCGTGAAGACTGGGAACGCATGGCCAAGCACGCGGGGGTATCCGCTGCTGAATTGAAGGCGAAGCTCGTTCCCGCTCTGGAAGGTGTATTCGGGAGGGGTGCCCCCGAAACCACAGCGGTGTCAAATGCGCCGGGCGTGAAACTTACGGCCGTCGAACAGGAGGGAGATTGCCGGTCCCAGTCCTTCGAGGTCGACCTGTTCAGCATCGTGGGTGTCGGCGGGAAGCTGACGCTTTGCGGAACGAATTCACACAACTGGTCGGCAAAACTGACTACCTGCCTCATTGTCGCCGGTTCATCGGTCGTGTGCCAAAGCTACAAGTTCGACCCGCACGATCTCAGCGTCTGTCTCAACCCGAATGCTGCGGCTGCCAAGGCCAAACTTTGCTATAAGCTGAGATTCAGGCATGGAAAAATCTGCATGAGCGTCAAAGGCCGTGCATGTGTATGGAGCTTCGGCTGGAGATGTGGCAGCTTCAGCAAGGCGCTGTTCTGTATCGGGCTTCCATAAAAGGAATCTCCAAAAGGAAGAGATGAGGTGGCATCGGCGGGGTTGCGTGCCTGTTTTCAACTTTCCTGCCTAGGTACTCATTTACTCATTTGCTTCCTTCCACCTGGCTGCGGCGAGACAAACGGCTTCGCGCAGGGTGGCGGCGCTTGTCCGGATATCGTAGCAATACAGGGTAAATCCGCCCCGGGATTGCGATGAGGGATGGCTATATACCGCCCGCTCGCAGTATTCGCCCAGCCAGTCCAGGATCTCGGTGTCGGTGAGATTCAGGGGTGCGGGCCGATGCTCGGTCCACGCCCTGGACCAACTTGCCCGATTCATGCCGTGGGCATCGCCGTTTTCCATATCCTGCGCCCCTGTTCCTGATATTTTCCGCTCCGGGCCAATCCGGTTCCTTGTTCGTGCCCTCTCAAATCGGGCGGAGTTCCGCGCCAGGCACGGCCTGGACATTTCTTTGCACCTGTTCCTAGCGGACCGCTTGTCTTTCCACGCCACAGGGGACTTACAGGACCGAGGCTATGCCGGCTTGGGCTACGCATCTGTTTCGCGGGAAGCCACGGTATTTCCTATGGCATTCGGGAGACAGTTTACAAGTATTACTTGTAATTGTCAATGCACGGGAACGAACGCCGCCTGGTGCGCGTTTTCAGCGGCTTTTACCTAAAAAGGGAGGGAAGGAACTACGATACAGACGGACTTTTTCTACTTTTTCCTGTTTTATTGCTATCGTACAGGAACCCGGACGAAAGGAGTGGGATCGGCATCACGGCGATACGCCCTGCCTGGGCCATATTCCACTACGTGATCGTCCTTCAGGATGACCGAATAGTCCACCAGGTCCTGGATGCCCCCGGAGAAGTAGGACCAGGCGTTGGTGCGCCGGTCGATGTAGAGCAATACTTCGTAGTCGCCACTGCGCTGGAAGCCATCGGGCGGCCCCGCAACATTGATGACTTCCGCCCTGGTCTGGCCTTCGCGCAACCCGGCCATCTTGCCTGCTGCGCAGGAGGAGAGAACAAGGATGCTGAGCAGCGCGAAAAGGATGGATTTCATGATGGCTCCCGAAATAAAGCAGAATTATATGTCTTTGGCGGCGTCTTGCGGAGACTCCGTGCAGGGATTCCCTAACTCTCCAGCTCCCTGATGAGCAGGCTGACTTCCGCTACCTCCACCAGCACTTCCTTGACCGCATGCTCCAGGGTATACCGGCGCCTTTCTTCCTCCTGTAGGTCCGAAGGAAGCCGCAGGATATGCTGCTCGCGCTTGGTTCGCGCTTTTTCAGAAACGTGAAAGGCGAATATCATTTCCAGATTGTCGTAGGGCGCGCGATTTGCCATGAATATCTCCTCCTGTAATGCCGTTCCTGGTTATCCTCGGCCGGACGGCCGGGTGCCGGCGCCGCTGCCGCTTATGTCTTGTTATTGCCCAGGCCTTCGCAGGCTAGTCGCTGCGCCTTCTTCCCCGCCTCTCGGATTTCCGGCGGTTCGGTTGGCGCCTGTTGTGCGCTCTTCTATCGAATTGCCGTCTTTCCGCGCGCCTTTCCAGTTGCCCGGGGCACCCTGCGCGGAGGAAATGCCGAAGCCGGGTGCGGTGCCAGATCCGGCACCGGCAATTTCTTCACTTCAGTAGCCGGAGACTGCGGTTCTTCGCGCACCAGCGCCTTGCTGAGCGTCACCAGCAGGGCGGCATCTTCCTTTGACATTCGTTGCATTGCTCTCACCACTTCATCGATGAGGGTATCGTTGGGGGAAACGGGTTTTCCTGCGGTGGTTCGGGGAGGATCACCTGGCGGCGAATCCGGAGGCTTGGCGATGTCTTTTTTTTCCGGCACGTCCTCCAATATGCCGAAATGCATGAGAATGGACGGCAGTTTGAGTACTTCAGCTATTTTGTTCAGCCTTTTTCCGCGCGGCTGGGTGGCGCCGGATTCCCATTGCTGCACTGCCTGCGGCGTTACACCAAGCAATTCAGCCAGTTCTGACTGATTCAGGTTCAGTTTTTCACGCCCTTCGCGGATGATTTTCGCGATATTCATGCATTCATGATACAAGCAACGCTTGCGATGTGTTTACAAGAATAGCTTGACATGAACAAGTAATACTTGTAATAATGCGGGCGACGTATCTCTGGAATAAACCCGCGGGAACAACCCGTCGAGTTACTGAATGTCGTTGCAAGCAGAGGAGCGTACCGATGAATTATTACGAACGATACTGTGGGGACTACCAGCGCGATACGGCGCACCTTTCGCTTGCCGAGCATGGCGCATACACCATGCTGCTGGATACCTATTTCAGTGTCGAGAAGCCCCTGCCGGAGGATCTTCCCAGCCTTTACAGGGTTTGCCGCGCCATGACCCGACTGGAGCAGCAGGCTGTCAAAGCGGTCGCGGAGCAGTTTTTTCCGGTATCGGAAGGCGACGGGCTGCGCCATAACCCGCGCGCGGATCGCGAGATCGCCAAGGCAAGGCCCAAAATCGAAGCCGCGCGCATCAATGGCAGGAAGGGCGGCCGGCCGCCAAAGGCGTCTGGCATGAATGTGGAAAACCGGCGAGTCCAGCCTGGCGGTGCAGCAAACATACCTGCCGGGTTATCCGCGGGTTTCGACCAGCAAACCGGCGAGGGGATGCCCGCTGTATTCATCGAAACCCACGACAAACCCGGGAGCGAAGCCCGCCTGTTCCAACCCCAGCACCAGCCCCATCACCATCACCAGCACGAGCCGCATCACCAGCCTTGCCAGCCCCGGGAAGAGGCAAGCGCGGATTTCAAACCCGGCGAGACGAGCTTCCCAGAGAAAGGCCGGCCAGAGCTGGAGACGACTGCCCATGGCCAGAGGCAGGAGCCGGACCTGGATCATGGCGATCCATATTCCCATCCTGGAAACAGCGATAACGGGGCTCATTTCCATGCCGGCATTGGCGGTCCGGAAAGTTCCATCGCCCGGGGTACCTCCGGTGCGTGTTGCAAGGCACTGATGAGCCAGGGGGTGACAGGCTGCAATCCCCATCATCCGACCTTGCTGGCGCTGCTGCAAGCCGGCGCGACTGTGGAGGAGTTCCTGCAGGCGGCGAGAAACGCGGCATCCAGGGGAAAAGCAAATTTTTCCTACGTGGTGGGAATGGTGAAGCGCCAGCGTGAAGAGGCTGCAAAACTGGTCCTGCACCGGGGGCGCATGCCCAATAGCCAGGAACTGCTGCAGGCGGCCAATCACTCGGGGACCGCGGGATGGATGCCGCCGGAGTTACGGAATAGCCGGCCGGCGGAAGCGGTGGACAAGCGAGGGGTGGAATCCTCCGAGACGGATGGGAGGTTTTCGCCATGCGCGTAGACGACTTCCGGAAGTTCCACGAGGGCATCGCCGGTGTAATGGGATTTTATGGCAAAAGCCTGTCCCGGTTCGCGCTGGACGTCTGGTGGGCGGCCCTCAGAAGCTATGAACTACCCGCGATCATCGATGCGTTCAATCGCCACCTCGCGAATCCGGATGCAGGCCAGTTCGTTCCCAAACCCGCGGACATCATCCGCATGCTGCAAGGTTCCACGCAGGATTCGGCGCTGCGCGCCTGGGCAAAAGTCGACCGTGCGGTTCGCTCCGTGGGCACTTATTGCGATGTAGTGTTCGACGATGCGCTGATCCACCGCGTGATCCAGGACATGGGGGGATGGATCGGGCTTGGAGCAAAATCCGAGGCCGAGTGGCCATTCGTCGCGAAAGAATTCGAGAATCGTTATCGCGGCTTCCGCTCCCGCAACGAGAATCCGCCTTATGCCCCTGTCCTGATCGGCATTGCCACCGCGTATAACGAGCCCAAGCGTTTCGAATCGGGAAAGCCGGTATTGATCGGGAACAGGCGGCTGGCGGAGCGAGTACGGCGGGAAGGCACCAACCAGCCCGTGCTCGGCTTCAGCAGCGTGAAGCGTGAAAGCGGCCAGGAGGAGGAAGGCGTGGGTGGCGCGCTGGATAACGATGGCGAATCCGGCGAAGCACAGGCCGCGTCATGACGCATTGGCTTGATCCGGCTTTGGAAAGAGAGCGGTGGAGGTGAGATCCCATCATCCCTGCCTGGGCGGATTCGGTTTTCCTTACGGTCTCCCGCAACTCGAGCGGTGGGAATACGGCGATCCGCGGAGGGTGGCCGAGCGCAGGCAGGCGAAGTCCTGCCACGGCTGCGTCCATGAGGCGGCGCTCTATTTTGCGGAAAACAGCCTTTCCTGGGAAATTGTGAAATATTGCGCCAAAAGGCGCCGCTATGGAAAGCAGTGTGGTTTATATCAATCGAAAAGGAGCCGCAAATGAAGTTCAGCAGCCCGGAGCGCGCCCTGAAATGGGCTTACGAAACGATCAGCAGGCCGATCGTGAAAATTTCTTCCGTTAACGACATGCGCGAAGCCAGCAGGGCAGGGGGGGTGGGCGGAAACGGGGAATTGACGGCGCACGACCGGCACGCGCAGGCGGCGTTGATACTCGCGCTGTGCGAGCGGGTACTGCCGACGCTGCACATGGCCTACGTAAGAATTCAGTTCGGCAGGGAAGCAGCCGGTTCGAGCATTCTTGCGCATCATCTCGCGGCGAATTTCGGCACGGGCGTGCATAGCCGAAGAAGCATCGACCAGATTATCCGGGCATATTGCGGCGAGAGGATAGGGTTGCGCGAGATAAGGGCATCCTTGCGCTGCGGCATGCTCAAGGCGGTATCGCTACGCAACCGGTCCTACGACGCGCTGGATGCGATACATGTCCAGGCGATGGACAGGCTGCGCATGGAAATGGAGGCGAGGGGATTGCTGGGCACCGCTTCGGGCGCCCAGATGTGACGATGGGCGAATGCGACTTCAGACGGCTAGACTGCTTGCGTAAAACCCCGCTTCTTCCCGTGGAGTTTCGCGCGGTTCATCATTCAGTGCTTCCTGGATCCGCTGGGCCTGCTCCAGGTGCAGCGATAATGGGGCAAACAGGTTATACAGCAACGTTTTTAATTCCTCGCTGCGGGCATTGGGCATCAACCGGTTGTCGACGGTGTCGAGCACGTCCTGATACAGCACGACTTCCTGCTTGACATAAGCTTCGTCGAATGCCTTGCCATTGAGCGAGCGCAGCTTTTCGAGGTCCGCCTTTCCGTCGGCTTTCAAGGCGCTGCTGATAGGATTGCTTTTCCGCATGACATCGATTTTTTTCACGAGCCGCGACAGGGAATCATGGACGTGCCCATGCTCGGCAATTATTTTTTCAGCATACTGCCGCACAGCCTCGTTACGCGCTTTCAGTCTTGCGAGCTGCGCGGCTTCTATCGATATGCCGCTCGCGGTAAGTATCACGTCGGCGATCTGACCGTCGTCGAGCCGCAGTTTATAAGAGTCATGCATATCCGCAAAAGCGGAAACAGCCACCGCCATGAACCCGGTAGCCAGGATAAGCAAGTGCCTCATTTTCAGACCTCCACTCATTTGCATCGATAGTAAAAAGAGCTA
>DASZUL010000038.1:0-155948 GCA_035547595.1 Nitrosospira sp.
AGGGTTTCCGGATCGGCGGGGCCATGGTTTCGCCCAAGCATGCCAACTTTATCGTAAATACCGGAGAGGCTACTGCGGAGGACATCGAAGCCACGATTATCGCTGTGCGGGAAACCGTGAGGAGGCGCACGGGAATGGAGCTGATCCAGGAAGTGCGGATCGCTGGAGCAGCGTTCCCGGCATCATCAAGCAATACAAACCGCCAATCGGAGAACAACGTTTGAATAACAAGGAATTTGGGAAAGTTGCGGTTCTGCTGGGCGGACGCTCGGCCGAGCGCGAGATTTCCCTGCAAAGCGGGAAAGCGGTGCTCGATGCGCTGCGCCGGAGGAACGTCGACGCCCATCCGTTCGATCCTTCCGAACTTCCCATTGAAGCCCTTTTGCATCAGGGCTTTGATCGGGTCCACATTTGCCTCCACGGACGCTATGGGGAGGATGGCACTGTTCAAGGCGCCCTGGAACTCATGGGGCTGCCTTATACCGGCAGCGGCGTAATGGCGAGCGCCCTGGCGATGGATAAATGGCGGACCAAGCTGTTGTGGCAGGCGGTGGGTATCAGGACGCCACGCCATGTGCTGCTCGATGAGCAAAGCGATTTCCACGGGATTGCGAGAGAGCTTGGCCTGCCTCTGATCGTCAAGCCATCGCGCGAGGGGTCGACGATCGGGCTCACCAAGGTGGCAGCCGCAAGCGAATTGGCGGGTGCCTGGCGGCTTGCTGCCGAGCACGACACTCTTGTACTGGCGGAGCAATTTATCGAAGGAATGGAACTCACCGTTTCCATTCTTGGCGATGTTCCTTTGCCTCTGGTGCGAATTGAAACGTCCGGCGGTTTGTACGATTACCACGCCAAGTACCTTTCGGACAGCACACAGTACTTTTGCCCAAGCGGCCTGCCCGCTGAGCAGGAGCATGCAATACAGGTGTTGGCGCTGCAAGCCCATAGGGTGTTGGGATGCGAAGGGTGGGGGAGGGTGGATGTGATACTGGACAAATCGGGCCAGCCCTATTTCCTGGAGACGAATACCTCGCCCGGCATGACCACTCACAGCCTGGTGCCAATGGCTGCAAAAGCCGCGGGAATATCTTTCGAGGACTTGGTATTGCGGATACTGGAGTTGGCGCATGTGGGATAACCCCCAGTCGCTCAATGGGCTGACGACTTCATTGCTGGCCCTGGCGCTGGCAGTGGCTTTGTACCACATCGGCCGATGGGCACTGAACCTGCCAGTCCTTCCACTGAAGGTGGTGACGTTCCAGGGCAAGAACATGGATGGCGGTGCCACCAAACCTCTTGAGCATGTAACGCGCGGGGAATTGGCGGACGTGGTGCGAAAGGAAATAAAGGAGGGTTTCATTACGGTGGACCTGGTGGCGGCGCGCATCGCTTTCATGAAACTTCCCTGGGTACGGGATGCGGTGGTTCGCCGCGTCTGGCCCCATGGCCTGGAAGTCACGCTGGAAGAGCAAATGCCCTTGGCGTGCTGGGGCGATGCCGGCCTGGTGAATACGCAGGGTGAGGTTTTCGATGCGCCATGCGACCCCCGCCTGCCGGTTTTCGACGGACCTTCGAAGAGTTCCCGCGATATGGCGCGGCACTATGCCGTCTTTGCCGGGTTGCTTCATCCGCTGCAGCAAAGGATCGAAAAGCTGACGCTTTCACCCCGGCGGGCATGGCAGATAAGCCTCGAGCAGGGAACCGTGCTGGAGCTAGGGCGAGAGCAGATGGAAGCAAGATTGGGACGATATGCCAGGCTGGAGGGCAGCGCCGCGGCATTATTGAACAGGCGGTTTAGCCGCGTCGATCTGAGATACCCCAATGGCTTTGCGGTGCAATGAGTTGGACGTAGGGTGGCTCAAAAAGGTGAGCAAGTGATTGAAGGCTACAGGATTAACGGGATTAGATGAGAAGCAACGAAAGCAAGAACCTCATTGTCGGGCTGGATATCGGCACCTCCAAAATTATCGCTATCGTTGCGGAGGTGAAACCCGAGGGCGGATTCGAGGTGATCGGCATGGGCAGTCATCCATCACGCGGGCTCAAGAAAGGCGTCGTGGTCAATATCGAAACCACGGTAAGCGCCATTCAGCGTGCGCTGGAGGAAGCGGAATTGATGGCGGACTGCAAGATCAGGGAAGTCTATACCGGCATCGCCGGCGGCCACATCAAGAGCTTCAATTCTCATGGAATGGTGGCGATCAAGGACAAGGAAGTATCCCGGCTGGATGTGGAGCGGGTGGTGGAGACGGCCAAGGCGGTGAATATTCTCAATGATCAGCAGGTTCTCCACGTTCTCAATCAGGAATTCATCATAGATGGGCAGGAAGACGTGCGGGAACCCATCGGGATGAGCGGGATACGGCTGGAAGTAAAGGTCCATATCGTCACCGGGGCAGTATCCGCCGCCCAGAACATCATGAAGTGCGTGCGGCGCTGCGGCCTGGAAGTGCGCGACCTCGTATTGCAGCCGTTGGCTTCTGCAATGGCGGTGCTGTCGGAAGATGAAAAGGATCTGGGCGTATGCCTGGTGGATATAGGCGGGGGCACTACGGATATTGCGGTCTTCACTCACGGCGCGATAAGACATACCGCCGTGATTCCCATCGCCGGAGATCAGATCACGAATGACATAGCAATGGCCTTGCGCACTCCGACCAAGGATGCGGAAGACATCAAGTGCCGTTACGGCTGTGCCCTGAGGGGCATGGCTGATCCGCATGAACTGGTGGAAGTGGCGGGTGTTGGGGACCGGGGCGTGCGCCAGCTTTCCAGGCAAACCCTGTCGGAAGTCATCGAACCGCGCGTGGAGGAGCTTTATTCGATGGTGCAGGCTGAACTGCGCCGCAGCGGTTTCGAGCAATTGCTTTCATCCGGCATCGTCATCACCGGGGGCAGCAGTTCTCTTCAAGGCATGGTGGAACTCGGCGAAGAGATATTTCATATGCCGGTGCGGCTCGGACTCCCCCATTATCGCGGCAGCCTGGAAGAAGTGGTCCTGAGCCCGAGATGCTCCACCGGCATCGGCCTCATCCAGGCGGGCATGGAGCAATTTCGGCTAAACCAGCACATCCGGTTGCAGGGCAATTCGTTCACTCGCATTCTCGAAAGAATGAAGAGCTGGTTCCAGGTCAACTTCTAACAGCCGGAGGGTAAAAGGATCAGTTGGCGCCAAGACTGTTCAATAAGAAAGGAAAACGCGAACCCTTGCAGGTTTGCGGCACAAGCGGGAATTCGTAGCAACCATTTGGTTCAGTCCACTAACAGGAGAAGCATTATGTTCGAAATCATGGATACACAAACACAGGAAGCCATCATCAAGGTCATCGGCATAGGCGGCTGCGGCGGCAATGCCGTGGATCACATGATCCAGAACGGAGTGCAGGGCGTCGAGTTTATCTGCGCCAACACCGATGCACAGGCGCTCAAGCGCAACCAGGCGCGTACGTTATTGCAGCTTGGCTCCGGAATTACCAAGGGGTTGGGCGCGGGAGCAGATCCGGAAATCGGGCGCAATGCAGCAATGGAAGATCGCGACCGGATCGCCGAACTGATCGAAGGTGCGGACATGCTGTTCATTACCGCCGGAATGGGCGGAGGCACCGGTACCGGCGCCGCGCCGGTCGTCGCCCAGGTCGCCCGGGAGCTGGGCATTCTCACCGTTGCAGTGGTTACCAAGCCCTTTTCTTTTGAAGGAAGGCGAATCAAGGCTGCGCACGCGGGCATGGAAGCGCTATCCCAATATGTAGATTCCCTGATCGTCATTCCCAACGACAAGCTGATGATGGTTCTCGGGGAAGACGTCAGCATGCTCGATGCATTCAAGGCCGCCAACGACGTTCTGTACGGCGCGGTCGCGGGCATCGCGGAGGTTATCAATTGCCCCGGCCTGGTCAATGTCGACTTCGCGGATGTAAGGACGGTCATGTCGGAAATGGGAATGGCGATGATGGGCTCGGCATTTGCTTCCGGCATTGATAGGGCGCGTGTTGCCGCTGAGCAGGCGGTCGCCAGTCCTCTGCTCGAAGATGTCAATCTTTCCGGCGCAAGGGGTGTGCTGGTCAACATTACCGCAAGCTCGGCGATGAAGATGCGGGAGGTTCATGAAGTCATGAGCACCATCAAGGATTTCACCGCGGAAGATGTCACCGTAATCGTCGGCACGGTGATCGATGAAAACATGCAGGATAACCTGAGGGTGACCATGGTGGCGACGGGGCTGGGAGGGGTGGCAAACCGGTCCCAGCCCAAACCGCTGAGCGTCATCCATTCCCGTACCGGGACGGATAATATGCTTGCGGATGCGGTAAGCTGGAAGGAATTGGATGCTCCTGCTGCCATCCGTACCAACAGGAGGCGCGATGCGACTGTCGAAGCCATGAAGCAATCAGGAGTAGATATGCTCGATATTCCGGCTTTCCTTCGAAAGCAGGCGGATTAATCCTCATTCTCCACTCGTGAAGGGAGGCGGGAATCAACGCGGAACACCACTTTTCCTGCTCATGTATTTCGAGATCCGGATTTCGGGCGTTTGAGGATGCGAGCGGAAAGAGGCATGAATCGTTCGCCGCATTCGACCTGGCTGCTGTCTTATTCAGAAGCTTTGTCCGTTCCTGCTTGTGTCTCAAGCAGGGCAATGAGGGCGTTTTTTAATGGAGACACGGACGGTGATCTTGATGCTGGTTCCGGCAGGCTATTAGCCAGCTGAGCCAGGTTTTCCAGGCCGGTCCGGGCTATCCGGCGCTTTGCCGTCCGGCTGGAAGCCAATAGATCGCGCTCGGTAACAGAATTGCAATCTGCTTGCACAGCAATCCGAATTGAAGTAACCTCGTAACCCCTTGCCTCAAATTTTCTTAACAACGAGGGAACCATTTGCCTGATTTTGGTCGCGATCGCGCCGTTTGAGGCGCGTATAGTCAGGTTTCCTTCAGAGAATGCACCCACAGTGCAGAATTGGGCCAATTGGCGCGGGGCAATTTCAAAAAAAACCTGTTGCAGGCTGCTGAGCTTTTGCATATTGGCAAATAGCTTTCGATGATCAGGGGCCAGGCTGAGGGCATCGAGATAGAAATTGATTTTCCGAACGCTCATGGCTGGAAGTTAACCGAGGGAATAAGATGAATGTTATTCTGATTTCCAATAATTTGGCAAAGCCGAAGACCGTCACCCTGACCAACAGGCATCTTGTGGTCCTGGCGGGCGCATTTCTGGCGGCGGCGGTGTTCATGGCACTGTGCCTCAACTATCTCTCCTTGCGTTACGCGGACAAGATTGACAGTCCGACGCTGCGCTCCCTGGTTTTGAGCGTGCAGCAGGAAGAGCAGGAAAAAAGCCAGTCCTACCTGCGTGACAGCCTCAACGCGATGGCGGTCAGAATGGGGCAGATGCAGGCGCAACTGTTGCGGCTCGATTCCGTAGGAGTGCGCCTTGCCGAACTGGCGGGAATCAAGCCGCAGGAGTTCCTGTTCAATCAGACCGCCGCGCAGGGCGGGGTGGGTGGGGTGATTCCCAACCTTCCGTCCCAGGAAATGTCATTCATTGAGTTGAACAACAGGATTCAGGAGCTGTCACGTATAGTCGATGACCGTGCCGACAAGCTCGGCGCCTTGGATTCATTGCTGATGCAGGACAGGCTGAGGAAAAAAATGCTTCCGTCTGTCATGCCTGTGAACGCCAAATGGTATTCCTCGGGATTTGGTTCGCGCATCGATCCTTTTACCGGAAGGAGCGCTTTCCATGAAGGGGTCGATTTCATCGCCGCCACCGGCACTCCCATTGTTGCAGCGGCGAACGGGGTGGTGGTGTATTCCGATTACCATGCCGAATATGGTAATATGATAGACGTTGACCACGGCAATGATTTGGTCAGCCGCTATGCCCACGCTTCCAAGCGCATGGTCAAAGTGGGCCAGATTGTGGTACGAGGGCAAAAAATTGCCGAAGTGGGCAGCACCGGCCGTTCTACCGGCCCGCATCTGCATTTTGAGGTCAGGCACAGGGGCTTGCCACAAAACCCATCCCGGTTCTTGAAGATGCCCAGTTGAGTCGGATTACTAATACTCTCATGCGGGGGGTGAGGCCAAAAACCTCACCCCCTAATTTTTTGGACGGCTGCTGAACAGGAATATTTCGAAATTTCATGCTGAACAATTTGCTCAAGAAAGTTTTCGGAAGCCGGAACGACCGGCTGATCAAGCAATATTTCCAGACAGTCGGAACAATCAATTCGATTGAATCAAAGTTTGCGGCGCTGACTGATGCCGAGCTGCGTGCGAAGACCGAGGAATTCAAGCAGCGCCTGGCCGATGGCGTGGCGATCGACGCGCTAATCCCAGAAGCCTTCGCCGTCGTGCGGGAAGCCAGCAAGCGCGTGCTGGAGATGCGTCATTTTGACGTGCAGCTGATCGGCGGCATGGTTCTGCATAGCGGCAAAATCGCGGAAATGAGAACCGGCGAGGGCAAAACATTGATGGCGACCTTGCCCGCGTATCTCAATTCCCTGGCCGGAAAAGGCGTGCACCTGGTAACCGTCAACGATTATCTTGCCAAGCGCGATGCGGAGTGGATGGGGCGTATTTACCAATTTCTCGGGGTCAGCGTGGGGGTCATTCTTTCGCAGATGGACCACGGCGACAAGCAGGCGGCGTATGCAGCCGATATCACCTACGGCACCAATAACGAGTACGGGTTTGACTATCTTCGCGACAATATGGTCAATCATCCGCTCGAGCGCGTGCAGCGCGCGCTGCATTTTGCCATCGTTGACGAAGTGGATTCCATCCTGATCGATGAGGCACGCACCCCCCTGATCATTTCGGGACAGGCGGAAGGGAATACCGATATCTACGTCCGCATGAATGTCCTGATTCCCAAGCTCGTCAGGCAGGAAACGGAGAAGAGCCCAGGTGATTTCAGCGTGGATGAAAAGGCCCAGCAGGTGTTGCTGAGCGAGGCGGGTTTCGAGCATGCAGAGAAGCTGCTGTCGCAGAGCGGACTGCTTTCGGCCGGAACCAGCCTTTACGATCCGGCGAATATCAACCTGGTTCATCATCTTTACGCGGCGCTCCGGGCCCATGCCTTATTTCACCGCGACCAGCACTACGTGGTGCAGAATGGCGAAGTCGTCATCGTGGATGAATTCACCGGTCGCCTGATGTCGGGCAGGCGCTGGTCGGAAGGCCTGCACCAGGCGGTCGAAGCAAAGGAAAGCGTACCCATCCAGAAGGAGAACCAGACGCTTGCTTCCATCACCTTTCAAAACTATTTCCGCATGTATCAGAAGCTTGCCGGCATGACGGGCACGGCCGATACGGAAGCCTATGAGTTCCAGCAGATTTACGGGCTTGAAACCGTAATCATCCCCACTCATCGACCCATGGTGCGCGTGGACCGCATGGATCAGGTATTCCGTACCATGGGTGAAAAAAACCGCGCCATCATTGCCGACATCAAGGACTGCTACGAACGGGGACAACCCGTCCTGGTCGGGACGACTTCGATCGAGAACAATGAATTGCTGTCAGGCTTGCTTACTGGCGAGAAATTGCCGCATCAAGTGTTGAATGCAAAGCAGCATGCAAGGGAAGCGGAGATCGTCGCTCAGGCCGGTCGTCCAAAAATGATCACTATTGCAACCAACATGGCCGGCCGGGGTACGGACATTGTCCTGGGGGGTAACCCGGAGCCCGAACTTGAGCGCATCCGTTCGGATGAGGGTCTGGACGAGGCAGCCAAGCTGGCGCGCATGGGAGAACTGCAAACCCAATGGCAGGCTCTTCACGATGAAGTGCTGAAGCAAGGGGGGCTGCACATCATCGGTACCGAGCGCCATGAATCGCGCCGGGTGGATAACCAGCTCCGCGGCCGTTCCGGCCGCCAGGGCGACCCTGGCTCAAGCCGCTTCTATCTTTCGCTGGAAGATCCGCTGCTGCGCATCTTTGCATCCGACCGCGTCGCCAATATCATGCAGAAGCTCAACATGCCTGAAGGCGAGGCGATCGAACACCCATGGGTTACGCGGGCTATCGAGAATGCGCAGCGCAAGGTGGAGGCCCGTAATTTCGACATGCGCAAGCAGTTGCTGGAATACGATGATGTCGCCAATGACCAGCGCAAGGTGATTTATCAGCAACGCAATGAACTGCTCGAGTCGCAGGATATTTCAGAGACAATCACCGCAATGCGCCAGGATGTGCTGAAAAATATCGTCACGCTGTATGTCCCTCCTCAAAGCGTCGAGGAGCAGTGGGATATTCCGGCGCTGGAGAAGGCGCTGGCCGCCGAATATCAGTTGCAGCTGCCGCTGCAGCAATGGCTGGAGAATGAGGGCGACCTGCATGCTGATAATCTTGACGAGCGCATTGCAGCGGTAGCGGGAGAGCATTATGCAGGCAAGGTGGGGCAGGTGGGGGCTGCGGCCATGCATCACTACGAGCGCGCGGTAATGCTGCAAAGCCTGGATATACATTGGCGCGAGCATCTGGCGGCGCTCGACCATTTAAGGCAGGGAATCCACTTGCGCGGGTATGCCCAAAAAAATCCCAAGCAGGAATACAAGCGCGAGGCTTTCGAGTTGTTTACCGCCATGCTTGAAGAAATCAAGACCGAGGTCACCCGCATATTACTGACGGTACAGATAAGAGACGAGCAACAGGTGGAGGCTGTGACCGAGGCTCCGCGCCAGCCGGTCAATGTGCAGTACCAGCATGCGCCTTACGAGGAAACGCTTGTCGAAGAGGATACAGGAGAGGCTGCGCCGGATCGGGCGGAAAAACCCCAGCCATTCGTACGGCAGGGCGGAAAAGTGGGCCGGAACGATCCCTGTCCTTGCGGATCAGGCAAAAAATACAAGCAATGCCACGGAAAGCTCAGCTAGTGTTGTCGCCTTATAAGACGATATTTGAACCGCCCCGAATCCCGGTGAGGCGGTTATTTTGATACGAGTGGCATTGCTCCAGTCGTGATTATTTTGCCCTTTTCTGGAAGTACTCGTCGTAGCGGAAAATATAATCCTTGTCCGTCAACGGCAGGTGACAGCTCCGGCAGGTTGCCAGATCGTCAGGTGCTTTGGTCTTTGCATCAGCCAGGTACATGGCATAAACCCAGTCGCCATTCCTGAGTTCGGGAGGATTAACGGTTTCTCCCCAGCCGGCGCCCTTGCCCATGACACCGATCTTGAGCAAATCCCCTTTTATCAATTTGCCGTCAGCGCCCTTTAAGGGGGTGCCGTCAGCAGCTTCGCGCGCTTTGTAGATTTCCATCACGGAAACGGTGCCATTTGGGAAAGCCTCGCCCATTTTTGTGCTGTTCCCGATTGGATTGATATAGATTTCACGCACCTGCTTGGTATCGGTGCGTTGAACGTCAGATAGAAATTTTGGCCAGCTCTTGTATTCCGGCGGGATAGGCAGTTCCCCATCGGCATATTTTTTCGCCTGGGGGGTTGAGGGTGTCTGTGCGCAGCCAATTACTACCGCTCCACACAACATGGCAACAGCCAAGGTAATACGATTCATCTTTTTTCTCCTGTCATTGAATGGCGTGACGTGATATCTCTCCCATTTGGTTTACCCGTTGATGCCTTGAGCAAGCCTGGAACCTTGACCTCGCAAGGGCATGCTGGAAGCTTCTCCGGATCATCTGATTACTGTCCGCTATACTAGCGGCCGAAGGAGGGTGTTGCAACAATTATCGGGCAGGAAAGCGATGAACACAGGCAGGTCCGCCCGTTACCCATCTTAAACCCTGCAGCAGCCCTTACGGAGAATCAGGGGATTGCCATTCCGTTATGGCGCAGGAGCGCGTCTATTTTTGGTTCGCGTCCGCGAAACGCAATAAACGATTCGAGTGCGGGGCGGCTTCCGCCTACTGCGAGGATTTCATCACGGAAACGTGCTCCGGCACCGGGATCGACGACATCGCCGGCAGCGCTTTCCTCGAACATGCTGTATGCATCCGCAGACAGCACCTCTGCCCATTTGTAACTGTAATAGCCGGCTGCATAGCCGCCACCAAAAATGTGGGAGAAGCTGTTAGGAAAGCGATTCCATGCGGGCGGCATGACAACGGCAATCCTGCTGCGGATCTCGTCCAGTAACTGCAGCGGCGTTTTATCCGCACCCGGGTCGAAATCGAAATGGATGTGCATATCAAACAGGGCAAATTCGATCTGCCGGAGCATTTGCAAGCCGCTTTGAAAGTTTTTTGCAGCCAGCATGCGATCGAACAGCATATGCGAAATCGGTTGGCCGCTATCCACGTGCCTGGCCATGTTGCCCAGTACTTCCCATTCCCAGCAGAAGTTTTCCATGAACTGGCTTGGCAGTTCGACCGCGTCCCATTCCACCCCGTGGATTCCGGAGACGCCCAGGTCCTCCACGCGAGTAAGCAGATGGTGGAGTCCATGACCGAACTCATGGAATAACGTAATGACTTCATCATGGGTAAACAGAGCCGGGCGAGCCTCGCCGTTATTATGGACCGGAGCGGAGAAATTGCAGTTCAGGTATGCCACGGGTGCCTGTATTGCCGGTTCCCCCACATGTTTCGGTTCAATGCGCCGACGGCTGATGGCATCATCCATCCATCCCCCGCCGCGCTTCCCGGCGCGTGCATAGAGGTCAAGATAAAACAGGCCGATCAATTCTCCCTTCCCGCTCTTGATAGTGAAAAGCTTGACGTCGGGATGCCAGAGTTGCGCGTCGGCCGCCTTAACCGGGGTAATTGCAATATCGTACAGATTTTCCACGAGCCTGAACATGCCCGGCAGCACGCTGGTCTCGGGAAAATATTGCTTCACATCCTGTTCCGAGAAGGCATAGCGGTCCAGCCGGAGTTTTTCGCTCACATAGGCGAGGTCCCAAGCTTCGAGCTTTTCGATCTGCAACCTGTCGGCTGCGAATTGGCGCAGCTCCTTCAAGTCCAGCTCGGCGTAGGGTCGCGCTTTCATGGCGAGTTCGCCGAGAAAATCCAGCACCTGCCGGGGAGTCGATGCCATTTTTGTCGCGAGCGATACTTCCGCGTAGCACTCGAATCCCAGAATTTGGGCCTCTTCCTTGCGCAGTTCCAGTATCTTTGCGAGAAGCGGCGTGTTGTCGAGTTCCGGTATGCTGTCCGAGGCCTGACCGGAAGGCCCAAGCTCGCTGGCGCGGGTGACATAGGCGCGGTACATTTTTCCCCGCAGAGGCCGGCTGTCCGCATACTGCATAAGCGGTATATATGACGGAGCATGCAAAGTGAATTTCCAGCCCGGCACCTGGTCTCTTTTGGCCAATTCGCTTGCAGTTTGCAGCACGTCGTCCGGAATCCCCGAAACCTCGCCGGCGTCTTCGACATGCAGCGCGAAATTGTTGGTCGCATCCAGTAAATTGTCATTGAACTTGGAAGACAGCGCCGATAATTCTTCCTGGATGCGAAGGAAGCGCTCTTTCTTTTCCGCAGGCAGCTCGGCTCCCCCCAAACGGAAATCACGCAATGCGTCATCGACAATTTTTTTTCGGGCGGGGCTCAGGTTATCGAATTCCGTACCCTGCCGGAGCTGCTTGAACCTCTCGAACATCACCTGATCCTGGGAAAGTTCAGCATAATATTGCGTTACCCGGGGGAGATTGGCGTTATACACTTCCCTCAGCTCCGGAGTGTTTACCACCGCGTTCAAGTGCGAGACCTGTCCCCATGCGCGGGAAAGGCGCTCATTCGCATCTTCCATCGGCTGCACAAAATTCTGCCAATTCGGTATCGCTGTATCGGCGCGTATCGTTGATATAACAGAGCGGCCTTCGGCCAGCAGTTCGCTGATAGCCGGGCTGATATGTTCAGTTCTGATTTCTGCAAAGCGCGGCAGTCCGGAAAAATCGAGCAAGGGATTGGTCATTTTATTTCAGAGAATAGGTCCAGTTGACGGTTGACGGGTGGAACAAGGACGGACTAATCGCCGCAAAAGCAGGGGGAAGACGGACCGCTGCTCAATCGCGGTGGACGATAATGCCGTTGAGCAAGGTGTATTTTACCCTCCCTCTCAGCTCCATGCCGAGAAATGGCGTATTGATGCCTTGACTTTTGAGCATGGCGGGCCCCACCCTCCAGTATTCTTCGGGATCGAAGATGCATAGATCCGCTGCTCCGCCTGGAGAAAGGTGCCCGGCGTCCACGCCCAGTATGCGGGCGGGGTTGACCGTGATTTTGGATAAGGCCGCCGGGAGGGGAATTCGCATTTCCGCTGCCCACTTCAACGTAAGCGGCAATAACAGTTCCAGGCCGATCGCTCCGGGCTCCGCTTCAGCAAAAGGAAGCAGCTTTGCATCCTCATCGACGGGTGCGTGATCAGAACAGATTGCATCTATCGTACCATCCAGCAGTCCGGCTCGCAGTAAATCGCGGTCGCCCAGTCCCCGCAGCGGCGGAACCAGATGGCAATTGGAATCGAAGAAACCAATATCCATTTCAGACAGGTGAATATGATTTACCGCCACATCGCACGAAATCGGCAACCCCTGGGATCGTGCCGCCCTTACCATGGCAATCCCTTCGGCGCTGGAGATCCGGCACAGGTGTATGGTTGCGCCGGTCTCCCGCGCCATCAATAAGATATTCGATAACGCGATGGTTTCCGCGCAAACGGGAATCGCGGGCAGGCCCAATCGTGTCGCAACCTCGCCATCATGCGCCACCCCGCCATCGGCGAGCGCCGCATCCTGGGGACGCAGCCATACCGGGAAACCGAATGTCGCAGCATATTGCATCGCATGCATCATGATGCGCGTGTTTGGTAGCGGCATATCCGCCTGCCCGAACGCAACACATCCGGCGTCGTGCAATTCGGCCATTTCCGTGAGCCGCTCTCCCCTCAGTCCCTGGGTCAGGGCTCCCACTGGGTAAACATGTGCCTGGTTGAGGCTGCGGGCGCGATATTTCAGCATTTCCACCAGCCCCGGCTCATCCAGCACCGGGTCGGTATCGGGAGGACAGGAGAGGCTGGTGACACCCCCTGCCACCGCCGCCACCATCTCGGATTCGAGGGTGGCTTTATATTCGAGGCCGGGCTCGCGCAATCGCGCAGACAGGTCGACGAGTCCAGGGCAAACTACAAGGTTCTGCGCGTTTATTTCCCGATTGGGATGGAAGTCTGGCGGAGCGTCGCCGATGGCAATGATCTTGCCGGCGGCGACAAACACATCCATGACGCCGTCAAGGCCGTTTCCTGGATCTATTACCCGTCCGTTCTGAATATGCAGCTTCATCGCACTTTCAAGTTCCGGTCAGAATCGACATTACCGCCATACGTACCGCGATGCCGAAGGTAACCTGCGGCAAAATGACGGATTGGCTGCCATCCGCCACGGCAGAATCGATTTCCACCCCTCGATTCATCGGCCCGGGATGCAATACGATCGCATCACTTTTTGCAAGCGCCAGTTTTTCCGGCGTCAATCCATAGTATTTGAAATACTCGTCGGTACTGGGCAGCCGTGCGTTCAGCATGCGTTCCCGTTGCAAGCGCAGCATCATCAGGACATCGATATCTTTCAGGCCTTGCGCCATTTCATGAAAAACACGCACTCCCAGACGTTCCACTTTGGCGGGAAGCAGCGTTTTCGGAGCGATAACACGGACTTCGGGCACCCCGAGCGTAGTCAATGCATGAATCTGGGAGCGTGCTACGCGCGAGTGAAGAATATCGCCGACTATGGCGACGCGCAGGGTGTGAAAATCGCGTTTGTAGCGGCGGATCGTGAACATGTCGAGCAATGCCTGGGTGGGATGCGCGTGCCGCCCGTCTCCGGCATTGATGACGTGGATCTCCGGCCTTACATGGCGTGCTATCAGGTGGGGGGCACCGCTTTGGGAGTGGCGTACCACGAACATGTCGGCATGCATCGCGGAGAGATTATCCACCGTATCCAGCAGCGTTTCCCCTTTCGATTGCGACGACGCGGCGATATTCAGATTGACGACGTCCGCGGAAAGCCGCTTCGCGGCGATCTCGAAAGTTGTCCGGGTTCGAGTGCTGGGTTCGAAAAATAGATTGAATACGGATTTGCCCCGCAGCAGCGGGACTTTTTTGACGTCGCGCTCGGTTACTCCCATGAAGGACTCGGCAGTGTCGAGTATGTTCAACAGGATGGGCGCGGGTAGCCCCTCAGTGGTAAGAAGGTGCTGCAGTCCGCCATTCCTGTTCAGCTGGGGATTATGCGTCATTGTCCCGAGGAGCCCTGTCATACAGGCTCAGGCTCAATTCCCCTTGATTGCTTTTATCCAGGGCCAGCATTTTGTCAGGCGGCAGGGCAAGCGTGGCCGCGATATATTGCGCGGCAACAGGAAGCTCTCTGCCCCCGCGGTCCACCAGCGTGGCAAGGCGAATGCTCGCCGGACGCCCGTAGTCGAACAATTCATTAATGGCGGCTCGAATGGTGCGGCCAGTAAAAAGCACGTCATCCACCAGGATGATGTGACTGCCCTCCACCCTGAACGGGATATCGGAGGGTTTTACCTGTGGATGCAGCCCGATCTGGCTAAAGTCATCACGATAGAAGGATACATCCAGGGATCCGACGGGGAGCAGAATTTTCAGGTCCTCATGCAGCCGTTCCGCCAGCCACACGCCTCCCGTATAAATACCCACCAACGCCGTGGCCTCGTTGACATCCGGGCGCAACTGATCCGCCAGACTGGCAAGCAGCTGCTCTGCGTCAGGCAGTTTTATCATTTCCATCGAAATAATCTTGCAATATCAACTGGGCTGCTACTTGATCCAGCACGGGTTTTTGTTTTTTTCCTTTCACTCCGGCTTCCCGCAATGCTGAGCTGGCAGAAATGGAAGTATACCGCTCATCCATGAACACGACAGGAATGCCGAAGCGTCCCTCCAGCTGTTGCGCGAACCGGCGGCTCATCCGGGTAAGCTCATGCTCGACTCCGTCGGCATGAACCGGTAAGCCGACAACCAGCAGTACCGGCCGCCATTCTCTGATCAGTCCTTCTATGCTGCTGAAGCGATTTACCGTTTTCTCGGCGTCAACTGTGGCAAGAGGATGCGCCAGTCCCAACTCCCGGCTGCCCACCGCGACACCGATGCGTTTGCGCCCGAAATCGAAGGCAAGCACGGTTCCGTGGTCATTTTCAGCATGTGCATCATCACGTGCCAGGGTGTCCTCTCATTTGCTCATGTGCACAGGCCCGCCCGTATATCCCCGCGTGGATAGCTGTCAGCAATGGCCTGCTTCGTTGGACAGGCTGGAAAAATCTATTCCGAGCAAACGGGTTGCCGCCGCCAGCCGTTCCTCGCACGGCAGGTCGAACATCACGCTGGGGGAGGCAGGAACTGTAAGCCAGGCGTTCTGGGATAGCTCATGCTCTATCTGGCCTGGCGCCCACCCCGAATAGCCCAGTGCCACCAGCAGCTGTTTTGGGCTGTCTCCGCTTGCTATGGCGCGCAGAATATCGAGTGACGTGGTCAGCCCGACCTCATGATTCACTACCATGGTCGATTGCCATTCACCTATCGGCTGATGCAGCACGAAACCGCGATCCAGTTGCACCGGTCCTCCGAACATCACGGGCAGGCCTCCCAGCGGATGTTCTTCCGATGAAATATCGAGTTGCTCGAATAAGTCTTTCAGTGTCAGATCGATAGGCCTGTTCACTACCAGTCCCAGTGCACCCTGCTCGTTATGATCACAAATATAAGTCAGTGTTCGCGCGAAGAACGGGTCCGCCATGGCTGGCATGGCAATCAGAAAATGGTGGGTCAAGTCGATGCTTTGCATGGGTGGGTCGGCTACATGCACACTCCACATAGATCCATTTGCCTGGAGTCCCGATGTTCCGCCGTATTCTGCCAGCACGGCAAATGTTTGACTATCATTGTAGAACGAAACGGTTTTTCGCAATACCTTTTAATCCTGCTCAGTTGGTCCTGCCGGCACCGAGCCAGGATGATTTTTCATATCCCATAACCTCATGTCATTCAGCCTGGGTGCGGCAGTCGGTGCCGGAATCATTTCAGGAATCGTTGCCACTGTGGTGCAGATGGCATTATGGTGGCTGTTCAAGGAGCCCTTGCCGGAAATATTATATCGGGATGCACGCCTGACCGCGGCAATTCTCATGGGACCGGAGGTATTGCCTCCTCCGGCCTCATTCAACTGGAACGTAATGATAGTCGCAACCTTCATTCACTTCTTCATTTCCGTCGCATGCGGCATCATCCTGGCTTATCTCGCTTTTCGCCTCGATAGGCTATTTTCCCTGCTCATGGGGGCTATTTTCGGCATGGTTATCTACATGATAAACATGTACGGATTTACATCGATTTTCCCGTGGTTCTCGATAGCACGCGACTGGATTACCTTCTTCACTCATATCGTATTTGGAGTGTGTCTGGCGGGTGTATATAAACAGCTTTTGAAACAGAGAATATAGCGGATCGTCCTTGCCGTTTCGTCCGGGATATGGCGGCAGCATGGGCCTAGTCAGCCATTTTTTGCGTAGCTCAGAAGGTTGGATACAAGATGGTGAAATCTTTTCTTGGGGTTGGAGGCGCTCCCCGGATTCAACTCGGCCGCGGCGCATTGATCATCCGTCACCTCTGTACGGCAAAAACGAATGTAATCGTCCCAATCCCTGTTGTATGACGGCAGATCCTTCTGCGGAACGTAAGGTTTGAAATCCAGGATGATTTCTTCCATGACCGGCAGCCTGGCGCAAAGGTAAGTGTCGATGCTCTTGGGCCAATTGGCGGGTTCGGGGTACAAACCCGCCAGGGTGGACAGCATACGGGCACGATAGTCGCGCACGGCCTGGGCATGCAGCCTGCGTTGGAACAGTTCATAAATGCCGGAAAAGAGAAGTGCTGCAGCAAGCAAAACCAAAGGCCACATGGGCACCTGATTGAAATATCCAGATATCTGGTCGGTATATTCGTTCATATTCTTTTCATGCTCCAGGAAGCGGATAGTGCCCGGATCGTCGTGACAGAGTATCCATATGTTTTCACTTCCTTCCCATGTGCTCGAGCCTGTTATCTCCAGTATTCCTCGGCTCACCAAGGGGAAGGGGAAGGAAGGGGCTCAAGGGGGATTATAAGCTTTGGAGGATACCGGTCAATTGCCGCTGCGCGGCCAACTCCTTCTCCGGAATGTTGAGGAAGCGCGGTTTCCCTTCCATGCAGTGGTTGGATGTATGACGTTTTCCTCCCTTGCCTTGGCTTGCTTCTATCTGCAAGCGGCAGGGCGGTACTCCGGCGGCACGGTCCCTTTCACGATTCCAGGCAACCCATTTTCGGGATCGCTGCTGTCATTGCATGTCCATTTCTGGCCCGTCGCCGTCGCCAATACCAGGGTCCTGCCCGTTCCTCCCTCCACCAGCCCGGGGCTGACGCCATTGGTCTTGAATTTTGCCGTCACCTGAAATCCTGAAGCAAGAACGAGGGGTGTCAGGCTGGCGACATATTTTCCGTTCTCGCGAGGTACGAGAGCATCAAATTCCGCGTCGGTCGGCCACCTTCCGTTGCTTGCGTGGAACTCGGAAACGGGAGCTTTCACGCTGTCCAGCAGGTTCATCGCTTCGATTACCTGTTCCCGGGCCTGTGAATCCTCATACATCTTATATGCTGGTGGAATTGCAATTGTGGTCAGAATGCCGATTATCGCAATTACCATCATTGAATTGATCAACGTCAAGCCTTTTTGGTCCTGCCTCATGCTAACCCGACTCCTTTTGGATAAACCGTTACATTTGATGCTCATGCGAAGCTACTTGATCAGAAGCACAGGCATGGTCGAGAGGTGCATGACCTGGGCGGCGACGGAGCCCAGCAATAGGCCTTTCACTATTCCCAGTCCCCTCGGTCCGATCACTATCTGATCGCAATCTATTTCCTTTGCATATCGCGCAATTGTTTCGGCAGGATTTCCCACCGCAATGTGATACTGATAGGCAATGCCGTTATGATCCAGCAAGGCGCGCGCAGTTTTCAAGGCTTTCATCCCTTCTTCCCGGTGATACCAGTCGATGCTTTCCCTGTCGATGAGCAGGGGCACATTGCCGCGCTGCGGGAGTTGCACGTTCAACAAGTGTATTTGAGGCAGTTCCTCGTACCAGTCCAGCAGCTTGATGAACTTTTCGGTGGCGTTACCGGAGTTATCCGAACCATCCACCGGCACCAAAAATTTCATATCTTTTTTCTCCATACCCGGAACAATGGCACTGGCTTCCAGGGGCAAGCTAGGGCTGCTTGTTCCCGTCATCCGCCAGGTCAGTAATATGCGTGGTTTTTACCTGCGCTTTTCTTGCGAGCCATTTTCCGGCACCAACCACCAGGAGTGCGCCGCAAGCCGGAGCGAGCCACTGGAGGAAGGCGGCATGGGTACTGACCCATTCGCTGGTAACAGCATCCTTGACGCTCATGTCGCCCGAGATCCAGCCGAGCAAGCCAGCACCAATGATAATGGTTGCCGGAAAACGGTCCATGATTCTTATCACCAGTTTGCTTCCCCACACGATGACTGGGACGCTCACCACGAGGCCGAAGAGAACAAGAATGATGCTGTCGCGTGCGGCACCCGCGATGGCCACGACGTTGTCGAGGCTCATCACGGCATCGGCAATGATGATCGTCTTGATGGCTCCCACCAGCGTCGTGCTGGCGGTGACGGAGTGTCCCGAGGTTTCCGGTTCCGGCTGAAGCAGCTTGATACCGATCCAGAGCAGCAGCACAGCGGCAATGATCTTCAGGAATGGAATGCCAAGCAGGGAAAGGGCGAAAAAGATCAGCACTACGCGCAAGGCAATGGCGCCGAATACACCCCAGAAAATGCCCAGATTGCGCTGCTTCTCGGGGAGCTTGCGGCAGGCGAGCGCAATGACCACCGCATTGTCTCCCCCCAGCACAATATCGATGGCGATGATTTGCAGTACCGCTACCCAGAATTGCGGACTGGCTATATCCATAACTGAACTTTAGGTGGCGTGGCGTGGTAATGGCTATGAAGCCCTGGAAGGAGTGTTCGCGGCGGCTCGCTGGATTGCTATGGGTATTATACCAGTGTCCCTTTTGAAAACCCTGAATTAGTACGGGGCGATTCGTTCCGGGAATTGCCGCGGCGGCAATTCATGCTGATCCCATCCAGGTGCCATCCCTCCGGGTCATGCAGGAAAAAGCGCGGGTGCGGCATTGCAGACTTGGACATAGGCCGGCTATGCCCTCACGCTTTTTCGCGCAGCAACGCGGGTGCGAGACAAGTGTCAGTAGGCCCCGTGGAGTGGTCGTCATCCTCACCATCTGCTTCCATGCCAAGGAATTGGAGGATCTGGCGCTTGCGGGGCAGGGTATCGCGATAACCCAGATCGATCAGTGCCCGGCAGAATGGTTCTTCAAATAAGACGTAGCTCAGAAGTGATGAACCGTCGCGCCTCATGGCGCCGATGGCGCGAAAAAAAAGACGCAAGGTGCGGGGAAGCGCGAGCGCATGCTGTTCCGCAAGAGTGTTGATTTCCAGGCTGGGAGAAATCACCATGCATTCCACCGGACGTAATCCCATTTCATTGGTCTGCAGTCTTTCTTCAGGAATCATCCGCAAAGTGGTATTGATGCGTTGCAGACGTTCCAGGTCGACATCCAGGCTATCGAGAAAAATGCTCCCCATGATGTGACCCCCAATCTGGGCAAGTGTGGGGTAGCTGTCTACCTTGACCCGATCTGGTGGAGAATCGACGGATTTGCGTACTCCAATCACCAGCACCCGTTCTGCTCCAAGGTGCAGTGCAGGACTGATGGGCGCGAGTTGGCGCATGGATCCATCGCCGAAGTATTCGCGGTTGATTCGCACGGCGGGAAAAAGAAGAGGAATTGCGGAAGACGCCATGAGGTGCTCGACCCCGATGCGGGTTGCGACGCCGACGCGGCGTTCCCTCTTCCATGGCACGATGTCGCTTGCCCCCTGATAAAACGTGACCGACTGCCCCGAGGAATAGCCCCAGGCGGTTATGCCCAGTGCGGATAGAGCTCCCGTCTGGATACTTCTCTGGATGCCCTGAAATGGCAGGTGACGTTCCAGCATTTCAGCGAGCGGCGTATTGTCGAGCAGGGAGACGGCGCTGCGCTGCTTGATCCATCCTCCCCAGACCAGGGAGGAAAGCCATCGAAAAGCATTTCCGAATACTCCGACAGGATCGGATCGGTATGCCTGGTCGACATGCGCGTTCTCCCATACTGCCGATAGCTCCTCCAGCCCTTTATGATAATTGCGGGCCGAAAGGGCCAGGCTGGCCGCGTTGAAAGCACCCGCGGACGTGCCGCAAATAACGGGGAAGGGGTTCTTCTTTACCTTGGGCAGCATGGAGCCGATGGCGCGCAATACTCCAACCTGATAGGCTGCGCGGGCGCCTCCTCCCGTCAGGACAAGACCGACTTTAGGCTGCAGTAGGTTTTGGCTCGAATACATTCACAAGCACCCAATTCGCTTCGTGCGTGACGTGCCTGCGCTGTTTTGGCGAGAAGGCTTGATCCGGGGCGGAACGCCTTCAGAGGTTCCTTAGGATTTCAGACGAGGTCAGTATGAAACGTGTGCATGAAGCTGAAATATACCAGATTCGGGGCATGGAAGCTGCTTCAGAAACGGGAAATGAGGGAAGAGAAGTACATCCCCAAGCGTATCATCGCGTAGCAGCGATTTATTCAGGGCTTCCTTGATTTGAACGGTCGCCGATCATATTCTCCGGCCTTACCCACGAGTCGAACTGTTCCGCCGTTACCAGACCGGATGCGATTCCGGCTTCCCTCAGGGTCAGTCCTTCATGATGCGCTTTTTTTGCAATTTTTGCTGCCTTGTCATAGCCGATGTAAGGAGTGAGCGCGGTAGCCAGCATCAGCGAGTTGCGCATCAGCTCATCGATACGTTTCCCGTTGGCGGTTATCCCTGTGGCGCAATGCTCATTGAAGCTTGCCATGCCATCTGAAAGCAGGCGCACGCTTTGCAGAAAATTGTGGATGATGAGGGGTTTCATTACGTTCAGTTCAAGATTGCCCATCGCGCCGCCAAAGTTGATGGCGACGTCATTGCCCATCACTTGGCTGCATGACATGATGACTGCTTCGCACTGGGTCGGGTTAACCTTGCCGGGCATGATGGAGCTGCCTGGCTCATTTTCCGGAATCTGCAGCTCCCCGATACCGCAGCGGGGCCCCGACGCGAGCCAGCGAATATCATTCGCAATTTTAATCAGGGATGCGGCGATGGTTTTCAGCGCGCCGTGCGCATGAACCAGCGCATCATGGGACGCCAGGGCCTGAAACTTGTTGGGTGCGCTGACGAATGGCAGGCCACTCGCTTGCGACAACTCTGACGCCACTCTTGCAGCGAATTCGGGATGCGTATTCAAGCCCGTTCCCACTGCCGTTCCCCCGGCCGCCAATTCATATAAATGCGGAAGTGATGTATTGATGCAATCCAGGCCATGATCCAGTTGCGAAACATATCCAGAGAATTCCTGCCCTAATGTCAACGGCGTGGCATCCTGCAAATGGGTTCGGCCAATCTTGACAATGTCCTTGAATTCTTCCATTTTCGCCGCCAGGGTCTGGCGTAATGCAAGCATGGCGGGTTGCAACTGGCCGGTAATGGAGCGGGCAGCAGCCACGTGCATCGCGGAAGGAAAAATATCGTTGGATGATTGCCCCTTGTTTACATCGTCATTGGGATGAATCCGGCTCTTGATTCCGCGGCCCAGTCCGAGCAATTCCGACGCCCGGTTCGCGAGTACTTCATTCATGTTCATATTGGTTTGCGTTCCCGATCCCGTCTGCCAGACGACGAGGGGAAATTCCGCGTCATGGCGCCCGGAAATGACTTCGTCCGCTGCCTGGATAATGGCTGTTGCCTTGTCTTTATCCATCAGGCCAAGGTCGCGGTTTACGCTGGCAGCGGCGTGCTTGAGCATTGCAAGGGCATGAATCAATGCCAGAGGCATGCGTTCGCCTGAAATCCTGAAATTCTGCAGTGAGCGCTGAGTTTGAGCGCCCCACAGGGCTTCGGCGGGTACTTGCACCATGCCCATCGTGTCATGTTCCTCACGGTAATTCATGCGGGCTTTCTGTTCTGTCAGGGGAAGTAAAGCGGGATGAAGCGCGTAGATAACACCTGCTAATGCGGATTGCAGTCTGCAGGAAAATGAATATTTAAAGGCGGCTCAGTCCTGGCGAGGAAAGAAACAGGATGTAAGTATTGCGGTTCCACGCAATTCAATTCCCGCTATTCTTCTGCGAGAGTTTTACTGTAACCGAGCAGATCGGAAACCGGGGCTGCTGATCTGCCTGCTCACGAATATCTCGTGGCTTGCGGATCAATTTTCAAGAAATGATTCTTCACCCGGATGTCCGGTTTCACGGTCTATCCAGTCGGAAATGCCAATCTCGTCCTCGGCTTCTTCCAGGGTTTCTCCCGGCTCGTAGTCTGATTCTGCGTTGTATTCCATATCCTGAATGGCATCGAGCAAGGTCGGGAAGGGACCGAAAACCTTGTCGCTTTCCTTTTCATCATGCCAATAAAAACCATCGGGACGCTCGACGATACGCGTGCTGTCATAATCGTCTGATTCTTGTGGAACTTGGTGTTCCATAATAACCCCCACTAAGGTTTTCTGAGTTTGAACCGTAGTTAATATTAACCTTGTCCCTGTAATTTTACCAGCGTAAATATTCGAGCCGGGACGCAAAAATAACTCCTCTCCCTGTCAGCCACGCCAGCGGGCGAGTACTCAAGAGGATAATCACAAATGGGGAAATAACGACTGGCATGGACGTCCGCTCGAAAAGCGGGTCCATGTAGCGGGTCAATGTATTAGCCTCGGATGCAAAGGCCTATACTGTGCTTGGGAAAAAGGCGGCTAAGTAGCCGATGCGGCCGCCTTCCCTAAGGGTTCAGGAGCGCGATCCCGACAGGGGAAATGGCCAGCTGGAAGCCGGAGTATTAGCCGATGTGTCCGGTTTTTTTTTAGCTCCTTTTTTTGTGGAAGTCTTTTTTTCCGCCTTGGCCTTTCCGGTGGAAGCAGCCTTCTTTTCCGGTTCCTTGCCCGCGGATTTCTTGGCCGGACCGGTTTTCTCAGATGTAGAAGCCTTTGAGGTCGGCACGTCCTTTTTGGAAGGTGTTTTTGCTTTTGTTTCGGCAGTTTTCGCTTTCGCCGGGGTCGCCGCCTTTTTCTCGGCCTTCTTTTCCGTTTTCTTCTCGGCAGTTTTCTTCCCGGTTTTTTTCTCTTTCTCTTTCTTATTCTCCGATTTTTTCTCGGCTGACTCCTTGGCGGTTTTTTTTGTCGGCGCCTCTTTTTTGGAAGGCGCTTTTGCTTTTGTTTCGGCAGTTTTCGCTTTCGTCAGGGGCGCCGCCTTTTTCCTGGTTTTTTTCTCGGTTAATTCCTTGGCTGGTTCCTTAACCGGATCTTTGGTTACAGCTTTTTTGGATGAGGCCTTTGCAGCAGGCTCTTTGATAGCCGGGGATTTCTTGACGGCAGGTTCTTGTGCTGCAGATTTTTTGGTAGTTGCCATTTCAACCTCCAGATTTAAGGTTACACGGAATAATACCTTTCTATATGTAGCGCATATACCGCTTTTATGCCGCGGCCACGAAAATGCCGAATAACGGCAATCCGGCTTGAATGATGCCGGAATGAATCTTCGCCATATCCGGTCTTTTCATCGATATGACATCATGATTCTTCCGGAATTCATCTCAAAGTGTTCAGTCCCAGCTTAGTGCGCCTCCCGTCTGGTACTCGGTGACACGGGTTTCAAAAAAGTTTTTCTCTTTTTTCAGATCGATCATTTCCGACATCCACGGAAAAGGATTGCTCGCTCCCGGATAGAGTATATCCAAGCCGATCTGCTGGCAACGGCGGTTCGCGATATAGCGCAAATATTCCTTGAACATAGGCGCATTCAGCCCCAGAACCCCCCGCGGCAAGGTATCTTCCGCATACCGGTATTCCAATTCCATGGCTTCGCGCATCAATGCATTGATCTCCTCGCGAAATGTCCTGGTCCATAGATGAGGATTCTCCATTTTGATCTGGTTGATGACATCTATGCCAAAGTTGCAGTGCATGGATTCATCCCGCAGGATGTATTGATACTGTTCGGCTGCGCCGCTCATCTTGTTTTGTCTTCCGAGCGCCAGAATTTGCGTGAAGCCTACATAAAAGAACAATCCCTCCATGATGCAGGCAAATACGATCAGGCTTTTCAACAGCGCTTGGTCAGTTTCGGGTGTGCCTGTTTTGAATTGCGGATTCGTGAGCGTATCAATGAAAGGGATGAGGAATTCGTCCTTTTCCCGGATTGACGCCACTTCATGATAGGCGTTGAAAATTTCCCCCTCGTCGAGTCCCAGCGACTCCACGATATACTGGTAGGCATGGGTATGGATTGCCTCTTCGAATGCCTGGCGCAACAGGTATTGCCGGCATTCAGGGTTGGTAATATGCCTGTAGGTGCCCAGTACGATGTTATTGGCCGCCAATGAGTCCGCAGTAACGAAGAAGCCCAGATTGCGCTTGACCAGACGGCGCTCATCCTCGGTCAGGCCATTGGGGTCCTTCCACAGCGAGATATCGCGGCTCATGTTGATCTCCTGCGGCATCCAGTGATTGGCGCAGGCGGCAAGATATTTTTCCCAAGCCCATTTGTACTTGAAAGGCACCAGCTGATTAACGTCGGCCTTGCAGTTGATGATGCGCTTGTCTTCTACCGATATGCGGCGATTGCTATTTTCTGAGAAGCTGGCCGCATCGTTTCCGCCTGGTTCCATATCGGTACTCATGCGGCCGGCAGACTGGAGCCTGTGCACGTTGTTTAATATGCCGTTCACCTGAGGCATGGGTGACGGCACTGCCTCATCTTCAAATGTCAGCATAGCTTTTTTCCTTGTCTGTTTGATCCGTAAAAATCATCGATTACTGGCAGGACTCGCACTCTGCATTATCGATGGCGCAATATTTCAGGTTCATCGCGTCCGTTGCCTTATCGCTTTCCGAAGGCACGGCATTCAATGAGCCTGCCTTGACCGTGGATTTTTCCGCCGAAGTCGCTCCAAGCGCGCGCAGGTAGTAAGTGGTTTTAAGCCCCCGCACCCACGCCAGCTTGTAGGTTTCATCCAGTTTCTTGCCGGAAACGCCAGCGATGTAAATGTTGAGCGATTGCGCCTGGTCAATCCATTTCTGCCGCCGCGCGGCCGACTCGATCAGCCACTGCGGATCGATCTCGAAGGCAGTGGCGTAAAGCCTGCGAATATCGGCTGGAACCCTGTCTATCTTGCTCAACGCTCCATCGAAGTATTTGATATCCGAGATCATGACCTCATCCCAAAGCCCAAGTTTCTTCAAGTCATTTGCCAGATATTCGTTAGCCATGGTGAACTCTCCCGACAGGTTCGATTTGGCGTAAAGATTCTGGTACGTCGGCTCGATGCTGGCGGACACCCCGATGATATTGGAGATGGTTGCGGTCGGCGCGATTGCCAGGCAGTTGGAATTACGCATGCCGTGCTTTTTGATGCGCTCACGCAATGCATTCCAGTCCAGCGTAGCGGTCATATCGATATCGACGTAGCCGCCACGCTCCTCGCGCAACAGATCCAGCGTGTCCTGGGGCAGGATCCCGCGATCCCACAAGCTGCCTCGATAAGAAGCATAGCGGCCACGTTCCTCGGCCATCTCTGTGGAAGACCAATATGCATGGTAGGCAACCGTTTCCATTGCGCGATCCGCAAATTCCACTGCCTCATTCGAAGCGTAGGGAATGCGCAGTTTGTGCAGGCAATCCTGAAAACCCATGATGCCCAGGCCCACCGGCCGGTGCCTCAGGTTCGAATTGCGTGCTTTGGGAACGGCATAGAAATTGATATCGATTACATTGTCCAGCATGCGCATTGCGGTGCCGATAGTACGCTTCAGTTTGGCGGAATCGAGCTGTCCATCCTTGAGGTGGGCGGCAAGGTTGACCGATCCCAGATTGCATACGGCAATTTCGTGGTCATTGGTGTTGAGCGTGATCTCGGTGCAGAGATTGGAGCTATGCACTATGCCAGCATGGTTCTGGGGCGAGCGAATGTTGCAGGGATCCTTGAAGGTGATCCACGGATGGCCGGTTTCGAACAGCATGCTGAGCATCTTGCGCCATAACTGCTGTGCCGGAATCTTCTTGTACAGTCCAAGTTCGCCACGCGCAACTTTTTCCTCGTAGGCGAGATAAGCTAGTTCGAACTGCCTTCCATATTTTTCGTGGAGGTCAGGCACATCGGAAGGAGAGAATAGCGTCCATTCGCCGCCCTCCATCACGCGCTTCATGAACAGGTCGGGAATCCAGTTGGCCGTATTCATGTCGTGGGTACGACGCCTGTCATCCCCGGTATTTTTGCGCAACTCCAGAAATTCCTCGATATCCAGATGCCATGATTCCAGATAGGAGCATACGGCGCCCTTCCTCTTGCCCCCCTGGTTTACGGCGACCGCGGTGTCGGATACCACCTTGAGAAATGGCACTACACCCTGCGACTTTCCATTGGTGCCTTTGATGCGCGAGCCCATCGCCCGTACGGGAGTCCAGTCATTACCCAGTCCGCCGGCATATTTGGCAAGCAGGGCATTTTCCTTTATGGCTTCGTAAATGCCATCTAGGTTATCCGCCACCGTGGTGAGATAGCAGGAGGACAGCTGCGAGCGGCGGGTGCCTGAGTTAAACAGCGTCGGAGTGGAGCTCATGAAATCGAAGTTGGACAGCACTTCATAGAACTCGATGGCGCGCGCTTCGCGATCGATTTCATTGAGTGCAAGCCCCATCGCGACACGCATGAAGAATGCCTGGGGCAGCTCGATACGCCGGTCCTGCACATGCAGGAAATAGCGGTCATACAAGGTCTGCAATCCGAGATAGCCGAATTTGAGGTCGCGGCTGGCGTCCAGGGCCTGAGCCAACCGCGGTAGGTCGAATTGCGCCAGCCGCTCGTCCAGCAATTCCGCATCGATGCCGCGCCTGATGAAGTCAGGGAAATAGCCGGCATAACGATGCGCCATATCTTCCTGGAAGATTTCCTCGCCCAGCACTTCAAGCCGAATGGTGTGCAGCAGCAACCGCGCAGTGACGTAACTGTAAGCGGGCTCCTTTTCGATCAGGGCCCGTGCCGACAGGATGAGCGATTTCCTGACCTCTTCCGCCGGAACCTCGTCGTACAAGTCCTTCAGCGTGGCTTCAAGTATCACGTTCGGGTTTACCACTTCGCCCAGACCGATGCAGGAAGATTCGATCAGCGCCAGCAATCGCGCGGTATCGAGCGGAGTCCTGCGGCCATTCTCCAGCACATTCAGGATACTTGCCGGAGTTTCCGCTCCAGCCATTTCCCTTTGCTGTGCCCGCTTGCGTGCGCGGTCCTCCCGGTAAAGCACATAGGATCGCGCCACATCGTGTTCACCGGAGCGCATCAAGGCGAGCTCTACCTGGTCCTGGATATCCTCGATATGAAAAGTCCCGCCTGCCGGCTGGCGGCGCATCAACGCATTCACCACATCATCGGTCAGCCGTGCAACGACTTCCCTTACCCGGGCCGACGCCACGCCGGGGCCGCCATTGACGGCGATAAAGGCTTTCGTCATGGCGATGGAAATCTTGTCCGGCTCAAAACCAGCGACGGAACCGTTACGGCGAATGATTTTGTACTGGGAATACTGTGATTCCCTGGAGGGAAGGGTTGAAGAAAAATCATGCGCGGTTACCGCCGGGCGATGGGTATTGTCAGTTGCGAGCTGCATGTCCGATTCTCCTCTCCTAGACAGAAAACTGTTTCTTTCCATTAGCTGGTGCTGGAAGCCTTGATGCTGAAGCAAACACTAGATCTAGTGTTTGCTGGGGATAAACTTGACTATTGCTAGTGCTGACAATGTTGCAATATTTTTTTCCGCATGTCAAAGCTTTTTAAAGTTATCTCGGGGAAGGGAGAAGACCAGATCGTGGAAGGGGGATGCTGCGGTGGCGATGCGGCGCTTTCCTATGCCCCCTGTTCCTGATTGACGGAAACGCCGGTTACCCCGGATGGAATGAGGTGGCGGCTGTGGAGCTATCGAGCCGGATCAAGAAAGCGGTGATAGCTGGATTTGCCTTGCCTGGATCAATTCCGATTTCCTTTTTCCGGTTTCCCGGCGTCGGGGCGGCCGGATTCGATCAGCTGGGGCGCCTGTTTCGCCATTTCCAGGGCATCGCGAATCCGCTCGGGCTTGTGGGCGCGCAGGCCCTCGGCGAGCGCGCGGGAAGCATCCCTGCGGCGTTCCGCATATCGGCGCAGCTTATCCACTTTCGAGGCGGATGGGAGATCCGGATCGTGCGGGGATTGCGTAAGCTGCTCAAAGCTTTCCTCATAGCGATCGCTGACGGCCGTATCTATCCGTCCTGCCATCTCCTCGAAGGAAAGGTTACCGTGCGCTCCTTCATCCAGTATGCTTTGCCAGGCCTTGGTTATCGCCATATCATCCCGCAGGAATTCACCGATCTCCCTGCGTGCCTGAAGCTCTTCGCTCCAGCGATATGCGGGTTTGGGAATGTGGCTGAGAAGGACCGCAATCGAAAGCGCAATGGCTGCTGCCGCCAGCAACCTGCTGCGAAGGGGTATTTCCTTCGCTTCCCTTGTTGCGCCGGGCTGCGCAAGCACTATGCCAGCGAGCATTCCGGTCAAAAATCCGCCAAGGTGCGCGGCATTGTCGATACCCGCGATGAAGTACCCCAGAATAAGGGTAACGACCGCAAAACCGGAAGCTCCCCAAAAGAACCAGCGAAATTCATCGGGATGAAGATTGGCGCGTTCATGCCATAGAAAAACCAGCAGCGCGCCATATGTGCCAAAAATAGCCCCTGAAGCCCCTCCGGATACCGCCAGGCCCTGATGCGCGACCAGCGACAGCAGATTGCCTGCAAGCCCGCTTGCAAAATAAATGACGGCAAACCGGGCATGCCCATACATGCGTTCCACCAGCTGTCCTGCGTCCCACAGCGCCCAGACGTTGAGCGTGAGATGAATGGCGCCAAAATGGAGGAACATGGCGCTGCCAAGACGCCACCATTCCCCATCCTGGGTGGCGGGCCCAAAATTCGCGCCCCACGCCAGCTGCACGTTGTTGGAGGAATGCCACAAGCTCGCCCCACCGGCAAGCATCGCCCCGAAGATGATCAAATTGCTCGCTACCAGAAGCTTGGTGATCGGTATTTGCGGTACGCGTCGATGGAGGAGTTCGTGGAGAGGTTGCATTGGCCGGTGGACTGGTTTTTCCCGAGCCGTTATTATGCACGAGATGGATACCGGCCTTCTGGGGATTGCTCCGGAAGGATCTGCAATTGTCGCTGCCGGTTCGGAGAGTTTTGATTAATTAACAAGTTCTTCGCGGGAGGTCTTTCGCCATTCCGAGCTCAGGGAATTCCTAACCATCTCTATTCCATCACATCATCATTCCCATCACGAAGGTGGCATGCAAGCCTCGATTGCCCTCCTGATCGTCGCGCTGTTGGTTGCATGGCCCGCAACAGCCCAGGCGCAGGCCCCGGCGCGGATAGAATTACCGCGAACGGGCCTTACGCCCGATGACGTTGCGGTTGTCATTAACGATTCCGACCCCCTCTCCCGCCGGATCGGCGATTATTACCAGAAAACACGGCGCATCCCGAAGGCGAACATGATCCATGTTCGCTTCGAACCTGGCCGGACCAGTATTTCCAAGGAAGATTTTCTTGAGCTCAAGGAGATAATAGATCGCAACACGCCGGCACATGTGCAAGCCTATGCGGTTGCCTGGACCGCTCCCTACCGCGTGGATTGCATGTCGCTGACTTCGGCGCTGGCTTTTGGTTTCGATGAACGCTACTGTTCGTCCCGATGCGGACCGACTGCTCCCAGCGCCTATTACAATTCCACCACACTTTATCCGGCGCGGGACCCAGGTTTGCGTCCGGCAATGATGCTCGCGGGAATCAATTTCGAGCAGGTCAGGGCGCTGATAGACCGCGGTGTTTCCTCAGACCGCAGTTTCCCGCGGGGGCATGCCTACCTCGTGATAACACCGGACAAAATGCGCAGCGTGAGGTCCATCCATTTTGAGCAGACCGCGAAGGCTTTCGCCGGCGTTTTTCCCGTGGAGGTTCTCGAAGTCGACGCGCTCAGCGATCGCCAGGATGTGCTTTTCTATTTCACGGGGGCGGAGAACGTTCCCTTGCTCGATACGCTCCATTTTCTGCCCGGCGCGTTGGCGGATCATTTGACTTCATCCGGCGGTCAATTGACCGATTCACACCAGATGAGCAGCCTGCGCTGGCTGGAGGCCGGGGCCACTGCCAGCTACGGCACCGTGGTGGAGCCTTGCAACCACGTTCAGAAGTTTCCCGTGCCGGGCATAGCCATGCTTCATTACGCGCTTGGCGCAAGTGCTATCGAAGCTTACTGGAAGAGTGTGGCCTGGCCGGGAGAGGGCGTGTTCGTGGGTGAGCCGCTGGCCCAGCCATTTGCTCCGCGGCTTCGTGAGGTCGCGACCGGGCGATACGAGTTGCAAATTTTTTCTCCGCGCGAAAAGAGACTGCGGATGGAGCGATCGCGCTCGGCGGCCGGGCCATTCAAGCCCATTGCGCGGCAGATGCTCCTCCACCGGGGCGTCAACATCGTGCGATTCCATTTTACTGAAGCGGACGGATATCTGAGGCTGCGGTGGTAAGCATTGAGCGGGAGCACTCAGCAATGGGCCATGAGGGATTGGCGCGCTTCACACCAGTGACCAGTGCCATTTTTCTTCAATCTCCCGTTTAGCCGCGAGGGCGACCAAACTCGCGACGGTATCCGTTCCATGATATATGGAATCGCTGAACAAATCTCCGCTGGCGCGGCGGTGGCTTTGCGGGATGGGATGCGCGAAAGGCGACGAGGCGGGTAGACCGCGAAGGGCTAAGCAGTCTCTTCCGCAGGAAGATGCGACCCGTAGCGGGCTGTGAGCGCCCCGACAATATCCTGGTGCGGTTTCCTGCATCCCCTCCGGTGCCCGATCCTCGCTTCGGGGGGGCTCCGTCCACCCTCTAGGGCGTCCCCTTCGCTAGGAGCCCGACAAGGCAGACCGCCCGCAAAACCACGTCCCATTCGGGTTGCGTCAAAATCGGGTTCTCATAGCGTTGCGCTCCTTGGCATCGTAGTCCTAGCTACGACCTTCGTCGCGCGCCTTATGGTCATCCCGATTTTACCGGCAACGCGTCCAGCGGAGATTTGTTCAGCGGTTCCTTATATAATGGCCGTCTCCAATCTGTCTTCTGTCGTGCAGCATGTTTTCAAAAATTCAGCCCCACCTCAAATCCCACTTTATCGAAATTCTGCAGGGCGTCCTGAGCGAAAAATCGATGTTGAGTTCCGGTTTGGACTTGCCGATAGAGTTCGCGCGTCCGAAGCTGTCCACCCACGGCGATTATTCCTGCAATCTCGCAATGCAGCTGGGCAGGCTGCAGCGCCGAAATCCGCGCGATATCGCCGGGCTGCTGATCGATGCACTTTCCGTTTCGCCTTATCTGGAAAAGGTCGAGATGGCTGGCGCCGGGTTCATCAACCTATTTCTCAAAACTTCGGTCAAGCAGCAGTTTCCGCGCCACATATTGGAGAGCGGAAAAAAATTCGGCCAAGGCACTTTTGGGAAGGGCGCAAAGGTTCAAGTCGAGTTCGTTTCCGCCAATCCGACGGGTCCCTTGCATGTGGGGCATGGGCGTGGTGCGGCATTTGGCGCCAGCCTGGCGAACGTGCTGGATGCCGCCGGTTACGCCGTCCGGCGCGAATATTATGTCAATGACGCGGGGCGGCAGATGGATATTCTCGCGCTTTCCACCTGGCTGCGTTATCTCGAGCTGAATGGCATTACCTCGTTCTTCCCCGGGAATGCTTATCAGGGAGAATACGTTCGGGACATGGCACGGCTGATCCATAAGGCGCACGGGGGGCGTTACGTGCATGAGCCCGCGCTGCTGCTCGAAGGCATTCCCCATGAAAAGAGCGGCAATGAAGATGCCGGGCCTGATGCCGAGACGCAGCTCGACGACCTCATCGCCAAAGCGAAAAAACTGCTGGGAGAGGACTACGCCTATATTCACGATTTTGTTCTTGCGGAGCAACTGGGTGATTGCCGCAATGACCTGATGGAGTTTGGAGTGGTTTTCGACGCCTGGTTTTCAGAGCAATCGCTGTTCAACAGCGGACAGGTGGCGGGAGCGGTTCGCCTGCTCGAAGAGGGAGGCCATCTATATCAGCAGGACGGCGCCAGATGGTTCCGTTCCAGTGCCTTCGGCGATGAAAAGGACCGCGTGCTGCAACGTGAAAACGGGCAATATACCTATTTTGCCTCCGATATCGCCTATCACCTCAACAAGTTCGAGCGCGGTTTCGACCGCGTCATCGATGTCTGGGGCGCCGATCACCATGGCTATATTCCCCGCGTGAAAGGGGCGCTGCAGGCTCTGGCGCTCGATCCGTCGAAACTTGAAATTGCCCTGGTGCAGTTCGCCGTCCTTTATCGCGACGGAAAAAAAGCCTCCATGTCCACGCGTTCAGGAGAGTTTGTCACGTTGCGCGCTCTGCGTCAGGAAGTGGGTAATGACGCGGCGCGATTTTTTTATGTCCTGCGTAAAAGCGACCAGCATCTGGATTTCGACCTGGATCTGGCCAAGTCGCAAAGCAACGAAAACCCCGTATATTACATACAGTATGCGCATGCCCGGGTTTGCAGCGTGCTCGACCAATGGGGAGAGGATGGCGCGATTCTGGCTACTGCGGATCTGTCCTTGCTCTGTGGTGCCGCCGAGCTGTCGCTACTGCAAAAACTGATAGATTACCCCGACACGGTGGAGGCGGCGGCAAGAGAGCTATCTCCTCATCTGATCGCGTTTTATTTGCGGGAATTGGCCGGGGAGTTCCACAGCTACTATAATGCTACCCGTTTTCTCGTGCCGGACGTTCCATTGCGGCTTGCCCGCCTGGCGCTGATAGCAGCAATTCGCCAGGTGTTGAGCAACGGATTGGATCTCCTCGGCGTAAGCGCGCCAAAAAAAATGTAGCGGAGTATTACATGTACATGAGCCGCGATTACAAGACACCGACGAATTCCCAGGCATCCGACAAAGGCAGGAATGCTTTCCTGTTGGGTTTGTTTGCCGGCTACGCGCTGGGGCTTCTGAGTGCCATTGCCATATGGATGTATATCGACCATTCGCCCAGTCCATTCATTGCGAATGAAAAGGTCGCGGATGCTGCGCCGGGCAAGGGGACCGTCGGTCAAATTCAAAGGAATGCGCAGAATTCCGGCGGGAACGAAAAAACCGGCAAGGCAGCCGATGGGAAGCCTCGCTTCGAATTCTACAAGATCCTGCCAGGCAGCGAAGAAACCGTAACAGAACAGCAGCTCAAGCAAGCGGGGCAGCATGCTTCATCCGGCGACCGGTATTTTCTCCAGGCTGGATCATTCCAGAAAGCGGAAGATGCCGACAATCTGAAAGCGAAGCTTGCCATGCTGGGAGTGGAAGCATCCGTCCAGCCCGCAGATTTGCCGGGGAAAGGCATTTGGCATCGCGTTCGGGTTGGTCCTTTCACAGGTACCGAGGATATGAAGCAGGTTCAGGTTTCATTGCAACAAAACGGCGTGCAGAGCAGTCTCATCAAGGTCCACGAAGGCGGACAGTAAGGAGCTAGTCGCTGGCTGCCGCGGTATGCCTCATCAGCATCGGTTCATCTATTCAAGGAGAAAACATGATCCCCATGCGTTTGCTTGCGGTGGTTCTATTGTTTCTTGGCACGGTCGTTGCCGGTATTTCCGGAGCCCGGGCCGAAATTGTCGAGGGGCGGGATTATACGGTTCTGAAACATCCGAAAACCACGGATAGCGGAAATAATATAGAGGTTATCGAGTTCTTCTGGTATGGCTGCCCGCACTGCAACGAGCTGCATCCTTATATCAAGGCGTGGCTGAAGGATAAGCCGAAGGATGTCAGTTTCCGTTATATTCCCGCCGTTTTTCGCTCCAACTGGATCCCTGGGGCAAAAATCTTCTACGCACTGGATGCGCTTGGCGAACGGGAGAAACTGCATGACAAGGTTTACGACGCGATTCATCGGGACAGGATCGACCTGACCAAGGATGAGGTGCTGTTCGACTGGATGGCAAAGCAGGGATTGGACCGCCAGAAATTCATCGATGCCTACAACTCTTTTTCCGTGCAGAACCAGGTATCCCGCGCAACGCACATGTCGAAGGATTATGAACTTTCAGGCGTTCCGTCGGTGGTGGTCGATGGCAGATACCTTACCAGCGGGAGGATGGGTGGCACTCCCCAGGATACCATTAATACGACGAACGCCTTGATTGAAAAAGTACGCAAGGAGCGCGGACCGAAGTAGCCAGGTAGCAAGGCATCCAAGTTATCCGAAAGATGGGGATGCCGGGGGCGATTGCGTCAGTCAAGGCAGCCGGGCTTTTATTTCGGCAATGCGTGCTTCGTTTACCCTGGTATTGATGGCTGCGGGCAAGCGGGTGCGGTCGGGAATGGCCTTGGCGAGCTCGGCGGCAATCGAGCCCGCGTCCACGTTTCTCGCGGCGTTAAACGCCTGGCCCAGGCGTTCGGCTTGCGGATAGGGTTTTTCGGCATAGCCGGGCCTTCCGTGAAAATCGCATGCGCAAGCCTGCAGGAATTCTTCGAACCGCTCCGGCTTGCGGTAAGCATCCACTGCCTGAAGCATGGCGGCGATAGTCGATGGCCTCAGTTCGAGCGAACGGTGAACGTCGCCGTGGTAGCGTGCAACCAGCAATGCCAGGTCCCGCGCTTCGTTCGGGCTTCTGACGCGCTCGCATAGATCTTTCACCAAGTCGACGCTCCGTGCCTCATGGCCGATATGGCGCGGCCATTCTTCCGGTGGCGTGGTGCCTTTGCCAAGGTCATGGGTAAGCGCGGCGAATCGCACCGGAAGGGAATAATCCCTCAACGCGGCGTGGTCGATGACCATCATCACGTGCACGCCGGTGTCGATTTCCGGATGGTGTTGCGGTGGTTGCGGCACACCGAACAAAGCGTCCACTTCCGGCAAGAGGCGGGTGAGTGCACCGCACTCCCGCAAGGCATAAAACATGCGGGAAGGCTTGTGTTCCATGAGGCCGCGGGCAAACTCCTGCCAGACGCGCTCGGGAACCAGCGCGTCGACTTCGCCGTTATGCACCATCTCGCTCATGAGCGTTAGTGTCTCCGGCGCAATGCGGAAACCGAAACGAGCGGCGAAACGGGCGGTGCGGAGCACACGAACCGGATCCTCCGTGAAGGCCGGGCTGATATGCCGCAGCAATCCGGCTTCAAGATCGGCCACTCCCCCAAATGGATCGATGATGTTGCCGTTCTCATCCTTGGCGATGGAATTGATGGTAAGGTCGCGCCGTGCAAGGTCTTCCTGCAGGGAAACTTCCGGCGAGGCATAGACTTCGAAGCCTTTATACCCGCGCGATATCTTGCGCTCGGTGCGAGCCAGGGCGTATTGCTCATGGGTTTCGGGATGAAGGAAGACGGGAAAGTCCTTACCCACTGCGCGGTAACCCAGCCGCACCATTTCTTCCGGCGTCGATCCCACCACGACATGGTCATGATCCGTTACCGGCAGACCTAAAATTTCATCCCGTACCGAGCCGCCAACCAGATAAGTTTTCATCGTGGATGAATTCGAAAAGGACTATCGTCCGGCCCGGTCACGCAAGCGCTGGTATCGGTCGCGTGGCGTGCGCTGTGCCAGGTAAAGCGGCGCCACTTCCTCCAGTGCCGTAGGCCTGATATTCCATACCGCCTCGAGGTTGTTGCCACCACCGGGGGGACAGACGTTGTCCACTTTCATCGAGTAATAGTTGTCCCTCGTCATGAGCCTGCCGGGCAGCCATTCCAGCACAAGCGCCTGCAGATACGACAGGGTGTCGTTCAGCCCGATGATTACGGGATCATGCCCGGTAATATGGGCGGCGTACTCCACCAGCTGCCGCAGGGTGTAGGAGCGGGGACCGCATAAAGCGTAACTCTGGCCGAAGGTATGGGGCGCGTCGAGGCTGTCGGCGAACGCGCGCGCCACATCCTCTACAAAGACCGGCTGGAAGCGCGCGCCGGGCGATCCCAGCGGCATTACCGGCAGCAAGCCTGCCAGCCGGGCGAACAAGCTGATGGAAGCATCGCCGGGACCGAAAATGACGGATGGCCTGAAAACGGTGGTGACAAGACCGGCTTCCGCCACAACCTTTTCACCTTCTCCCTTCGAGCGCAGGTACCGGCTCGGGCGATCGGCGCCGGCATGCAGCGCACTCATGTGCAGCAGGCGGGTTACGCCATTGCGGGCGCACGCAGTCGCAATTTTTCGTGGCAGTTCAACATGGGTGGCGTGAAAGTCGTCCTGCAGGACGCCCACCAAGTTGATGACTGCATCCATGCCGCCGACCAGGCGTTCGAGCTGGCTGTCGTCGTATACGTCGGCTTGCACTACGTCGGCTGTAGGGAGCACCAGAAGCGCTTTGGCACGTTCCCGATGCCTCGTGGGAATGCGTAGGAAGATTTCCCTGGAGGTGAGCAGGTTGGCGAGATGCCTTCCCACAAATCCGCTGCCGCCGAAAATGCAGACCTTGTCGATTTTCATGGTCCAACATCTTCTTTCGCCATTTTTTCCGGGGTTTCGTTCGATGCCACAATCCCGAGGCGCTGCTTCAGCGTCCTTATTTGATGGCCGAGAGTGCTGGCATAGTACATGGAATTGCTCATGACTTTCTTTACATAGTCGCGCGTCTCGTTGAAAGGGATGGTTTCCGCGTATATGGCTCCCTCCATCGCCTTTTCGTCCCGCCACTGCCCCACTCTTCGGGGGCCAGCATTGTAGGCGGCGGAGGCGAGCAGCGGCTGATTGTCGAACAAGGTCAGTACATGCTTGAGATAGTACGTGCCCAGCATGAGGTTGGTATTCACTTCGGTGGCAAGGGTGTTACGATATTTCTTCATACCGAGTCTTTTTGCCACCCATGTCGCGGTTCCCGGCATTACCTGCATTAGGCCCATCGCGCCGGCGCTGGACCGTGCATCCGAAATGAAGCGGCTCTCCTGCCGGATGAGTCCGTATACCCATGCCTCGTCCAGTTCCTGCTGTTTCAGGATGCCGCGCAGCGTATCGCGGTGAGGAGCAAGAAAGCGCAAGTTGAAGTCATGCAACTGCACGGTTTTCTCGGCGGTGTGGATGGCCCGGTCATAAATGCCGTTGCGCCGGGCGACTTCGGCGGCAGCCAGCAACCGGCGGTCGTCCAGATCCCTTATTGCCCACGCCCATTCGCGCGCCGCCTCAGTGCGGAGATTCAACCGGTACAGGATGAGCGACCGTTGAATGCTCGGCAGGCGTTCGATTGCGGTGATCTCGGCCGGCGTCGCCTTGTAGGGCGCGGACGGAGGGCCGATTGTCACGCCCAGCTCCTCCTCCGCCAGCTGGCCGTAAAAATTGTGCTCGGTGCTTAACGGAGCCAAAATGGCGTTGGCGTCGGTGGTCTTGCCCATTGTTTTCAAAGCGCGGGCTTTCCAGTAACGCCATACTCCTGCCTGCTGCTCCTGGGCGGACATGGCATCGATGGTTTCCAATACGGTATCCCAATTTCCGGCGCGCAGCGCGGCCCGCGTTTTCCATCCGAGCTGGGCGTCCGTCAATACGGCCGGACTGCGGGTTTTCTCGGCTTCCGCGAACCAGTTCAGCGCATTCGGGTGAAGCTTGCGTGCCGCCTGATCGGCAAGTTGCGCCATGAAGTGGGCATGCTCTTTCTCGCCGAAGCTATCGCGCAGGCGCGGCCAATAAGCGTATGCCTGGTCGGGACCGCTCCGAACAAGGCGCAGCATGGCAAAAAAGGCGATTTCACGGTCGCCCCGGGTTCTTATGGAATTCCGATGTGATTCCAGGTAGCGCAGCGGATTATCTGCTGCGGCACCCAGTTTGCGCTCATCGAGAGCCTGGCCTTCCGGCAGGTATTCGTTGATTCGCCTGGCAACGCTCACGTTGCCCGCTTCCAGCGCCAGCCGCAGTCGCGCCCAGATGTCCTCCGACGTCAGGACTTCTGCGCTCATCAGCATCTCGAACAGCGGGGTGCAACTTTCCGGGAGGTCGCGCGCGCTGAACCACAATGGCCGGGCTTCCTCATATGCGCCTCGGTCCTGGGCGGCGAGACGCTGCTGCAGCGAATAGCAGGCAAGTTCCATATCCCCGCTGATCAAATTCGGATATTCTTCCGCGAAGAGCTCCCATTGCTGCGTCTTTCCCAAGGCCTTCAGCCAATCGCTTCTAAGACGGTCGCTGAGCGGACTGTCCGCATAGCGATCGATAAACTTCCTGATGGCATCGGGACCGATAACGATGTCTTCCAGCTGGGGCCGGAGCTGATAGTAGGCTGCGTAGGGCTCCAGTACATGCCCCCGCAAGCGTTGGGCGTAGACGATTACGTGACCGGCATCGCCGGACTGGAACGCTTTCCGCATCGCCATGAAGTCATCTTCCTGGCCAGCCGCCAAGGTTCCGGCATGAATCACCAAAAATAGTCCCGCAAGAAACTTTCTCATAACCTGCTACACCTAACAATTACGTAAATAACCGGCGGGGTACCGCCCACATCGCCCACTTTATTTTTAGCAGGAAATTACCCCGCACTCCGATACACAACCTTAGACACCTATCTGGGAAGAATAGCATACCATGCCTTATATCAGCCTCAACCCCGCTACCGGCACCACCCTGAAAACCTATGCCAGCTGGGATAGCCACCGCCTGGCCGAAGCATTGCAGGATGCTTCCCGGGCCCAGCATGGATGGTCACGAATGGCATTTAGCGAGCGTATTGAACGCATGAATCGCGCCGCGGTGCTTTTCCATGAACGCGTCGATGAGTATGCCGGCCTGATGGCTCGCGAAATGGGAAAGTCCTTGCGCGAGGGGCGTGCCGAGGCGGAAAAATGCGCACTCGCCTGCGATTTTTACGCGGTGCATGCGGAACATTTCATGCGGACCGAAATGGTGCAGACGGACGCAGGCAGGAGCTATGTCTTATATGACCCGCTCGGCGTCGTGCTGGGGGTGATGCCGTGGAACTTTCCATTTTTCCAGGTGATCCGTTTCGCGGCGCCGGCGCTCATGGCGGGCAATGCCTGCGTCCTCAAGCATGCTTCCAACGTCCCGCAGTGTGCGCTTGCACTGGAACAGCTGTTTCGCGATGCGGGATTTCCCGATCATGTTTTTACCACGCTCATGATAGAGGCGGCGGATGTGGCCGGGGCCATTGCAAGCCGCCATGTGCATGCGGTAACGCTGACCGGGTCGGAAAACGCCGGCCGCGAAGTTGCTTCCCATGCGGGGCAGCATTTAAAAAAATGCGTGCTGGAACTGGGAGGATCGGATGCGTTCATCGTATTGAAGGATGCCGATCTCGAGCAGGCCGCGAGCTTCGCGGTGAGGTCGCGCTTTCAGAACTGCGGCCAATCATGCATAGCGGCCAAGCGCATCATTCCGGTTGCCGAAATTGCCGACGAGTTCCTGTCCCTATTTTCCAGAAAAGCGGCTGAGTTGAAAGTGGGTGATCCCATCAGCGAGGCGACGCAAATGGGCCCAATGGCCCGCCTCGACCTACGCGAGCATCTTCACCGGCAAGTAATGGATTCAATAGAGCAGGGAGCGGAAGTGATACTTGGATGCGAGCCGGTTCCGGGCGAAGGAGCGTTTTACCCGCCGTCGATACTCGACCGGGTAACGGCAAAGACACGTGCTTATCATGAAGAATTATTCGGACCTGTTGCTGCCGTGATCCGTGCTGCGGATGAAGAAGAGGCGATTCGAATCGCAAACGATACCCGTTTTGGCCTCGGCTCCAGCATCTGGAGCCGGGATTCCGCGCATGCCGAAAAAATTGCGCACGAGATCGAGGCGGGGTGCACTTTTATAAACGGCATGGTGCGGTCCGATCCGCGCCTGCCATTTGGCGGCACCAAAGCTTCCGGTTTCGGCAGGGAGCTGTCTTATCACGGCATTCGGGAATTTTCGAATATCAAGACGATGTGGATCAGATAGGCTTGCGAAACCTCATTCCTGCCTTCATATACACATATATTCGAAGCGTGCTCCGGGACCGGCGGATAGAACACTAGGGCCTGTGAACAGGCCCTAGATCACGCCCTGGCCCAGCATCGCGTCCGCAACTTTCACAAACCCTGCCACATTAGCGCCGTCCACGTAGCTGATGCTTCCATCCTTGCGCTGGCCATATCGCAGGCAAGCGTGATGAATTGCCTGCATGATCTCGAGCAGCCTGGCATCCACTTCCTCCCGTGGCCAGGATAGGCGCATGGCATTCTGGCTCATTTCGAGGCCTGAAGTTGCCACGCCCCCGGCGTTGCTGGCTTTGCCCGGCGCAAATAAAATCTGGTGGTGTTCGAAAAGCTTCACTGCTTCCGCTGTCGAGGGCATGTTGGCGCCTTCCGCGACGCAGATTACGCCGTTCTTGATCAGCGTCGCCGCATCTTCTTCATCCAGTTCGTTCTGGGTTGCGCAAGGCAGCGCTACGTCCACCGGTACGTGCCAGGGACGCTTTCCGGGAACGAATGTCGCTTTCACCCGCTCCGCATATTCGCTGATGCGAGCATAAAGATGATTCTTCACGTTCATCAATTCAGCCAACTTTTCGCTGGTGAAACCGTCCTCATCGACCACTGTGCCGCTGGAGTCTGATACCGTGACGACTTTGGCGCCGAGGGCGATTGCTTTTTCCACGGCATATTGGGCGACATTGCCCGAGCCCGACACGGAAACACGCAACCCGTTGAGCGAGCGCCCCGTGCGTTTCAGCATTTCCTCAGCGAAATATACGGTGCCGTAGCCGGTTGCTTCCGGACGAATCAAAGAGCCGCCAAAGCTGAGGCCCTTGCCGGTGAAAACGCAATCGGAGCGATTGGAAAGCTTTTTCATCATTCCGGCCATGAATCCTACTTCCCGCCCCCCAACGCCAATATCGCCTGCCGGAACGTCGACGTCGGAACCGATATGCCGGAACAGTTCGCTCATATAGGCTTGGCAGAAGCGCATCACTTCCCCCTGGCTCCGCCCCTTCGGGTCGAAATTCGAGCCCCCCTTTCCGCCTCCCATGGGAAGCGTAGTGAGTGCATTCTTGAAGGTCTGCTCAAATGCCAGAAACTTGAGGATCGAAAGGTTTACGGAGGGATGAAATCGCGTGCCTCCTTTGTACGGGCCGATGGACGAGCTGTGCTGGATGCGATAACCCCGGTTGACATTGACCTCTCCGTGGTCGTCAACCCATGCCACTCTGAAAATGATTATCCGTTCCGGCTCTATCAACCGATCGAGGATGCCATGTTCGGCGTAACGGGGATTTTCGGTGATGAAGGGCCACAGGCTTTCCATGACCTCGGCCACCGCCTGAAGATATTCGGGTTGGCCCGGATTGTGCTCGGCGATATAAGTGCAGAGCTCTTGAAAGCTTTGGTATTTCATTGTTATCTCCCGTAACAAAACATTTTGTCAGTGCGCTCTGCCAAGCCTTAGTGAAAGGACCGCCAGCTTTTTGATCGGCCTGTTCTCCAGCATGCATGATTCAGCAGCCACAACGTTTTGGCGGGCAGGCATTCTGCTTGAACTATTAATTTATCATGTTGTCCTGTCGTTGCGGAGCTTATTCCTGCTTTTCATCGTCCGGCCTGTTCTCGTCGTTTTTTTTGCGCGGCCGAGTCCACCAGACGATGAGAATCAGTAGCGATAGCGCTACTCCCGCTTCCAGCAGTAGTATCCACATAGGATCGACCATGACTCGTGTATATTAACTCAGTGTAACTTTAATCAATATCCGATGAAAAACCAATTAAGTTTTCTCGTGGTTGTGTCCTCATTATGGCTTCATGCGTGCAGCACTGCTCCACATGTTACTACCGGTGCGGCTGTCGCTCCGGCGGCGCCGCAGGCAGCGCTGTCCGGAATTGTGCTCAAGCCGTCCGATTGGAGCGCACTCACGGGTTGGGCCGACGACGATATCGTGCCAGCATGGGATGCCTTCCTGAAAAGCTGCGGTGTTTTAAAAAATCAATTGCTGTGGCAGGAAACCTGTGCGCAGGCGGATGCCATGCCGGGAGAAAATATCGCTGCCTTACGGCAATTTTTTGAAAGCCGTTTTATCCCGCATCAGGTATTGAACCCTGACGGTAGTGGAGAGGGACTCATCACCGGCTATTACGAACCCCTTTTAAGGGGTAGTCGCAAGCAATCCGGAAAATACCGGTATCCGCTTTATACCACGCCCGACGAGCTCCTTGTGATCGATTTGGGTACCGTCTATCCGGAGTTGAAAAATATGCGATTGCGCGGACGGCTGGAGGGGCGCAAAGTCGTACCTTATTACAGCCGAAAGGAAATAGAAAGCGAACCGGCGCGGCTTCAGGGCAAAGAACTTTTTTGGGTGGACGACGTCGTGGATCTGTTTTTCCTGCAGGTTCAGGGATCGGGCCGCCTAAAACTCGAGAATGGCGAGACGGTAAAAGTCGGTTATGCCGATCAGAACGGGCATCCGTATAGGTCGATCGGAAGATTATTGGTCGAACGCGGCGAGCTATCCGTGGAGGAGGCGTCCATGCAGGGCATCAGGGCATGGGGCCAGAGAAACCCGGCCAAGCTGGCCGGATTGTTGCGCGAGAATGCCAGTTTCGTCTTTTTTCGGGAACTTCCCCCCGGAGTGTCCGGCCCCCTGGGCTCGCTCGGTGTTCCCCTCACTGCAGGTAGAAGTCTGGCGGTCGATACGCGCGTAATCCCGAAGGGAGCGCCGGTTTTTCTTTCCACTACCTGGCCCGCCACGGACAAGCAGCTATCCCGGCTGATGGTTGCGCAGGATACGGGCGGCGCCATCAAGGGAAATGTGCGCGCAGATTTTTTCTGGGGGTTCGGTGCGGAGGCCGGGGACCAAGCCGGAAAAATGAGACAGCAGGGCAGGTTGTGGGTGCTGATGCCTATGGGTTATATACCCGAGCCTTCGGCGTCCCGGACGCCCCAGGTGCAGCAAGCTCAATAGCCGCCAATCAACTACGCGAACAGGAGTGCCAGATACGTTCGAAAAAAATTGCAACGGATCAGGAAGCGACGGTCAGTTCTTCGCTCTTATGAGCCTGAGCCCGTCCCGCAAGCGCTGCTGATTATTTTGACGCCGCAGCGTTCAGCTTTTTTTCTATCGCTTCAGCGGTAATCATTCCAGGCACAACCGACCCGTCTGCGAAAATCAATGTAGGCGTGCCGTTTACCTTATATTTCTGTCCGGTTTGAACCAGGGTGCTGATCGGGGTTTCGCAATTTTTTCCCGGCGGAGCGATGCCCCTCAGCATGAAGTCATCCCAGGCCTTGAGGCGGTCCCCCGAGCACCATATCGATGTGGCGGTCGGCAGCGAGCCGTTCAGCACAGGGTAGAGCAGAGTATAGATGGTTACATCGGTGACCTTTGCCAATTCTTTTTCCAGGCGCTTGCAATATGGGCACTTCGGGTCGGAGAAGACAACGAGCTTGCGCTTTCCGTTGCCCTTGACAGCCTTGATGGAGAGGTCCAGTGGAAGCTCGTCCATACTGATGCGCCTTGCGTCCTTGATTTCCTGCAAACGTTCGCTGGTCAGGCTTTGCTTGGTTTTGGGATCGATTACGTGCCCTAAAAAAAGAAAACTGGCGTTTTCATCGGTATAGAACAGTTCATCGCCCATCACGACCTCGTAAAGTCCAAGATAGGGAGTTTTTTTTATGCTTTCAATTTTTTCGCCGGGAAAATCAGCCAGCAGGGCTTTTCTCAAGGACACCTCATCGGCATGGGCGGTGCCGAACATCATGCCCAGCATCAGCGAAAAAAAAGCGAAATTCAAGCGCATCACTTGGTTGCCCTAAATTGAAAAAATATTGTCGCGCTCACCGCAATATTCAGTGCAGCGCGTGTTGCATCAGCGTATTTTTGATAAACGGCAGCCGATTAGTGATTCCTAATCCCATATTACGCCAGCGGACGAGCGTGGGATTGGCGTTCTGGAATAACTTGTGCAGCCCGTCTGTCGCCATTTCCATTGCAAAAATATCTTCCCTCCGGGCGCGTTCGTAGCGGCGAAGCAGGAAGAAGTCGCCGCAATCCGTTTGCATTCCGCGATCGGCAAGGGTGGCTGCCAGTTCCCGCGCATCGCGCAGCCCCAGGTTGACGCCTTGTCCCGCAAGAGGGTGAATGCCATGCGCCGCATCGCCGATGAGCGCCAGGCGGGGTTGCACCAGGCTTTTCGCATGCAGGAAATTAAGCGGAAAGGCGGCCGGCTGCGTGACGAGTTGCAGGTCGCCCAGGGTACGGAAGGATGCGTTCGCGACTTCCCGGCATAATTTCGTTTCGGACAATTCCAGCAATGTTTTTGCCCGCTCCTCATTTGCCGACCATACCATGGATACCATCGCGTCCGGCAACGGCAGCAAGGCGAGCACGCCATCCCTGCGAAACCATTGGTAGGCGACATTCCGATGGGGAAGCTCCGCCCTGAAATTGGCTACGACACCTGTCTGCTGGTAGGAATGCCGCGAGATTTCGATCGATGCCTGTTCCCGCACCCATGAGTTCAGTCCGTCCGCTCCCACGACCAGCGCGGCCTGCACGCTGCTGCCATCCGTGAGCTGAATTTCCGCGTGAGGGTCGGTCCACGTGATTGCCGCGCACTGCAGCGGACAATAGATCCTGATATGTTTTTTCTGCCGCTTCAGCGTATTCCAGACGGCATTTTGAAGCTGGCGGTTTTCCGCGATGAAAGCCAGCTCGGCCGATCCGATATCATATGCGCTAAAGTCGAGGCGGGCAGCGGGATCGTCGCCGAATACCGCCATTTCATAGACTGGAGCCAGTCGGTTCTCGTCGAGTTCCCGCCACGCGCCGCAGTCCCGAAGGAAACGCGCGCTGCCGGGACTGATGGCGTAAATTCTGGCGTCCCAGCTGTCATCGTCGGGAAGCGGGGAGGGAGAACGGGGTTCCACCAACGCAATCTTGAGGTCGCTTTCCTTAAGCGCAAGCGCCAGGCTTGCCCCCACCAGTCCGCCGCCAACGATAACCACGTCGAATTTCATGAAGACATTATACAGATTACGAATGCTTTTCAACGCATGAGCGCATTCCTGTTTGCAGAATGGGGTTTGTCATGATCAAAATGCATGACTTTTTGCATGTTCGATAGAAACAGGGCGGGATAAATTTGCCGCTATGCCGTATGTAAATAACATTTTGAAATACAATGTTATTTTTTACCAATCTTGACAGTAATGGTCCCTGAGGGCAAAATTCTGCCTTTGAGTAGCGCACGTGTGGCGAATTAGCTCAGTGGTTAGAGCAGCGGAATCATAATCCGTTGGTCCCCAGTTCGAATCTGGGATTCGCTACCAAATAATCAAAGGCTTACGTTGAATATGTCGGCCTTCTGTCTTTGCGGCATTAATAAAGCCTCCAGTTTGACTTTCCGCGCTGTAAGACGAGTCTCATTGTACTCAATTCCGTATTGCTGGGCGGGCATGGAGAAAATCTTTTGGTGGTGCTGTTTGCTGAGTCGAGCAGTAGCGAAGAACAGAGTAAGTAGGAATAGGGATTACACTACTGAATTATAAATATCCCTCTACGATGCAGAATGGTCCATTTTTTCTGTTGCTTATCGAGTGGTTTTAGCGTTGCTGGCACCGACCTTTTTTCGCTTGGCTTGATCGGCTAGCCTATTGGGAAGTCTTGAAGAACCATACCCCTGGCTCATTAACATGGGTCGCCTCCGTGCTGTCGAGGACAACGAATGCGCCCAGCGTCGGCACATATTTCATCTTGCCGAGAACGCCATTTATGTGTCCGCCGCGAGGTGTTGACCCTGCAGGGTTTACTGCTATAGCAGTCCAAGTGGTTGAGGCCCAGCCAGCCCCCGGGCTCCAAGCCGGAATTTGAATGTAATAGACTCTCCCTGGTGTTGCAGACGCCCCATCCCATAGCCAGATCCGGTCATTCAGGGAGTCATATACAGCTCCGTAGAGCGTGCCGTATCGATTCGGAAACAAGACCATGGGGAAGGCTGCCCCGAGTTCATCCACAACCTGTATCGCGGTATCAACGGTTGTACCCGTGCCAGAGGTCGGCATTGCGGCAATTTCTGATGTTTTGCCGGACATCGTCGCGCCTTGCCGGTATAGCATCCCCCGTACGGGATCGTGCACCATGAAGCCGTCGAAGATGACGCTATTAAATGTCTGCCCGATCTTAACGCAGGTGTCACGAGCAACACCGCCGCGAATATCTCCAAAACTGTATTTGTACCAGTTTGGGAAACCACTCGCGCCGCCCATGGTAAAGTAGCACACATCAATACCACCCTCGTTTGCATAGGCTGCTGCCCCCTGCTTGTGATCAAGCGTGTCGATAGGATAGCCGTCAACGAAGTCTCGCCGATTTTTCCATCCTCCCGAGCCGAGCCGTGATACGTTGTAGCCTGTTCCATCGCCGCCACCCACTTTATTTTTATCAGCTACCGACATATCAAAAGCAAACGGCCCTACATGCCGGGTTACCCTTGGGCTGGCGGTTACAAGCTCTGTAAACGCATCTCCGGAATTCGCGGCAGCACCCCCAAATGTAATGAACATCGCTTGATTGTAGAGATATTGATTGTTCGCATAGGTGTGGCTCGACTGAGGTGCATCTTTCGACGGAAGTAGAAGAGCAGGGTCAGCAGCATCAATCTTTGTCGGAAGGCAAGCCCTATCCCATAAACCTGTATCTCCGTTCCAGACATAAAGTTCATTTCCCGTATAGTTGGCATGCCCGCCGCCCCAGAGAAGCAGCCGCGCTTTCTTCTCATCCCATGCAAAAGATGACCAGGCGTAAACGATCGAAGCCTGATTACCGGGATCGACCGCTCTATCCCCCACAGGGACGGCCGCATCATAAAAGCTGTTCATATTTGCCTGCACCCACTGGTGCACGGGTATAGCGGCAAGCAGTGATCTAAGCCGTGAGTAAGGGTCGGTAATAGAGCTGGTTCCGCCTAGATTCCCCTGAAGGCTATTCGCGCCGATCAAAGTATGTGTTTGCGTGATTGCGTCTACCGCGCTGGCATTTCCTTGCACGCAATCCGCGCCATGAAAGTCCGTGTCAGCAACAACAGTTCCGGTTGCGCTGGTGTTTCCTTGACTGCAATTTGTCCCGGCGAGGGTAATCGGGGTCGCAATAATCCTAAAGGTCGCAATGTTCATCGACCAATCGGTGGATGCCCCCTTCATGTCCCAGGAGACGTTATGCGTACCAGTTGCGCCTATATCCAAGTTATAGGCATCTGCTGCGTACCAGTACGGGGTATATCCAACAAGCAGGGTGAAGTTGTCATTCGGCTTGCGCAGAGCACTATCCGGCTGTGAATTGTCCGTTGAGATCATAACCAATCCCAACTCACCGGCTGTCGGTGTGATTACATCTCCACTGGAAGGCGTTGCCGAAGTGCCCTTGTTATGCCCTGCTATACTCAATTCAAGCGGCCCCAAGGAATCGTTGAATTCGACGACCCCCAGACTGCGCGCGGTACCGGTCGAGAGATTGGCTGTGATCGTACAGGCTGCGGACGATGAGGCTCTACACCATGCCATCTGGATGTGTTCGAACACCTTCTCATGGTATTCATGAGAATTCCCAATAATCTGCCATGTATTCCCTTGTGTGTCGGATACGGAGTTCAGTGTAACGCCAGATCCATTATTCCAGTGGACCCGAGCGACAAGCAGATTTCCTGCGACAACGTTCCCAGGAAAGGCAACTGAACCGCTTCCCATCGAGGAAAGCGCAGACTGAACACGGGTGCGCGCCATTTAAAACTAAACCGGCTGGCCGCTGGTGTAGGTCAACGTCGGAAAATTAATTGTGTTGCCGCTGGTTACGACCTGATCCGAAGTTTCATCCGTAACCCACAATACTTTTCCTACGTTATCGGTAAAAGCGATGTGCAGGTTCGGTGCCGCACCCGAATTGGCGGACGCGGTGCCGCTCTTGGCGCTCACCGTTAGTACGCGGGCCCCGCCGCTACCGTTGGATAGCGTGAAATCGGTTGCGCTCACCGTCACGGAACAGATTGCATTAGCGGTGACGGTTGCATAGCTGTCTGCCGCGGAATAAGCCTTCAGCAACAGCATGCGAAGGGCATTGTTCTTTATTGCATTGAGCCCGCCATCCAAAACGTCAGCATGTGCGTATTTAGCCATGTTTTCCTCAGCGAAATGGAAAAAATCCTCTTGGTTTCATGATGGGGAATTCGGGTGAATTCGACCATGAACATGTCGAACGGCTTGTCATAATCCGATAATGGAAAGACTAGATCACAAAAATGGAAAGTCAAGCAATCTGTGAGAATGGCAAAATTGTGTCAACGATAACTCATTCTCTGCGTTTAAGTTCCAGGTAGCATCGGAATCCATAAGGCGTTGCCACCTGTTCCGAAAAGAGAACAAAAACTGAATATTAATCAACATGACACAAGAGGAAAATTCCATGGCAGGAAAATTTGAAATTTATAAGGATAAAGCGGGCGAGTTCCGTTTCAGGTTGAAAGCCGCAAATGGGCAAACCATTCTTGCCAGTGAAGGCTATAAAGCCAGATCGGGGTGCGCAAATGGAGTGGAGTCCGTCAGGAAAAATGCCCAGAACGATGCGCGATACGAACGAAAGACGACTGAAAGCGGTAAATTCAGATTCAATCTCAAGTCGGGCAACAACCAGATAATCGGTGCCAGCGAATCCTATGAGACGGAGAAAGCCCGGGATAATGGAATGGAGTCCGTCAAGAAAAACGCACCGGACGCTGCCGTACTGGACATCACGGATCTCTCGAAGGAGGCAACCCACTGAGTCCTGTCTCACTACCCTTCGGTTTTGGGGCGGATTCAAGTTGCCTGCATTTCCTTTGCATTTGGCTGGAAAACGCTTACCCTTGGTTTGCCAGGAAATGCCTTCGCTTATCGAAGGAAACATGGCAGACCTGAACTGAAGGGGAATTATGTTTTCAACATGAACCGATCGTGCCGAAGCAGAACTTTGACTGGTTCAGGTGCGGCTAAGCGCAGCCCGCAGGCCACGTTCATTTCAGTATCCAGTTTCCGTGTTTCTTGATCTCGTCATGCACGACGTTCGGCACCGGGTCGATCTCTCGCCCGGCCAGGCGGCTACCCTAAACGTGAGGGGGCTCGGGCGAATGCCCGGATCAACCGGCGCGGCAAACACACCAGCTCGGGGCGGATAAACACGTTAGGCCCACCTCGCCCTCTACTCCACCAATAAAGCCCATATGTAACCGGCAGCTATCAAGCGCCTCGACCGCAGCCCGATTCGCGCAGCTGTTGCCTCTTCTCGCTGCCTCATTCATGCTGTTGGTTTCATCCGCTTCCCTCAAAAAACAAGCTCGCGTGGAATATATAGTCCAAATCGCCCGGAATAACACAATCGTCATTCTTATGCTGGCAGCGCTTGTTGTCGCTGGATGCGCTCCTTTTATGGCGGCGAAACAGCCAAGCAAAAAGGATGTGGCTTTGTTCAGCATCGGCACCCCCCGAAGCGCGCTTATCGGCGAGTTTGGTCCTCCCGCCATTTCGGAGTTTCGGGAGGGGAAAAAATTTGAAATATTCAAATTCGTTCAGGGTTACAGCACGGGAGCCAGAGCCGGCAGGGCCCTATTGCATGGCGTCGCTGATGTTGCGACGTTGGGATTATGGGAAGTGGTGGGTATTCCGGGTGAAGCCGTCTTTAGCGGTGACGAGATGGCCTATGAAGTTTCCTACGGTCAGGATGATCGGGTCGACCAGGTTACTGAGCTGAAAAAATGACGAAGTCGCTCGGTTCAAGCTTAAGCCCATCCATTCCGTCCTTGTAGCGGCGTCTACCATTTCGCAAGGCTGCAGTCTGTTTCCTCAAGCCTCCCATAAACCGGGCGGAACACCTATTTACGCTGCATTGGAATCAGGCGGCACCTGCCGTCGTCGAATGGAGACAAGAATTTATCTTGTTTATCAACTAGTTAGAATATGGGTTCGAGTTTGTGGCTGGGTCCGGTAACTGGCGACCCTCTCCAAGTTATATCTATCTATATGAAATTAAAGGATAAAAAATATGGCATAATTATTGCTTCATAGACTGGGAGGATGCTGCCGAGGTTGGTCGAAGACCGGCAGCCATAAATACGTTATTCCGGAGGAAACTTCCATGTCTATATTGTGTAGCCCCAAACAGAATCAGATTCTTGCGGCCCTGCCTATCGAGGAGTACGCCAATCTGCTTCCTTTTCTTGAATTGGTCGATTTACCGTTGGGTCATGTCATTTATGAACCCAATTCCCGTATCAGCCACCTGTATTTCCCCACCACCTGCATAATCGCGCGAATGTACGAGTTGGAGTCCGGGATATCCCGGCAGGTCTCGATGATCGGCAATGAAGGGGTCACCGGGATGTTTTTGCTTCTGGGCTGTGATCGTACTCCCGCCACCGTGCTGGTACAAAGTCCCGGCTACAGTTATCGTATCAAGCCGAATGTCCTTAAAAAGGAATTCGAGTCGGGCGGAGCTTTGCAGCAATTGCTGCTGCGGTTCAGCCAGGCGCTGCTCCTGCAAACGGAACAATGCGCAGTCGAGCATCGCCAAACCATTGAACAGCAGTTATGCCGCTTCTTGCTGATGAGCCTGGATCGGCTGTCCGGCGGCTCGTTGCCGATGACGCACGAAATGGTTGCCGGCATGCTTGGCGTGCGACGAGAGAGCGTAACCCAGGCTGCACAGACGCTTCAAGCGGCAGGGGCGATTCAATACCGGCGCGGCCATATCACGGTGGTGAACCGCAAATTGTTGGAAGACCGCGTGAGCGATGGTTATGAAGTGCTTAAAAAGGAATATACCCGGCTACTGCCGAAGACGCCCGTAAGCCAGCTCCCCAATTTTCGCGGGACGATGATGCCATCCAGGACCGGCTCAGGCGGAAATAGAATCATAACCACGCAATTCACCTGAATTCACCTGAACCGGGACGCGTGTAAGGCGTCGTCTTTGATTTTTATTATCTGCATTGCCGTTGCCCGGCAAGCTCGCGCAGGCGCCGCTGCAGCCGGTGTCTGCCCAGTAGGATCGCAAGAAAGGGGAAACCGCTGAACCTTTGCACATCGACCGGATTTCTCATCTCCAACATCTCTCTTTTCATTGCCGGTTGCCATCCGGCCCTTGATCCCGCTACCTTCGAAATTCCTTCGGTTATTTAGAAGCGGACACTATAAATCGCCGGGGTTGGGGTGCGACAATTTGTCGCATTCCTGCCCTGGAAGAAATCGATTATCCTCGCGCTCGAAAAATTTGAATTTCTTCGGATTTGCGTCGAAGTGCTTTTTCCCATAATAAAAAGAGGGCCGAACGTGGAAATGGATGCCAGATTAAATCTGGTTTTCCTTGCGTTGGGAGGTCTGCTCTTCATATCGCCTCTCCGAGCGGCAGGCCAGATGGACCCGCCTGCAAAAAATGAAACTGAATCCGTACCGCGGACAAAGAAACCGGCAGTCGTTCCTTCGATGCCCGAACTCCCGGTAACGAATGATTCCGCCTCCATTCCTGTCGGAACCTCCGTCATGAAGCTGGCTGCTCACGAACCCGTGATCAAGATGCCGGAAATGACGATAGAGGGGAAAGTAAAGCCGGCAAGCAAGCAGACCGATAAGGAAAGATACCGGTTACCCCAGACTACCGAAAGCATCACCCGGGAAAGGATGGACAATGCCATCAACCTCATGGTTACCGAGGATGCCATTAAATACCTGCCGTCCATTCAGGTGCGCAGCCGCTATGTCGGGGATACCAATGCGCCGGTGGGGATGCGCACCTCTGGCACCTCCGCCAGCGCGCGCAACCTGATCTATGCGGATGGTATTCTGCTGTCCTCCTTGCTCGGCAACAACAACACAAATACCGGTTCGCCACGCTGGAATACCGTATCGCCGGGCGAAATCGAACGGGTAGATGTGATGTACGGTCCTTTTTCAGCTGCCTATGCCGGCAATTCCATTGGGGGGGTGATCAATATCACCACAAAAATGCCGGAAAAATTCGAGGTCGGCGCGGATGCGCAAGCGTCCTGGCAGACTTTCAATCTTTACGGCACGAAGGATACCTATGAGAGCCAGAGGTACTCGGGATACCTCGGCCATCGCTATAACGATTTGTCGTTCCGTTTCGATTACAACCACCTTGACTCCCACAGCCAGCCGATAACCTTTGCGACCGCGCCCATCTCGAGCGGGGTGGTGAATGGCGGGGGAACGCCGGTAACTGGCGCATTTGCCGGTGCGAATCCCACGAATGCGCCTATACAGACCCTGGGTGCGGGAAACCTCAACCATACCATCCAGGATAATTTCAAATGGAAACTGGCCTACGACATTACACCGACGATCAAGCTTTCCTATACCCTGGGGATGTGGCAAAACAATGCTCACGCGAATGCTCAAAGCTATCTGAGGGATGCTGTCACCGGAAATCTGGTACAGAGCGGTTTTGTCAACATCGATGGGCGCCGATATAACCTGTCGCCCACTAATAGCCCCGTTTTTGCAGGAAGTCAGACCGATCAGACAACCTGGTCCCATGGCATCAATCTTCGGTCAAATACCGGGGGGCAATTCGATTGGGAATTGGTAGGCAGCCTGATCGACCTGGGGAAGGACACCGTTCGCGCGCCCACGGTCGATCCCACTCTCGCATTTGCCGGAAACGCTCCCGGCAGGATTACCAGCTTGACCGGATCCGGCTGGCATACGGTAGATGCCAAGGGCATATGGAGGCCGCGCGTCGATCTGCTGGGCTACCATGAGATCAGCTTCGGCTTCCACCACGACCTGTATACATTGAAGAATCCGGTATTCAACACCAATAACTGGCAAAGCGGCGGCGGCCAAGGCATTTTTTCGAATTCATTAGGCAAAACCCAGACCGAAGGTTACTGGATACAGGATGCCTGGGATTTCCACCACAACTGGAACTTCACGTTCGGCGGGCGCCTGGAAAGCTGGCATGCCTATGACGGCGTAAATACGAGCACTGTGGTGGTAAATGGGACACCGGAACTGAGGACGGTTAACCAAGCGGATAAAAGCGCATTCCGGTTTTCGCCTAAGGCCAAGTTGACCTGGACTCCGATGGAGCAAATCAGAATCGGCGCTGCAATCGGCCAGGCCTTCCGGTTTGCGACTGCCTCGGAGCTCTTTCAAACGACGACGGTGGGGACGGGTGCAACCGCCACCTCGGTCAATGGAAATCCTAATCTCAGGCCGGAGGATGCGCTCGCTTCTGAACTGTCGGGTGAATATTTCATTGACAAGGGGAAGCTGCGCCTCAGCTTGTTCCAGGAGCGTGTAAAGAATGCCATTTTTTCACAGACGGGATTGATCACAAATCCGCTTACCAATATCACGTCGCAGGCTACTTTTATCTCCAATGTCGGCGAAATCGATACCTACGGCATCGAATTTTCCGGAGAGAAGACCGATGCGGTGATAAAGGGACTCGATATCCTCGGGAATTTCACCTGGGTTGACTCGAGAATCACCAGTAATGCGGCAGCAGACGCGGCTGCGGCGGCATTGGGGCCGACGGCAGCCAATCCTAATGCAGCCGTGCCTTCGACCGGCAAGCATCAACCCAGGCTTCCTACATGGCGCGCCAATGCAGTGGTGACTTATCGTGCGAATGATAAATTGAGCGCTTCGGTGAACGTTCGCTACAGCAGCGGCCAGTTCGGCCAGTTGAATAATACGGATACCAACGGCTTTGCCTATACGGGATTGACCAGCTATGTCGTGGCCGATCTTATCGCCAAATATCGCATCACGAAGCAATTGACCGCTATCGGGGGCATCAATAATGTCAATAATGACAAATACTGGGTCTTTCATCCCTTTCCGCAACGGACTTTCTTTGCCCAGCTGAGGTTCAACTATTGAAATTGCCCGTAGCGCATCCAATTATTTGAATTTCCAGCTAGTCGTCAGTATTTCGCCTATCTGGGGCCGCGTTCCACAGGATGGTAACGCCAAGGATAGCCGACGCGATCGAGCCCGCGAACACCGCAATTTTCGCTGCAGCGAAATCGGTTTCGACAGGAAATGCCTGGCTGGCAATGAACAGCGACATGGTGAAGCCGATGCCTGCCAGTGTCCCTACTCCGATCAACTGCCGCCACGAGTATCCGTCAGGCTTAGTGGCGATTCCGAGCCGGACCGCGATCGCCGATGCCGATACCAGGCCCAGAGGCTTGCCGATCATCAATCCGGCGATGATCGCAAGCATAAGAGGTTCGTGGTCGGCGAGCGCATCGGTGGTGATTGCCACTCCTGCATTTGCCAGAGCGAAGAGCGGCAGCACGATGTAGCTCGACCGGCCCCCCGCGTTCCGCAGCAGGCGATCGGCCGGCGACTCGAGGCGATCGTGGATGGCCTCGAGCGCCCTCATCGTTGGAAGGGAGGGGCCGTGCCGCAAGACCTCCCCGCTGCGTCGGGCCTCGGAGGCCAGGATTGCATCCGCCTGAAGCTTCAAAGCCGTCAGATTCGGGGGCGGCCTCGTCGGAATGAATAGCGCCAAAATCACGCCTGCCATGGTGGCGTGAAGTCCGCTGGCGAGCACACAGGCCCAGAGCAGGATACCCAGAAGGATGTAGGGCGTGACGCCGTAGATACGGGAGCGGTTGAGGATAGCCAGCGCGGCAACGATAGCCGCGGCACCCGCGAGATAGCCGAAGTTCATCGCGCCGGAATAGAAGATCGCCACGACGACGATCGCGCCGATGTCGTCGACGATGGCCGCGGCCGTCAGGAAGACGCGCAGTTCGGCCGGCACGCGGTTTCCCATCATCACGATCAGCGCCACGGCAAACGCCGTGTCGGTCGCCATTGGAACCCCCCATCCACGCGACCAGGCTCCCGCTGGAACCAACAGCGAATAGAGTATTGCCGGCACCACCATGCCCCCGATGGCCGCGGCAACGGGCAGCGCTCTTGATCGGGCACTGGCAAGGTGGCCAACCGTGAATTCGCGCTTGATTTCCAGTCCCACGACCAGGAAGAAGATCGTGAGCAGCCCGTCGTTGATCCAATGCAGCAAGGACATGCCGAACCCGGCGCCACCCAGCGAAATGCTCAGGTACTGCTCCCATAGCATCGCGAAGCTGGCGCCAGCACCGGAGTTTGTCAGAGCCACGGCAAGGAGCGTGGCCAGCAGGAGCAGGACGCCCGCGGAAGGCGCCCAGCCGGCAAAATCGAGTGCTACGCCCCGCAATCTGTGGCCCGGGGCACCGAGGATCGCATCGGTAAAAGAACTTTCATCCCATGGGTCATCATAGCGGCGCCCATTGATGAAGAATGTCGGCGTGACCAAGGCGTGGCTGGCTTTGGCGCTCTTTATGTCGGCCCGGACGCGCGCCCGGGCGCGTTCGTCGGCTTCCCTGGCCTCCCCGATGTCCGGAAGGGGCATGCCGAGATCGCGGCCAACCGCGATCAAATCCTCCTCCGTCAGCGTCTCGGAACGCGTCATCAACGCGATATGCGCATCCCAGAAGCTTTTCGCATCTTTTGCATGCTCCACCAGTTCGGCAGCCCTCAGAGCAATATCGCTGCCGGTCAGCGGGTAATGCCGGAATACATAACGAAGGCGATCGCCCAGCCGGTCCCGAACCTGGGCGATTCTCTCATTCGCCGCACGGCAGTACGGGCATGCGTAGCTCCCATACTCTACCAGGGTGATTTGAGCGTTCTCCGGCCCAAGCGTATGGTCATAGTCGCCATCGACCGCACGGTCGAGCTTGCTGCTAAGTTTCAGTTGCGACACCAAACGCCCTCATCTTCGCTTCATATTCATGTCCTGGTTAAAGCATGCATGCCGACCGGCTGGCGTGGTCAGTACCTGGCAGCACTGCGGGGTAGTCCACTGGTGCTCCTAAATATGTTCTGGTTGGGCCTTTGTTTTGCAACGAAACCCTCTATCACGCACAAATCGGATCAAGGCTGTTGCACGGTTGTCTCTGTATCAGCCAAGGTCTCCAGCCAAGCTTGAATGTCAGCTTTAGCCTGGTCCGTCAATGTGATGAAACCCGCGACTGCCCCAGCTGCATCCGGCGAAACCGTGTTTTGCGATAGATCAAACGAGCGGCTGGCAATCAGGCGGTAGTTTGTGGCTGCGAGAGCGCTAACCGTCAGACTCATGACAACGCGTGCCTGATTCGAAGTTTCAAATTGTTGTTCGAACTGCGTCAGTTTTATCTGTACCGCGAATGGCTGTTTACTGTTTAGGGTCAAGCGACGTTCCAACAATACCGGCAGCGGGGCTTCCCAGCGGTCCAGAGTATAATGGCGGATGACGGTTGCGTCTCTGTAAAGCAAGCGGTAGCGTATCCGCTCATCCCATAGCCAGACCGGTGCATCGAGCGTGACTACGGTGTTTTGTGTCGTGGATACTGCCATTGGACCCAGATCATGCCTTACCGGCAGGCCGTGCTTGGAACCCATGCTGCAGGCGGAAACCGTTGCCATCAATGTTATTGCTATCAAGCCGGGTGATCGTCTCATTGGGCTGCCTTGAAACCCGGTTCGCCGGGCCCACGCGAGGGTTCGGCCCCCAGTAAAAAGGCTTGCGGATCGGTTTCAAGCATTGTCACCACGCGATCAAAACGATGTATGGCGACCTGCATCTGCTGCATGAGAGCATTGGCTCTCGGCATGGTTGTTTGCAGTAATTGCTGACCTGCGGAAGTGCCGGTTTGCATCAGCTCGCCTGATTGTTGGGAGAGTGCTGCCAGTTCTTGTCGCATTTGCCGGCTCAACTGTTTGAATTCATCGGTCAGTTCATTCAACTCGGACAGCGCGCGACGCGCATCTGCCGTTAGCGCCGGCACTTGGGCTAGGGCTTTATCGGCACTATCCTCCAATGTCTTGAACCGGCCCGTGGCGGATTCGACATTGATCAGAATCTGTTTCATTTGATGAATGTTGTTTTTATCCAGGAGCTGGTTCAGCCTGAGTACAAGTTCGCGGGTTTCTTTGACCGTATCCTCACCAGCATCCGATAACCGATCGATAAGCGAGGGCCTGATCGGAATGCGGGTGTCGGGATCTCCGCCGCTCGGCAGTGTTTCAGGATTGTCGCCGCTATCCTTGAGGGCTATTCGCGTGAGCCCGGTTACGCCCTGAAGCTCCAATGTCGCATACGCGCCGCGGGTAAATCGCACCGCATTATCCACCTCCATCGGCACAACGATCAAACCGGGATCATCCGTGTCGAAACGCACGGCGCTGACCTTCCCGACATCGATGCCGCGGTAATATACGATGGAACCGGCCTTGAGCCCGGTCACCGAGTCGCGGGTCGCGGCCACATAGGTTTGCGTTTGACGCTGGTCGCCACTGAGCCAATTAATAATGACGACAATGCCAACGATTAGCGTTGCCATGAACAATCCGGTCATTAAAGCAAAGCTGTCTTTACCCATGACCTGTCTCCAATGAATTGAATATCAGCTGTGCACGGTTGCCATGAAAAAATTCCTGAACAAAAGGATGGTCGCAGGCGAGCACCTTATTCAGCGTGTCGAACGCGACCAGCCGATGGTCCGCCAGTACCCCGATCTTCAGGCATAGATCCCGCAAAATATGCAAATCATGCGTGATCATGATGACCGTGAAATCAAGCTCTTCATGCAGTTGCCGCAGCAGGGCGACGAAAGCCTCGCCCGATATGGGGTCGAGTCCTGAAGTGGGCTCATCCAATAATAACAATTGCGGTTCCAGAATCAGGGCTCGGGCCAGGGCGGCACGTTTGACCATGCCGCCGGACAATTCGGACGGTTTGAGCAGGGCGTCGCGGGCCTTCAGTCCCACCATCGCCAGCTTCATGAACACCATCTGCGAGACCAGTTCCTCGTCGCCGATATCCAGTTCCCGCAGCGGAAATGCAATATTGTCGAAGATGTTCAAAGCACTGAACAGCGCCCCGTTCTGAAATAGTACGCCGGTATCATTGCGCCGCTGCCTGCATTCGACAGCGCAGGTTTCCTGCACCAGCTCCCCCAGTACTTTCAGGCTGCCCCGGCTGGGTGTTTCCAGGCCAATTATCTCGCGCAGCAAGGTGGTTTTGCCGCTGCCGGATGCACCTACCAGTCCGAGTATTTCGCCGTTTTCAAGACAAAAACTGATGTCCTGATGAATCAATTGTTCGCCAAAATAAGTCCAGATGTGCTCAAGTTCCACTGCATAAGATTTTTTCACGGAAACCCCACATTTTTGAACAGAATGGAAAACATGGAATCCATCAAAATCACCACGGTGATTGTCGCTACCACGGAATGTGTGGTTTCATTTCCCAGACTCTCGGTGTTGGGTTTGATCAGAAAGCCGTAATAGCAGGCGATCATGGCGATCATTATGCCAAACGTCACCCCCTTGCCCAGGCCGATATAAAAATTAACGATCGGCACCGCCTTGGGCAGCTGATCGAGAAATTGCCGATAACCGATATCCAAGGTCAGTTGCGCCGAGGCCATGCCACCGATCAGAGCCATCGCATCGGTCCAGACGATCAGCAAGGGCAAGGCTATGGACAACGCGATCACCTTGGGCAAAACCAGCCGCAATGAATGAGAAATACCCAACGCCGCCAAAGCGTCGAGTTCCTGGGTAACGCGCATGATGCCGATTTCGGCGGTCATGGCCGAACCGGAGCGGCCAGCGACCAAAATAGCCGTAAGCATCGGCCCCAGTTCCCGTATGACGCTGAGCCCGAGCAGGTCGATAATATAAATTTCCGCGCCGAACCGTTGCAGTTGCAGTGAAGACAGGTAACTTAGCGAGATGCCGACAAGGAAGCCAACCAACGCAGTGATGCCCAGGGCGCTGACACCGGCCTTATAAATTGTTGACGAGATTTCCTTATAGGGCGTGGCGCGGGGGTGCCGAAACAAATAAACAGAATCGACAATCAACCTGCCGAATAAAGTCAACCAGGCGCGCATGTGTTGATAAAATCCCTGAAGCGGCACCTGTCCATAGCGCAGCACTTCGGCAAAACGGGATAGCATGGGCTGGGGCGCCGGAATTTTACGGTAGTGGCAATATTCGAACAAGCGCCGGTGTTCGGGGCGCATGATCAGGTCCGCCGGCAGTTTTTCACCCCAGGCCTGCCAGAGCAGAAAGGCGGCCGCACTATCCAGCCGTTCGACCCGGCTGATATCCCATTGTTTATCTGTGTTAACGGCGAGTTTTTTAATGGACTGGCGAAGCGCCGGGTCTGCCACCAGCGTGCGCAGGCTCCATGGCCCAACCAGTACTATCAGCTTGCCGCCGGACTCCTTTGGAAGTATCACGACAGGCTTTTCAGCATTGATTATCGCCTCATCAGTCATGTAAGGATGCTTTCCCCAAAGTTAGGGCAAGTGCGGCGAAGTTGATTAGCCTGGATGCCGGGAAATGTGCCGAGTCTCTTCTTCGACGGGGACCGAAGGTTTCGACTGATTATCTCTGGTTGGAGATCCCGTCGTTACTTTATAGAATTTCACCAGCTGAGTTCGCGCCTTTCTCTATTTGTAGGGGCAGAAACAAAAAATTACAAGAGTACAGAGCCATCCGGCTGTATTCGCCTGGGATCGAATAGTTGGCCAATACCAGCCGGCGAATAGCGCTTGCGGCACTCGCAGCAGCTAATCCCATCGCCGGGAAATGCCGAGCTGTAGCGTTTTTTCTCCGCAATGAACGTGCAACGAAGGCAGAGGTACTCGGAGCTGATGGGTGTGCGCCAGGAGATTCAGCACATTGCCGTCGCAACTTACGGGGCTTGTCTCCTGATTTGGCGTTGCGGACTTCAACTGCAGGCAAGAGTCTGGCGGCCATGCCGGGTCAAAATGCAGGGGAATGGGAGCCGCGTATTTTTACTCGGGAGTTTATGGAAACAAGCGGACACCGTTAAGCCCGGTCGGCTCTATTTATGGTTGTAGCTTATTAAAAGGAATCTGGATTTTCCTGGATTTCTTTGGCTTGATGGTGCCGGGAGGGGGCATCTTAAAGCGTCTTGTAAACAACTGCAGTCTTGAATCTACACTTTTCAAGGTTACATTTTACCCGTATTTTTACCCGTCGTAATTGTTAATGGAATCAAGCCATCCAGCAGAGCAAATGATTTGTAATCAGAAGGTCGAGGGTTCAAATCCTTCTGTCGGCACCATAAAAACAATGACTTGAAAAACCTATTCGACAAGCAGTTCGAATATTTCCTGCGTGTGTAGGGCCAATGTAGGTTTTTAATTACCTAATCCGCGCTCAGAAGGTTGACCCGATATTGGCCACTTTACTCCTTGCCGGTCTACCGGCACATTTAATCCCTTATTGTTGAGATCAATTTCGTAATACCCCTTCTCCGTCAGGTGTATCTCAGTTGACCTACCCCGATAAACTGACCCTACCCCGATAAACTGTACCGACTAAAAGTAGAATTTCCGGCATGATTTTTACCTTTCTGAAAAAGGAGTCATGACGTGAAGAGAAGCAAATTTACCGAGCAGCAGATTGCCTTTGCCTTGCAGCAGGCCGAACTGGGCACGCCGGTTGAGGAGGTCTGCAGGAAGATGGGCATCAGCGATGCGACGTTCTACGTCTGGAAGAAGAAATACGGCGGGCTTGGGCCATCGGAGCTTCGGCGGTTGAAGCAACTGGAGGAAGAGAACATCAAACTCGAGCGGCTGGTAGCGGACTTGAGCCTGGACAAGACCATGCTGCAGGATGTGCTGTCAAAAAAGCTCTGAAGCCTTCCCGCAAGCGCATCCTGATCGATGAATTGCGTAGCCGCTACCGCGCAAGCTTGAGGCAGACATGCGCATTGCTGTGCCTATCACGCACCGTATACGTTTACAAGTCGCGTGCCCGCGATTCATCGGTATTGCGCTTGCGCATCAGGGAAATTGCGGCAACGAGAGTGCATTACGGCTATCGGCGTGTGCATGTTCTCCTCAAGCGGGAAGGCTTCAAGGACAATCACAAGCGTGTCTACCGGTTGTATCGGGAAGAAGGGCTATCGTTACGACTCAAGCGTCCTAAGCGCGATAAGTCGGCGCGGCTACGCCAGCCCAAGCATTTTGTCACTGCCATCAACCAGATCTGGAGCATGGATTTTGTAGCCGATTCCCTGTTCGATGGTAGACGCCTGAGAGCTCTCACAGTAGTGGACAACTATACGCGGGAGAGCCTGGCCATCGAGGTGGGCCAGAGCCTGAAAGGAGAGGACGTCGTGGATACGCTCAATCGCATTGCGACCAAACGTGGCTTGCCCAGCATTATCAAAGTCGACAATGGCAGCGAATTCATCTCCAAGGTCATGGACAAATGGGCCTATGAGCGCGGCATTGAGCTCGACTTCAGCCGTCCGGGCAAACCCACGGACAACGCCAAGGTGGAAAGCTTCAATGGCAGATTGCGGCAGGAGTGCCTCAATGCCCACTGGTTCTTGTCTTTGGAGGACGCCAGGTGCAAGATTGACGAGTGGCGGCAGTACTACAACGAGATGCGTCCTCAGCCTTCGCGCCGAAGAAGGACGTGAATGCGCTCGTAACCAAACCTTGGACGGCTCATGGCAATGTCGCGAATGCTCATGCGCAATCCCGACTGATCCCTGGCCATACTCTTGCGGTACCAACCGCTGCGAGAGAAATTGCCCAGCCGACACGCCCGTTCAACGCTCACCTTGCACATATCGATGATCCATTGAACAACTTCTCGGCGGCGTGTCGGCGTCAGACCTTTTTTCGGATGACCTCCTGCAGGATGTTCTTGTCCAGCGTCAGGTCAGCCACCACGCGTTTCAACCTTGCATTCTCTTCCTCAAGCTGGCGCACCGCCTGACCTCGCTGGCGCCCAGATCGCCGTATTTCTTCTTCCAGATATAGAACGTCGCTTCAGATATGCCAAGGCCGCGGCACACGTCCATCACTGGCGTGCCAGCTTCTGCCTGTCGTAACGCATATGCCACCTGAACCTCAGTGAATCGGAATTTCTTCATCGCTTCACACTCCTTCAATTGGGGAGCCAGATGCGACTTTACTCTAATTTAGAATTACCCCAGTTTTTGGGGATGACGTCATACCCATATTAGGTATTCAAAAGCCTAAACATGCCGAGTTAGTGCGTCTTAGCAAAAACCTGCTAACCTAAAAATGGAACGCGATATCCTAAAAAAGCCGCAGCGTTCTTCACCACCGCAATATTACGGTAGCGTCCAACAAAGAGAAAATCATGATAATAACAATGAGGCAACCCAAGTTAGCATTCTGCTTCGCCGCCCGAGTCCTCTCGGTGCTGGTAATAATCTTCGCTCTCCTCACGGGGCACGCCCACGCGGCATCCGAACAGCGCACTGTTGAAAGCGGAAAGTCATTTACTGTCCCCAGTGAGAACGATCTCGTGGATCAGAGTGGTTCTTTGAAAGGGAAGGTGGCGATTTCCAAGAGTGATCCCAAAGGGCTCACGTATACGGCGCCAGAGGTAGACAACACGTTTACCGAGACGGTGAAATTTACGGATGGCAGTACGCCGAAGACGATCGACGTAACCATTGTCCCCAGCCAAGTCTATTCGGCGGCGTTCAAGACACTATTCGTTCTGTTCGTCGTCGCTATATTGCTGGAATCCGCGCTCGCTATTATTTTCAACTGGCGGGTGTTTCTGGCGCTGTTCGATGGTCGCGGCATGAGGACCGTGATCTCCGTCGTGCTCGCTCTTGTGGTCACTTGGAACTTTGATCTCGATGTGCTGAGCGATCTCATCAAGGTTTACGGGGGTGGTAGTTCGAAGGGCGATCCCACCTTAGGCAAGATCATCACGGCATTAATCCTAGCTGGCGGCAGCAGCGGCGTGAACAACATCCTCATCACGCTCGGATACCGTTCGCGCAAGACAGAGGAGGACGTCGCGCCGCGACCGAAGGATACCGATTCATGGATCGCCGTGCGCCTCAAGCGGGAAAGAGTGATGAAAGGACCTGTGCTCGTGCACATCGGTCCGTCCGGTGCGAATCCGATGCCAGTAGTGGGCGTGATCACCGGAGAGAAGGACGCCCGTAAGCCCGGGATTATGGATTATTTCTTTCGAGACAAGGGCCGCTTTCCAAATTCGGGCGGTTACACCATTGCCCCAGGTTTGTACGAGGTTTGGGTAAGCGGTCACAACGACGCCGGAGCGCTGATGACCAAAAGATCGGAACCGATTGCTATCGGAGTACGGGCGATCGTGGATATCGAGCTGAAGCTGTAGCGGCGGCCGTGGAAGTTCGGCGGGTTCCTTATTTGCCGCGAGGGCAAGCTAGCCAGAGCGACCTGTTGCGCAAGCCGACATAGCCCGTCCTCTAGATACTCGACAAGGACGCCGAGCTGCCTACTTCGCATCCTGATGGCGGTATCGGCGGTATTGTTTGATACTTGTTAACAAAATCCGTCGCTGCTGAGCGTCATCCTTGTCTGGAGGCAGGAGAAATTGGCAACCTGAGCGTTGCCATCTGCATGATGATAGCTTCGGCTGCCCATGCGGCACGCTGGGGCCTCCGCAGTTAAAGCGGCGTTCGATGCGGGACGCGTCAGCATGAAAGGCGACATGGGCTATTTCAGATACTGAAGCAGGGTGAGCCTCGGGTATCGGATTGGGGCGCGGGGTAAATATCTAAGGGGCTGCTGATGCTCATGGGAAAAGTTTGTAAGGTGGGAAAAGACTCATTGGAATTTTGCATGAATGGGAAGTTGACAGGGTTGTTATCTGGGACATCTACCGTAAGCGCGATATTACCGAGCAGGCATTTTTCCGTTGTGATCCAGGTTCGCAGGCAGGACCCTATCGGATGAGCATAAGCTTAAGAAGCTGAGCTGAAAACGGAGAACTTACAGCTGAAAAAGATTGTTGCCGAACAGGTATCGGCACTCGAGGATTTAAAGAAGAGTGCACCAAAAAATGGTGGACCCGGCAACCAAACGTGAGGCCCTTTATTCTGACAAAAGATGGGTTATCGTAACGGTCAGCATGTCGATTGCTGGGGTAAATCGGAATATTAGCAGTTATAAGCAACGCGCAATTAGAGCGTAAAAAAAATTAATAACCAATATAAAGGAGTTTGCCATGCAGAATATTTATCGCCTTGTAGGCATTCTTACCATAACGCTGTTTAGCGGTTGCGCTAATTTTACTTCGATTTATCGAACGTTAGATATAGGAGATTTAGACAGGAATTCGCCTAGAGCTGTAGCTATCGACGTAAAGCAGCGGGCTATTTTTTCCATTACTCAGAGATTGGACCCGAAGAACAACCAATGGAAATCTCGCAATATCATTTGCCCTGAATCAAGTCCCGATGCCTTATCTGCCACAAGCCTTGGATCGTCCATTTCCAATATCCTTAGCGCGATGACTTCGCCTGGAGGACCTATAACAACCGACCAATTTCAGGCGGCAGTTGCAACCGGCGAGGCTGCGGCATCGATAGGTCTACGCACGCAATCTATTCAATTGATGCGAGATGGCATGGTGTTTAATTGCCTCATGTATATGAATGGTGCGTTAACAGAAAGACATGCATATAAGTTACAGCGTCGCAATCAAAATTCGACGCTTGGCCTTTTGGCAATCGAACAATTGACGAATGCAGTCAAAGCAGATCAGGTGGCATTAAGTTCTTCATCTCAAGCCGGTTCAGGGAAAGAGAATGTTGACAAAGAGGCTGCGGCTCTTGAAGCAGCTAAAACAAAGCAGATCTCTGCGCAAAGCGAAGCGGATAAGAAAAAGCTTGAGGCCGGAAATTTAGAAACGGAGGTTAAAGCGCAGCAGAAGAAAACCGATGACGCGAGGGCATTGTATCAAGCTGCAGTAAACACAGATAAAGCAAAATCCGACGCCACGACGATGAGCAATGTAGCGAGTACTCTTGCTACTTTACAGGGCGAGGAATCTACTCTGATGCAAAAATCGAACGATCTTCAAGAAAAAAACATTGCTGTACGAGCCCTGCAAGAGACTGCAAAGTCGGCTGCCCAACAAGTAACAATTGCACAGGGTGCTCTTGATCAAGCAAGTGCTCGGGTAAGTGCTGCCACCAATGCACATGCATTGGTAAGTGCCTCCGGAGGACGAACTGTGCTTATTTCCGACAATCTTGCTAGCACGGTAGAGAAAATCATCAAAACGGTACTTGACGAGAGTGGTAAAGGCGAAATGTGCGAAGCACTGGTAGACATATTGTTATATACGTTTAGCTCGGGGTATCGAAATACGTGGGATGAGGAGGGCAGAGAGGGGATGAATTCGGAGATAAAAAAAGCGCAAATTACCTCCATTGTAGATACATTGAATGCACTATCTTGTTATAAAGAGACGAGGAATGAAAAGAATGACGCAACTGCCGCACAACTTCAAATAAGCAAATAATGGTTTTTAAACGGCTAGCGGGTAGACTCTAATTATCACTGAGCTTATGACCCTACCCTGATAAAACGTACCGGTACTGATCCCGGGGTAGGGGGTCATTAATCGGACTTTGCTAGAACAACCTTGGCACTACTGCCGGGAGCACATCAAAAAACCAGAGGAAAATACGGAATTGATGATCGGCGGGGCTAGAAAATAAGAATGAGCGGCATCGGATCCTTAGTATGTGGGTATGCCGAGAATGACGGTATTGCCAAGGTAGCTCTTGATCAACTTTCTTCGTCGATCGAAAACTTTGCATCAAGGGCGTTAAAGTTTCTAAATGAAGAATTCACAGATGAAGCATTGAGCTTCGGTCCATTTTGTGCACGCGTTCTCTTGGAAAACTCGTGTGCCGCACTTCTTGGTCGTCTTGACTCCTTTCGAATGCTTTATTTGAGCGAATTTCAGTCTCAACCAGAGTATGAACATGGAAAACGAGCACAGTCTGCATTCTCTTGGACCGGTGATGTCATCCCAGACAACAATAAATGTGCAAAGACTTTGTGGAGCCTTGACAATGACTTACCCAGGATCAGTCGGGCACTATTTTCGAAGCACTTTGAACACATCTACTGGAAACCTGCTATTGAACGAATGCTTGATTTTGTAACAACGTGTTCGCCAAACTCAGCGCTACAGGAAATTTTAGAAATCGACGCTGAAACCTTTATCGATAAAGGCAGGGGCAAAGCCATCCAGATATACTCTACGTTGTCAAAAGGGGTACATTGGGAGTTCTTCACAAGTGCGTTACTTTTCGATGAAGAGACTGTAAAGAGCGCGATTCGTGATACATGCTTGCTTATTAGTCAACTCGGCTTGATCTCCCACTTTATTCCTACAGCTTATGCATCATTGGAGCCAACGAGGGCCATGGAAGAATATATTTCCTTTAGAAAGCTCATGCTATGACAGTCGAACAAAGTACCGAGGAGGAATCAGCCCTGATCCTCGCAGCGGAAGAATGTCCCCCGGAGAGCTTCAATCAATACCATAGCTTCTCTCCCCACGATGAAGTGATAATCCGCAAACTGAGCGCCCATGGCCCAGTTTTACTGCGGGGAGGTCGAGGAAGCGGTAAAAGCGCGCTTCTGATTGAAGCGCACAGAAGGATGAAAAAGCTTTCGAAAGTCTTTCCCGTGTATGTAAGTTTACGATATCTGCCATTACTCCAATCGGATGGGCAAGAGTATATAGAGCATTTTTGCATTCTACTCTCTCAAGCCATTCAACGAGAGATCAACGATCAGAATCTCTCATACTGCTTCCCTACCGCTAACGATCAAGTTTCGCTTCAAGTAGCGCTTATGGACTTTTCTCAAAATCTCGGTATGAGGCTCGTCTTGCTGTTTGATGATGCTGCTCATATTGGACGCGAAAAACCCTTGGAAGTTTTTTTTGACCTCTTCCGGACACTGTCGAGCAGTTTGACGTCCTGCAAAGCTTCAATATATCCAGGGGTAACCAAATTTGGAATTCGTTTTGATGTATTTAACGATTCCACAGTGATCGATATCAGTCGATCTGATGTATCAGCATTTCCAGATTTCTTTCCGGAGGTTGTGCGTGCGCGCTATCCTAAGTTGGCTAAGCGTTCAACTTTTTCTGATCGGCTTTCGCCTGAACAGTTTGCCAATTTGCTCGGCAGAGCTGTTGTTGGCAACCTTCGCGGTTTTATCCTTGCTTGCAATCGTTTTGAGGCCATAGATCGGATAGGTATTCCGGAATTAACCAAATGTTTCCTTGATATGGCTTCGGACTATTTTTGGCCTTTGATGGAGGAAGTCGCTCCAAAATTAGGAGTCTACGAGGCGCTTATTGACCCAGCGCGAGACATCATTGAGGCAATCTGTGAGCATGTATCAAAGCCAGTCAAGGACAAAATACGTGTAGTGGCACAGGATAGAGTTCTAATCCATCGACAGATTATTAGCCAGTACATCAAGATATTCGAGATTCTTGAGTATCTGGGATTTATATCACGTCGAGAGGCGTCTCGTGCCCTAAAATCTGGCGGGAGAGGCCCAATCTTTGCAGTCAATCTCTGCAATCTTCTTGATTCAGTCCCAACAAAGCGACTTACGAGCGAGATGATTGATGAATGGTCCTCCGGGGGGATGGAACCTGCTGAGCTTCACGTGTCTGGGTCAACCTTTCAATCAATTAAGCTTCCCCCACTCACGGAGGAACACGGCCTTGCTATTTTGCAGAAACCCATTGATGTGCTGGCTAGGTCATCTGCTTATCCATATGGACTTACTTCAAAAGTTATCGGTCGCCTCTCCGCAGCACAAATCTCGACGGTGGGACAACTTGCGAACAGCACGGATGAAGAATTGGATAACATCGGTTACATCGGCACCGTAAAAATTAGAGCTATTCGCGATGTTGTCTATCAGGCTATCTGGATGTAGGAACTTACATACCTGGATAGATAAAGGTCGAGCCTGAAACAAGCTTCCTAACATCCAAAAACACACCGATCTTTTCATGTTCTGCAGAACGCGAGCCGATACCCACTAGGGTTCTCTTCGTTCCACTACGTGAGGTAGAGATAATCGAATTCTGGGGTTTCATAGTCTCTAATATGAGGGGCGATATGTTAGTCTTACACAGTTGGATGGAGTTGTTACAGTTCAGTCGCATTTAACCGCGTTTAAAATGCGTCTAGATCTGAGGAGGCGTTTTCCGGCAATCCTGGCCCCCGCCGGTTCTGTCGTCTGACTTCGACCTTTCGGGCTTCCCAAGCCGTTTTCACCGCGTCATCTATGGCGTCGTTGCCAGTCTTACAATCTAGAACAGCCCTTTCGATCACCATGCTCCAATCGTTCAGCACTGCTGTAAGCCCCTTCTGTACGGGGGGGAAAGGACTTTCCGGCCCACGGTATTTGGTGTCATTGACGACGATGCAGCCAGCTTCCGGATCGAATGTGATGGAATCTGGTCCTCCAGCGTTCACCCGACCAGGCCGCTGGAGACCGACGTAACCGGCACGAAGTTGGCGATTGTATTCCTCGCTTTCGGTGATTGAGGCCCTGTCTCCGCTGTTGGCCGCACGTCGTTGGGTACGTTCGCTTAGTATTTGGTAACTCTGATCATCCCAAGGTGACAGATAGACGCCTCTTTGCCGTACGATCTGATTTACGCTCTTTGTGTTGTTCTTGGCAAAGGCTAGCTGTCCCGCGTTGATAGACTCTAGCGGTTGTGGCTCTTCGGCGCCGGCAAGTTTCGCCGCCACGCTACAGATCACGTCCATGGGGTCGACATCTTGTACTGGTGTTACATCCGATTCACCACGCAGGCGGGCAGCAATTTCAGCAATCCGGTCATCTATTTTCGACAGGAATTTTGTCCGTGCCTGCGTCATCGCGACGTGAAGAACTTCGCGCATGGAGTCAAAATCGGGATGACGCAACTGGTCGGCAAGGACTTCGGCGTTTTCCAACACCCGCTTCTTTACTAGCCCTACAGCATCTGCCGCAGCGGTTGACGCCAGCTCGATTTGACCGCGGCTATGCTTAGCGGCTTGGATCTCCGCTGCCTTAAATATTGCCTGGGCCTCATCTCTGATCTTGTCAGCCGTTGTCAAAGCGTGGGCTTCGACGCTCTGCAGCGCTTGGGCACGGGCAAGCTCGGCAGTCTCAGTCGTATGGGCTTCGGCCATCAGCCGTAGACGCTCAAACTCAGCCTCGACGAAACGTTGGACGTCTATAAACTTGCCCTGCCGAAATCCATCTGTCCGCTCGATCACATGTAGCATCTCGTCCTCCAGATGCTGGGCGTAGCGTTGAGCCCCATGTTCCTGCACATGGGCTTCAGCCTCAGTACGTAACTGCTGGGCCAGCTGGGTTTCCCGGTGCCGCGCAGCTTCACTCTCGGTGTGCCCCAACTCCAGGCGATAAGCATCGGCGCGCTCATGACCATGACGCTCAGCCTCAGCCTGATGTTGATTCATGAGTTCACGTATCACACCTGCGGCCTGCTCCAGTGCCTGAGCCTCCGCTTGGTGCAGTTGTGTTTGTCGTGCCTGCTCGCTATCCTGGCGCTGGCGTTCATAAAGCTCGTTGGTTAGTCGATGCTGTTCCTGTAGGGCACGCTCATGAGCGTCGCGTTCGGCGGCTGCGAGGGTAGACTGGTATTCTTCCTCTATCCGCTGCCGGTTCTCTTCTTGTCGGTGAGCATCGTTCCCGGAGATCACGTCAAGGTGTGCCAAGGCATCATCCCGTACCCTTTGTCGCTCTTCTTCAGCATGACGTAGCAGGTCGTCCTCGAGTTGCCTTGCTTGGCGAGTAGCTTCTTCCTCAGCGTACCTCCGTGCTTGTTGCATCTGCTCGGCGAAGGCACGGTCAGCCTCCTCGCGAGCGTGATCCATCTGCGACCGCAGATAATCATCATGCGCAGTGCGCTGGATCTCCTCTAAATAGGCAGCCGCACTCTGCTCTTGATGAGCGCGGACGGCGTCATCTATCGACGCTTGACGGTCGTCCAGCCATTTAGTCGCCTCATGATGTGCTTGGGTGTCGGCCTCCTGCAGGAGCTGGGCCGTTAGCTCGGCCTGATAAGCCTCTGCATACTCGCGAGCGATCCGTTCAGCGTCTTGGGTGAGCTGCGCCGTATACTCCGCCACCTGAATCTCGGCCTGGTGTCGATAATCGAGATCGAACCGATTGCGTTGTGCCTCGGCCTGGGCGAGGTCGAGCGCTAATTGATCCGCGTAAGTACGTTGGAAAGTATCATCGGCGAACAACTGTGCGCGGCTCATCTCATCGGTGTAAGCCAACTCGGCCTGCTGGCGCGCCAGTTCGAGTTGCGCGGCAGCATCGGCGATTGCGGATTGTAGCGCTGCCTCAGCTGCTTCCGCCTGTGCACGGACGAAGTCATCGACGAATTGCTGGGTCCCATTGCTTAAGTGGTCACCTTGGTCGGCAAGAAAGCGGGCCGCGCTGTCGTTCGCAAAACTTTCGATGCGGCCAACATCAAAAGCAGCCCCACTCGCTTCCTGGGCTCGGCGGTCCGCGTCAGCCACCATCTGGTGGTAATAGAGATCATGGGCGGTGGCATCGTCAATCCAGCGCGGACGATCCGGATCCAGATGATAGATCAGGCTGGGGTCATTGTCATAAGTATAGACCGGCGGCTCGGGCGGTGGAACGTAAGTATCCTGGTTCCAGGTATCCTGGAGAACTTGGCGCACATCATCGATATGAAGGTCACGGCGGATCTGGGTGACGTCATAGGCGTTGGCAGCAATATCCGCGAAAGCCTGTGCAGTGGCATATTCCTGGGTGGCTTGCAGGGCCTGGAATTGCTCTAGCTGCTGCTGTTGCAATATCGCAGCTTGCGCGGCGGCTTCAGCTGTGGCCATGGCCTGGATTTGGTAGACGTAATCGTCATCGTAAGACATACTTACCCTCCAGCCGGAGACCCTAGATCGACTGAATATCCTCCAACCGGATCTCCATATCGACCGGCCTACCCGGCACATGCCTGCGAGCCAAACGCTTGATGGTTCGTTGGTAGTCGTTGCGCACCACCCGGCCGTTGCCGAAAGTGCGGTCGCGCTTGGCATAGATGCGATCGTAACGCTGTCGTACTGCCTCTAGCACCTCCTCCGACATCCGGTAGCCGCCACCCTCCGCCAGACGACGATAGATCTCGGTCAACTCCTCTCCATTGTAATCTTCGAATAGGAACCGGGGGTTGGACGAAAAACGCGAATGGAGACCTGGGTTGGAATTAATGAAGGAATCCATTTCCTCAGGATAGCCCGCGACAATGACCGCTAGCCGATCAGCGTGATTCTCCATTTTCGTCAGCAGGACGTCGATAGCCTCCTTCCCATAATCGATCGGTGATTCAACTGCAAGAGCGTATGCCTCATCGATGAACAGTACCCCGTCCATTGCTTGCTCAATGACCTCTCGAGCCTTTTTTTCGGTTTGACCAATGTGAGTACCTACAAGATCTGAACGTCCTACCTCTACCAAATGCCCTTTCTGCAGCAAGCCTAGTGATTTATAGATGCTGCCAATCAGGCGAGCGACAGTAGTCTTGCCGGTGCCAGGGTTCCCGGTAAACACGAGGTGCAGGGAAACGCGCTCTTGCTTGCCGCGTTGTTGTTTCAGGTCTTTCTGAAAAGCCGCTAAGCATTTTAGATCGTGAACCTCGGTTTTGACGGCTTCTAAGCCGACGAGCGCATCGAGCTCGGCCATAACCGCTATAAAGGCTTCAGGGTCATCTGCTTTCGGCTTCTCGCTTATGTCGTCTCTTCCTTTTGGCCCGGCCGCGATGGGCTCGGGCTGCGGAGTTTCTTTCGGAACCACTTCCAACTCCACACTCCCTTCATCCTCACCTTCAGCAACACAGGCTTGACTGACATAGCGAGCAAGATAGGCATCGGCTTCGGCGGCAGAATGAGAAACGGTGCGAATCACATCACTGACGATTTCGTAGACACCGTCGCCAGTGACGCGGAGCTCAGCCTCGCCGATCTCACACAGCAAGATGAATTCAAGCGTGGCGCGACGGATAGCGACTTCGCGGGCAGTCATCAGTTCGCCGACACCCCCACCATCGACTCGGTGTTGCGCCATCCGCAGCCCGATTTGGCCTGCCAACATACGCACTGCCTGCAAATCCAACACGACGTCCAGCACGGGCGCGGTGAAAGCATCAGGAGACGTGAATATGACCAAGCCCGCATTACCATCATTCACAAGGTCGGCAATCTGATGCAGATAGTCGCGATGATCTTCTGAAATCGATTCCCCAAACTCTACGCCACTGGCGACTAAAGGATTGAAACCATGGAAACGCCCAAAAATTGCCGGCGCGTGGAGCAGAAACTGCATATTGCGTTCCTTCGCCAAATCTAAGACGAGCGAGCCTACCAGCAATGGAACGTCTAGCTGCTCAGGGCCATCGCCCGTGATCGGCGTCGGGCTCGTAGCGCGGGTCGCAAAAGAGCGATTGCTAAGAAAGCGAAAAGGGGTATCGCTGGTTCCTTCTATGATGTGTATATCGGGAGTTTGTTTAAGTGTTTCTTCGAACATTTTTTGCCACTCATCATCGTAGTCACCACCACACAATTTGAGGTATTCGTCAAGCCTTATGCCAGGATCAATGGCGTAGAAAGAATTGGACCGGACAGGACCCCAGCCGGCAACCAATGCCGTTTCCTTGCTGATGCCACCATTGATATCCCGCCGGTGAATAACAATCCGATCGTCCAGAGAGGCATCGATCAAAATACCTTGCATAGTCTAATCTCCAAGCCTCTGGGCTCGGATCTCGGTCATAGTCTGGTCGTATCCAATCAGAACACCGTCCGGCATAATCTCCTCAAAGGTGAAGTTATATTGCTCGTTGAAGGGGTGACCCATTATCGAGCCGCTGATGAAAAGGCTCAGTTGGTTGGAGCGAGGATTGAAGATCCAGTTTCCATGGACAGGATGACCGTCTTGTTTTAGTAGCCGACTTAAGACATTTTCCAGCCACGGGGCTCCAGTACCCATACCGCCCAGCACTCCAAGTATGCTACCGGCAATTACCCCCTTTCCGGATAACGAGCCATCTGACGCTAATTGAACGTATAAATCAAAGCTAGCGAGGCCTGGTTGTACAATCGCCGTTTTGCTGATCGACATTGCATATCTGCCTAGACGAATGATGGGCGGTTTTAGCGTTGGAGCAGGAGCAGGTGGCGGTGGAGCTTCACGGGGGGAGGGCCTGGGGTCAGGTGCCGCAGACTCCGAAGCTGTGTCGGCCTGGCGGTGTCCGCGTAATGGTGGCGGTACAGCCTTGTTAAAGGCGGACTTATTCAGCCACACGAGTGCCCGGCCACGGTCAATGGGAATACCGCCGCTGCCTCTCCACAAGAGCCAGCCCAATCCTTCTTGAGCGTCGCGGTTTCCCTTCCGAGCAGCATCTAGCACGCTCACAAGATCGGCCATCTTGCGGTCGCCGCTCTTGGCGCGTGCACGGACCTTCTCCTCGATTTTGGGATCGAAATCGTCACCATCGGCTGGGGCCTTAGGCCGTGTCGCTAACGGAACAGGCGCCCGGCCGGAGCGCTTACGTTCGGCAATTGCGGCGGCCCGCTGAGCCTCGATAGCTTTGACAAACTCCAGCCCTGCATTGCGTGCTGATCCTTGGGCGGCCCGCTGAGCCTCGGCGGCAGCACGGTCACCAATCTGACGAACAATATCTTGAGGAATGAGAGGCACTGACGTACGCCAGCGAGCATTCATGCTCACCGGATGCATCGGACCCGCGACATAATTGAACAACTGCTGCCAGTGACCTGACATCGCCACCTCATTCACAGGTCCGAAGATAAACTGTCTCTGGGCCTATTCTAGTCCGGGATAAAGCGTCTCGCCATCTTTATTTGTAGCTGCTCACTGCCACGTAAGACTGTTGCACCCTTGCGCTTGAAGTGGTTTGACTGATCGACCATCACCGGTGGTTTCACCACTGCTGCTGAGTAGTGTGTTAAAAAACCCGGAAAATCAGCTCACAATGTGCAGAGAAATTAATTACGGCATTCGACCATGAGTTCACGCTCAACGATAGGACCGTAGGGGGTGAAGGAGCTGTTGCCGACCCGGTCCACAATCCCATATGGCCCGTTGCATGCTTTCGTTGCTGCTTCGTAGCATTCGCCCCAATTGGACCCGCCGCCGCAATCAATGCGAAAGCCTGGCTTGCCGTTGGGCGTGGTCATGGGTTTGGTGGTGACGCATGCTGCAAGACCGAACACGGCAATCAAGACGATAGGCACAATGTATTTCATAGCTCATCCTCCATAGGCCATTGGAAATAAACCCCTTGCATAAGAAATAAGTGAAAAACAGCTGTGTTGCTGGTAGCCGAGGTTGCTTCCCCCTTTCCTTGATCAGTGGCCCTCAGGGGTCACCAGAGATTCTCCGATTTCCCCGCCAGCGTGGCCAACCCGATGGGCTCGGTAAATCCTCGCTCACCGATTTTGAGGATGACGTCGAATAGCACATAGCTCATCATGCTGCGGGGCAGATCAAAGTTGCGTTTGAATGGTGTGAGCGTGTAACCCTGCGTTCGAGCGTTGTCGGCATAACGCTGACAAGCGCCCACCATATAATTTCCCGCGTGGATACGGTTTTTGGCATTTCTAGCCAGGTAATCCGAAGCATTTTTCGCCCCGGCCCAAATGATGCGATAGCATTGCCCCACCGAGAAATCCCGCAGGACATTTTTCAGCATGTCATTGATGGCTTGGTCGCCTCGCACGCGAAGACTTCTCTCATCCAGGCAATAGTCATAGAACCCCCGGCACTCGGCGAGCGCAAGCTTTTGCCAATCCCCTTCCACTTCACCATACCAATGCGCGGGCCAGTTTCCCGTCAGGGCAAGCACCTCTATGTCCTCCATGAGCTTGAGATTCTGGTTGATATCGCCACTCCAGCAGACCTTTTCAGGGATGAAATTCAATTGCGAGTTGTGATAGAAGATGCTGCCATCCTGCGAATGCTCCGATACGCTGATGAGCCCGACCAACCTGAGAAACTTCAGCATTAGCGACGTATAGGCTTTTGTCGGCGCGAAAGGCACGAGACTGGCATCAAGCGGGCCATACACCCCATGCTCGTTGATGGGACAGCATCGGGTGAATGCAAGGAATGCCACTGCCAACGAAAGCGGGAGTATTTCAGCCGGGTAGCCGGGACAAGCATATTTGGCCCGCTCAACCTCTAACGCCTGTGCGATAACTGCCCGGTGGCGAGCTTTCTCTTCCGCTGCTGCCCGATCCCGCAGCTCCTGGCAATGCTTGCACCGGCATCGATCTCCTTCCTCGTGCAAACATGATGAGCAATGAATTTTGGGTGATGAGTAGGAAGATGAACGGCTGGGCAAATCCTGCACCATGGCGCTACCACAGACTGAGCAAGACTGTTCAAGCACGCGTGGGGGCAGCATCCCCTTGAGCTGGCTTGGAATGCAGGCGATATGAAATTCGCTGATCAACTCGGAAACCTTGGTGCCGGAGAGGTATTTCTGTGTCAGGATTTCGATTTCCGCATCGCTCAGATGCTGGAGTCCCGGATGAATGGTTGGCTTGCTCATTTCACTGACAACAAAAGTAATGGCGGTAAATATAGTGGAAATAGTTATAATTGTCACTCATAGAGCGTGGCCTGATAGTAACCTGATCCAGACAATCTGGGGATGGTTAGAAATGCACATCCATCAGATCCCCGTCTTTTGTTTGGGAAAAGGCTCGTGCAGCTGCGCAAGGAACGGGGCTGGTCGCAGGAACAGCTGGCGCTGGAAAGTGGTTTGGCGCGCAGCTATCTGGGAGGAATCGAGCGCGGGCAGCGGAATATTGCCCTGCTCAACATTTGCCGGCTGGCTGAAACGCTGGGCATCCCGGCGTCAGAGCTGATGGATTTCTAGAACATGCAACAGTGCCCGTTTGACTCATGCTTCCCATAGAGGAACAATAGGCTGCATCCCTATGATGCCGAGCTGAAACGGTCCATGAATTGCCTGACATGATCCGGATGAGCCCAGGTCGGGCAGTGAAGGATCGCAGGCATTGCATTCAGCAGAACGAATCCCATACATGAAAAAGCCAGCCTATCTCGATTTCACTCCATTCGCAGAATTGCCACGACGCAAACGGCGGGACATCTACGTCAGCCTGCGCTGGAAGATTAGGCAAGACGCGGGCAAGTACGGCGGCAAATTCACCAGCCATCTCGTGCTCGATGAGCCGGGTCGGCCCAGGCTTTATAAACAATGGTTCGACAACATTCTTTTTCCTGGAAGCGACGGGATCACCATCTGGAACGCCACGATCGTCACGGCAATGTGGGAGTTCTGGAGCAAAACCAGCCATCTTGCGTCCGAGCGCGCGTTTTCGCTTCTTTCCGAGGAACAACAAAAACAAGAGGGGCTGCAGTTGGAAGGACCCTTTTATGGCAATGACGGGAAGTACTACAGGATGGCTGAGCGGCCAAAACCAGTTTATGACTGTTTTGGAGGATTGACGCTGCGCGAATATGAAGAGCAATGCGAGCTTAAAATCATAAAAGACGAGCCGCCGGCAATCCATGAGTCATTCGAAATCGAACCGGGTTATGAGTACGGCATCGGCCTTCGAGCGGTAGTTCAGGCAGACGAGGTCAATCGGGAGGTCATAGAAAAAACCATTGACCGTTTCCGAGAGTTGGGCGAGGTGAACTGGAGAAGCGAGCAACCCGTTCCAAGAGAAGCGTTGCCCTTTGAAACTCAAGAGATGGCGCTATCGAAGGTGAAGTATCCCGCCTAGGGAATTCACAACGGCGGCTTCCCTGCACAGTCAAATAGTCTAGTTGCTCCAGCAGATACGTCCGGTTATCTGCTTCTCTTCTTCTGCCACACGCTAAAGTAGCCTTCAGCAACATGGTTTTCCTCGCCGCGAACGTGCATGTTGTAGAACTCATCCCTGCGAATAAACTCAATCCCAGCTATTCGGTTCGCTCCATCGGAATATATGTCGTCAGGATGTTGAGGTTCGAGGCAAAGCGGCGCCGTGATGCTCCCTTGAAGCAAAGTAGAAGATGATGCGAATGCAGGAGATGAAAAAGTAAAAGATAGCCTTCTCAGTGATAAGGCTTCAGACCACCAACCGCTTGAATGACGCGCGGTAATCAACAGGCTCCAGATTTAGCTGCTTCGAAATATCGCCACGCAACATATAGAGAGCGGGAGACTGGCGGAACTGGAATATTCGGTACAGAAAGAAGGCGTCGCCCGCCTCTTTAGAGAAATCAAGTTCATTGCGGCTAATTATGAAAGGTGAGGCGTGCGCCCCATTGGTTGTCTTTACTTCAATGTAGCGCGGCTGGCTTGGCGCGCTGTAGGACAGGATATCGTAGCCTGCCCCATCTCCCTGCCGGTCTGAAACCCAATCAACGAGATGAAACAGCTGAGCTAGGCCGACTTCGATGAGACGCTTGTGCTCGAACTCGATGACCCACTTTTCACCCGACCGTCCAAGCCTGCGATTGACTTCGTCACGGTAAGTGAAGTCGATTTTCCTCGGCAAGCGGAATCGAGGTTCGTTGCTCTGGACCCTTGATACAGTTTGTATTGGCGGAGGCTCAACGATGACCGCTTTGAATGTTTTCTCCGTCGGGATCTTAACTTCTTCAAGGGCATCAACTATCTGTTTTACTATGTCAGAATGGTCTAGGACAAACTTTTGGACAGCCTTTCGCAGGAGCAGTTGCGCGTTGCTGCGCGGCTTGTAGCCTGGTATGAACGGCAACTCCATACTGCTCAGCACCGCGCTGATGTTCTGATGCTTGAGCTCGACGGAGGCCTTGCTGCGTCCTCGGAGCTTTTGGCGCAGCGCCAAGTTGAACTCGGTTTTCTTATAGTTGGCCTGCTGTGCTTCGAGGGAAAGCATCTCAAAGTAGCATGCGACGGCGCTCTCAACCTCTTCAGCCGACCAATCCTCTCCAATTCGCACAACTTCAAAGCCAAGACTCCGCAGCTTGGAAACGACCGTCGCTTCACCTCCTGAGAAATCATCTGGTTTGAGCGGCCCCTCTTCAGGGTATTGATAACCATACGCCGCACCGATCACGGCCTTGGAATCGCACATTTCTCCTGAATTTGGGTCCTTAACCAGATAGTCCCGAGACTTGCCGAAGCCATATCGCTCCAGGAAGGCGGTCCGGCCAAGACGGACAAACTCTTCCAAGGCAGCCTGGATTGCCGCCGGGTTCTTTAGGCGCGAAAGTTCAGCGGGCATGTGTCTTGATGGAGCTGCAGTTGAACAACCTTCCTTGCGGTATTCTTGGATGTCATGTTTTCTCTGAGAACACACCAGATCTCTGCATTGCCTCCGGCCCACGAGATGGAAAAGCGTGAGTTCTACTCCTATTGATACGTCACTCAAGCTCTACCTAGAATTTGTCCCGATCTCTTCCATACTCCAAGTGGTATGGCCCTGCGGGTAAGCCTTTAGGAGGAATAAAGGCTTGGTTGTTTGCCTGCCGTGCCAGCGGCTGATAATCGGTCGCCATTGCATTGATTGCTGCCGCGATCGCCATCCCTATCAGTCCTCCTGCCGCCCCTCCCGAGCTTTGCACCACCTTCTGGTTGGACTGCCACAAGGTCATGCCCGTGCGCGTGTCCTTCAGCTCATAATCCATTTCCACCGCGACCGTCGAAGCAAGAACGAGATACTTACTGCTCCAGTCCTTGATGGTAATGAATAGCGCGGCATCCGCGCCGAACAGGTCGTACAGCCGTTGCGTCGCCAGCAGATGGATATGCCCTGCTTCGGCCAACCCGAAATCCCGCAATACCAGATCCGTCAGATAAACTGGGAACACATAATAGCCGCGTTCCGCCAGCGGCTTGGTAATGGTAGGCACGAACACCGGCGAGGCGCTGATTTCGGTGGTATCGTTCACCACCGGCACCACCAGGATCGAGCGCGGCTGGTGCGCGTAGAATGCGGCAAGATCGTTCTTGGCAGGTTGCATGGCGCAGCCCGAAAGCAACGCGAGGAAACAAGCTGCCGCCACCATCAAGTATCTGTTCATGGCTTGGCCTCCGATACCGCCGTCGCCTGGGGCTCAGCCTTTGCCGCAGTCTCCGCTTCCTTTTGCTTGATGCGCTCGATCAGCTTGGTCATGAAGGCGCTGGATTCAGGAAAAAGCAGTTTTTCCTTCTCGAAATAGGCAATCGCCCCCTTGGTATCCCCGCGCTTGAACAGCAGGAAGCCATAGTCTGCATAAGCGCCAGGAGGAACACGCAGATTCTGTTGCTCTGCGGCTCCGATGGTTTCCAGCAGATAGGCATCGGCCTGCCCATGATCCAGGCTCACGTACCGTTCGTGCAGTCCGTTCTCGAACTTGCCCCAATGGTAGATGGAGGGGCTGGCGCAACCCACCAGCGTCAGGGCGATAGTGCCGAGGAAGCTTCTGGAAAAGACTTGCTTCATTGTTGCCAATTGCCTTGTTCCCATGGCTGCTATTGCTTGCTGCTGCGGCGTGAATCCAGAGTCGCGGTGACGTTGCTCATCATGTTGACGATGGCAGCATCGATGGCCTTTCCTTCCAATGTGGAATCAAAGCCGGTCGCGCCGCCAAACCCGAGAGTGCTGCTGGAAGACAGGTCGGCTTCTCCCGCTCCTTCCTGGGTATAGAATACCTGTCCGGTCTTGGGATCGACCAGGCGCAGGACGACGCGCGCGCGGGCACGCTGGTTCTTGCTCTTGCCGATGAGCCAGCTGCTGCCAGTGGTATCCCGTCCCAATTCAGCCACCGAACCCATGATCAGCGCATCCACGCCTGTGAGATTCTGCTTGAACTGGTCTTTGCTCAATCCCATGAGTTCAGCCTCGGCAGCTAGCTTGCCAATATCCTGGCGCTCGACCACATTGAAGCGTTGCGTTGCCAACAGGTGGCGTGCCAGCAGGTCGGATGCCTGCTTGCCGATCCGGTCACCGGACGCATCGGTGAATAGGCCGCTGCCGTAGATCGATTCGTTGGTGAAACGGGCAATCCCTACGGTCATGCGCTCATTGGCGGGGAGGGGATTGGCGGCCACCACGCGGGGGCCGGGGTCCTTGACGCCTTCCTGCACGGTACGGGTGACGCAGGCGGTCAACATCAAGGCAGTGCAAAGAGCAAATATTGTTTTGTTCATGGGGAAAACCGAGAATTGTTGAAAGTTAAAAAATAGTTGTTTGAGATTTCCATTCCACCGTGACTAAGCACTCGAAATACACGCTGGGAACTCTTCGAACCATCGGACCTTCTTGCTTTCGCGGAAGGCGCCAAGTTGTGGGTGAGGATTGTATCGGGCTCAGCAGTATTTGCTACTGTACGGAAGTACACCGGTGAGCCAGTGTGGGTATTGAGAAGAAACGAGAAGTCGATTAGGCGGCAGAGGATAGAGTTACCGCGATTGATTGCCGGGATCCTGGCATTCTCAGCAGTTTGAGATATTCGGCCACGTCGAGATCATTCGCCAGGGCGTCGCAGACCTTTTCTTTCAAAAGACGGCGTTCTAGTGTAACGCAATCCGCCGCTCTAGGTTCGGAAGGAAAGGTCAATTAATAATTACGGTAGCTGACCATAGAGATATGATCCATCGCCCGAGGATTACTAATCCGATTAATGATAACGCCAACACGGCCAGCGGCTGCCATAGGGGAAAAAACGTCAATGCTACTGTCTTCGTATTTGCCCGATATTCGCCGTAGACATACGCGTAATCGAAGTGGCTGACCAGATTGAATTTGCCCTTCATAAGCGAATACCGACTGACCTTGGGGTGCGTGCAAAACTCATCCTTTAAGACACATTGCCGATGACCGATACCATTCCATGAGTCATCACCGAAAGTCTTGACGTTCGCAAAGACATAACCATCGCTGTTAAACTTGCGCAGAAAGTGACCCTGTGAATATATAGGAACCACGACGAACAGCAGGATTACCATTACGCTCATTGCGGTGCGGTGGCCCGGCTGCCAGCTCTCCCGAAAAAATGGAAAGGGTGGAATGCGACGTGACCAGTGACTCATGTTGAAGTCGCTGCTGTAACGCCAAAGCATCCATGCCACGCAAGGCCCTATTAGCGCGATGACGTGCATGCCGTAGAATGCGGCGATCGAGGGATGCTCGCTTTCGAACGCTAACTGTGCGATAACACCCGTACCGCCTTGGCTAACCCAGAGATGGGAGACGCAGGAGATGAGAAGCAGCATCGTCCCAAGTGACCAAGTGGCGAAGAACCACGCTGGACGCCCGCGCTCCTCAACACCTAGACCTGGAATCAGAGCCGCCAGCTGTGCCGTGGACAGCGCTAAGGCCGCTGTAGAGATCTTGGGTGGCTCCTGCGTGGCGAAATCGTCCACGACAACCTCATCGATCTTCACACGCTGAACCATCCCGACTATGGCTTGTTCGCGCACATCGAAGATGCAAGCACCGCTAAAGCCTGGGCGAATAAGCTGCCCGGCGTCGTTGGCGCTGTCGACTTGAATCATCGCACTACTCGCATAACCAACGAAGTGGGCTTGCACGTGATGCCCGATCCTTTCCCCCGCGACAATACCGTAAACGCTTAGGCGATCATCGTCGATAGTCCTGCCTGTGACAACGGCGAAGCTACCATACCCTATGCAGCCATCAATCTCCGGCTCACTCTCCTCAAGTTCAAGGACAGCCAAGTCACCTGGCCTGCTTCCGTGCTCGACCGGCAACCATCCACTGACTCGGGCAATGCGTTCCGAATGAACGGGGGCGAGAGGGAATACCACGCGTACTAAGCTAGCGGGTTTCCCCCTGGAAGCAAGGCCTTGACCCAACGCGTCGTTAATTACATGTGCGCACGTCAATACGCGACGAGGGTCGATGACAATGCCCATGCCTACATGGCGGCCATCGTCTCCAGATACGATGGCCGCGATGGCTGCATTCCTTCCTTGCAGTCGCGAACCGTTGAAAGAAACTTTCATTGTGGACGAAAGGCTACTATGGAGCCTGCACCAGACCGGCGCCAATGTCATCCGGATCAAATCCGTCAATTTTTTTTACGCTATCCTCGATGTCGCGCAAAACTAAGTCTGAGCGAAATCTTCCCGGACTAGCGGTAGCGACTTTTGCCTCAGCCCAGAGCGCAGCAACGCCTGCGGCATGAGGCGCAGCCATACTAGTCCCGTCCCTTGATTCGAGGCCGCCGCCGCTGCGCGCTGATAAGATGCCCACTCCGGGGGCGCAAAACTGCGGCCCCTGGTTAGAAAAGTCAGCCACGGCGTAGGTTCCGTCTTCCTTGCGGCACACGGCACCCACTGAGATGATGCCGTGAGCGTCAGCTGGCGGAGCCACTTTAACGCGATAATGCGGTCGACTGCTCTCATTGCCTGCCGCAGCGACAACCAGCATGCCTCGATAAATATGATACCTGTCAGCCATGAAGTCAAACAGCCGATCGAATAGCCGCAGGCATGCGCCATAATCTGAGAGGGCAAGTGAAGTCGCTTGCGGGCTCGGTATACCTTGTTTTATGAAGGAGTCTCGATGGCTATCGAAGTCAATGCCGAGTGAAATCGACAATATGTGGGCTTCTTCCGCGTAGGCCCATGCGGTCGCCTTTGCGATCTCTTCTAGCGTCGAGCCTTCCTCGCCCACCACTTTGGCGATGACTGCCTCAGTAACACCAGGCGCGATACCGATGCGCATACCGTCTACATTGCGTCCGAATATGGTGGCGGCGCAATGAGTGCCATGCCCGTCGATATCCTGCACATCGTCTGGGACACCCCCAGTAAAGTTTTTAACAGTAAACTTGATACCCTCGAAAGCTGGATGTTTCCTATCGATGCCGGTATCCAAAACGGCTACCTTTACACCTTTTCCTGTTCTCGGACTAGTGTCCGCACCGACAGCCCTCACGCCCCAGGCAATTTCTCCAGGGGCCCCTAACACTGGATCACCTATCTTTGCTGGCCGAATCAGCCGCATGGGAATCGATGGAGCCGCCGCCTGGACATCAGGATCACGCTGTAAATCAGACAGGTCCTTTCCGGTCGGATCATCTCTAACCTCAATTTGTATACCCCGCGACGGAGCTTCCTCATCTGAACCACGCGCGCTAACAAGCAACATGCCCCTCGTTGCATTGGATGGGATTGTCCGTTTTAGCACAACGATCTTCATGCAACCTCCCCTAGGGCTGTATTGCTTTCAGTTCTAATACCACCCCCGGCGCCGCCCCATGCTGCTGGAGGGCTGCGGACTCGAACTCAAAGTTTCCTGAGGCGCAATGGGATGAGATGCGCTCGCGGGCATCTGCGAACGATGTGCGGACTCGCCTAGACAGCGGCAAGGCGCTGAACAGGGCGTCGCAGCCAGAAATGTCGAATTCCCGCAAAGCGATGCGTTGACCTGACACCACGGTGACTGAGCACGCCTGCATTTCACAAGACGGCAGTAATGGTGGCAGGCCCACAGTAGTTATGCTCATGTGTATATAGCAACTGGGATCATCGGGTACCAGCTTGGCATCATAGCGTTCGGCGAACTGGCGCAGATCGCCGAGGGCCGAGGCCAGCAGTTGGCGCAGGTCGTATGAATGCAGCACAATAGCGTCGCATTGTGGTTGTCCATGAGACACGGTAAATGGTAATACCAGGCTGCATGTGGCCAGCGACCGTGCGATCCATGCCATCGACTTCATTGCTAACATTCTTTGTGCTCCATGCACCGTCCTCATACCCGGATATCTGAGGGCCGGTTGATTACTGCCTCAATGCGCGTGTCACTCCGTCGTTCTTCATTCGTGAACCCATCGTAGTCCTTCAGCTTTCCAAAGTCGAGGTCGGTTAACTCCTCAATGCGCGCAATGCTCCGCTGGTATGTCTTGAAGCGACCGAATGCGGCCTCGAGCGCTGCAAGCTCTCCAGATTGGTCAATCATATAGGCGGTAGCGGAAGGCTTCCCATCGTCCGAGAGAAAGGCTATCACCTTCCAATACGCGCTAGGGATGAGTACACCACGATACTCACGGTCACTGTCGCGAAAAACCGGCCCGGAGAAAACGGTAACCCGCTCCTGCCAACGCCGCGTATTCTGTAGGATGTAATCCTCCAAACTGAGCCAAGTCTTCTGGTTGAAAGCCGCCATTTGGGGCGAGCAGTTAGTGAAGTGAAAAGTGTCCTCGTTTGCCGTCTCGGCATCTGGACCCCAATTCGGATCTTCCCGTCGCACTAAGTGGCCTCGGTCTAAAAGATTATCCGCATACAGATCCTCGCCAACCTGATACTCAACGGGCAGACGTCCATCGAAGGCCCACTTGTCAGGTGTGCGCTCGATCTTCACAGATTCGCCCCCGCTAATGTTCACACCTACGCACATTGCGATGCGTCGGTAACGGGACATCATCACGGAGAAGTGCGTATATGCTAACTTGTCTTTGCCATCGGCCAGAAGCTGTACGTCACGAAGCCTGAGACCGGTGGGCCGAGGCCAAGGTACGACAAATTCACCTAAAAATTTCTCCTGATAGCCGTCGCGACCATTGAACGCTTCGGGATGCGTAATACGGGGTTCACCGCGTCGAGCCTCAAGGACAGATTCCAGCGTAGATGACTCTTCCTGTGCAGGGCGCAGCCGCTGCATCGATTCGAGATGTGGTTGATATGACAAATCGATACCCATGTTGTCCTCCTGTTATCGGGTTTAAGCTGCAAGTGATCTGATCGCTGAAGGCGCTTGTACCTTCAGCGGATCCAGCTCAACGCTGGATCAGTTAGAAAATTGCCGTCGCGGGGAAGGACGCTGACTACATGGGCGTAGTTCTCTCTAAGCCAGCTACCCCCAAAGTGCAATCCGAGGACAGCCACCGGATCGTCAAAGCCGATTACGGAAGAGCCTGAATTCCCAGCCATCGTCGTTGCGTCGTGAGTCATCGTCCAGCGTTGGCTGTCGCCTGGCAGGCCACCCACGATTAAATCAATCTCGCCTGGGGAGGCATATTTAGTGCCATAGTCAGCACCGAAAAGTTCGACCAGCCGCTTCGCTACGACCATGTCGATATCTCCAGAAGACGTTGTTGGCAGGGTGGCCGGACGAGCTGGGTAACCGATAACCATAATAGGTCGGCCCCGCGCGACCTTGGCTTCGTTTGCTACGAGTTCGATTGGCGCCGGCAACTCAGTACCAGCTGCATTGATAGCCTCAACATCCAGTAGTGCTGCATCGAGCTTGTCGAAGCTGATGCGATCGTCTTCAATCTCGAGTGGTCCGGCACCCAGTACACCGCCGATGCGAAAGCGACTGGACGCGGTAGCGGGGGAGGGTTCTTCCGCGAAGTCGATGGTTACCTCGTCTGCAGTTATGACCCAGCGGAAAGGGTTGTTGCGCCGCGGCACAGGGGCCGCGAAGGTTTGCAAAACGTGGCGGTTGGTAAGGATCCGTGCGTGGCCGACGACGAAACCCGTGCCTACATGCACGCCATCGACATCGATACGTCCTACGCTTCGCACGCGGGCCAAAAAGCGTGGATCCTGCATCAGCATGGAGATCTGCACTTTCCATTCGTCGGCACGAGGATCTACTAGGTCGATACTGCCGTTGCGTACGCGTAGGGCCGGTCGGCCAGTCAGACGGACGAGCGCCTCCAAGCCTACCTTAGCGTTCAGGGAAAGTGGCTGTCCCTGTGCTACGGCGCTAAGCGCCTCGTCGATCTCGTCGATAGTTCGAGTATGTAAAACTGAATCTACCGAAGCCCCTGCTAGGATGCGCTGAACGCGTTCGAGTTGCGACGTACGTCCCGGGCCCTGCAAGTACTGCCGTGCACGCTCGCTATCGAAGCGCCCGGACGCTGATTCCAGGTGGGGCGACCGCGGAAGTGCCAACCGAAGCCTTTCTGGTTTCACATGCCGAACAACTCCTCTTACTGGTGGTCGCGAGACACTTGTCCGACCGAACTGTTCAGAGAAGACTATCAGGCGTGGATCAGAGGAGGCTTCTGCAGCATCGGTCAATGCGCGTGATGGTCGTGTGGCGGCCACCTTGGATTCGCGCGTTAGGCCGGACAGCCCGCTGCCGAGCTTAGCTTGGCTTAAAGCAATGGCGGCCATCTCCGAACCGTAACGGTGCCACGCAAATGCTGGGTCGGTCCGCCCAGGACCAAAGGCTTCCGTCACGAGGCCTTCGACGGACGACCGTTCGGGCGCGGCCACGGCTTCCAACGAGAGAATCGGGATGTCCGCAAGTCGGAGATTTAATAGCGCTTCCGCATTCACGATACCGGAACCGAAATCCTCTTCGTTCCAACCGTTCGGGCGACGTACAGTGGACTTCAGCGCATTGCGGAATAGCTGCTGTACGCTCATGCCACGCTGACGTGCCTCGGCCACAACCCCTGACTTTCCGTGGCAGGCAAGCCATAATGCAGCGATGCCGGCGATAAGTGCTGTTGCAAACGAGGTACCTTGACCACCACTAATCCGCGAGGTGGGATCCTCAGGCGCGTTCCGCTCGGCCCGCCAAACAAACTCCGCGGGCGCAGTGATGTCGACTGCCGATCCACGACAACTACCCTTCCACGGCTCATCGAGGATATTGCTACCCGCTACCGCGATCACTTCGTCGTAACGTGCCGGCCAAACAACGGTGCGAACGCAATTACCGGCTGCAGCAATGACGATGATATCCGCTTGCACTGCCGCACGCACGGCCGCGTGCAAGGCGCGACCGGGAATTCCGCCAAGGCTCATGGAGATGACGTCGCAGCGGTTTCCGATTGCATGACTGATAGCCGCAGCCACAGGCGCCGTATCGAGGACTTTTACATCCTCGATGCACCGGATGGGCGCAACCTTGGCTCGCGGCGCCGCACCAGCCATCTGACCAGCTTCTGGGCTAGCAACCACGCTCGCCGTGCCGGTTCCGTGGCCTGGATTGGCGACATCTCGTCTTAAGGGGTCAGTCGGGTCGGAGTCCCCATCAAGAATATCGAACCCTTGTTCGAGCGAAAGCATCGAGTCATCGACCTCGTCGTGCGATGCGACACCCGTGTCAGGCTGCCCAATCACAATGCCTGCACCCTGACTTCGCGCCCACGCGGCGAGCACCCCGGTTTTCTGCAGCGCCCATCTATGATCTGCGGGCGCATTCCCGGATGACCAGCAGAGGCCACTGATCGCCGCCGACTCGATGACCAAATCGCTAGATGGCGGAAGGGGATCGATGTAAAAGTCTGTGCCTAAATCTGGCTCTGCGGAAATGAGAGTAAGCGCATCCGCCAACGCATAACCGATGGCGTAAAGGTCTCGTTGTTCGAAACCGCGCTCACAGCCAGGAAAACGAAGCAGCAGGAATCGTTCAAGATAAGGTTCGGGCGCCAATGGGCGCAAATCAAAAGCCGGGGGAGCACTATTAAGAAGCCTTGACAGACGAGCTGTCTCCTCTGAGAGATCGGGTCTGACTGTATATTCCAGAACATAACGCAGCTCTCGCGGAGGAAACAGCGGGCGATCGGTCGCTACAGCAGGCGTGACCACCAAGTCATCAAGCATCAGGTTACGCAATAGGTCAAGCTTATCCATGTTTTAACTCCTACTCTGGCGAAGAAGAGGGCATCAAAACGCTTGCCACATCATTAAGGCCGTTGAGAACTTGCAGATTCACTCGGCTATTAGATGAGCTTCATCGATGTCATGATGAAATCCTAGAGACCCTTATTAGCATCAATTTCCTCATGGGTAAGCAGAACCAACCAGCAAAGCGAAGAGATTGGAGAACTAATGACCCAAATCGCCGAATCTTATTGGTTAAGATGCTAATTATAAAATAGCTCAGGATGAGCATTAATCAAGCTGACTGACTGATACTCTGATGAGGTTTCCTTAGGATGACGGTGCAACCAAAACCAGGTAGTTTGAATTATGGGCGGACCTTGCTCCGCTGGTTTGACGACTCCCTCGGGTTATGTGATTGAACGAGCTAGGCAAACGCGCTAATCGTAATCACATCACCAACCTGAGCCCAATCGCCTACAGAAGCGTTCTAGTGCCGTTTGCGTCGATTTTGGCTAAAACAGCTGCCGCTTCCTGGTTGCTCATGCCCGATAAAGCCGTGTTATCCCCTCAAATGGCCGTATGTCTGCAAGCCGCGCCGTGCTTCGTGCGGGGGGAGCACTCCGGCTTGCAAACCAACTCCGCCGTTTAGGGTTGTTGCGCGAACGCGCTCTAGGAGCGAGGTTTGTTCGATGCTCTCCCGTCTGGGCTTCATCTTCTCGAAGACGGGAACGTTATCGCGCAGGGGATTGATGAAGGTTGCAGAGGTATGTGCAGCGATAACTCTTAGATTACATAGCTCACATATCGTTTGGTTTTACAAATCTGACGCAGATAATTCTGTCCCGAGGCCAATCTGAGAACCCCGATCTGATGATCCCCTCCTCGTCACTCTCGTCCGTTTTTAAAAAGACGACCTCGATTCCTACGTCATCCCTGGTCTTGGACGCTACCGCTTCCAACGCTTCCAGCCGTCGAATAACATTCATTTCAGAAGCTTCCTTTCCATTTGCACAATTCTTCTTTCGATATCCGTTGCCTCGATCAGCTTTCCGATACCGCTGAGAATATAGGCGAAGCGTCCCGCCTCGCTCGCGTCCATTCTTCCACCTCTTGCTTCCCGATACACAGTCGCCATCTCACGCCGCACATCTTCAAGGCTGTTCAGCTTTATTTTAGAGGGGGTAGGGGTACACGCACCGCTTGTCGCATCAATGGTTACGGGGCGAAGTTTTGCGCTTTCAATATGTCGCTTCATCACTTTACCTATGAGGAGCTCACCTCAAAATCTACAGAAGCCGTTCTTCCGTGGTGTATATAGATGCCACCTTTTTCTTCCAAGGAAGGTTTTTGTACCATCGTTTGGCTGTTCGGAGGAAGGCCACTCTTGCATCCTGATCGGTTTGACACTGCTCCAGCACCGTCGCAATTGTTGCTTCATCCGTTTCATTTATGTGTTCCAACCAATCCTGGATTAGATCGCCCTCCGATTGGCTTAAAGAGGTGACGGGACGGTGGGGAATGTATTCAAATGCCTCAGCCCCTATTGCTTCCCTTTCTGATGCCAGCGCCTTAGCACGAGTAACTTCGGGACAATAGGACACCTCTTTGTAGTCGCGGTTGGTATAGTAGAATCGCCACCAGCGAGATTTCACCTCTTTGTTGACATCCTGCTTTTGCGACTCAGCTCCCGCATTGATCTTTTGGGGGGTATCAGGGGTAACAGAGGTGCAAGCGCCTATTGACGCGGGTTCTAGCGATACCTTCGACACTTTATAGGAGGTATAAAGGGTATCACCATCGTTGCGTTCCAACACCTTTAGGAGATCGTCAAGCGACATGGCAATCCCCCAGTTTCCAAGATTGAAGAGGGTATACTCGCTTTGAATGACCGTTAATGCTCTTGACCCTCGACCGTTTGCCCATAGTGTCTGGATCGGGAAGGGCACCGACTTCTTCGAGCGCCTCAAGCGCGGGTTTGAAGTCATGTCCTTTCAAGGCTTCGCGCAAACCGCCTGCTGTAAAATAATAAATAGAACCGTCAGGAGCATTCTCCCACCAGCCCGCCCGATCACGTACGCTTGCATCGTAATCGTCGACCTTGGAAAACCGGGAATCACCATGGCGTTCAATGAATGCCATGATCTGCGCAAGAATCTGGCGCCCCTCGTCGTTGCCATTTCCGCGCGATGCCCGCCATTCCTTGACGCACTCCGCCGCTGCCTTAGTGGCAGCACCTTGCGGCCAACCTGTTATTCCATAATCCGTGGCCAGCTCGCCCGCTAATGCCAAAAGCGCAAAACGCGCGGCTGTACGTTTTTCTTGGCCCGCGTCACCGTTTATTGTAAAGTCGTTAAGTACCTTGAAACGTTCGTAATATGCACAAAAATCCCGTTCATCACGCGTTAGCTTTTCAAGAAAAGCTCGCCCAGCATGTCCATAATTTATTACTGCTGCGCGCTTGATTGCGTCTGAGAAAGCCGTACCACTCGGGAAACTCTGCAAATTGTCCCATGCACCATGTAGTCGTCTCGCCGACACATCGACTAGCCGAACTGTTTGACCAGCCTTGATCCGCTGTCCAACCTCGTGCATCGTCGTGTCAATGCTCCGCTCGCCGCTAGAGAGGACGAAACAGCGCCAGCGTGTAACGGCTCGGGCGTTGCCACCTCTGCCAGCTCGCTGCTTGCCGCGCCCATTACTCAAGGCATAGGTGATGGCACCCACCTCATGTGGGTTGCATTCGCTGATTTCGTCCAGCGCTAACAGGCAATCGTTGAATAGCGCTGCCGCCCCTTCCATGCCATTGGCGGTTGCACGCCAGCTTCGCCGGTAATTGGACCCGCCCCAGACCGAACAGGCCGCCTCAAGCAATGTGGTCTTGCCGGTGGAGGAATCTCCGACGAAGTGGAGGCCTCCTCCCTCTGCATTGCACAATTCAAGCATAGGCCCCGCAAACGCTGCGGATAACGCGATGAGCAATAGTGGGTTGCCAACAGCCCGAGAGGATATTTCCTGACGCCACCCCTCCAATGTTCCGGCAGTGGTGTGTTCATCGTGACAGCATTCGCCACTTTGGAAAATGATTTCCGAGGCCTTGGGCCCAATGACCGCGTCGGGCAGTATGAACGATCCCTCGCACCAACCTACTTGCAAGGCGCAGCGCATGGTGCGCCTAGGCGGTTCGGATTGCAGATAGGTGGAAAGCAATCGACGTGATCTCTGACCAGGGTCGATCTCTACTCCCATTGCCAGCAGTTCACCACGCAGATCATCTGCCGCGCCGCGCAGCATTTCCATCGGCATTGCCCATACCCGCCAATTACCTAACGTATTGCGGAGACGCAACATACGCCCGAAGTTGCGTTGTTGACTATCGAAGGTCACCGCGTCGATATGCAAGGGGGAGCAAATCTTGGTAGACGTCAGGATCCCTTTCTCATTGGTATCGAAATACCACACGCCTGGGGAAAATTTCTCCCCGTCGTACTCTAACTGTTCATCGAAGACGCGAAATGCGGGTCGGTCCTCAGCTTTCGGTATGAGGTCTTGAGTCTCCAATGTGTCTGACTGGTTCGATCCGTCTAATCCGCCTAGCGCGTCTGCTTCCGTTGATACCCTTACCACCTCGGTGGAAACGGCAGGGGTAACGGCGCATTGCCCGTCTTTATTGGCTTGCACCTCTGATACCTGTGTTACCTTCGCTTTCGGTGATGCTGCACCTGAATCCTCTGGCCCTTTGCTATCGTCACCGGACTTATTGTCCGTGTCATGGTTTTCTTCTATTTGCGCGGTCCCTGCGCTTGCCATTAACTGCTTTATTTGTCTTGCGTTGCGGCTACCAGTCGTGAGTTCGATCGACATCTTTGCGGCAGAGCCACTTTCCTTTGTAATATCCTTTTCCTTCTCATCGCCTTGAGATTCCTTATCTTTCTTGCCATCAGCGATAGCAGGAGCGATGAGTGTGAGCGCTCTGCCATTTGGGTTGAGGCTGTCATTTGACATGACTAATACCTCCCGCATCCAAGGCCTGATGAATACGAGTTCCAGCGAGCATAAGACGCTTATTGTCAAACTCAGAAAGAGGTCCTGTGCAAAGGCGTTTTGCCGATATCATTACTATCAGTGTTTCCGATGCAATACACCGCAGTATGTCTGTAGCAGGAAAGGGCCGCCGTTCCGGTTTGCCCGCGCCGCAGTCATTTTTTATGGTGGGAAAAAGATCGCTCAGGCACAGTCCGACCGCATCCACAACCTCATGTACCCTGCACCCGGCAAAGCAGTGCACCAGTACACGTCCGTCGTCCAACTCACGTAGAGCAAGGGAAGGACTTTGATCGTCATGTGAGGGGCAACATGCAATCCAACGTCCCGGTCCTGTGCGTCGGACTTTTTCAAGCCTTTCAAGCAGTTCATGAATGCTCATAACACCCCCTTGCGGGCCGCTCGGAGCTTTATAACCAGGGCACGGATTTCATCATCGGTTTTGCCAGCAATTTTGGCAGCGATGAGTGTGTCGACTTCGTAGTCAGGTGTTGCCCTTGATCGCAATCCTATCGCTACGGGTTCTATGAAGAGTCCTTTCTTTATGTCATCGTAATGTGCGCTCCGTCCTTTGCCCCGCCGCTTATGTACTGCTGGCAAAGGCAGCATAGTTACCCCGGTGGGAATGCTTGGGGTTGAGGCATAGGGTGTGTCTGCAATTTTCTGATGGGTTTCCGCGTCCACTTCCTGATGACATGCCCATCCATTCTCAAGGGCGTCAGAGTCCAGTCCCTCCTGTACTGCCCACATAAATTGCTCGTTTGCTTCCCAGTTGGGGTCGGTGCGCCAGTCAACTTCTGGTAAGACGTTGCAAAGCGGTTGTGCGTCGCCTACCGAATTTCCGTTGAATGCTGTTTGGGATGGGGATTGAGGGTTTAATTGGGAGCGTGGAAAGGGTTTCGAATCGGATTTACGGATAGTAGACATGGTTTGTCCTTACGAACAAGACCAAGTGTCCGCGAATGTTGCTGGTCTTGTTCGCACAGTTGAGGAAGGTAGCGGATCACTGGGTGGAATTGTGCGCGGGCAAAAAAAAAGGCGGAACAAATACGCTCCCGCCTTTAATCTTGCTTATCAGTGACTTATTTGGGCAACTTTAGGCAGTTTGGGCTGCCGCCTATTTCCACTGTTTTCGAATCCTGCGCAGGACTGTCTCATAGGTAATCCCAAATTCGGAAGCCAATATTTTGGCCACTGCGTTCCGTGTTACAGCCCTGGGTGAAGTTGCTCTTAGCACGGTGGCTATTTCGTTAGCCCTTTGTTGTATCTGCAGGTCATGGTTTAAATGCCCCGTTAGTTTCTCGCGGGGGGACAAGTTCCGTCCTATGTCCGATACCTCGATTTTTTCGATCTCGGTGATCGCAAATAGGCAATCCTCTATTGATGGGAAGGTCATACGGGAGGAATATGTGATTTCCGTCACTCCCGCAATTGGATGAAAACCAAGTAGTTGGGACCCCATAATTTTTGCAGCAACATAGCTTCTCGCGTCCTTAATAAAAGGACCCCATCGTGCAATGAGTGATTTACCGGTGATATAGCGCTGGGGCGTAAAAGTTTCTATTTCTTCTGCGAGGAACCAACAACGGTATAAGGGAGCAATGTAGTCCAGAGAACTGATATCGGGACACTCAGCATATATAAACAAGCGATAGTTACCGTTTCCACAGCCACTTCGGTAGGCACAAAGGCCGCCGTTTTCCGGTCCTATAAATATCCATCCTGCCAGCTCCTCTGGTGTCGCCCCTAGACGTGCAGAGAGAGATGCTATGGCTTTTGGATAGGGGAGATATTCCTGTTTGGCCGTAATAGCCGTACCTATGCGCCGGCAATCCTCTTTCGAAGCCGACTGATCGCCCGTACTGCTTATAACCTGTTCCTCCTTTTCCATATCCCGAGTGTCTCCTGTCATTGGAATAGCGCATCATTAATGTTGAAGGGGAATGGTTGCGCGACATATCCCCAATTCGATTTGCGGTATCCACATTCATTTGCTCACAGTACAGAATTAAGCCAGAGAGCGTACTTGATCCCCCGCCTTTTGCATGTCGTTCCGATTTTTGCAGTGATCTAGGTACATTAATTCCGCTACCTTTTTAGTCTGTCCAGTTCATCGGCCCACCATTGCGCCAGTTCCCGGCGCTCCTTGATATATGTTGCGCGGTTGTAAGTGGCGCGAATGGTATTGCCATCCTTGTGCGCCAGTGCTGCCTCGATCACGTCGTGACGGAATTGCCCATGCTCGTTGGCCATCGTACTGAAAAAATGCCGGAAGCCATGCGGAACAATTCGATAGTTGGGCCAGATCGTCCGCAATGCCTTCGCCAACGTCATATCACTGATCGGTCTTCTGGAATTGGTCAGACTGGGAAATAGCAGCTTGCTGTAGCTGGTAAACCCATGCAGCTCCCTTAATGCGGTCACGGCTTGGCGTGACAGGGTGACGATGTGCGGTTCCGTCATATGCTTCCGGTTCTTCATACGCTCAAGCGGAATGGTCCATAATCCGTTGACAAGGTTAAACTCTGCCCATTCTGCCAAGCGCAACTCGCTGGGGCGGGTAGCCACCAACATTTGCAGCCAGATGGCCAAACGAGTTTCGGCCCGACCCGGATACTCGAACAGATTTCGCAGGAATTGCGCGGCATCTTCCCTGTTTTTTAGGCCGGGATGGCGTTTTTCTTTATGCTTTTTCAGTACTAAATCTTTGTGCGGAACGGGGTTGTGCTCGATCATTTCTTCACCTAAGGCGAAGTCAAAGACCGACCTAATCCAGGCCCGACATTTCTGCATGAGCTCCAAAGCGCCACGTCTTTCCATCACTTGCATTGCATCACGCACCACCAGGGCGGTGACGTCCGTAACCGGAAGGTTGCCAAATCGTGGATAGACATTAGCGTTGAATGTCTCTTTAATTTTTTTATGGGTAGAGGATGCCAAGGTGTACTGTTTAATGGTCAGCCACTGTTCTGCCACAGATCTGAAAGTGTTGGCAGCGGAAGAAGCCTTTCTGGCACTTTGGACGCGTTTGTTTTGTACTGGATCTATGCCGTCAGCCACGAGTTGGCGTGCAGCCTTCGCTGCTGCCCTGGCTTCGGCAAGTCGCATCGCGGGGTAAACGCCGAGCTGAAGAGTCTTTTCCTTGCCGTGCAGGGTATAGCGTAACTGAAAATATTTAGAGCCGTTGGGGTGCACCAGCAGGATCAATCCATTTCCATCGCGTAACTTGCGCGGCTTATCTCCTGGTTTGGTGCTGCTGACTTCAATTGCAGATAAGAGTTCGGCGGCCATAGCGGGTAAAACATTTTCCGGGCAAATTGTTTACCCGTCCTTTTACCCGTGTTTTACCCAGAAGTCAACGGATTCAGGTGGACATGATCGGATACTATGTGTCCTTACTATGCTTGTTTTTAAAGAGGAATTGAACTTCTATGAACTTCTTTGGACTATTTGATGGTGCCGGGAGGGGGAATCGAACCCCCATGACCTCGCGATCGCGGGATTTTGAGTCCCGTGCGTCTACCAATTCCGCCATCCCGGCAGGGGCATGCTGCGGCCCGGGAATTATCACTGAAAACCGGAATGGCAGCAACCGGCAAGGGACCTGGGCCAGCCGGTATAATATGCGCATGAAAGTCCAGGATTTCGATTTTGCGCTTCCTCCCGATCTCATCGCGCAGTTCCCGGCCGGGCAACGGGGTAGCAGCCGCATGCTTCACCTGGAAGGCTCGACCGGGGTATTGCAGGATGCATTGTTCAGCGACCTGCCACGCTATTTTCAGGCTGGCGACGTGGTGGTGCTGAACGATACATCCGTCATCAAGGCGCGCCTGCATGGGGTCAAGGACAGCGGAGGCAAGGTAGAGGTGATGGTCGAGCGGGTTATCGATTCGCACTCCGTCCTGGCGCTGGCGCGTGCCAGCCACCCGCCCAAGCCCGGCTCCCGGCTTTTCCTGGAAGAGGCGATAGAAGCGTCAGTGGTGGCAAGGAAAGGAGATTTCTATACCCTGCGTTTCAACCACTCCGATTCCGCCATGGAATTGCTGGAACGCCATGGCAGTCTGCCACTGCCGCCCTATATTTCCCGTTCCGCCACGGAAATGGATGAGGTGCGCTACCAGACGACTTACGCCAGGGAACCCGGCGCAGTAGCAGCCCCGACCGCGGGCCTGCATTTTGACGAGGACATGCTGGCGAGATTGCGGGAAATGGGTGTGGCCGTCGCTTTTGTTACCCTGCACGTGGGCCTGGGCACATTTCAGCCGGTTCGCGTGGAAAACCTGGCGGATCACAAGATGCATAAGGAAAGGTTTCACGTGCCCGAGGAAACGGTCGAGTCCGTCCAGCGTGCAGCCGCCGCGGGGGGGAGAGTGCTGGCCGTGGGCACCACATCGCTGCGTGCGCTGGAGGCTGCGGCGGCAGACGGTGGCGGTGGCGGGTTGAGAGCCGGACATGGCGATACGGATATTTTCATCACTCCAGGATACCGGCTGCGCGTAGTGCAGCGCCTGCTGACCAATTTCCATCTTCCCCGCTCGACCCTGCTGATGCTGGTGTCCGCGTTCGGCGGACCGGAAAATATCCGCCGCGCCTATCGGCACGCGATAAATGAGCGCTATCGCTTTTTCAGTTATGGCGATGCCATGCTGATCGAAAGGCAGCCATAACCCCATTATGAAATTTCAGTTGCATTGCACGGACAGCCTCGCGCGCCGCGCGACCCTGACCCTGGAGCATGGGATGGTGGAAACGCCGGCATTCATGCCCGTAGGTACTTATGGTGCGGTGAAGACGGTGTCTCCAGCCGAACTGCGGGAAATCGGCGCGCATATCATACTCGGCAATACCTTCCATCTATGGTTGCGCCCGGGGCTGCAAGTAATTGAAGCGCACGGAGGGCTGCACCGCTTCATGGGTTGGAATCAGCCGATTCTCACCGATTCCGGCGGTTTCCAGGTGTTCAGCCTGGGGATGCTGCGAAAGATCGCCGAGGAGGGCGTGACGTTCAAATCTCCGGTGAACGGGGATGCATGTTTCCTTTCGCCCGAGGAGTCGATGCGCGTCCAGCGCATACTCAATTCCGACATTGCGATGATATTCGACGAATGCACGCCTTATCCGGCGGATGAGCCTGTGGCGCGAAAATCCATGGAGCTGAGCTTGCGCTGGGCGGAGCGCTCCAGACGCGCGCACGGTGACGAAGGCAATGCCAACGCCTTGTTTGGCATCGTCCAGGGCGGCATGCATGAACATCTCCGCGACCGGTCGCTGGCAGGATTGCAGGATATCGGCTTCGACGGCTATGCGATCGGCGGGTTGTCGGTGGGAGAGCCAAAGGCCGACATGGCGCGCATTCTCAAGCACATCGCGCCGCAGCTGCCGGCGGCAAAACCGCGCTACCTCATGGGTGTCGGAACCCCGGCGGATATCGTCGGCGCGGTAGCGCAGGGCGTCGATATGTTCGACTGCGTATTGCCCACGCGCAACGCCCGCAATGGCTGGCTTTATACAAGAAATGGCGTGATCAAGCTGCGCAACAGCCGATACCGGCTCGATACCGCACCTCCGGACGATCAATGCGGATGTTATACCTGCACGCATTTCAGCCGGGCATACCTGCACCATCTGCAACGAATCAATGAAATTTTGGGAGCGCGTCTGAATACCGTGCACAATCTTCATTACTATCAGCAATTGATGGGCGAAATCCGCGCCGCAATCGAGGGCGGCCGATTCGGGGAGTATGCGCAAGGATTTCTAGCCTGCACCGCATCATGCTAAAATCACTCCTTTTTGAATCCGTCCGGAGAATGACATGTTGATTAATGAAGCTTTCGCCCAGGCTGCCGCGCCCGCTCAACAGAATGCGGACCTGATGAGCCTGCTTCCGCTGATTGCCATATTCATCGTGTTTTACCTTCTCCTGATCCGGCCCCAGACAAAGCGCGCCAAAGAGCAGAAATTGATGATAGAAGCGCTGCAAAAAGGCGACGAGGTGGCGACCTCGGCCGGTATCCTGGGGCGCGTAAGCAAGGTCACTGCGAATTATGTCACCCTGCAGATAGCCGAAAATGTCCAGGTGACCCTCCAAAAGTCGGCCGTTCAGACCCTGTTGCCCAAAGGGACGCTCAACAGCATCGAAAAGGAATGATCGGCTCCGCCACGGCAACATGAGGTCGCGCCGCACCCCAGTTCCTTCCTCTTCCTTTTCCCGCGCATTCGCTTACACATGAACCGCTATCCCGCCTGGAAATACCTCATCATCGCGATTGCGATACTGCTGGGGCTGATCTATACCTTGCCGAACTTTTATGGCGAGTCGCCCGCGGTGCAGGTTTCGCCGTTGCGTACGGCCGCAAAAGCGGATACCGCGCTTCTGCAACGGGTTGAAGACACACTGAAGAAGGCGAATATCGTTCCTGACGGCGTTTTCCTCGACGTCTCGGGGGTCAAGGCACGCTTTGCCGATACCGATACGCAGATCAGGGCCAGGGATACGCTCCAATCCGTGTTCGGCAATGGATACATGGTGGCGCTGAACCTTCTTTCCAATTCGCCCCAGTGGCTTGCAAGCATCGGGGCGCTGCCGATGTACCTTGGGCTCGACTTGCGCGGCGGCGTGCATTTCATGTTGCAGGTGGATATGAAGGGAGCGCTCTCCAAAGCGCTGGACCGCTTCAGCACCGACATACGCGGCAGCTTGCGGGAGAAGAAAATTCCCTATGCAGGGCTCGACAAGCAAGGCGCGCAGATCGTCGTCAAATTCCGGGATGCCGCATCGCGGAGCCGGGCAGAAGCCGAAATCAGCAAGGGTTACGACGACTTGAGCTTGCGCGAGCAAAACGTGGGGGATGAGTTCCATTTGACGGCTGCTCTCAAGCCTGAAGCGCAAAAGCGCATTCAGGATTCGGCGGTGCAGCAGAATATCACGACACTGCGCAACCGTGTCAACGAGCTCGGCGTGGCCGAGCCTATCATCCAGCAGGCCGGGGCCGATCGCGTGGTGGTGCAGTTGCCCGGCGTTCAGGATACGGCAAAAGCCAAGGATATACTCGGACGCACGGCCACCCTGGAAGTACGCATGGTGGATGAGGAGCGGGATGTGGAAGCGGCCCTGCGCGGACAGGTTCCCTTCGGTTCCGAGCTGCATACCGAGCGCGGCGGCGGCCCGATACTCGTGAAGAAACAGGTGGTGCTCACCGGCGACCGCATCAATGATGCCCAGGCCGGGTTCGACAGCAACAACCAGCCCGCCGTGCATATCAATCTGGACAACAGCGGCGCGCGTATATTCCGCCAGCTGACCCATGATAACGTCGGCAAGCGCATGGCGATACTGCTGATCGAAAAGAACCAGGCAGAGGTTGTCACCGCGCCCGTCATTCGCGAGGAAATCGGCGGGGGAAGGGTGCAGATCAGCGGACGCATGACCACGGAAGAGGCACGCGACGTGGCGTTGCTGTTGCGCGCTGGAGCACTGGCCGCTCCAATGGATATTATCGAGGAGCGCACCGTCGGCCCCAGCCTCGGCGCCGACAACATCGCCCGCGGGTTTAATTCCACGCTGTACGGTTTTGTTGCCGTCGGCATTTTCATGACGATTTATTATCTGATGTTCGGTTTCATCTCCGTCGTCGCACTTGGTGTGAACCTGCTGCTGCTGGTCGGTCTTCTTTCGATCCTGCAGGCCACGCTGACCTTGCCCGGCATGGCTGCGATCGCGCTGACCATCGGCATGGCGATCGATGCGAACGTGCTGATCAACGAGAGAATCCGGGACGAACTGCGCAACGGGCTGCCACCCCAGGCGGCGATAAGCGCGGGATACGAGCGCGCATTCGGCACCATCGTCGATTCCAATATCACGACGCTGATCGCGGGTATCGCCTTGTTCGCCTTTGGGACGGGTCCCGTGAAGGGATTTGCCGTTGTGCTTTGCCTGGGTATTTTGACATCCATTTTCAGCGCGGTCATGGTTTCGCGCGGCATGGTGAATCTGATGTACGGCGGCCGCCGCAAGCTCGAGCGGGTCCCCATCGGACAAATCTGGAAGCCGGTAAGCAGCAAGCGCTGATATCAGGGTAAGAGAGCGGACGGGAAACCAAGGGCAAGCCCCGCCGGAGAATGACTAAACCCGGCAGGAAGGACTGAGCAGCAACCAGGGATCAGCATGGAATTTTTCAGAATAAAACGTGATATTCCCTTTATGAGCTGGGGGAAATACACGACCACGATTTCACTGCTCACATTCCTGCTTTCAGTTTTTTTCCTTTTTACCAAGGGATTGAACCTGGGGGTAGATTTTACCGGCGGGACCGTGATGGAGGTCAGCTACGCTCAACCTCCCGACATCAACCGTGTCCGGGGCACGCTGGTGAAGCTGGGGATGCCCGATGTCAGCGTGCAGAATTTCGGTACCTCGCGCGACGTGCTGATACGGTTGCCCGCCCGGCCCGATATTTCCAGCGCCATGCTTTCGGAAACGGTGATTACAGCATTGCGCCAGGCCGATGAGACTGCGGAAGTGCGCCGGGTCGAGTTCGTCGGACCACAGGTAGGCAAGGAACTCGTGGAAAACGGCGCACTGGCGCTGCTGATCGTTTCCCTGGGCATCGTCGCTTATCTGGCGGTTCGGTTCGAATGGAAGTTCGGCGTATCCGGCATCATCGCCAACCTTCATGATGTCGTCATCATTCTTGGATTCTTCTCATTTTTCCAGTGGGAATTCTCCCTTACCGTATTGGCTGCGATACTCGCGATCCTCGGCTATTCGGTCAATGAGTCGGTAGTGGTATTCGACAGGATACGCGAGAACTTTCGCAAGATGCGCAAAGCTTCGGTGTCTCAAGTCATCGATAATGCGATCACGCGCACCATGTCCCGTACGATCATCACCCATGGCAGCACGCAGATGGTCGTGATTTCGATGCTTGTTTTTGGCGGCGAGGCATTGCACTACTTCGCGCTGGCGCTGACTATCGGGATCCTGTTTGGAATTTATTCTTCCGTGCTGGTGGCGAGCCCCCTGCTCATGCTGCTGGGCGTGTCGCGCGAAGATATTGTCAAGCCAGAAAAGAAGGAAGAACCCGAAGCATTGCCCTGAGGAACGAACGCCGAGGTCCTCGCCGAGCGCATTGCATGAGGTTTAAAAAGCTGCTTTGGAACTATTCGCGACGTTTATCGACATCATCCTGCACCTGGATCGGCACCTCATATGGCTGGTGCAGAACTATGGCAGCTGGGTTTATCTTATTCTTTTCCTCATCATTTTTTGCGAAACCGGGTTGGTGGTGATGCCTTTTCTCCCCGGGGATTCCCTGCTATTCGTCGCAGGCGCGATTGCGGCGAGCGGTGCGATGGAAGTTCAATGGCTGGCCGGACTGCTTATGCTGGCGGCATTCTGCGGCGATAATACGAATTACTGGATTGGCCGCTATTTCGGCCCGAGGATATTCGCGAGCAACGACTCGCGTCTGCTGAATCGCGCTCACCTGGAGAAAACGCGCAATTTTTACGCGAAGCATGGCGGCAAGACCATTATATTCGCGCGCTTCCTGCCCATCATTCGTACTTTTGCGCCCTTTGTCGCCGGTGTCGGCCGCATGGTCTATCCCTATTTCATGGCCTACAGCGCATTTGGCAGCGTATTCTGGATCAGTTTCTTCGTATTCGGCGGGTTCTTTTTCGGAAATGTGCCGGTGGTGAAAAATAACCTGACCTTCTTTATATTCGGCATCATCCTCATCTCGATCCTTCCCGGTTTTATCCAGTTTGTGCGCGCCTCGTTTACCAAGCGCGAACCCGCTGAATCTCCCGGCAATCGGAAAACCTCCGAATAAATCCCATGCTGGAATGAGTCCCGGCCTGGCCCGAGGCTGCAGAAGGGTTGCATAGAACTTTAAAACAGTTCCAGAACAGCCTTTTTGGAACGGATCAGCTGTGTGCGCCTATCTCCAGTGACTGGCGTCGTGACTCGACTCCCTCATCTTCTGCCGGTTCCGTTTGCACCCATCCTTGCAGGTTGGAGATAGCGATATCCGAGAGTGCGAGTATCCAGTCCGCACGCTCGTTAAGGCACGGAATATAGTGAAATTCCTGTCCTCCGGCCTGCAGGAACAGGTTCCTGCCCTCCATGGCAATTTCCTCCAGGGTCTCCAGGCAATCCGAAACAAAACCCGGACAGACCACGTCGACCCGCCTTGTCCGCTGCTTGCCAAGCTCTTCGAGTGTGACCGCGGTATAGGGACTCAGCCATTCTTCCCGGCCGAAACGGGACTGAAAGCAGATCCGATACTCGTCCTGGCTCAATTGCAGCGCCTCGGCCAATAGCTGCCCGGTTTTCTGGCACTCGCTGTGGTATGGATCACCTTTTTCGAGAGCGGAACGTGGGATGCCATGAAAGCTGATAACGAGCTTATCCGGCCTGCCTGCCTCATTCCAGTAATCCCGCACATTTTGTGTCAGCGCATCCAGATAGCCTTTATGGTCGTGATAATGCTTCACCGTCCGTATGGCGGGGAGATTGCGTATCGTTGCCAGTTGTGCGAATACTTCGTCGAACGCGGAGGCAGTGCTGCTGGCGGCATACTGGGGATAAAGCGGCAGCACCAGGATGCGCTCGCAGCCGTTCCGCATCATCTGCCGCAGCACATCGGCGATCGAAGGATTTCCAATGCTCATGGCGTATTCCACCATGAGCGCGGGACTGATGCGTTCCGCGAGATTATCGCGTAAAAGCCGGGTCTGGCGGAGGGTATGGATTTTCAGCGGCGAACCTTCCGGCATCCAGATCTGCGCATATTTTTCCGCCGATTTCTTTGGCCGGGTCGGAAGAATGATGCCATGGAGAATGGGCCACCAGAACAACCGAGGAAATTCCACCACCCGCGGATTACTTAGGAACTGCTTGAGGTAAGGCCGCAGCGCCTGTGCAGTCGGGGCGTCGGGCGTCCCGAGATTGATCAGTAAAATCCCTGTTCGATCAGGCGTACCATGACCGCAGGCAGGCTCGGAAACGCTCACGTTATTCCTTTTTTCCTGGAAATGGCAGGTTTTCTGCTGGCTTCAACCCTGGCCTCATGCTGATCTGCATTGCTGGGCCGGTAGCGGGATTTTGAGTTGGCGACGATATGGAATGGGCGGACCAGCGGTTTCTCAACGCAAGGCACTCGCTGGCCAAAGCAGGACGGCTACTGATGCGACAGTGCGCTCGACAGCAACCGGGCGGTTACATCCACGATTGGAATGACTCTTTCATAGGCCATGCGTGTCGGTCCGACTACCGCCACAGTACCGACTATCCGGCCATCCACTTCGTAAGGCGCGGTCACGACGCTGCATTCGTCCAGCGTCACCATGCCGGACTCTCCTCCAATGAAAATCTGGACACCCTCCGCCGTTCGGCTCAGCTCCAGCAGTTGCAGCAAAGCGGTCTTGCGCTCGAACAGATCGAACAGTTTTTTCAGGCTGTTCATGTTGCTGGATAAATCCTGCACATCGAGCAGCTTGCGCTCGCCCGCCACCACCACAACTTCACTGTTTTCCCGGATGGCCTCGCCGCCCGCTTCTATCGCTGCGGTCATGAGAGTGGTCATGTCATGCCGAAGCTGTTTCAACTCGCTTTGCAGCCGGTTCCGGATCTCGTCGATCGCACAGCCGGCATAATTTTGATTGATGAAATTTCCTGCTTCTATCAATTCCGTCTGGCTGTATGCCCGATCGGTGAAAAGGACCCGGTTCTGGACGTCACCTTCAGGGGTCACGATGATAAGCAGGATACGTTTGTCCGACAAGGACATGAATTCGATATAGCGGAATATCGCGCTGCTTCGCTTTGGTGTCACCACCACCCCCGCGAAGCGGGTCAGTTCCGACAGCAATTGCGAGGCGGAGCTGATCAACCGCGAAGGGTTATCCGGATGCAGTTGCCCTTCGAGCTGATGAATCTCGATCATGTCGAGCGGTTTTACCACCAGCAGCGCATCCACGAAGAACCGGTAGCCGCGATGGGTGGGAACGCGTCCGGCGGAGGCATGGGGACTGGCGACAAAACCCATTTCCTCAAGGTCAGCCATCACATTCCTGATGGTCGCGGCGCTCAGATCAAGGCCCGAAAATTTCGAAAGCGAGCGCGAGCCTACCGGCTGGCCTTCCCTGATATATCGTTCTACCAGGGTCTTGAGCAAAATTTTCGCGCGTTGATTAAGCATTCAATTATTCTACACCAGGATTCATTCCCATGGCTGGGCTTCCCCGGTCCGCCATAAGAGCCATATAAGAGCCATATAGAGATTTTCTTAGGCATCTGGTTGCGGCAAAAATTCATAAGATGATGCCATTAAACCGGAGTAATGCCCTGCTCTCCTACAGGCCCCGCCATCATGCCGATCACCCGGCATGGTTGCCGATTCAAGCTGAATTCTTTGTCAGCAGAAGTCCGATATGGTTTAATCGGAAAAGAGGTTATTGACGGCACGCGGCCTGTTTTCAGCAGTTCCAGAAGCATTCAGACATTTCCAGCGATGAGTTTTCCTTTTCAAGCCGTAGCCCTGATCGGCAAGCATAAAAACCCGGAAATTATCACCCCTTTGTTGCATCTGGGTCGTTACCTGGAAGCCCGCAAACTGGAGGTGGTAGTGGACTGCCTTACCGCTGCAAATATATGCGACGGAAAATATGCCGCCATGACAATGGAAGATATCGGCAGCCGGGCGGATCTGGCCATCGTGCTAGGCGGCGACGGAACCATGCTCAATATTGCACGAAAGCTTGCCCCGTTCGATGTTCCACTGGTCGGTGTCAATCAGGGCCGCCTTGGATTCCTTACCGATCTCTCGATCGAAACCATGCTGCAGACGCTCGACTCCATGCTCGATGGAAAATATGTGGAGGAGCGACGCATGTTGTTGTACGTGGAAGTTCTGCGCGGCGATACCATCGCCTTCAGCGCCCTGGCGCTGAACGATGTGGCGGTGAATCGCGGGGTAGGGGGCAACATGATCGAGTTCGAAGTGCGGATCAACAGCGAATATGTCTACTCGCTGCGTTCCGATGGGTTGATCATAGCCACGCCTACCGGTTCGACCGCTTATGCCTTATCGGCGGGCGGCCCCATCCTTCATCCCAGTCTCGATTTGATCGCCTTGGTGCCGGTAAGTCCGCATACGCTGAGCAATCGTCCTATCGTGGTCGGCCCTGATGCCGCGGTTGAAATTCTGATGCACCGGACTGCGGTGGCCCGCGTGCATTCCGACAGCCATTCACACCTCGATTTGCAGGAAAATGACAGAATCATCGTGCGGCGTTCCCCGCACGAGGTAACGTTGCTGCATGCAGCGGATCATAGCTATTACCGCATGCTTCGGGAGAAGCTGGGATGGAGCGGTTTGCCCAGGAATCCGGCATGTTGAAGTTTCTCGGCATTCGCGATTTCGTCATTGTTAATCAGATGGAGCTGGAGTTCGTTCCCGGTTTTACAGTGCTCACTGGTGAAACCGGTGCGGGTAAATCCATCCTTATCGATGCGCTTTCGCTGGTTCTGGGCGAGCGCAGCGACCCATCCCAGGTACGCAACGGGTGCGAGCGAGCCGATATCAGCGCGGAGTTCGACACAGCCGGGCTGTCGCAGCTGGAAGACTGGTTGCATGAGAACGGGTTTGAAAGCGATCGGGATGATGGCGGTTGCCTGATGCGTCGCACCGTGGATATCCAGGGCCGGTCGCGTGGTTTTATCAATGGGCGTGTTGCCACCATGCAACAATTGCGCACGGCAGGGGAGAAGCTGGTGGATATTCACGGTCAGCATGCGCATCAGTCGATGCTGCGCAGCGACGCGCAGCGCACTCTGCTGGATGAATTCGCCGGAAGCCTCGAATTGGCGCAGGCGGTAAAAGAAGCTTATGATCACTGGCAGGATTTAACCGAGCGGCGAGCAGCATGGGAAAAGAATGCAGCCTCGCTGATGCAGGAACGCGAACAGGCGGAACGCCAGGTAGGCGAGCTTTCCGCATTGAACTTCCTGCCTGACGAGTGGCAGACGTTGCAAGCCGATCACAGCCGACTGTCTCATGCCGCAAGCCTGCTCGAAGCGGCGCAAAACGGATTGGAGGTACTGTCCGAGGGAGAATCCGCTGCCCTTTCACAGATCAATTCGGTGATCTCGCACCTGCATGATCTGCTTCGCTGCGATGCCAACCTTCAGGCAGTGTTCGATTTGCTGGAATCGGCGCAGATTCAGCTGCAGGAAGCAGTATATGAATTATCGCGGTACCGGCAGAATCTCGATCTCGATCCCGAGCAACTGGCCGGATTGGAGGAGCGGCTATCCACGATCCATGCTGTTGCCCGAAAATATCGAACCACTCCCCCCGAATTACCGGAACTGCTGGCTGCGGCCTCCAGCCGCCTGGAGGAACTCGACCATGGCGGCGACGGCGAGATACTGGCGCGAGAGGAAGCAGCAGCCCGGGAGAAATATTATCAGTCTGCCGCCAAGCTGAGCGCGGAGCGGAAAAAAGCAGCAGGCCAGCTTGGCCACCAGGTGACGGCGGCCATGCAGACGCTGGCGATGGCCGGCGGGGAATTTTCGGTGGCGCTGACCGCGCATCCGCAACCCTCCGCATCCGGCATGGAACATATCGAGTTCCAGGTGTCTGCGCATCGCGGCTTGCCGTTACGGCCCCTGGCGAAGGTTGCTTCCGGAGGGGAATTGTCGCGCATCAGCCTGGCCATACAGGTTATTACCAGCAAGCTCGGTACCGCGCCCACCCTCATATTCGACGAAGTGGATGCGGGTATCGGCGGACGAGTGGCGGAGATCGTAGGGGGATTGCTGAAAAAATTGGGAAAGGAACGCCAGGTGATGTGCATCACCCATCTGCCGCAGGTGGCATCCGCTGGGGACCATCAATGGCAGGTGAGCAAATCGCTTGATCCAGTCCGGGGCCAAGTCACCAGCCAGATCGCTGTGCTTGCGGATGAGGAGCGAATCGAAGAAATTGCGCGCATGCTCGGAGGAAAAAAAATCACGGAGACGACGCGCCAGCATGCGGCCGAAATGTTGAGGGGAAATGGGTGACAGGGATGTGGAAATATAGAGGGATTAGCCTGACAGCCTTCCTCCCGGGCTTTGCAGCACGGAACATCTTTCTGCGCTTTGCCATGCGATCGGACAAGCTATTAGGGTCAAACTCGATGTAGCCCGCGAACGACGCGCCTTCACCAAGCGTTACCCAGGAAACATTTGCAGCGATTCAGTTACCTTCCGGTTTCATTCTATTGAGACAGCGCAAGGAATTCGGCGCGCTGCGCAGCGTTGGTCTTGAGATCGCCAAGCATTGCGGAGGTTACGGTCTCTTCGCCTGCGACGGCGATGCCGCGGGATTCCATGCACATGTGGCGGCAACGGATGACTACGCCGACCGCTTTGGGCTGGAGGTGTTCAAGCAGGGATTGGGCAATTTGCTGGGTGAGCCGTTCCTGAACCTGTAGCCGTGCTGCGAAACAATTGACCAGTCTCGTCAATTTCGATAATCCGACAATATGTCCGGCCGGGAGATAGCCAATAGCCGCATGTCCGAAAAAAGGGGCGAGATGATGCTCGCAGTGCGAGTAAACCGGTATCTGCCTGACGACAATCAGTTCGTCGTAGCACTCGCCTCCATCCGCAAATGTCTTGAGTATCGTGGCAGGGTCCTGCTGATACCCCCGGGTCCAGTGGGCCCAGGCACGCGAGACGCGATGGGGGGTGTCGGCCAGTCCCTGGCGTTGGGGATCTTCCCCGATGGAGCGCAATAATCGTTGCCAGTCGGCTACACCGAATTCCGAGTCATGTGAAGTTTTCATATTTCTTCGCCTTTGTTCGAAGATAAAAGGATTTTTACGGAATACTGCCGCCGGCAGATGCAACACCGGCCGGACTGGCTATCCTGGCGAGCGCAAAATGCGGCCCGCTGCAGCGAGCGGGAGAATCCGCTTCGCCCCAGGGAAAAGGCAAGATTGCCATGTGGATCCCAACCCGTGATATTACACCGCAAAGACCTGTCGTTGAGTATTTGTACCTCATCCGGAAAGGCGGATTTGATAAAATAAATATATGAAAATCGCTACCTGGAATGTCAACTCGCTCAAGATCCGGCTTCCCCATGTCCTGGATTGGCTGGCCACCAACCAGCCGGATATATTGTGTTTGCAGGAAACCAAGCTGCAGGATGAAAATTTTCCGGTAGCCGAAATTTCTGCAGCGGGATATCACGCAATCTACGCGGGCCAAAAAACGTATAATGGCGTCGCTTTGCTGAGCAAGTGTCCTGGCCGCGAAATTGTTACGGGAATACCCGGGTTTATCGATGACCAGAAACGCGTCCTCTCGGCAATATACGACGATGTACGCGTCATCTGCGTATATGTCCCGAACGGGCAAAGTCTCGTGTCGGAAAAATATCAATATAAGCTGAAATGGCTGGGCGCGCTCAATGCCTGGCTGCGCGAGTTATTGATCAATCACCAGAAACTGGTGCTTTTAGGCGATTTCAATATCGCCCCGGACGAGCGCGATGTGCATGACGTGACTATGTGGGAGGGCCAGGTGCTTTTCAGCCTGCCGGAGAGAGAGGCGTTCCGTGAAGTGCTCAGCCTGGGATTCGAGGATAGCTTCCGGCTATTCGACCAACCGGAAAAATCCTATACCTGGTGGGATTATCGAATGATGGCCTTTCGCAGGAACATGGGATTGCGAATCGACCATATATTGTTGAGTCCGGGATTGGCGAAAGTATGTACCGCGTGCACCATAGACAAGGCAATGCGTAAACTTGAGCGCCCTTCCGACCATGCCCCGGTAATGGTGGAAGTGATCACGGAGCCCTCAAGTTTACCTTTGAGGGCTTCCGCACAGGGCGAGTAAAAAACTGAAACGCTCCCGGAGGGAATTGCCTGGCTCCGATTCCTTTCCCGCCTGTGCCTGGATCGTGTCAGGTTATGGTGCGAGGTTCGATCAATCCCATGGAAAGCGCGCGGGAAATGGCTTGCTGTCGGTTCACCACCCCCATTTTCTGTGCTGCATTCTGTAAATGGAAAGTCACAGTTCTTTCCGAGATATTGACGATCGTAGCGATTTCCCAGCCCGTTTTTCCCTCTGCTGCCCAGAGCAGGCACTCTTTTTCACGTTCCGTCAGGTTGATTTTCTTCAAGGGAAGGGGTCCTTTACTAAGCACAACGCGCTGTACCGCCTCGTGCAGGTAGCAGGTTAAAAGTTGGGATTGGCCCATCGCTGCCAGGATGTCATTCTGGGCTTCCCGGGATTCACGCGAGGTGGCGAGACTCAACATTGCTGCTTCACCACGTCGCCCATGCACGGGAAAGCTTGCGCCGCTCACAAGGCCGGAATCCCTGGCTTCGCTTCGTATGCGCGCCTCTTTTCGTCCTTTGAAAAGCTCATTCTTCCAGATTATCGGAATCGACGCTTGAGCGCAGTGAGCGACGGTAGGATCGATGCTCGCGTATCCTTCCTGGTCGTAATGCGTGCGCCATTCCTCGGGATAGCAGCTGAGGATAAACCTGTACGGCCGTGTCAGGGAAGTGTTTACCTGCACGCCATAAAGAAAATGCTCGAACCCCATCCCGCGGACGATGGCGGTGGTGCTCGTATGAAGTTCTTCCACCGTTTCGCAATTCAACAATGTTTCGAACAGATCCAGATTATTCATGATTTTTCCTTTCATGATTATTCGTTTTATTCGCTAATTCGATCAGCTGCTGGTTCCTCCGGCATGGGGTGAAAAGCTTTCCCCCTGGGAGCACTAACACGTTTACCAAAATAAGCCGAAAGGACTATTGGTATACCTATTAGGGCTTGTTATATGATAAGCGATCTGGTGTGCCTAGAATATGACTATTTGAAGAATATCGATTCACTGGGCGCATAATGACACCTTCGTGTCACCTAAGCGGTATCCGCAAGACCTCTCCCCTGGAATTCTGCCTTTAAGCTGCTGGCTCAGCCCGCATATGCGGAGATCGGTTTTCTCGATCGCCAGAATTTTTTCATGTCTCCAGGTTTTATCGTGAAATCCTTATTCCTCTTTTTCCCGAGGACTGAGAGCTTGAGCTGCAGGAACTTTCCCTGTTTTGCCAGGGTGAAGAGAGGCTGGAACCAGTTCTTTTCGAGCTCCTCGAGGCTTTCGCGCCAGCCATACGCATCCGAATAGGATGCTTTCCCGTCCAGGGCGTCAAGTACGACAAGATGTTTTCCAGAAGTGGATGTCCCATGCAGCAGCGAGTTGGCTTCAGGCGGTAGCGCGGAGTATCGGGCACCGCACGAGAGCGCCAGGGCCTGGGCAAGGATGTGGTTGCCCCATACATGGGTATAGGCGCTCTGGAATGATTCCGGCATGGTTCCCCCTCCCCAGAACCAGACACCGTTGATGACAGGTTCTCCACGGACTTCGCGCACGTGGTTGAGCGGCTGTTCGTGCAGCAGCATCTGCGTTTCGTTGAAGAGCTTGCGCCACGTCGCGGTGCTCTCGCCATAAGGCCCATATGGCAGCAGATCGCGAACTCCTTTATTCGCGACCTCGCTCAACAGGTGAGTGTGCGGCGGCGGAATATCCTGGAGGCATATATACCAGCGGGCCGGATGAAGCGGCAGGAATGCTATTCCAGGATAACTTTCGCCAAAATGCCGGTTCAGGGCAGTGGTAAGTTCCTCGGCCTCCGCCGGGTTGATCTGAAAAACGCGGCTGTCGGCCAGCAGGATCTGGTCGCGTTCGATATGGAGATGGACCGGATCGGCCCGAAGCCAGTAGCCATGGTCCGTTCTGTTGATTTCCCTTCCATCGGCCCTCAGCGTGATGGGCGCAACCGGCCAGTCCTGCTGCTTTGCAATTCCAAAGGCATTGCAAAGCCAACCTTCGATTTCTCGGGTTCCTCCCTCATTCACAGAGCTTTTCGACAGCAGGCCTTCTAGCGCGGGTAGCGGCAGATCGTGGTATATCCCCGCCAGGGAAGGATCCGGCCAGAAAAGCGAAGGGATTAGCAGATGAAGGTGCATGGATTCGAGTAAGTCCTGCTGCGGGGATACGTGCCGCGGAATGACGCAGTTGGTTCCCGGCCTTCAGGAGGCGACTCTTGGATCGAGGGAATGAAGGATTGGTATTTTAGGACGGATCAGCTTCCCGCTACCGTCATCCGGTCTATCAACAGGGAGCCGCATTGCTTCGAGCCTCGGACAATCACATCGTTGCCCACCCCGCAGACGCCGAGCAGCATATTTTTCAGGTTGCCCGCGATGGTGACTTCCTCGACCGGATGGCGGATTTCTCCATCCTCGACCCAGAATCCTGCCGCTCCACGGGAATAATCTCCGGTCACTGGATTCACGCCATGGCCGAGCAGCTCGGTTACCAATAATCCCTTTCCCATTCTTTTGAGTAGTTCGGCAAATTCTACCGGCGCTCCATTATCGAGAATCAGGTTATGGTTGCCTCCTGCATTTCCGGTAGTGCGCAGGCCAAGCTTGCGGGAGGAATAACTGCCGAGGAAGTAGCCTTGAACCACTCCATCCTTAACCACCTCCCGCTCGTGGGTGGCGACTCCTTCATCGTCAAACGCCTGGCTGGCCAAGCCCTTTTTCAAGTGAGGCAACTCCCGGAGCCGGATATCCGGCGCAAAAACCTGACTGCCAACACTATCCAGTAAAAACGAGGATTTACGGTAAAGGCTGCCACCGCTCACTGCTGAGACAAAATGCCCGATCAGGCTGGAGGCGAGCGGCGCCTCAAACAGGACGGGCACTTCGCAGGTGTTGATCTTCTTCGCCCCCAGGCGAGCTACCGTGCGCTGCCCCGCCTTTCTTCCCACGCTTTCCGCATGCTCCAGATCCAGCGGATCGCGCGCCACGCTATACCAGTAATCACGCTGCATGCCGTCGTTTCGCGAGGCAATCACGGCACAACTGATGCTGTGGCGGGATGACGCGTATCCGCCCATGAATCCCAGACTATTCGCGTATACGAACTGGGACTGGCCAAGCGATACGCTGGCGCCTTCTGAATTGGTGATGTGTTTATCCACTGCAAATGCCGCCGCTTCGCAACTTTTCGCGAGTTGTATCGCCTGCTCCACGGGCAATACCCAGGGGAAGTACAAATCGAGATCCGGCACATCCTGTGCAAGCAAGCTGGCGTCGGCAAGGCCTGCGCAATCATCCGCTGCGGTGTGGGAGGCGATGGAAAGCGCCGCCGCCACCGTTTCCTTCACTGCCTGGGGGGAGAAGTCCGAGCTGCTTGCATGGCCGCGTTTCTGTCCGATGTAAACCGTTACCGATATCCCCTTGTCCCGGTTGTACTCGATCGTTTCCACTTCGTTGCGCCGCACGGTCACGTTCTGCCCGAAGCCATCCGATATATCGGTTTCGCAAGCGGTAGCGCCTCCCTTTCTTGCATGCTCAAGCACATCATTTGCGATGTTCCGCAGGTTGGTTTGGGAATAGGAGAAATGTGGCGTCGATGTGGCAATATCATTCATGGTGATGTAGGGAGTAATGCCATGGCGCGGCCTATTGGCCAAGGCTGGTCATCGCTGATTCAATGATAATTGCGTTATGATAGCAGTTATTGACGTCGCATCGAACAGGTTGCCATGCATGAAAAGTCGCCGGACGACCCGTCCGATCCCGCAATCAGCAAGACGCGGCGAAAAGAGGCCATGCACGCGCTACAGGATATGGGCGAACGATTGGTCCAGCTCGATCCCAAGCGGTTGACCGAACTCTCTTTGCCCGAAGTGCTGGCCGAAGCCATACTCGAAGCCCGCCGGATGCACAAGCACGGTGCGCGCCGCCGGCAGATGCAATTCATTGGCAAACTGATGCGCACTGTAGACGCGGCTCCCATCCAGGAGAAAATGGACGCGTGGAGCAGGACAGGAATCCAGCACAAGGCATGGCTCCATCTGCTTGAACGGTGGCGCGAACGGCTTTTGGCCGATGATCAAGCTCTTGCGGAATTGAAGCTTAGCTATCCAGCCCTGCAAGATTTGCACCACTTGCGTACGCTGGTTCGCAACGCGCGGGAAGAGAAGCGCATGAATAAGCCGCCCAGGAGCTTCCGCGCATTATTCCACGAACTTCAACAGATCATTCCTGAAGAGAGTCCGGGACGCGAAGCGGACGGCGCCCACGAATGGGAAAGCATTAAAACTTGACGCCGGTTCCCACCAGTTCCGACGAGACGATTTTATAGGAAAATGCTGTCGGGTCGAGGCTATCCAGTTTCTTGCCGGCAATCTCGGCTTCCGGATACATGAAAAACGATAGCTCGCCTATCGCGCTGTCGCGGGCCAGGACGATATCTCTGGCATGGTTGAATGCTACCCAGTTCATCTCCCACGCGCCGAAGAGCTTCTCGCGCAGCGCTATTACCCGAGGGTTGGTGAGGGGTAATTCTTCTTCCAGGGCTAACTCATGCACATCAGCGGGGTCTACCGGCACCCAGCCCAGCCCCGCAAGATAAAACTCCGCGCGGCAATGCTGGGCGTTGGTGATATCGCCCGCCTGTCCCAGACTTTTATGCGATGCGGAGTCATCGATGCGAATTCCGTAGTGATCGCGCGCGGGAACCCCGGCTGCGCGGGCCAACCCTACGAACAGCGCATTGAGGTCCGCGCATTTTCCTCCGAGATTGCCGGATTCCAGCATGGATTTGATATCCCCGCGTCCACATCCCCGGACCGCCGGATCACGATAGGAGTTATCGACTACCCAATCGTAAACCGCCTGGGCCTTTTGCAGGGGCGTTTTCGCGTCGGCATTCTTGACGATGGATGAGGCCGTTTTGTGGACGATGCCGTCGGTGGGAATATGCTTCGTCGGCCGGAGGAAGCGTTTTACATCGGCAGGCAGGGGGGCGGAGGCGTTATCCGGATAATTCCTCCAGTCGACGACACGATCCGTGGTCTTCACCACGCTGCTCACGGCGACGTGGCGGGGACCCGTTCCCCGCCATTCCGCATGAAACATGGGGGAGGTCGTGCCCGGGATGTTTTCGAACTTCGCGATATCCGCGTTGCCGCTCCATACGCTGCCCTGGGTAAACTGATGAGGAGTATCATCGGTATCCGGCAGCGGCAGCCATAGACGGGCTTTTTTTCCTCCCTCCGGCAGATCGACTCGATAAGTGAGGCGGTAGCTGTGTGCCCGCAGCGGAATGGGTTGAGTTGTCTGGGTACCGAACACGGATGGCGCGACTGGAAGTAGCGCGGCGCTTATGCCGGCGATTTTGATAAAATCCCTGCGTTTCATGATGCTCTCCCGCCTGTACGGCTTGATCGTGGAAATTAAAAAATGCGAATCTAATCCTCCGTTTCTTCCAAGTCAACCTCCTTCAATTCCCGTTATCGATGAAACCTGATCCTGGCAATTTGCTGCAAACTATCGAAATCGAAACCGGGCAGCATCCGCTTTCCACGGTTTTGTGGCTGCATGGGCTCGGCGCCGATGGCAGCGATTTTGTCCCGGTTGTGGACCAGCTTCCGCTGTCCGCGACCCTTCCTGTCCGGTTCATATTCCCGCACGCACCCCCGCGTCCCGTGAGCATCAACCGCGGCATGGTGATGCGCGCCTGGTTCGACTATGACGAAGTCGGCCATGGCGGTATTGTGCGTGAGGATATCGCAAGCTTGCGCCAGTCGCAGCTTGCCGTCGAAGCACTGATCGCTCGCGAAAAGGAGCGCGGCATCAGTGCCGAACGTATCGTTCTGGCAGGCTTTTCCCAGGGAGGCGCGCTGGCGCTGCAAGCCGGGTTGCGCCACCCGGAGAAACTGGCGGGGATCATGGCTTTGTCGTGCTATTTGCCGGCCGTGCACACCTTTGCTTCGGAAATGCATCGCTCGAACCTGACGGTTCCAATTTTCATGGCGCATGGCAGGACGGACCTGGTTATTCCAGCGGATCTTGCCCGCTTGTCCCGACAAACCCTGATTGAAGCGGGTTATTCGGTGGAGTGGCAGGAATACGAAATGGCGCATTCCGTCTGTGCACAGGAGATAATGGATATCGGGAAATGGCTGAAGCGGGTCCTGGCCTGATGCCGAACTTATCCTCTATATAGGCAAGCTATAAAGGCTGCTTACGTGCCGTGGTTCTCCGGGAAAATATGCTCGCGGCAAGCGGAACGCAGGACCCCAACCATGCGCCTTCGGGTCTTTCCTGCCGTTCGAGCCTTGATCTTCACGCATTCTTTATATATGCATGACAAATCCTTCACAGGCACTGGAATACCCTGTTGTCAACAGGGTGTTTTCTGCTATATTAACCTTTAGCATGGGTTATTTTGGCGACAGAACACAACTGAAGGAAAGTAAAATGCAGATGACTATGCAGGATCAACAATCCGATCAGCGGACAGCCCACCCCCAGGGTTCAACCCGAGCAAGCCAGAATGGATCGTCGCGGATTGCGCACGTGGACGATGACCCGGATATCCGGGATACCGTCAAGCGCATCCTGACAGCCAACGGGTATGCCGTCGACAGCTACCAGACGATGAATGATTTCCTTACTTCCCTCTGGGAAACTGAAGCGCCTCCCGACCTTGCGATTCTCGACGTGATGGTGGAAACGATGGATGCGGGGCTGGATGCTTTTGTGGAAGTCCGCAAGCGTTTTCCCCATCTTCACATGGTATTCATGACATCGCTCGGCGAGGAAATCCGTCCTTACTTTACAAACCTGTCGGACGAGTGGATATTGATCATCGAAAAGCCGGTCAATCCGCAGAGCTTTTTGTCGATCGTCCAGAGCCGGTTGGAGCACCCCGAGTCCTGATAGCGATCCATGCGGGAGGGTCTGACTATGGCTATCGCTGAATTTTCCTGGGACCTGGCGCGAAATCGCTTCGCCTTTCCCCACTCCGGGGTGAAAGGTTCGAAGCTGAGCGATGAAGTGCTGATTGGCAACGCCAAGTGGTTCATCATCTTCCGATGGGTTGTCATCGCCATTCTTCTGGTCTTCCAGATATTTGCGGTCATCGCTTCGGACGCCTTGACCGAGATCGGCATTACCCATCAGCAGGGCTGGCCTCTCGCCATAACGATGGTGTTATGCATCTCAAATATATTTTACATTTATACGCTGGATTTCCGTCCGCGAACCGGATTCAACTCCCCTTCGATCAATATCTGGACGCAGATCATTGTTGATCTCCTATGTCTGTCGGTCGTCGTGCATTATGTCGGCAGCATAGGTACGCCCGCCCCCTTCTTTTACGTGCTGCATATCGCGTTGTCGTGTATCTTTTTCTCGACGATGGAAAGTCTGGTCGTCATGGGCCTGGTTTGCGTGATGTACGGCATCGTGCTGCTTATCGAAAATCCTCTTCTTTTCCTGGCTCCGCAATCGGTGCTCATCGATTCAGGCGCACCCATGGTTACGCATCTGAAGATCAATATTCTTTTGTGGATGCTTACGCTCGATGTGTTGTTCATGGTGGTCTGGTACGTCGTTTCACGGCTCGCCATTGTCGTGCGTACCCACGAGCAACAGCTTGTGGATGCCTACGACCATATCAGCCGGGCGCAGGTGGAAAAGGACCGGTATGCCGTTCTCATGACACACCAGCTCAAGGCCCCGCTCGACGCCATTCGCAGCAAGATAGGGTTGATAAAGGGAGATTATTGCGGAGAGACCACGCCGGAGATCAAGGAAGTACTGGAAAAAATCGATAATCGTGCATCGGGCATGGCGGGATTGATCCTCGATGTGCTCAAGCTTGAACGGTTGAAAGCCGCCGCACGGGACCCGAACAACCTCGAACGCGTGAATATCGACGCGGTTATCCGCAAGTGCATCGATAAACTAAAACCCATCGCGAATTCGCGGCAGATCGCTATTAACGGTTCGACTGAACATTTTGCGGTTGCCGGTATCCCTTATCAACTTGAAATACTGTTTGAAAATATTATCTCGAATGCCATCATCTATTCCTACGATGGGGCATCGGTGGAGATCGCGTCCGCTGTCAACTGGCAGGATTCGTCCGCTGTGGTAAGCATTGCCGACCACGGGATCGGAATTAGTGATAAAGACCTGCCTCACATTTTTGATGAATATTTTTACGCTCCCCGAGCTGCGCTTCACAACAGAAAGTCGAGTGGCATAGGACTGTCGATAGTCAAGACAGTTGCGGAAAACAATAAATTGCATATCAAGGTCGACAGCGAGCCCAACAGGGGAACCACGTTCCATATCATTTTTTCCGGAATAACAAGCGAACCGAATTCCGAGAAAAGCCATGACAGGCCAGAACGGCGGGTGATACAGCGCCAGGGCGCCTGCGAACCCACATAAATATTGGATTTACACCTCATTTCTTCCGTTTCTTCAAGCGCCAATTCCCACATTCCCCGTACTCGCGTTAGCCGTCAACCAATACTACCCGTAGCAACACCTGCCAGTGGGCTGGCTGCGCCAGCGGCACCATGAGCTATACCGTTAACGGGCTCAGCCAGTACATGGCGGCGACAGGCACTACACCCCACATACAACGGCAACGGAAACTTGAGCAGCGATGGAACATGGACCTATACCTATGACGCAGACAACCGGCTGAGCGCCAGCAAGACCGGCTTTTCTGCCACCCTGGTGTATGACGGGATACTGGTCAACAGCGGCTGGAGCAGATAGGTCTTTACTACTACAAGGCACGGTTTTACTCACCCGCCCAGCAGTTGATCGGGTTCCGGGCACCTATCAACATTTTCATTCCTCTCATCGGGTCGCCCATTGGGGCGGCTGCCAGGCGAACAATGGAATTCCTCCTGTTCTCCTTGCATCTTCTGAATGCCCTGCCAAAAACAGGTTGCAATGCAGATATAAGTATCTATGGTTAGAAAGGGTGCCATCGAAGGCTCAAAGGTCGCCTCTCTGAGGCAGTCAATCACAAGGCAGCTTCGCTGCAATGCCGCCCTTCTATTACACGGAGACATAAAATGGAGAAATATTATTTTCTTAAGTGTCCTCTCTTTGATCGCGTTCGAGTCGAAGCGCCATCGTCGATCATTGCAACCTCGTCTTTTACTCTTGGTTCGAAGGCGTTGATCAAGGAGGGTCTGGCAATTGTAAAGACCTCTCCTTTTAAAACAGTGTTCGTGATTGACGAGGCAAACAAGAAGTCGATTTTCGCACTTACCCAAAACGTCGATCTCGTCAATGAGAGCAGGCAAAGAAAAGGCGGGGGCGGGCCAGGGCCTTTGCCCCCGAGTCCGGCTGAAGAATGCTGCAGCATTTGTGTGAATCGTGGCGCCGACGGATGCCTGGTGCTGGAAAATATGGATTGCTACTGCCTATTTACAGGTGGAGGAGGCGGGGGTACAAGAGATATAGATACCAATGACGATCTGGATTCCATGCAGCGCTTGGGGCGGTAAAAAATAAATCCTGGATGCGCCAGAATCGCGAAGGTCTGCTCCCGGTTGGCGACAAACTGGCCCTTCAGGATAATACCGAGACTCCTTGAACAGGGGCCTAGCAAAAAACTCCCCATATGGTTGGGGATTTGCTTCGCCTCGCCGATGCTTCAGGGCAAACTGACTTGCACCTATTCCTGATTCGCGTAGGAGCAGTAAATTCACGTCTCCATGGAAAATGGTACTTTCCTTAAGCTTAACAATTGGTCGGGATTTCAAGTCTCTGCCTCGCCTGAAAATTTTTTCCTCGAAATCTTCAGCTGGCCCCGATGGGTTTTGCCGGCGAGCCGTTTTTTCCGGGAGGCGGCGGTCGGCTTTGTCGGCTTGCGTTCCGGTGGTATCTCCATTGCGTCGTCAATAAGCTCGTGCAGTCGCCGCATCGCTTCTGCCCGGTTTTTATCCTGACTGCGAAATTTTTGGATCTTGATGACGACAATCCCGTTTCTTGTAATCCGCCGGTCCCGCAACTTCAAAATCCGATCCTTATAAGCGTCGGGTAATGAGGAAGCGCCGATGTCGAAGCGCAGATGCACGGCGGTGGAGACCTTGTTTACATTCTGCCCGCCTGGTCCCTGCGCCCGGATCGCAGTTATTTCGATCTCGTTTTCCGGCAGGGATAGGGTTGCATCGTGCACGTGCCCGGGCATGCCATGCCTGGAGCCGAAGCCGCGATTGCTGTTTTCGGCGGGACCGGAGGTTCCTTCCTTTGCGGCGGGGCTCATAGCTGGATCATCCCTGCAAGTTTCCCCATCGAGGTAAAAATCCACGTGGTGAAAACCCGAAATCCCGTATCGCATCCGAATGATCAAAACAGAGATCCTTATTCATCCGCGATGCCATCTCCGGCGTTATGTTTCGTTTACCGGGAAGCAGGGCTATTGCGCGCATCGCGCTGCTAAAGAGCGGCGCAGGCACAGGCAGGAAACGGACTGTCTTGCCAAGCGAACGAAAAATTTTCTCGACCATTTCACGGTAACTCAAGGTTTCGCCTCCGCTCAAGTTATAGGCTTTATTGACGGTGGCAGGCTCATCGAGCGCCTGTATGCAGGCAAGGGCGAGATCATCGGCATGAACAGGCTGGCGCAAGCCTGAAGCTTGTCCTAGCAAGGGAAAAAAACCATAGCGTTTGATAAACCGCGCGATCAGGGTGACATTACGGTCCCGGACTCCGTCGTAGACCAGTGTCGGACGAAACAGCGTCCACGCCATTTTTTTTTCGATACAGAAGCGGCCAATGGCTGCTTCCGCCTCAGCAAGCCGGGTCGCGAGTTGCCGTTCGCCGGCGTTCGCCGAACTGGCTTTGCTGAACACGCTGGTCGTACCAAAGCCGATCACCCGCACAAGGTCGAGCGAGTGCAATAGAGGCGGCAGCAGCCAAAGCGGCGCCAGGTGAATAAGTATCCCTGCATCGATTCCGGCCAGCGCCCGATGTTGGCTGATGTCGGCCTGATGCCAGATCAGTGGGTGGTCGCCCGTATATGAGGAAGGGCCGGAAGCGCGGCTGATGGCATGGACCTTGTAACCTTCGGCAAGCAGTTTGTCCAGCAGGAAATGACCGATCATGCTGGTCGCACCGGTGACGATAACTTTCCGCGAACCTGAGGGCTCTAGCATGAACTGCTGGGCGCGCCTGCCGGGCAGCCCTTTCCGTATGGATGGCAGAGGAAGTGGCGGTTCTGCCGGCCATTTTCACCTGGCGGATTATTCATGTTTCAGGCCCACCAGTTTACCCAGATGGCGGCAGCCATGATAGGTAGCTACGGCACCGAAACGCAACCATACGCCAAAACCCACCAGCCACATTACCGCGGCCGGATACTTGTCCCGGAAAAACTTGTGATAAAAGCGCAGCATCCCCTTGTGCTTGTGCCACTCCACGAAGATCGGCCGGGATCTGCTGCATGTTCCCTTGTAGTGGGTTACCGGCGCATCGGGCACGAAAAGAATTTTCCACCCTTTCAGCCGGAAGCGTTCGCACCAGTCCAGGTCTTCGCAGTGAAGAAAGTATTCCTCATCCCAGAGACCTACGTCATTTACAGCTTGTCGGCTGACCAGCATCAGCGCTCCCGAAATGGCTTCCACTTCGAGCGGCTCCTTCGGCAAGGGTTGTTTGTGCAGGTGAAAGTCGGCGGTAGAGAAGGCTGAAAAATGGTGCAGGCCGAACGCCCGGATAAAAGACCGCCAAGGGGTCGGTATTGCCCGGCGCCCTCCTGCCTGCTCGGTGCCGTCCTGGTTGATGAGCAAGCCACCCACCATTCCCGCTCCGGGGACCGTATCCAGCACCTGCATCATGCGGCCCAGCGTGCCCGCGCCAAGGATGCAGTCGGGATTAAGGAAAAGGATGCAACGCTCCGTAGCATGGTTCGTTCCGATATTGCATCCCCGGGCAAAACCGAGGTTATGGCCTGTAGGAACCAGCTTGAGCCGCGGTTCCCCGGCAAAGGCGGCTTCCAGCTCGATAAGGCTCGAGTCTGAAGATGCGTTGTCCACGACGATGACTTGTTTCGCCTGCGCCAGACAGGCGCGGATACATTGGGTCAGCAACGGGCCGGCATTATGGTTGACGACGACAACGGATACGCCAGCCAGGCCAGCATCGGATAAGGACAGATCCATCTGTTCCTGATGTCAGATGAGGATGATGTGGAGCTGCTTATAGGGCTTCATTAAACCGGCCTAGGATTTCAGTCCTGACCCAGCGCTGGTCCCGCAAAAAATTTTCTTCACGCGAGAAGCTCAGCGCAAAGAATCGAGTTGCAGCGTTTTGGCGGATTATTTTACTCCGGCTCGGAAAATAACAATGAGGCTATCGAACTCCTTATCGGGGCGGTGGTGGGGGCGGGTTTCCCGGTGGCGGTGGGGGAGGCTGGAATCGAGCATTTCCCGGCTGAGAGGGGGATCGAATATTGGTATTCTGTACGCCGCTGCTCGCGGGCGAGTTATACATTATCCGGCCAGATACGGGAACACGGTGGCCATTTGCATACATGCATTGTATATAGCCCATGTCATAACGCTGCTGGGCGATATACCCCGAGGTGCGCCCCGTGCCCGCGCCAACCAGGCTTCCCCCTAGCAAGCCACCGCCCGCGCCAATTGCAGCACCCGTTCCGCCTCCAATCGCTGCCCCCGCTGCGGCGCCTAGCCCCGTTCCTATAGCGGCGCTTGCCACACCGCTCGTCGCCGAGGCCTGGTTCGGCGTGGACCCACCGGCCTGCTCGATCGCGAATAGCCTGCATTGATAATCATCGGCACGAAATTGATCAAAACTTTTGCCGGATCCGGGCAGGACCATTATGCTGGGACCCGAAGGTATGCTCGCGCATGAAGCCAGCAGCAATCCCGCGGGTAAGACAAGCAGGGTTCGTATTCTTGGCATGGCATCTATCCTGGTTATTGCACGGGCGATTAGGCTGCGGATTGCGGAGCTACTGGTTGGACTTTAGCGAGGTATTCCGTGTTCCTGGATTGGCAATATATTTATGGCTGAACGGAGAATGGATTGAGGAACGATTCATTTTTCAAAGCGGGTTATATCGGCTGCTGCAAATAATGAGATTGAATGGCAGGCTCGCATACTGCAACCTCAAGGGCGGACCGGCGCATCCGTCTCGCCTGCTTCATTCCAGCGCTTCATATACCCGAAAACCTGTCGCAGGTCGGAAACGACTAGGTAAGCTTCTGAAGCCGATCCAGGGTCAATAATGGGCCGGTAAAGGATATTGCTTCCGACACCTGCCGCAAATCCGGCTTCGAGATCCGAAAGTTTGTCCCCCACCAGGATGGAATTCCGCAGGCTGATATCGAATTCCTTGGCGGCGAGCAAGATCATTCCCGGCGCGGGCTTGCGCAAATCAGACTGCTTTCTATATCGTTCAATGGTGCCCTCGGGGTGCGTAGGGCAGAAATAAACCTTATCGATGGGCGCTTTTTCCTTGTCGAAAATGCCACACATCCAGTGCGTAAGGTCTGCAAAGTCCTCTTCAGTATAGTAACCACGGCCTATGCCCGCCTGGTTGGTCACGATGATTATCAGGTATCCGAGGGTCTTGGCGTGGCGGCAGAGATCGAAAATACCGTCGATAAACTCAAAATCGTTCCTTCGGTGCACGTAAGCGTGGTCTATATTGACCACCCCATCGCGATCCAGGAAGAGCGCCGGACGTCCGGTCATGATGCGATGTCGACAAGTTGCGTCTGGGCGCGAAGATAGTCATCCGGTATCCCAATATCGATGAAAAAACCCTTCGTCGTAAACAACGCGAATTGTTGCGTTCTCACCGCAGCCACCAGGAAATCGGCCTCAAGGGAAAAAACCCGGCCAGGCTCAAACATATCCAGCGCATTCCTTGGCAGCACATAGCACCCGGCATTGATGAGCCCCGGTCCCGGTATATTCTTGGCGGCAAAGCCAACGACGTGTTGGCCTACCGTCTCCAGCCGGCCATAACGACGGGTGTCCGCTACCTCTTTCCCGACAATGGTGGGTAGCCGGTGGGCCTGCCAGAATGACTCAAGCTCGGGAACTTCGAGATCGAGAAAGGTATCTCCGTTGAAGACGAATATATGGTCCGAGCTGGCGCGCGCCAACGCCTGTCTTAACGCCCCGCCCGTACCCAAGGGGCTCGCTTCGATCTCATAAACCAGGGTCATTCCGTCAAAGCTGCTGCCAAAGTGGGAAACCACTTTTTCCGCCATATGCCCAAGAGAGAGAATGATGCGGGAAAAACCTTTCCGCGCGAGTGAAGCGAGGACGATTTCCAGAAAAGGCCTGCCTGCTATCGAGGCCATCGGTTTTGGGAGATCAGGAACAGCGGCACGCAGGCGGGTACCGAGCCCGCCCGCCAGGATGACAGCTTCCATCAGGCCGGGGCCTCGAACATGGCATTTTCAACCAGGCCGCACAGGATGTGGCCCAGCACCAGGTGCCCTTCCTGTATCTTGGGCGTATCCGTGCTGGGCACCTGCAGCAGGTAATCGCACAGCTCCCGCATCGGGCCGCCGCCGCTGCCGGTCATGCCGACACATATCAAGCCTTTGTTCCTGGCTCCTTCGAACGCCCGCAGAATGTTGCGGGATTTGCCGGAAGTGGAATAACCGATAAATATGTCACCTTTATTTCCGTTGGCCTGTATCTGCCGTGCAAACAGCATTTCATATCCGTAATCGTTGCCGATCGCTGTGATGATCGAAGTGTCCGTGGTCAGGGCGATAGCGGGCAATCCCGGTCGGTCAAAGGCGAAGCGGCTGACGAACTCGCCTGCGATATGCTGCGCATCGGCCGCGCTTCCTCCATTCCCGGCCAGCAGAACTTTCCGCCCGCTCCGCATGGCGCCGATGCACGCCCTGGCCGTTTCTTCGAGAGTGGATATTATTGCTTCGTCAGCCAGCATCGCTGTCATTATTCGCTGCGCTTCCCCGATCTGGCGGCGGATATATTCTTTCGTCATACCTTCCATGCCTGCGTCCCATGCTTTGTGAAATGGCAATTGCTGACCTGTCCCTGAAAACGGTTCAGGGCACGAATGACATTCATCCTTTTGACGGGTGGCACGAAAAAAATCATGAATCCGCCCCCGCCTGCTCCGGAAACCTTGCCGGCTAGCGCCCCGGCTTTCATTGCCGCGGCGTATATTTCGTCTATATGGGAATTGGACACCGTCCTGGCCGAACGTTTCTTGCTCTCCCATCCCTGCAGCATGCTGTTCACCATTCCTTCAAAATCCCCTTTCAGCAGGCATTCCTTCATCACCAAAGCTTCCCGCTTTAGCCCGTGCATCGCATCGATAGCCTCTTTCAAGCCGGACTGAACATTGGTGCTCTGGTCGGCAATGATGCGCATGGATTCGCGGGAGACGCCGGTATAAAACAGTACCAGCGAGGCTTCCAGCTCGCAGATGATCCAGTTTTTGATGCGCAGGGAATTGATGACAGCCCGGTCGCCCGCGAAGAACTCCATGTAATTGAACCCACCGAAGGTTGCGGAGTATTGATCCTGCCTGCCTCCCTGCAAGCGGCAATCGAGGCGCTCGATCTTGTAGGCGAGCTGGGCGATGGTGTAGTCATCGAGTGGCAAATTCAACATTTCCGCGAAGGCGCGAATCATTACCACAACAAGCGTGGATGAGGAGCCAAGTCCCGAACCGGCCGGGGCATCGCAAAAAGTGCTGAGTTCGATGGGGATCGGGTTGCCGTCGTTATAATGCTCGATGATCGCCTTATAAACCGCTTTGTGAAGATCGAGTTCGCCGTCGAGTGCCAGCACCTCCGACAAATTCATGACTTTCTCGGTTTGCTGATCGGTGGCCAGGAAGCGCACATAAGGTTCATCCAGAGGCTTGATCACCGCGTAGGCATACCGGTCTATCGTGGCATTCAATACGCAGCCGCCATACAGGTCGCAATAGGGTGCGACATCAGTTCCACCTCCGGCGAGACCCAGCCGCAGGGGCGCGCGCGCGCGTACGATCCCGTAGTTTTTGTTAACTGGATTCAACTGGCAACGAGATCAAGTTCATCAAAAGCCTTCGACATAGTTTGTGCATTGAAACGGTTGCGGACAGCCTGTGACGCAGTTGCCGCCCGTTGCAGCCAATAAGCATCATCCGTCAGGAGACGGACAGATGCGGCGGCGAACTCGGAGCCGTTATCGGTTATATCGGCAGAATCGCCCAGCCATTCCATCCCTTGTGCGCCGATCCGGGTCATCACCACCGGCAGTCCCTGGGCAAGGGCTGCGACAACCTTGTGCTTGACTCCTGCACCAAAGCGTAGCGGCACCAGGACCAGGCGGCAGGATTTGTATGCCGCAGCCAGCGCTTTTTCGGAAAGCCATCCGCTGGAGTCTATGCCGGCTTTTTTGCATCGCCGTTGCAGGTCTTCCGGCAGGCCAGCACCCACTACGCGTAGCTCGGCCTTTGCGCACCGGTTTTTTATGGCGGGAAATATCTCCTGGATCAGCCACTGCACCGCGTCGATATTGGGCGGATGATTGAAGTTTCCCACAAATAACATCCGGTGGTTTTCCGGCGGATACTCGCTGGTTCGCGCCAGCCCATTGAAGAAATAAGGGATCACGCTTCTCGCGTCGGAACGGGGAACCAGGGAGCGTACCGTATCGGCTTCTTCGGCCGAAGGATAGTATGTGCGGTGAACGTTCCCCCAGATCCACGATTCCATTTTCCTGAATCGCCTGGCGAACCAGAACAGTTCGGGCAGCCTGGTGAGCTCGGCCTCGGATTGCAGGCGGGCAAAATGCAGGTCATGCCCATAATAAAGGATCCGCGGATTTCCATATTTTTTCAGGACCGGAAGGAAAGCTGCGCACACGGCCGGCCTGCTTAAAATCACCACCGGATATTGGCCCGCATTAGCGTGCCACCATATCCTGAATGTCGTGAACAAGCGATCCGATGACAGGATCTTCACTCCACGCTGCTCCAGCATGTCGCCATAGTCCCCGCCAAAGCTTCGGTCCTGGGGCCACAGCGTCACCCTCCACCCTGCACGAAGAAAGAGTTCCATGAACTGGTTGATGGTTATCGCACCAGCATTGGTATCCGCACGGGGAATGCTTTGTTCGATGAAGAGAATCTTTTTGCCGGCGCCTTCGCTTTCAGAGCGTTCCATCCATATGGCGGTGGGATCGGAGGAGTCACGCTTCCGCCCGCTGTTCCTTCCTATTTCTATCAGATTCAGGAAATAACCTTTAAGCGCAATCAGCTTCCAGGCCAGTCGAGGACAGGTAAAAACGAACAGCTTGAAATTTCTTTCTAACCGGCTTAGCAAGAAACGATCCTAATCATTTTAAATATTTTGTTTGAATATCCTGCTCGTCCACTTTACCTCGGCTTTGTTGCCCCACCTGACATGGGGTGGGCTTGTCATCAAGTAGTGGTTCACCTACTTTAGCGGGTCAGTTGTTCGGCTGGAATCGAACCTTGAAAAATATGCGCCAGTTTATGAACGCGATGAACTCAAACCGGTACTGAGGGACACGTGGCACCCATTCCATGAAGGCTTTGGTTTCTCCAACCGTTGCGAGATAAGGCCAATCATCGAACATAAGGATTGCGCCATCACTCAACCGTCCAGTTATAAAATCAAGACATTCAACGGCGGGTCCATAGAGATCGCAATCGACTTTAGCAAAGGATATCTCCTTGATTTCCATGGCCTCGGGCGTTTTAAAACTATCGGAGAACCATCCTTTTAACAGGTGAAGGTGTTTTCTCTCCGCAAGCCTAAGGGCTTCTTGCACATATTCCAGTGAATACGCATATTGTCCTTTTTGCCAAGCTATCCCGTCATATTTCGCGTCAGGCTCCGGCAATCCCTCAAAGCTGTCAAAGCCGTACACTTCGCGTGTTATGTGCGTGCGTTCCAAATGTCCAAGAACATCGTTCAGCCAACTTCCTGATGCAACTCCGAACTCGACGATTCCGCCGCGTACCTTTTCGTCCTCCAACGCATCGATAAGATCAAGACAAAGCTCGTGTATCTGCTTTATCGCGAATCCATTAAGTGCATCCGCGTATTTGGAGCCCAGCGGGAACGATGTTCCAAGCACTGCTCCCGGATAGGCGTTGGAAATCCCGACAGTTTTGTACATAAAGAAATTGTAATCAACAATGGGATCGCCAAGCGCCGCTTGATAGTTAGTAAATCTATTGACTTTAGAGTAAATCTTTCGGATTGAAGGAGATTTTGACAACGCTCGTACGATGGGATCTGGTAAGAGACGTTTCAAAATTTTAAACATTATGTTTATCACTGAATTTATTTCTGTTGCTCATGTTTGCTAATTTAGATTGCTGGATAGCACAACGATCAAACATTTATGCGTGTTGAGTAGATCAGTTCTTAGATTGGAATCGAACCCTGAAAAATATGCGCCAGTTAATGAAACCAATGAATTCAAACCGGTACTGGGGGACGCGCGGCACCCATTCCATGAAGGCTTTCGTTTCTCCAAGCGTTGCCAGATAAGGCCAATCATCGAACATGAGGATTGCCCCATCGCTCAATCGTCCCGTTATAAAATCAAGGCATTCGACAGCGGGCCCATAGAGATCGCAATCGACTTTGGCAAAGGATATCTCTCTGATTTCCTCGCCCTCCGTCGTTTTAAAGCTATCGGAGAACCACCCCTTTAATAGGTGAAGGTGTTTTCTCCCCGCAAGCCCAAGGAGCTCCTGCACATATTCCAGCGAATACGCGTATTGTCCTTTTTGCCAGGCTTCCCCGTCATTTTTAACATCCGGTTCGGGCAATCCCTCAAAACTGTCGAATCCGTATACTTCGCGCATGATGTGCTTGCGATCAAGATGGTCGAGAACATTTTTCAGCCAGCTTCCTGAAGCAACCCCGAACTCGACGATTGCGCCCGGTATTTTTTCTTCCTCCAGCCCATCGATAAGATCGAGACAAAGCTCGTGTATCTGTTTTGCGGCGAATCCATTCAGTGCATCGGCATATTTGGAACCTAGCGGAAACGATGTCCCAAGCACAGCGCCCGGATAAGCGTTACAGGCCCCTACCGTTTTGTACATAAAAAAATTGTAATCGAGGATGGGGTCGCCCATCGGGCTGGAATATAATTTCTGCATATCCTCTTCTGGCAGGCCCGCCTCGGCGATTCGTCTCAGTAGTTTTGCAGTCCACTCGGCCATGTATTCTATCTCGCGCTATCGGCAGTTTTTGCGTCCATTTGGAAACGATTCGACTTTTGGTGAAAGAAATTAATTCGGCTGTTTTCCGGTTGTGCTTATCAGCCTCAGATTAATATTTGAAGGCAGGGAACCGATGTCAGGTTTCACTATTTCAAGTTTTTTCTGGAGTTGCCGCCTCTTTTCTTCGCTTTCTTTTTCGATGGCTCGCAATGAGCTCTCCAGTATTTCCTTCAGTGCCGGTTTCTGGTTCGATATCAGCATTACCGCCGAGGCAAGTTCATCCGTATTTGAGGGAACCAGCTCTGTGCGGCCGATGAACTTATCGAACGTACCCCGCATCTTATCCGCGCTCGAATAGCCCTTCCCGATTCCCATCAGGCAAATGGGAATGACGTGGTTGCGAAATGCGGCTAATGCCAGATGCATGCGGCCGCTTATCACCATGTCAAGTCCATCCAGAAGATTCAGTACCTCCGGATACGTAATCAGGGGATCCAGCAAGGATGTGCTGGATTCATGACCATTCGTCTTGAGCCATTCATAGGCAATTTTCTGGTAATCCGAGTCGGAAGGGAAATTCTCCCAGCGGCGGGTGTCGTTTGAAATCAGGAGAAAGTAAGGATCCTTGACCAGAGGGCACAAGGCGGTAAGAACGCCAGCGACATACTTTTCCCGATGGACGGAATCATGAATATCGGAGAATGAACGGAATGCGTGCTCGCTGAAATTCAGCCCGATAGCAGTCTTTCCAGCAATCCTGGCTTCCGCAAGAAGCTTCTTCGCAGCACGGCACCGATCCGTTTCTTTTCTGGGGCAGTATATGAAGAAGTCGGGAAAAAATTCCGCGTCCAACCCTGTCTGCGCCTTGAATCGCCTGAGGGAGTGCAAATCCCGCAGATAAAAATGTGCGCCGGATAGCCGTTTGAGATGAGCAATGATTTCTCCGTGTACGTCCGAACGGAAGGAGCAGAATATGTGCACCGCCGCTCCGGCTGCCAGCGCTGCTTCAGTCAAATTCAAGCGTTCGAGGCTGTGTTCGAGTCCGCAAGTGCCGTCTATGACATCTGCTCCCAGCACTATATACACGTCATTTTGCGTAATTGAATCGTAAAATTCGGAAAAGGCCCCCGTGTATTCGCTAAATCCCCGAACCTCCCCTTCGGCATAAATGTCGCTCCACAGGGGGGAATTCTCGGGATTCAGCAGCACGATCCCGGATGAACCGGCCAACAGACTGAGACATCCCCGCACCATTCCCTCGTCGCCCTTGCTGCCGGGGCTTGCCGGCACCACTATGACATGCCGAAGTATCGGCTTTCTAACGCCCGTAGCCACTTTATTAGGCTGAGAAGCCGCAGGAGCGGAGGGGCTGTGGCCCGATCGAAGGGGCAGTATCTGCCCCGCCTGCTCCCGCTCTCCGCTTGCCGACCGGCCTGCGGAACGCATAAGATCCAGTTTCGCGTGCATCTGCTCATCAAACTGCATCGACGTCAGGATATCCCTGATACGGTGGACCGCTTTGCGCCGCCGCTCGCGGGCTGCGCCGCTTGCTATCAGTCTCGATAAGTCGGCCACAAAGTCTTGTTCATCGAGGCAACCGCCCAGAACATCATAAACCGAAGCCGGCAATCCCCGCAGCGCATGGCGCGTGGCGACGATCGGCTTGCCATACTGGATGGCTTCGAGCGCCTTGATGGCAATCCCCCCCCCGTTTGTAATCGGGAGCAGAATGACATCCGCCTGGCGGTAGGCGCACGAAATGTCCTCCACCATGCCCCGAAACGTTACATTGTCAAAGGTCTCTCCCACGAACGATTTCGATATTCCCCCAACGATTTCGAGATGCGCTTCCCCTTGGGCTACGAACGGCCATATCGCATTCAGGAACCACTTCAGGCTGCGTTCATTCGCCGGATTTCGGCTGGCGACGATCAATAGCGTGACTGCGCTGTCTTCGCCTGGCTTGTATCTTTCCGGCCCATCCCTGTCAGGAGGAAGCGGCACGCCGGAAGGAAGGGGAATGTAATAAAAAAGATCAGCGGCCGGCCGATGCCTGCCGATCAAGTCTATTTCATCCTGGCTTACCATGGTTACGCGATCGGCCTGATCGATAAAGCGCAACTCCTCATCCAGGCATGCGCTGAATGGCGCAGCCCGCATGCGGATATGCCGGTGATAGTCGTGGCTGACAAAATTGAGGGACTGAATGTCATGGGTATCGAGAAAGACGGGCCGGTCGGAACGGAGGCGCTTCGCAAGCGGAAGGGAAAAATAATGATTGACGTAGAGATAATCGATCCGGGCATCGGCAATCAATTTTCGGACAACGTCGGGCGTTACGCACTGTTGATAAAAAATGGGCATGAAGCCCGCAACTGTTTTGGGACGCGTACTCAAATACCTCGCGCCGATCGACAGTAAGGCGTGCAGGCGCGATCCACGGCGTAGATTGAAGTGGAACGAGGGTGCGATGTCGTTTTCAACTTCGGCGAGCTTATGCTGGATGGTGATTTCGTCGTAAGACACCTTGTATGGCTGCAGCGCAACATCTATCAGAATCGCGCCTCTGTCGTGAAACAATTTTCCGAGCTTGCCGAAAGTCGTGGCACTGCCGCATTTCATCCAGTCCGGCCGGACAAACAAGACTTTTTCAGGACTTCGCTGAACCAGGTTGGCGCGGGACAATTCCTCATCCCAGTCGACATTGCGCAGGCTGGACGAGCGCAAGGGCATTTCATGCAGCGAATCGAAGTGCAATGAGGGGATCCGCTGAATCGATGGGTTTGAAGGAGGGGAGTAGCCTGAGCCATCCAGCAATACCCGTATTCCCCATTTTTCGAGGGGGCGCAACTTTTGTATATCGGAAGTTTCAGCACAACGTAGAACTACCACCATTCCTTTCGGAGGGATCTTTGCATAGAGAAAGGCCAGTTCGACGAGCTTCAAGCCTGCCTCCGGATTCTGAACGAAGAATACCGCCTTTGCATCCGGCTGATTCCAGGTTTGCATCCACTTTAACGCCTGCAGGTGCTTGGCGCCGAGGCTGGAAAACCAGTAGCAGCTCCGGGCGGACTGGATTCTTCTCCACACCGCCCTGAAAAGAGCCAGTGCTTTCCTGGATGGAAAATCATCAGCGGTCCGGAAAGTGCGTACTCTCAGGCTGGGCTTGCAGAGGCGCGGGCCACGATATCTCCCGAGGATCCGCCCTTCGATCTTTACCCGGCCTCCAAGGCTTTCATCCAGCCGGGTCAGGTAGGAGAATGACTTGTAGTCATCCTCCTCGCCAGCCATATCGAAAATCGCGTATATATGATGCGGCAGGTTGCTGTCAGTTTTCATTATCACGGATTCATGCGGTAAGCGGTTTAGCCGGATAGCTTGTCGCGTTGCGAAAAACATTCCAGGTAATGCATTTTTGAAACCCGTCCCACCCGGCTTTCGAGAGGGAAAAGAAACAGATTGCTATTGAGCGAGCTTGCTATTGAACGTTAAACGATTGTTCAATGGTTGGAATACGATCCTCTAAGCCTTTTTATGGAGGTACTTGACGGCCGGGTTATCGTCGGTAATGCGGATTTTTGCGAAGTATACCTGAAGAAAATGCCCGCGCATTCGTAAATCTGGCGGGAACTGGCAAACTCGCGGGCGGCAGAGGTTCCCGCGTGACGAAAAGAGGCAGATCACCCGGTGGATTGTGCCGCGGCATACCGGGTGGCGACCTCATCCATTGGACCGAATTCACGGATCCGCCCGCGATCCATCCAGAGCGCCTTGTTGCACATCTGGTGAATGACCGTATCGCTATGGGAAGCAAGCACCACAATTTTTGCGCGGTTTTGCAGGTCGAGCATCCGTTCTTCGGCTTTTTTCATGAACGATGCGTCGCCTACGCCGATCACCTCGTCCAGTAAAAGTATATCCGCATCAACTGCGGTGGAAACCGCGAAGGCCAGCCTCAACCGCATGCCGCTCGAATAGGTCCGGAGGGGTAAATCGAGGTGATCGCCGAGTTCCGTGAAGTCGGCGATCTCCTCCATCTTGCGCTTGATTTCGGTATCGTTCATCCCCAGGAGCAAGCCGCGAAGACGCAAATTCTGGCGGCCGGTGGAAAGTTCATCCATGCCCAGGCTGATATCGAGCAAGGGCACGATGCGGCCGCTGCTATATATCTGTCCTGCCGTGGGAGCATAAATGCCTGCCAGCACCCGCAGCAACGTGCTCTTCCCTGCGCCATTGCGGCCTATCAAACCCACCCGGTCTCCTTCCTGCAAGGTCAGGGTGAGGTCATCCAGCGCCCGGACGACTACCACGCCGTCGTTATCCTTTCCGATGCGGCCACGCCTTCCCAGGCGGGCGAGATGCATTTTCAAGGAACGCCCGCTCAGCTCAAATACCGGCAGATCGACACAGACATTGTGCAGGCGAATGACGCTCATCCCATCACACCCAGTAGGGAATGCGCTTGAGGTAGCGCTCGGTCAGGGCAAGGGCGAACAGCCAGCCCGTTATCGCCATGGCAATACTCACCGCCCAGGTCAGCATGCCGGGTGGGGTACCGACGAGGGGGCCTCGTACCAGTTCGAGCAGATGCGCAAACGGATTGTAGTCGATTATCCAGCGATGGTCCCTGAGCATGCTGGGCTGAAAAAGGATGGGCGTCACGTAAAACGCCATCTGCAGCATGGCGGAAATAATCTGGGGAAGGTCGCGAAACCGGGCCGATATGATCCCTGCAACCTGTCCGATCCATAGAGCATTGAGAATGAAGAGCGCCAGTCCGGGGAAAAAAAGTGGGACGGTCGACCAATCATTCGAGCCGAAGACGGCAAGCAACAATATGACTATCAGGAAATTATGAAGAAAGATCAGGAAATTGCGCCATCCTGCCTGCAACATGAATAGCAGCTTGGGCGTCGCAGTCTGGCGGATATATCCGGCGGAGTTGATATAAGCCACGCAACTCTCATTGATGATGCTGGTGAGTAGGCTCCAGAAAACAAGGCCTATGCCCATCATCGGCAAGTAGACGGCCATATTCTGATTGAACAGTGTTCCATAGACCACACCGATCGAACCGACGATCACTCCCATCGATATTGTCAGCCAGAAGGGCCCCAATGTGGAGCGGGCGTAGCGCTGCCGTATCTCCAGCCAGCCCAGGAGGCACCATAAGCGCCACGCGGCGAGGCTTGACCTCAGGTCCCGTAGTGCGGTTGCAAACATTTCGATGTATGAGAAAACCTGTCAGAAGTGCCGGGGCACATGCGAAATTCCTTGATTTCAGCCCGTGTATTTTATTTATCCTGCGGTTGTTCAAAAGCGGGGCTGCAGCCAGACCGGCATGACAAACATGAGTTTGGGTCTGGATCATCTGAAGGGCATTCTACTATGTCGGCGACTTCGGAGTTGCGGGAATGGGCTCAACTCCAGAAACGGCAAAGCGGGTCCACTCCCGACCGGTCGAAACCGGAGATGGGATAGCCCTGCGATTTCCATACTTTTCGTTGCCGCTCCTAAATTTTTTCATAGGAAGATTGCATTTTCCCCAAGAGGTAATATAATTACGAATCATTCTCATTAGTATTGTATATTGAAAAGCTCAATGAGCAGTGGCGGTATTCCCGGAAACGATTCCGGGAAATAGGGGAAACGAGATATTCAGCACCAGGGTGAAGGTTATCGACCGCGAGCTGCCCGCAACGATAAGCTCATCCTGGTTAAACAAGTGAATAAGTGAACCGGAAACAGTGATATGTACGTTTGTGTCTGCAAGGGTGTAACCGATACCGCAATACGGGAAGCCGTCCACAGGGGCGCGGACCGGATGCGTGATTTAAAAAGCTGCCTGGGCGTGAGCGGGCAATGCGGCATATGTGCCTGCCATGCCAAGGAAGTTCTGGAGCAAGCCCTCATGCAAAAAAATACGGTATCCCGGCATGCCGCATAGGCATCTCCATGCCGTTGGCATGCCAGAGGGGCGAGGGCTGAAGTGGAGCAAACATGAAGCTGGCTAGCGCGGGCAGGATTGCCGCATCCATCGCCCTCGCGATGGCTTTCTGGGTGTCGGCCCAGGCACATGCGGCGGTGAGGGAATATTGGGTAGCCGCGGAAAAGATCTCCTGGAATTATGCTCCCTCCGGCAAGAACCGGATCAAGCCTGAAGCGGGGCTGGGGGTATGGGGGGAAACCCTGGTTTATCAGAAATACCGTTATGTCGCCTACAAGGATGGCCGGTATAACGCTCCTTTGCCTCAGCCCGAATGGATGGGCATTCTGGGCCCGCAGCTTCGGGCCGTCGTCGGCGACACGATCAAGGTGCATTTCCTGAACAGGACCGACCGTCCGCTTTCGATGCATCCGCACGGCCTGTTTTATGACAAGAATAACGAGGGCGCGGACGGGACGGGGCTGGGAGCAAGCGTGCCCCCCAACAAGTCTTATACCTATACCTGGATAGCGGATGAGGATGCGGGCCCGGGCCCTGCCGATCCCTCCTCCATAGTCTGGCTCTACCACTCCCATGTCATGGAAGACGAAGAGCCCAACCTCGGGCTGGTTGGGACCATCATCGTCACGCGCAAGGGCATGGAGCGGTCGGATTCCGATCCGGCGCCACGCGACGTCGACCAGGAATTCACCTCGCTGTTCATGATCTTCAATGAGGAAGAAGGCAAGGAAAGCGGGATGAAGCACACCATCAACGGCCGCATCTTCGGCAATCTGAATGGCTATAAAACCCATCTGGGAAAGCGCGTTCGCTGGCATGTGATGGCGCTGGGAAATGAAACCGATAACCATACGGTGCACTGGCATGCGCAGACAGTGCTTGACCATGGACGCCGAACCGACGTGGTCGAAGTTTTGCCGGCAAGCATGACCTCGGTGGACATGGTTCCGCGTTCTCCCGGACACTGGCTGCTGCATTGCCATGTGGATGACCACATGATGGCGGGCATGTCGACTCGCTGGCATGTGCTCCCCTGAAAGCTTTTTAAAAACATACGGAAAATATCTGATGAAGTTCCCGGAAAACTGTCCCGCCGCCATTGCCGGCCTCGCATGCCTCCTGTTCAGCTTCAATGCGGGCGCCCATGCGCTATGGCTGGAGCGGGACAATGCCTCCACCAGGCTTTATTTTGGTGAATATAACGAAAACGTCCGTGAAACCTCGCCTGGCAGGCTTGACGATATTATCGAGCCAGCGGTGACGGTGATCGATTCCGCAGGCGCCGAAAAGCCAGTCGCCGCCACTCGCCTGGATAATTACTTTGCCATACCCGATGGAAACACGGTACTTGTGCGGGCGCTCAAGCAGCGCATCCGGGAGCCGCGCGCGGAAAATCCCGGCGCGGTGTACCGGCGCTTTTTGTACGCACGTTTCGGCAGCGGAGGCAGTTTGCCGCTGGACATTGAGAACACCGGCAATTCGCTGCGCTTGAGCTTCATGGGAAAGCCGCTGGCGAAAACCGAAGTCATCGTTATTGCGCCGAACGGATGGGAAAAGCACCTCAAAACCGACGAAAAAGGCGAGACAGGCTATTCGCTGCTGGAGCCCGGCCTCTACGTTATCGAGGCGAAGCATGAGCTGAATAATCCCGGGGTATTCGAGGGCAAGCCTTATTCCATCGAAAGCCACAAGGTGACGGCCAGTTTCTACAAATGAGCCTAGCCCAGGATACACCTGCCACTGGGAATCGGGACGGCGGCCCGCGGGCCGCGGAGCCCAGGGGATATCTCTTTTTATCGCAAGGCATGAAACGGGGCCGGTTCCTCGTGTGGCTGCGCCGGACGCACGCATGGATGGGATTGTGGGGAGCAGCCATGGGGTTGCTGTTCGGGGTAACCGGAATCCTGCTCAATCACCGCAACGAAATGAAGATCCCGCTGGCGAAGCACGAGGAAATACGGCAAGTGCTTACTCCGCCCAGGGCAAGCCTCGAATCGCCGGAAACGCTGGAAGCCTGGCTGCGCGCCGAATTCAAATTGCTTGATGCCAAATCCCGCATTCAGAAAAAACCGGGCGGGCCTGCTCCCTGGGGAGGTGGCCAGGTCGAACAGCCGGAGAATTGGCGGATTACGCTGACTGCCCCCAATTTGAGCGTGAATGCGGAGTACTGGAAGGGGGATGCGGCTACGCATGTCGAGCAGAAGGAAGCCAATCTGTGGGCAACACTGGTCAGTTTTCACAAAGGCAGCGGGATGTCCAATGCCTGGATATTGCTCACCGATACCCTAGCTGGCGCCTTGCTCGTGCTCGCTATAACGGGAACCCTGCTGTGGAGCCGTCTCCATGGCCCCCGCCTTTTGGCTGCGAGCCTGATCGGCACCACGCTTACCGGGGTGCTGGTACTATCGCTGAATTCGGTCGTATGAGCTGCCGATACGAGAGGCCTCGTTAGAGATTCCTGCAAGACGTTTCCGAGCGGATGGCCTGCGTGACTGCGTGTGCGCTTCCGCAAACAATTACAAAAAAAGAGAGTACTACGATGAAATATTTATTCGTTTTAAAAAGGGGAACGGGCGATATCGTCCGTATAGCCGTACTGGGCGCATGGGTATTGGGCTCGTCAAACGCGGTGGCCCAGGATGCGCTCAGCAAGGATCAGGAAAAAGGGGCCGAACTCCCGGAAATAAAGGTGAGCACCGGACGGGTGCGGCCGGGCACGCTCGAGGATGTGGCGCGCACCGGGACCAAGACGGATACGCCGCTGCGCGACGTGCCCGCCAGCGTGGCGGTTGTGCCGGCATCCCTGTTGAAAGAACAGGGCGTGATAAACATGGATGATGCCATGCGCAACGTCAGCAGCGTAACGCCGCTGATGGGCGGAGGCTATGGATTTGCGAACAATTACACGTCGCGCGGACTGCCGTTGAGTTTTTTCCGCGACGACATGCCGGATGGAACGTCGCCGCAAAACGGCTATTACCGCACCATGTATGATGTCGAGCGCATCGAGGTGTTGAAAGGACCGGGTTCCGCACTATTCGGGTCAGCCGGGCCGGGCGGCAGCATCAACATGATAACCAGGCAACCGAGGAGTGGTTTTGCCGCGTCTGCAGGAACCATGCTGGGCAGTTTCGGCACGCGGAACGGATATGCGGATGTGACCGGACCCATCGGGCAGAACTTCGCGGGGCGTGTCATTGCGGATCTGGAGCATGCGGACGGGTTCCGCGGGCTCAAGCGCGAGATCTTCGAGATTTCGCCCACCTTGTTATGGCGCCTGGCTGACGACAAGACGCTCCTGGTAGATTTTGATCATCGCGATATCCATATCAAGCCGGACAATTACGGCACGCTTTTTAATGTCAATTCACAACTGGTGGTTCCCCGCGAAAATCGTTATTACACTCCCTTCAATAACACAACCAATACCATCAACCGCGTGACAGCCGTTCATAACTGGGCGATCTCGGCGGACCTGAGCATGCGTACCGCATTCACCTACGATGGACGCTTGCTCAATCTGGTCCGGAATGGAGGCGGCAACCAGGCCAACGCGGCGGGCATGATTACGGGACGTGATGTACGCTTTCAAACGGACCACCAGGCATTTGCCACGTTCCAGAACGAATTCATCTGGAAGAAGTACACGGGTCCGATCAAGCACACATTCCTGGGGGGATTCGAATATAAAAATACGGATATCACCACCGTGCGTAATGATTTTTCGCTCCCCAACATAAGTCTTCTCAATCCAGTTGGCCTGGAAACTTCACTGAACGATTCCCGCATCACTTCGAAGGGCCAAATATTCGATCGCCGGATCAACAGCGACCAGACATCCTTCTATGCGCAGGATCAAATCGATCTGAGCGAGCAGTTCAAGCTTCGCCTGGGGATACGAAATGACCTCGTCCAATGGAGCGACAAGGGTTTTCAGAGCGGCGTCGGCTATCGGGAAATCGTGCGTACCCGGTCTTTGACCACCTACTCGACGGGTGGAGTTTATCAGCCTACCAAATTCCTGGCGTTTTATGCGGGCTACAGCACGGGCGCGTTTATCAATCTGTCGACGGAACCTACCGCTATTGCGACGGCGCCCGAAACCTCCGACCAGATCGAGGTTGGGGCGAAAACGACATTGGTGGAAGGCAAGGTCGACCTGAATGTCGCGTTGTTCCAAACCAGCCGCAACAATTATTTTATCAACCTGAATCCGGCTGCAACCAATCTTCAAACGCAGGATGGAAAGGATCGTTCCCGCGGAGTGGAGGTCACCCTGGCTGTTCGTCCCTTTGCCGGACTCAGCATTATCGGCAATGGCGTATGGATGGATCCGGAAACATTATCAAAAGCACTTGCGCGAAATAACGTTCTCTTTGCTCCTGGAGAATTCAGGAGCATTGAAGGAAACCGCCCTGTGGGGGTCGCTACGAATATGGGCAATTTATGGGCCACCTACCAGATACAGACCGGCCTCGCCCAGGGCTTGATGTTCGGCTTCGGCGTCACCTATAAGGGCGACAGCTTCGCCGATACCTTGAATTTGCTGAGGGTGCCATCATACGTGGTTTACGATGCGGCCGTCTCGTACCGGGTAAAAAGAATGGAGGTTGCGGTCAACGTAAGAAACCTCACCGATAAAACCTACTATACCAACCCCACATTCGCCGGCGCGCTGCCCGGCAATCCGCTCAGCGCTTTCGGTTCCATCCGTTTCTATTTCAACTAAGTTTCCACACCTAGCTGCGGACTCGATGGGTTCGCAGCGACCCGGCTGGTTACCCGGGGTTGAATCTATGGAACGGTATCGTTTTCCGCAAACCAGGCCGTAGCCCTGCAGCGTGTATCCCAAAGGCATCCGGAACGGGAACAGCCTGAGATTTTTTTTCATCATGGAAGCCCAGGCGGGGCAGGAAACCCGGTTTCCAGCAACCAATTCTCCCTCGCTCATCTCTTTCTGGAATGGCTGCCGTTATATTCCAGCAGGTGATTTGGGCGGTGTCCTCTCGAAACCGACCCTGATTCACGGGATCCAGGCCCTTGGAAATATGCTATACAGCTTCATTTTCCGGGGGAACCGTGCAGAAAAAAGGGGGATCCGGATCCGGAAAATTTCATGTAACAAATTGTTTAATATAGGTATTATCTTATATTAACCACTTTCTCCTGTAAGATTTTACAGCTATTCGGGGACTCGCATACGTTGTTTCATAGCACCGTCATTAACCAATCGCGACGGTGCAAAAAATGGGACAAATCATGCTGGCACAACATGGAAACGGATCACTCGATCAGCGCACGGTTTTAGGAATGTACCGGCTGAGGCACGAAGTTTTTCACGATCGGCTGGGCTGGGAAGTTACCACGGATAATGGAATGGAGCATGACGAATTCGACCATGCCAATCCGGTATATGTCCTCGCGAAGGGAGATGAGGATGAAGTGCTCGGTTGCTGGCGGCTGCTACCGACGACCGGTCCCAACATGTTGCGCGATACGTTTCCGCAACTATTGCATGGGCAGCCCGCGCCCCAGCAGTCGGATGTATGGGAGCTGAGCCGCTTTGCGGTGACGGTTCCGAAATACCAGAGTGCGGGATTCGGCTTCAGCGACATCCCCGTAAAAATGATGCAGACGCTGTTTCTTTTCGCCCGGCACAACGGAATCAAGCGATATGTGACCGTGACCACGGTGGCAGTAGAAAGGTTGATACGCAAACTTGGCGTAAACCTTTCCAGGCTGGGCGCGCCCATCAGGATAGGCCGAGTCCTGACCGTGGCTTGCTATATAGAAATCGACGCCATTACCGAGTTTGCCTTGTTCGGCACGCTTCCGGAAAATGCGCAAAGGAAGGCAGCATGAATATCCTTCTGGTTGGAGACAGGCAGAATCCGCGCGGATTACTGCACTTGCTGCTTGAGAAATCCAAGCACAGGCTGGAGCGGAAATCACTGGAAAGTTTTCCGGGACCGGATCTGGAGGCCTACGATATGGTCCTTGTCGACGGTAATGTATACGGTTGCGCCCAGCAGGCCAGCCTGCTGCAATGGATCAGGGAAGCAAGGCGGCGTTTCCCCCACCTTCCAGTGGCGGTAATGAGCGACGTGGGAGTTACCGCAGCTTCGGAGATCGATCCGGCGGGCGAGGAAACGGCGGGTGCCTGTGGTGTTTTTGAATCGAGCGACGGGGTATTGAATATGCGTTGTCGCTTGCAGGAGCTTGCCTTGGGGGAAACGGCGGCATTGATGCGTGACGACTACGCGCGAACCCCGCTCGAGCCCGTCACCTTCGAATACTCGGGACCAAAATGGAACATTATCCCGATGTCAAAGAAGCAGAGTTGAATGATTCATTCGGTGAGTCATGAAATTTTAAAAAAACCTTCATTGGAACGCCATTTGTTCCGGTTAGTCTGGTGTCGACTTGGACTTCAGGCTGGTTTCAGCCGGTTCATGACGGGAGACGACAATGAAGGCACTACCATACCTCCGAATTGCCGCTAGCGAAGCAAGCACTTCCGTTCCAGCCCGTGAACGGCGTGCGCAAGGTCCAGTTCTCATGCCGGGAGGGGTCAATGGGGCGGATATCAGCAGCAGGCGTGCGGGCTACATAGAGCGGGAAGACATGAATCGCGGACTTCCTCGGCGAGCACGAGATTCGGCCCTTATTCGGTTCTTCAAAGAGACACCGCGTCATCCCCAAAGGAAAAAGCGTTTTGGATAGCCATTGCCTCGAATTTGCTTACCCAGGACGAGGCGAACCGTGGGTCGCTCGATCCGAACCTTCCAGGGAGTCCGAATGATAATCCGCGTAGCCAAGGCATGCGGGAATTCAGTGGAGGCCGAGCAGCCCGCCGAACCCCTCAGTGCTCAAGGAAATTGCACCGTCCTTGACGCCTTGATCGAGTTTTATGAGGCCAGCCAAACCCAGGATGAGGAGGAAGCCGAGGTTGACCTCATGGTGCAATTGAGCGGCATGGTTAACCGTGATTGGCGGATGGAAGACCCGGAGTTTACCGAGCTGGTTTCCGACCGAAGCAACCTGTAGCCGGGCCGGAGAGCACCCTGGGCCGGCGCGAGTTCATCCTCTTTCCGGGGCGATGCAAAAAAACTGGAAGGCATCAGGAGTTACGCACGAAAACTCCAGTTTTCCCTGTCTTGCGCAGCATCTTGTTCACTTCATCGGCATGCATTTCTTCCTGGACAATGAGCGCCCGCGCATATTCTTCCAGCACCACCGATTTTCCCTGGGTCAATTCCAGTAACTGATAATATGCCGAACAGGCTTCGCTCTCGTGCGCCAGCGATTCCCTGAGTATGTCCCCGATATCCTCATGATGTTTTTCCAGCAGTGGCCCAATGCCGAGCGAGGGGTACCCGCCCAGGAGGGTGATCATTTCACCCGCCTTGTGCGCGTGCAGCAACCCTTCCTCCGCTTCCTTCTTCAGCCACTCCACTATGGGAATGCGACTGTAGCCGTAAACCATCAACGAATAGTGGGTGTACCTTACCACCCCCGCGAGTTCCATTTCCAGGATCCTGTTCAGCAATGCGATCGCTTTGTCCTTATCAAAGTTGTAGTCCATGCGTCCCTCCGTTGCGTTGCATAATTCCGGCCAAGCCCAGGTCTAAAATTCCCATCGCGGCGATTGGCCGGTAGTAGGCAGTATTTTGCGGAACCGATAATCTATAAGGCTTCGGCATGGCTGCTGAGGTATTCGGCGACGCCTTCCGGACTGGGTTTCATGCCCGGTTCGCCGCTTTTCCATCCGGCCGGACACACCTCGCCATGGCTTTCATGAAACTGCAAGGCATCCACCATGCGCAGCATTTCATCGACATCGCGGCCGAGCGGCAAGTCATTGACCACTTGATGGCGCACGATGCCCTGCCTGTCGATGAGGAAGGAAGCCCGCAACGCCACGTGATCGGGATGGACCACGCCATAGGCCTGCATGATCTCCCCTCCCAGGTCGGATACCAGGGTAATTCCCACAGGACCGATACCGCCCTTGTCGATTTCAGTGTTACGCCAGGCATAGTGGGTGAATTGCGAGTCTACGGAAACTCCTATTACTTCCACGTCCCTTTTGCGAAACTCTCCCGCGCGGTGGGAATGGGCGAGGATTTCCGATGGGCAGACGAAAGTAAAGTCGAGGGGATAAAAAAACAGAACCGCATATTTCCCGGAAATTTCATTATGAAAGTTGAAAGCATCATTGAAGGTGCCATCCGCAAGAACGGCGGGCTTGGTAAAATCAGGCGCAAGATGCGTGACAAGCACAGACATTCATAACCTCCTGGTCAACGAGAATCGTGTAAAATTTTAAGTACGAAAATCCTTTATTTCTCCTCGCGAGGCCAGCCAATTTGGCCTTGCGTGCATCTTCCGGTCCATTCAGGATTGATGCTCGGACATCACTGTCTTATTTTTTACCGTTTTTGCAAAAGCGTCTGTGCGCCGCACCTCACAGGAACACATAGAGGAACACATAGCTGGCGGCCGGTATGTATTGACGTCAGGGATTGCGGGGAGAATAGACCCACTGGTTCAACAGGCGGCGCGCCGCATCGGGAATCTCCGAAGCAGTCATTCCTACCGGGCCCCCATGCTGTTCCCTCAGCACATCCGCCGCTGCGCCATGGAGATGGACCCCCAGCAGCAAGGCCTTTTCCGGTTCCAGCCCCTGCGCAAGCAGCGCGCCTATCATGCCGGACAATATGTCGCCGGTCCCCGCGCTGCTCAAGCCCGGATTGCCGCTGGCGTTGATATAGCATTGACCGGACGGCATGGCCGATATGCTGCCTGCGCCTTTCAATACCGCCAGGCAGCCATATCGACCGGCAAGGCTGATGGCAGCATTCAGGCGGTCGCTTTCGATCGCCGAAGTATCAGTCCCTAGCAGCCGCGCGGCCTCGGCAGGGTGAGGCGTGAGAATGGAGGAAACCTTCCGTTTCCGGGAGCGTTCCCGCAGCCGGCTGGCGAGCCGGGGTTGCGAAGCGATGAGGTTTAACGCGTCCGCATCCACTACCAGCGGCAAATCGTTATCGAGGGCGCAGCGGAGCCAAATTCCGGCTTCGACCGCCATCCCCAGCCCCGGGCCGATCACAAGGCAATTGAGGTTATCGAGATCAAGCACTTCGGCGACTGGGCGCAGCATCAATTCCGGCTGCGCGGTATCCACTTTCGGCGCATCATCCGCAAGCAGGCCGAGATAAACGCGTCCCGCGCCCAGTTTTAGCGCTGCAGTTCCTGCCAGAAGCGCGGCGCCGACCATGCCCTGCGCGCCGCCAATTATGCCAATACTGCCAAACATGCCCTTATGGCTGCTTGCAGCCCGGGGCGGCAGCAGCAGTTCATCGGCATGAGCGCGATCCATCATCCAGCAGTTGGGCTCAAGAAGGGAAGGCGCGTCGAGACCCAGGTCTCGCAGAACGATTTCTCCGCAATATTCCGGGCCCCGAGCTGTGAGCAGGCCCGGCTTGAGGCCGATGAATGTGACGGTCACCCGGGCATGAATGGCGTCCCCGCGTACGTTACCCGTATCGCTGCCCAAGCCGCTGGGAACATCGATCGCGAGGACCGGGAGGCTCATGCGATTTACTGCACGGACCAGTTCCAGATATTTCCCAGCCAGGTCCCGCCCGCCCTTATGGTCCAGCCCGATGCCGAACAAGCCATCCACGACCCCGTCCCAGCATCCGTTTTCCGGTAACCCGGTAAGGATTTCTCCTCCCTGGGCGAGCCATGCATCCAGCGCGTGCTGCGCATCCATTGGCAGGCTGGCGCGCTCGCCGGTAAATACCAGTGTCACTTCGAATCCCCAGATCCGCAGGTGGCGGGCAGCGACAAAAGCATCGCCGCCATTGTTTCCCGGCCCGGCGAGCACCAGCACCTTGTGCTTTTCACCGATCAGCAGTCTGTCGCGTACGACCTCGGCGGTTGCCAGCCCTGCCTTTTCCATCAGGGCGGGGCGGTCGGGCGCCGCAGCCGCAAGCTGCTCGATGTTCCGGATTTCCGCAGCAGTAAAAATCGCGTTGGAGGTGTTCTGTCTGGCGTGGTCCATGCAATCCCCCCAAATACTCATCAGTTTTCGGGCCGCTTGCCTTCTCGTGTAAAATTGCGCCTTCGACTTATCGGCCCTATCGGTCCCCCTCCCGGATGCTTCGACTTCGTGGCGGCAACGCGCTTACCCCATTTCGTCTTGAAAAACTGCTGGTCGCCGTTAAAGCGCTGGCTCCGCAAGTTTCCCACATTCGCGCCGAGTATTGGTATTTTTGCGATACATCCGGCGACCTGAGTCAGCGGCAACTTCATATTCTTTGCACCCTGCTCGGATGTGGCGCGAACAAGGCGAGACAGGATCAATCCGATCCCGAAGAGGAATCGCTGCTGGTATTGCCCCGTCCGGGTACGATATCCCCCTGGTCGACGAAAGCTACGGATATTGCCCGTCATTGTGGATTGGATGCGATAGAACGGCTGGAACGGGGCGTTGCCTTTTACGTCAGCGGCAAGGATGACCAAAATATCGGGCTTATCCATTCCGGGGGTAGCGGGAACAATCCGAACAGGTTGCTTGAATTGCTTCATGACCGGATGACAGAAGCAGTATTCGGGTCATTCGCGGAGGCGGAAAATAGACTGTTCAGGCAATTCGAACCGGCGGCGTTCACGATCATCGATGTGCTGGCCGGCGGAGTCGCTGCCCTGCAGCGGGCCAACCAGGCCATGGGGCTCGCCTTGTCGCCCGACGAGATGGCATATTTTGCCGACTATTTCCTGCGCATCCGCCGCAATCCCTCGGACACGGAACTGATGATGTTCGCCCAAGCTAATTCCGAGCATTGCCGCCACAAGATATTCAATGCCGACTGGATAATAGATGGTGAGGCGCAGGCGAGATCCCTGTTTTCAATGATCCGCAATACGCATCATGCCCATCCCCAGGGAACCGTGGTGGCGTACGCGGACAATTCGGCCATTATCGAAGGCGCGGTCATCGCGCGCTTTTATCCAGGTGCGGCAGGGGTCTATGGTTATGCCGATGAAGAAACGCATATCGCGATGAAAGTCGAAACGCATAATCATCCTACCGCCATTTCCCCTTATCCGGGGGCCGCGACAGGCGTAGGCGGCGAAATTCGCGACGAGGGGGCCACCGGACGGGGCGCGAGGCCGAGAGCGGGGCTCAGCGGCTTCTCGGTATCGAACCTGAATATTCCCGGGTTTATTCAACCATGGGAAGTGTACCGGAAAGCGGGGGTGGAAGATCAATCCTACGGCAGACCCGCGCGGATCGCGTCGGCCTTGCAGATCATGCTGGAAGCGCCCATCGGCGCCGCGGCATTCAACAACGAATTTGGACGTCCCAATCTCGCGGGGTATTTCCGGACTTTCGAGGAGCTCGTGGCCGGCCAGATGCGCGGGTATCACAAACCCATCATGCTCGCCGGAGGCATGGGCCATGTGGCCGCCCATCATTCATTCAAGGAGCGGTTTGCGGAGGATGCGCTGCTGATCCAGCTGGGTGGGCCGGGAATGCTGATCGGCCTGGGCGGCGGCGCTGCTTCGAGCATGGGTACCGGGGATAATGCCGAAGGACTCGATTTCGACTCGGTGCAACGGGGCAATGCGGAAATGGAACGGCGCGCCCAGGAGGTGATCGACCAATGCTGGCAAATGGAGCGCCGGGGAGGCGCTAACCCCATACTTTCGATTCATGACGTGGGCGCGGGCGGCTTGTCGAATGCCCTGCCGGAGTTGCTGCATGGAGCCGGGCAGGGCGGGGTTTTCGATCTTCGCGATATTCCGTCGGAAGAACGGGGAATGTCGCCCATGCAGATCTGGAGCAACGAGGCGCAGGAGCGCTACGTGCTTGCGATCATGCCGGAATCCCTGGAGCTGTTCGAGGCGCTTTGCAAGCGCGAGCGATGCCCGTTTGCGGTGGTGGGCCGAGCGACGGCCCGTGAGCAACTGGTAGTGGCTGATCCGTACTTTCACAATCGGCCGGTCGATATGGACCTTTCGGTGCTTCTGGGCAAGCCGCCCAGGATGGTCCGGGAAGCCAGGCGCCGGAAGGGCCTGCCAGAATCCTTTGATGCGACGGAATGGAACCTGCGGGAAGCCGCGTACCGCGTGCTCAGGTTGCCCACGGTGGCGGACAAGACCTTTCTTATCAGCATCGGGGACCGCACTGTCGGAGGCATGACGGCACGTGATCAGATGGTCGGGCCGTGGCAAGTGCCGGTAGCGGATGCGGCAGTGATTCTGATGAGCTATCAGGCTGACCAGGGCGAAGCTTTTGCCATGGGCGAGAGAGCACCCCTGGCCTTGATTGATCCTGCCGCTTCCGCGCGCATGGCGATAGGCGAGGCGATAACGAACATCGCGGCCGCACCGATTCGGGACATCGGGGAAATCAAGCTTTCGGCAAACTGGATGACCGCGGCGGGTCATCCGGGTGAAGACGCGGCATTATATGATGCGGTACGTGCTGTGGGCATGGAGTTCTGTCCCGCATTGGGGATCAGTATCCCCGTGGGAAAGGATTCCATGTCGATGAAGACGGCGTGGAACGAGGCAAAGGAAGAGGCGGGAGAGGAGGTGACGGAGGCCAAGGAGGTCATCGCGCCGCTTTCCCTGGTGGTTTCCGCGTTTGCGAAGGTAGTGGATGTGCGCGGCACGCTTACCCCTCAGTTGCGGGCCGACGAAGGAGAGACGGAACTCATCCTGATCGATCTGGGTGCGGGCAGAAATCGCCTGGGCGGCTCGGCGCTGGCGCAGGTCTACAAGCGGGTTGGGAGCGAGGCGCCGGATATCGAGGGTCCCGAGGGTTCCCAGAAACTAAAGGGTTTTTTTGCTGCCATACAACGGATGAACCGCGAAGGGAGGATACTCGCCTATCACGATCGTTCCGATGGGGGGTTGTTCGCCACCTTATGCGAAATGGCGTTCGCGGGCCGGGTGGGGATAACGGTCAACCTGGACCAACTGTGTTTCGATGAACTTTCCAACGACATAGACGGCTACGAATTGCAGCCTGAAGTGCTGAACGGCAGGTTCCGGGAGCGCATCGCCTCCGTCCTGTTCAATGAAGAACTCGGGGCCGTGATCCAGATACGAGCGCCACAGCGAGCCGAGGTACTGGCTGCACTGTCAGAAGAGGGTTTGCGCGAGGCAAGTTTTGTTATCGGCGGGCTCAACGGCACGGATGAAATCCGGTTTCTGCGCAACAACCGGCCGGTCCTGACCGAGAAGCGCGTCGACCTGCATCGAGCCTGGTCAGAGACCACGTACCGCATGCAGCAGCAGCGGGACAATCCGGAATGCGCCCGGCAGGAATATGATCGGATCCTGGATACCGGCGATCCTGGCTTGCACGCGCACGTGAGCTTCGATATGGCTGCCGAAGTGCCTTTCCCTCATATCCATGGGCGCGAGAAACCACGGATTGCGATCCTGCGCGAGCAGGGAGTCAACGGCCATGTGGAAATGGCTGCCGCCTTTGATCGCGCCGGGTTCGCCGCGGTTGACGTACATATGAGCGATATCATCGAGGGGCGGGCGTCTTTGAGGGACTACAGGGGTTTCGCGGCATGCGGCGGGTTTTCGTACGGCGACGTCCTGGGCGCGGGGAAGGGATGGGCTGGTTCCATCCTGTTCAACCTTCGCGCCCGCACGGAATTCGAAGACTTTTTTCGCCGCGAGGACACTTTCGCGCTGGGTGTCTGCAACGGCTGCCAGATGATGAGCCATCTTCGTGAAATCATCCCGGGCGCAGCGTTGTGGCCGGATTTTGTACACAACAAATCGGCGCAATTCGAGGCGCGTTTTGTTATGGTAGAGGTTCAGCACAGCCCTTCGATACTCTTGGAAGGCATGGCTGGAAGCAGATTGCCGGTTGTTGTTTCGCATGGCGAAGGGTATGCGGAGTTTCCGGGTGAGAGCAGGATGAAAGCCGCACTGCCGCAGGTTTCCTTGCGTTTTGTGGATAATCGTGGCAGCCCGACCGAGACCTATCCCCTCAACCCGAGCGGTTCGCCGCTGGGAATTACCGGTCTGACCACGCCGGATGGCCGCTTCACCATACTCATGCCTCATCCCGAGCGGACTTTTCGCGCTGTTCAGCATTCCTGGCATCCGGGATGGTCGGGAGATTCGCCGTGGATGAAAATGTTCAGGAATGCGAGAAAATGGGTGGGGTAAAGCATGCCTGCGGATGCGCCGGGCACGGATGCAGAAGCAGCCAGCCGGAAAGACACGAAACATTCACCATGAGGAGTATCCAATTTGAGCGGTTACCGAAGTGTCCGAAGCGGTCCCTGTGATACGCTTGTTGCCATACTGTTATTTTTGCTGGCAATGAATGCCGCGAATACCGCAAGTGGGCAAACCAGAACCGGCCTGAAGGAGAAGGAAAGCCCGGACTGCGCGCCGCCCGCCGGATGGAGCGTTCCCGGTGGCGGAAAGGTGTCCGAGAGCGCGGTGATCGCGCAGGCTGCGAAACAATCGGTGGTTTTATTGGGAGAAATGCACGATAACCCGGACCATCATCGGTGGCAATTGCAGACATTGGCTGCGCTGCATGCGGCTCGTCCCGGCATGGTCATCGGGTTCGAGATGTTTCCGCGGAGGGTGCAGAAGGTCCTGGACCAATGGATAGCAGGAGAACTGTCGGAAGCGCAGTTTCTCGCGGCATCGGATTGGAACCATGTCTGGAGCACGGATTTCAGCTTGTACCTGCCGCTGTTCCATTTTGCGCGCATGAACCGCATTCCAATGGTGGCGCTCAATATCGACACGCGGTTGAGAAAGGCGGTGTCAGCCAAGGGTTTCAGCGGCGTTCCCGAAGAAGAGCGCGAAGGAGTCAGCGCTCCCGCGTTGCCCAGTTCATCCTACCTTGATTATCTCCTGCCTATTTATGGCGAACACGAACGCAGCGGCAAGAAGAAGGGTGTCTCAAGCCGTGACGATCCCGATTTTCGCCGTTTTGTCGAGAGCCAGCAGCTTTGGGACCGGGCAATGGCGCAGGGAATACAGACAGCAGTGAATCGGCCTGATCGTCCCCTCGTCGTTGGGATCATGGGCTCGGGCCATATCAAGTATGGTTATGGCGTACCCCATCAGCTGAAAGATTTGCAAATCCCCGATGTCGCCGCTCTGCTGCCCTGGACTACGGGCAGCGCTTGCGCGCAGGTGGTCGCCGGCCTGGCCGATGCGGTGTTCGGAGTCGCTCCGTTTTCGTTTGTCTCGCCGGAATCACCGCCGCGGCAGCGCCTGGGCATCCGCTTTGAAATGGCGCAGGATGGCGGCGCACGGGTGTTGCAGGTGGAGAAAGGCAGTATCGCCGAGCAGGCCGGAATCCGGGATAGCGATGTGATAAGGGAAGCGGCAGGCATCGCCATCACGCGCATGGATGATATCGTGGAAATAGTCAAACGCCAGGCTCCCGGCACATGGCTGCCACTAAAATTGAAGCGGGGGAGTGAAGTGATCGACATTATCGCGAAGTTTCCCGCGTTGGCGAGGTCCGGAGCATGAAGGCAATGACCAAATGGCTACGAACCTGCATGGTATTTTCGATCCTCGGAGTTTTTTCCGCGACGGGCATCGCTTCCGCTGCTTCGGCTGATTCCGGAGCATCCGCCGCATCCCAGGCGCCAACGGCGCCGGAGCCGGCGGAAATCGAATACGATATCACGGTGCGTATCGATCCCACGCAACGCAGCATTGAGGGGAACAGCATCATCACGGTGAAGAAAGGGGAAGAATTGACCCTGCTGCTCGGCCGCCGCTTCGGCGTACTCAGTGCCCGCATCGATGGCGTTGCGCTCGGGCCGGCCGCCAGTTCCGGGAATCTGCGCGCCTGGAGCATTCCCAGCAGCGAGCAGACGCCGCGCCGGATCGAAGTCCAGTGGCGCGGAGAACTGTCGGCGCTGGATACGTCCATCGATCATCCCCAGACCCTGGGAAGGAATGAGCCGGCAACCGGCGAAATGGGGACGTTTCTTCCGGATTCGAGCGGCTGGTATCCCTATATCGCTGGAAAGCTTGCCAGTTACCGGCTAAGCATCGATCTTCCCGCGGGGCAACGCGGCATTGTTCCAGGACGCCTGATCGAGGAATCCGATACGAACGAAGGGTATCACGCACGTTTTGAATTCGCGGCCCCCACGGGGGGCATCGACCTGATGGCCGGTCCCTACACAATCGAGACCCGCAAGATGGCGGGGATGGGGGGTAAACCCATACAGTTGCGCACGTATTTTCATTCCCAGATCGCTGATATGGCCCCTGGATATCTGGATTCGGTCAAGCATTTCATTCAGTTTTATGAATCCTGGATTGGTGCGTATCCCTTCTCGGAATTCAGTGTGGTGTCGAGTCCGACACCTACGGGGTTCGGGATGCCAACATTGACCTATCTCGGTATCGAGGTGCTTCGGCTGCCCTTCATCCGTTCCACCTCTCTGGGACACGAAGTGCTGCATAACTGGTGGGGGAATGGCGTCTATCCGGATTACGCGCACGGCAACTGGTCGGAAGGCCTGACCACCTTCATGGCGGACTACACCTACAAGGAGCGCGAAAGCGAAGATGCCGCGCGGGAAATGCGCCGGGGATGGCTGCGCGATTTCGCGGCGCTGGCACCGGGCCAGGATTCTCCGCTTACAACGTTTACCTCGCGTACCCATGGCGCCTCCCAGATTGTCGGCTATAACAAGGCGGCAATGATGTTTCTGATGTTGCGCGACCTGCTGGGGCGCGAAATTTTTGATCGCTCGCTCCAAAGCTTCTGGCGCAAGCAGCGCTTTCATATCGCTTCCTGGAAGGATTTGCAGAGCGCTTTCCAGGCCCAGTCATCAGGGAATCTGGATGTATTTTTCGATCAGTGGCTGACCCGGGCGGGAGCACCCATGCTGCGTATTGCGGAAGCCAGGCGAGCACGGTCGGCATCGGGTCATGCGGTTACCCTGACCCTCGAGCAGGACCAGCCGGCATACCATTTGCGGGTGCCGGTTGCTGTTCAAACCGAGGGGGGAGAGCAGATTCGCCTGCTGGACCTGCAGAACGAGCGCCAGGCATTTACGCTCGATGTCCAGGCGCGGCCGCTCGAGGTGGCGCTTGATCCCGACCTCAGATTGTTCCGCCGCTTAGCGTCCGACGAAGCTCCTCCTATCTTGCGCCAGGTCATGGTGGATCGCACCGCGGTAACCGTTCTCCTGCCGGAGGGCGGCGAATTGCGGAATACCGCCGAAACACTGGCTTCAAAGCTTCAAAATCGTTCTCCCAGCCTCGTTTCCGGAAAGGATGACCTGCCGCTGGCCCCAGCCCTGGTGATTGGCCTGGAAGAGCAGGTCGACTCCTGGCTCGCCAGCAAACATCTGCCCGCGCGGCCGGACAATGTGCGAAACAAGGGTTCGGCGCAGGCCTGGACTGTCCGCCGTCCGGATGGTTCCACGCTTGCCGTGGTATCCGCCAAGGATATGGCGGCGCTTGGAGCACTGATACGGCCACTCCCACATTATGGCCGCCAGAGTTACGTCATGTTCCAGGGAGCCAAGATCATCGGTCGGGGAGCTTGGCCGACTCGCGTGCAGACGATCAAGCTGGAGTGAATGTGGCATCCTGAATGCAGCGCATATCCCGGAAGCAATCGATTCCGTATCCCCGCCCCCAGGCGCAGCCAGGGCAGATTTTCGGTTTTTGGGACTCCGGCAGGGTTTTTTGTTAAAATACTCCGTTGATTTACTTAATTTAGTGGAGTATTCGATGGCTGTTGAAAGAACTTTGTCTATCGTCAAACCGGATGCCGTTAAAAAAAATGTCATCGGTGAAATCTATTCACGTTTTGAAAGCAATGGGTTGAAAATCATTGCGGCACGCATGCTTCATCTTTCCCAGGCGGAAGCCGAGGGTTTTTACGCCGTGCATCGCCATCGTCCATTTTTTAATGACCTGGTGAAGTTCATGATTTCCGGTCCGGTAATGGTGCAGGTGCTCGAAGGGGAAGGCGCCATCAAAAAAAACCGGGACCTGATGGGTGCGACCGATCCGAAGGCGGCGGAGAAAGGCACGATCCGGGCGGATTTCGCGGACAGCATCGATGCCAACGCCGTGCATGGTTCCGATTCGCCTGAAACTGCCGCGGTTGAAGTAGCCTATTATTTTTCAGCCCTCGATATTCATTCCCGATAAGAATGATGGATTGCTGCTCAACGTCATGAGCATTAATCTCCTAGATTTCAATTACGGAGGTCTTTCCGAGTTCTGTGCGCAGATCGGAGAGAAGCCATTCCGCGCAAAGCAGTTGTTGCGCTGGATACATCAGTCCGGCGCCGCGGATTTCGCATCGATGAGTGATCTGGCAAAGCCGCTGCGGGAACGGCTTGCGGCAATGGCTGTCATCGAGCCACCTTGCGTCATGAGCGACCATACCGCGAGCGATGGTACGCGGAAATGGTTATTGTCGGTGGGGGCGGGCAACGGCATCGAAACAGTCTTCATACCGGAAGCCAACCGGGGTACGCTTTGCATATCCAGTCAGGTTGGTTGTGCGCTTGCCTGCACTTTCTGTTCCACGGGCGCGCAGGGCTTCAATCGCAATCTGACTGTGGCGGAGATCATCGGCCAGTTATGGTGGGCCAATGCCGCGCTGATGAACGATCCGGCTGGATATCCTGCAGGGGGAACACCTTCTGGCGCTGGCCGTAACGGAGCGGCACTTTCCGTTCGCCCCGCCGTTACGGGGCGTCCCGTTACCAACGTGGTGATGATGGGCATGGGTGAACCATTGGCCAACTTCGAAAATGTGGTGACCGCTCTTGACCTGATGCTGGATGACAATGCGTACGGACTATCCCGCCGGCGGGTAACCGTGAGCACCTCCGGTCTGATTCCCGCCATGGATCGGCTGCGCGAGCGGTGTCCGGTGGCGCTCGCGGTGTCGTTGCATGCACCTAGCGATGCGTTGCGGGATCAACTGGTGCCCATCAACAAAAAATATCCGATCAGCGAATTGCTGGCGGCTTGCCGGCGCTATCTCGTATCCGCACCCCGGGATTTCATTACCTTCGAGTATGTCATGCTGAATGGGGTCAATGACGATCTATCACATGCACGCGAGCTGGTCCGGCTGGTGCAGGACACGCCATGCAAGTTCAATCTGATTCCATTCAATCCGTTTCCGCATTCCGGCTACCGGCGTTCCTCTCCTCAGGCAATAGCGCAGTTCCGCGACGTACTGCAACAGGCCGGGTTGGTGGTTACAGTCCGCAAAACTCGCGGCGACGATATTTCCGCCGCTTGCGGCCAACTTGCCGGGAAGGTGCATGATAAAAGCCGGCGGACAAGCCGCAAGGCTATGGAAATGACAAAATGAGACGAACCAGGAAACTGCGGAAGGCTTCTTGCGTTTGCCATTCTCGTCGCCACCCTCGTCCATCTAATGAATACGCCAGATCCGGATAACAGGAATCATGGGTCCGAGCCAGGACCGGTCCAGCCCAGGGAAAGGGTTGGGCAGCTATTGCGCGCCGCCCGGTTGAATCGGGGTTTGAGCGTGGAAGATGCTGCAAGACAGCTGCGGTTGTCGGTACGGCAGATTACGGCCCTTGAGGAAGACGACTACAGTAAACTGGTGAGCAATACCTTTTTGCGCGGGTTTGTCCGCAATTATGCCAAACTCCTGCAGATCGACGCATCGCCATTGCTGCAACAGCTGGAACGATCGGCGCCCCCCCCTCCTGTACAGACCATTACTTATCAGAGCGAGGGAATCCCGTTCCCATCGAACCGAAAACAGGGAGTGCGCAGCTTCCTTATTGTCGGTGGAGCGATCCTGGCGCTGGTGCTGCTGATTTATGAAATTTATCGTGGAAATGAGGTTGCGATAGATAATCAACAGCCGGCACCGAGGACCGAACCTCAAGCCGGGGTCGCGCCCGAGGCAGCGGAACCCCCTTCCTTGCCCATGCCTGCGTCAACATCTCCGGTGGAGGATGGAAATGACGGGAAGACCGAACCGTCCTTCGGAGACCGGGGAGCGATCGAGCAGAAAAGCATGACCCCTTCCCCTGGCTCCGATTCCGCATCTATTTCCACGTCGATACCGGTTCAGCAAGTCGCGCCGGCAGGGAGTGTGCCCGACACCGGCGAATGGAAAGACACGCTTCATCTTGTTTTCGGAGGGGAATCATGGACCGAGGTGAAGGATAGTCGCGGGAGAGTGCTTCTTTCGAGAATCAATCTTCCGGGAACAGAGCAGTTTCTGCGCGGAAAGCCGCCGTTCTCCCTTGCAATCGGCAATGCTGTGGCTGTCCAGCTGGTCTACAATGGCAAGCCTGTCGATCTCTTGCCCTATACCAATCGTTACGGCGGAACGGCCAGGCTGTCGCTTGAATAATATTTTCATCCTTACAAGAGTCTCACATCTACTATGACTACGTCTCAGAATGGCTTTCCGCCGCGCCGCAACAGTGTGGGGGTACACATCGGAAATATCACCGTTGGCGGGGGTGCACCCATCGTCGTGCAATCGATGACCAACACCGATACCGAAAATGAAGTTGCCACTGCATTGCAGGTTGCCCAGCTCGCACGCGCCGGATCGGAACTGGTTCGCATTACGGTCAATACCGCCGCGGCTGCCAAGGCCGTGCCCGGCATCCGCGCCCGCCTCGATGCCATGGATTGTCATGTTCCCCTCATCGGCGACTTCCATTTCAACGGCCATAAGCTCGTGACCGAATTTCCGGATTGTGCGAGGGCATTGGCCAAGTACCGTATCAACCCTGGCAATGTAGGTCATGGAAAGAAGCGCGATGAGCAATTTTCCATCCTGATCGAAGCCGCATGCAAGTACGAAAAGCCGGTGCGTATCGGCGTGAACTGGGGCAGCCTGGATCCGGAACTGCTCGCGCGCATGATGGATGAGAACGCCTCGTCCGCCGATCCCCAGGATGCAGGGGTGGTGATGCGGAAGGCGCTCATTACTTCGGCGCTGGAAAGCGCCAGGCGCGCGGAAGAGATAGGCCTTGGACGGGATCGCATCATATTGTCCTGCAAGGTGAGCGGTGTCCGGGACTTGATCAGCGTTTACCGGGAACTGGCGGCAGGTTGCGACTATGCCTTGCATCTCGGATTGACCGAGGCCGGAATGGGTTCAAAGGGCATCGTGGCTTCCACTGCCGCGCTGTCGGTACTGCTTCTGGAGGGCATAGGGGATACCATCCGGATATCGCTTACGCCTGAGCCTGGTGGGGATCGTTCCCGCGAGGTGGTCGTGGCCCAGGAAATCCTGCAGACCACGGGCTTGCGGGCCTTTGTACCTCTGGTGGCGGCATGCCCCGGATGCGGGCGTACAACCAGCACCTATTTCCAGGAGCTGGCAGAAAGCATACAAGGGTACGTTCGTGACCAGATGCTGGTATGGCGCGAAGAATATGACGGCGTGGAGAACATGACCCTGGCGGTGATGGGCTGCGTCGTCAATGGTCCCGGGGAAAGCAAGCACGCCAATATCGGCATCAGCCTTCCCGGTTCGGGGGAACGGCCTGTAGCGCCCGTTTATGTGGATGGCCGCAAATCCGTCACCTTGAAGGGCGACAATATTGCCGGCGAATTTCGCCAGATCGTCGATGACTATGTGCAGATGAAATACCCGAAGAAATCGGCCACCGGCTAGCATGGCGAGAACCATTCAGGCCATTCGCGGGATGAATGACATCCTGCCTGACGAGATATATCTCTGGGAATTCTTCGAACAGACCGTCCGTGAATGCATGGCGGCTTACGGCTATCGCAACATACGCATGCCGATCGTGGAGCAAACCGATTTATTTGTCCGCTCCATCGGATCGGTGACCGATATCGTCGAAAAGGAAATGTATTCTTTTTCGGATAGCCTCAACGGCGACAGCCTGACACTGCGGCCGGAAGGCACGGCTTCGTGCGTGCGTGCGGCACTGGAGCACAATCTTCTCTATGCCGGACCTCAAAGGTTGTATTACTCGGGGCCCATGTTCCGCCATGAGCGTCCTCAAAAAGGACGCTATCGCCAGTTCCACCAGGTGGGCGCAGAAGCGCTGGGTTATGCCGGACCGGACATCGATGCGGAACTCATCATCATGTGCG
>DASZUL010000039.1:0-42229 GCA_035547595.1 Nitrosospira sp.
TTCGTATGAGCGCCACGATCCACTGCGGTATCACCGCCGCATAGGCCCCATTGGGATCCTGCCTCGGTCCGAAAACATTGAAATAACGCAAGCCTATGGACTGGGCTCCATAGCACCGGGCGAATACGTCAGCATAGAGCTCATTTACATACTTGGTGACCGCGTACGGGGAAAGAGGCTGGCCAATTACGGACTCGGTTTTCGGCAGGGCAGGATGGTCGCCATATGTGGAACTGGAAGCGGCATATACAAACCGCTTCACATTGGCGTCCCGGGACGCGACGAGCATGTTCAGGTAACCTGATATATTGTTCTCGTTGGTACGAATGGGATCGTCGATCGACCTGGGTACGGATCCAAGCGCGGCCTCGTGGAGTATGAAGTCAACGCCTTCGCAGGCATCCCTGCATGTGTCCAGCACACGGATATCACCTTCGATGAAGTGGAAATCCCGCCAGGCCTCTTCACCCGCCAACGCCCTGACTTGAGCAAGATTATGCGGATGGCCGGTTGAAAAGTTGTCCAGCCCCACTACCTTCTGCCTCAGCCTCAGCAGCGCTTCCAGCAGATTGCTCCCGATGAAGCCCGCGACCCCGGTAATCAGCCACCGGTACTGATGATTCTCCAGATGCTCCCGGACCTTTTGATAACGCGTCATCCTTGACTGTTTCTTCCTCAAAGCCGCCAGAGATTGAGCCCCGAGTCGCGCAACGCCACGGGATCAAACTGGCACTTGACATCGATAAAACAACCGTTGGGAGTGATTTTATCGTGGAAATCGGCCAGGGGCCTCGCAATGAATTCGCGATGCGAAACCGCGACGATCAACGCGTCGGCACGAGGCAGGTCGTCCCATGCTTCCAGCTCGACCCCGTACTCATGGCGGGCTTCTTCGGGACTGGCTACAGGATCGTGAACATGAATCTCGATACCGTAGGATTTCAGTTCGCTTATCAGATCGGCCACCTTGGAATTTCTCAAATCCGGGCAGTTTTCCTTGAAAGAGAGCCCGAGTACATTTACCCGGGCGCCCTTGACGCTGATATCGGCCTTGATGATCTGCTTGATGGTCTGTTCCGCTATGAATTTCGCCATGCTGTCGTTGATCCGCCGGCCCGCCAGGATCACCTGGGGTATATAGCCGATCATCTCGGCCTTATGCGTAAGATAATAGGGATCCACTCCGATGCAGTGCCCCCCTACGAGGCCGGGGCGAAAAGGCAGAAAATTCCATTTCGTCCCAGCGGCCTGAAGAACTTCCAGCGTATCGATCTGGAGACGGTTGAAGATAATCGCCAACTCGTTCATCAAGGCGATGTTCAGGTCCCGCTGGGTGTTTTCTATCACCTTCGCTGCCTCTGCAACCTTGATGCTGGATGCGCGATGCACCCCCGCGGAAATGATGTCTTCATAAAGCGCGGCAATTTTCTCCAGCGTGTCCTCGTCATCCCCCGAGACCACTTTCAGGATGGTGGTAAGGGTATGCAGTTTATCGCCGGGATTGATGCGTTCAGGCGAAAACCCGACATGGAAATCGTTTTTCCATTTCATGCCTGAAAATTTCTCCAGGACCGGAATGCAGACTTCCTCGGTTGCCCCAGGATAAACCGTGGATTCGTAGATAACGATTGCGCCCCGCTTCATGTGCTTTCCAACGGACTCGCTCGCTCCCGTAAGGGCGGCGAAGTCCGGTTGATGGGCCGCATCCACCGGGGTCGGGACCGCGATCACAATAAAATCGGCCCGGTTCAGCTCGGCTGGATCATTGGTCACATGCAACTGACTGGCTGCGCGCATGTCGGCGACCGAGACTTCTCCGGTGGGGTCCACTCCGCGCCTGTAACTCTCGACCTTGCCGCGGGAAAGATCGTACCCGATGGTTTGCCGTTTCTTTCCAAACTCTACTGCGAGGGGTAAACCCACGTAACCCAGTCCGACCACCGCTACCACAGTCATAGTTATCTCCCTTCTATCTCTAAATTTTTTCTATATTCAAATTCTCTCGGTATAGGTATAAAACATATGCAAACATACCGCAGCGCGCATGATGTACCTGGATTTGTTTAAAATAAACTGTACTAAAGGCCAATTCTCCCGCTATTTGTGCCAGCATATCATACCGAGAAATGATGATAAGAATGATAGCGTCCCAAAAAGCGGACTTTCCAAGCCAGTAAACAGGACATTTCCCCGAACCCTGCGCTGTATCCACTCCGTAATGACGGAAGAAAGGACTTTTATGCACTATTCGAGCAAAGCGCCTGCAATAAAAACAACCTTGATGAACCTGCTGATCCTGGCCGCATTCGCAAGCATTGCCATGACGGGCTGCAATAAGCAGCAGGATGCGCAAACGCTGATAGCGGATGCAAGAAATTATCAGCAAAAAGGGGATAACAAGGCCGCCATCATTCAGCTCAAGAACTCGCTTCAGCAAAACCCGAATGATCCGGAAGCGCGATATCTGCTGGGAACCATCTATAACAAAACCGGTGATCTGCAGTCTGCGGAAAAAGAATTGCGAAAAGCCCTGAGCCTGGGAATGAGTCCGGCCAAAGTATGGCCCGACCTGGGGCAGGCCATGCTTGGCCTCGGCCAGTTTCAGCAACTTCTCGACGATACGCAAAAACTTTCCGGCAATGATGCTTCCGCTGAAATTTCTACCCTGCGGGGCAACGCCCTGCTGTCACTGAACAAGGCTGAAGACGCAAAAAAACTGTTCGAGCAGGCGCTTGGGAAGCAGCCGCACTTCCCCGATGCGATAGTGGGAATGGCAAAGTATTCGCTCATGCAGCAGGATGTCGATACCGCCATTCGCCTTTCGGACGAAGCGGTGGAGAAAAATCCGGGCAGCGCCGAGGCATGGCTTTTCAAGGGTGACCTGCTGCGCGTCCTCGGCAAAAGCGACCCGGCAATCGCAGCCTACAACGAAGTCATCAAAATAAAACCGAATAGCACTGCAGCATACCTCAACAAGGCTTTCCTGGAAATTGGGGCCGGAAAATTCGATTCCGCGAAAGCGGATGTGGATGCGGCGCGCAAGGTGACTCCTGGCAGCTTGCTGGTCTTCTATACCCAGGCGCTGCTCGACTACAGCCAGGGCAAATATCCTGCCGCGCTGGAATCCCTGCAGCAGGTATTTCGTGCCGCACCCGATCACCTGCCGAGCCTACTGCTGGGCGGCGCTGTCCAATTGGCGCTGGGATCCTTGCCACAAGCGGAAACGAACCTGAAGCAATACCTGGAGAAAGATCCCGGAAACCTCTATGCGCGAAAATTGCTGGCTTCCGTTCTCCTCAAAAACCGGGAGGGACAACGAGCCGTCAGTGTCCTGGCTCCTGCACTGAAGAATAAAAACATCCAGCCCGACTCCCAGCTGTTCGCCCTGGCGGGAGAGGCCTACATGCAAACCAGGGATTTTGAAAAGGCGACGGAGTATTTTGAAAAAGCGAGCAGCATGGCGCCGGAAAACGCGACGCTTCATGCTGCCTTAAGCATGAGCAAGATGGGGCAAGGCGACAACGACCGCGCCATAGCCGAGCTGGAAGCGGCGAGAAAGCTGGATCCCCAATCATCCCAAGCCGGTATTCTGCTTGCAATGACCCATCTTCGCCTCAAAGAATTCGATAAAGCGCTTGCGGTGGCGAAAGCGGTGGAAAAGGAGCATCCGGACAATCCTCTCGTCCAGAATCTAAAAGGCGGGATTTATCTGAAGAAAAAAGATGCGGTTGCCGCCCGGGCGAGCTTTGAAAAGGCGCTTTCCCTGCAGCCCTCCTATTTCCCTGCCGTGACCAACCTGGCGCAGCTCGACATACAGGAAAACAAACCTGAGGTGGCCAAGCAGCGTTTTGAGGCGCTTCTGCAGAAGGACAAGAAGAATATACAGGCGATGACCGCGTTGGCCGGTATCGCCCTCAATCGCCAGGACAACAAGGAAGCGACCATGTGGCTGGAACGGGCGCATAAGGAAAACCCGAATGCGCTGGAACCCGCCCTGCTTTTGGAAGCTCATTATCTCCGCGTGGGGGAGAAGCAAAAGGCGCTTTCCCTGGTAGAGAAGCTCAGGGGGGCATATCCCAATAATCCGGATGTTCTCGACTTTCTGGCCCAGGCGCAATTTGCGAACGATGACAAGGCTGGAGCCCTGGAAAGCTACAATAAGCTCGCCGCCATGCTTCCCGGGTCTGCGCTCGCGCAGTTTCGAATTGCTGCGATCCATATTGCAACTGACAATCTGCCCGCCGCCTCGGATGCGCTGAAGAAAGCCCTGGCGCTGAAGCCCGACTACCTGGATGCGCAGCTGACGCAGATTCTGCTTGAAACCCGGAATAAGAACTACGCAGGGGCACTTGCGGTCTCAAAACAGATTCAGAAGCAATATCCAAAGCTGCCGGTGGGCTATGTGGCGGAAGGCGACCTGGAACTGAAGCGGAACAATCCTGCTCTTGCATCCAAGGCTTATGAGCACGCTCTTTCCCTTGGAAAAGATCCGCTGCTTCTGATGAAGCTGCATGCCGCGCTGAGTCAGACAGGAAAAAAAGGTGAAGCCAATTCGCGTTTGGTGCATTGGCTCAAGGAGAACCCGGGCGATGCGACTGTTCGCATGTATCTCGCCGAAGCCTATATGACGGATCGGGAAATCAAGCCGGCAATCGAGCAATATCAAACCGTCCTGCGGACCCATCCCAAGAATGTGGCGGCGCTGAATAACCTGGCGATGGCGTTGCAGCAGAACAAGGACTCCCAGGCTCTGGAATATGCCGAAAAAGCACACCAGCTTGCCGCAGACAACCCCTCGGTATTGGACACCTTAGGATCGATACTGATAGCGCAGGGAAATACCGCACGCGGCCTTCCTCTCCTGCGAAAAGCGGCTACGCTCGCTCCGGATATGCCCGACATCCGCTATCACCTCGCTTTAGGCTTGATCAAGACGGATGACAGGGCCGGCGCCCGCAAGGAACTGGAACAGCTCATCGCCAGCGGGAAAAATTTTGCTGATATCGGGGAAGCCAGGGCTTTACTGAAACAGATACAGTAAAACCAATGTAGGATCCCTGGATCTGGAAACCGGGCAGTAAGCGCTATAGGAGGAGATGCTCTATCCTAGAGAATCGGGTTTTTCCAATCACGCATTTTTCCGTCTCTGGATCGCGTCGTCCAGCGCTGCGCCCGGAACGGGCATGCGGGTCGATGCGGAAGCCTCGCCCCATATGCGCCCAAGCGCATCCCACATGCTTTTCCGCAGGGTCCTGGCATAAAGCGTGTTATCACTCAGCCCATTCATCAAGCGGCGTTGCGCTTCCCCCAGGTTATGGTAAGGCAAGCTCATGAAAAGATGGTGTGTGGCATGGTAACGGAGCCCTACTGGAGCCCATAAGCCAGTGATGAGCCAGTGGCCGGGAACATTGATGGAATCGAGATACTGTTCGGCAAATTCCATTTCCTGGTCTCCCGGATTGCGGTACGCGTGAGCGCTGAGCGTACGCAGAGAATTGATCAGAAATATAAACATTGCTATGACATACCAGAGCACAAGCGCCTTGTAGGTCAGCAAGCCTGCCGCCATGCAGATGACGGCAATGGTAACGAATAAAAACGTGGCGAACTCCTGGAGCCGCCAATGCTTATCGTTCCGGATCGCGTCCGCGGCACGTATGTAGCTCATGTCGATCGTGAGCGAGGAAGCACGTTCCCATAATAATTTCCGGAGTGGCGGAATCAGATAGGAAAGCGGCGTGAGCAGCAGAAAACGAACGATGAAGAAAAAGGGCAAGGCAAATGACAACAAGACATATCCGATCATGGCGGTCGGTTTGAGGGTCGCAAAGGGAACATACTCGCCATCCCTGCTCGTACCGTACACATCGCGCTTGTGATGATCGTTGTGCACGCCATCGTACAAGAAGGAAGGGATCAAAAGCGGTATGCCGCAAATGATGTTCCAGACGACCCGAAACGTCCCGAACGTACCTCTCTTCAAGTGGGCCAGCTCATGAATGAAGATCGCAGCGCGATAAAAAGCAAAAGTAGCCACGATTCCTGCCGCAATCTGCCAGCCCGATAGCACCGGCGCCAGCAGCGCAGTAATATAAGCCAACCATCCCAGAGTGACGTGGAAGAGAAAGTCCGTCCAATAAATCCAGGGATTGGGCGTCATCAGGTCGCGGACGAGGTTGTGGGCCTCCCGCAGGGGAAATTCACGGCCGCCTGTGGTATCTATCATTCCAAAATCCTTGCCGGACCTTTTCCTTCAGTGGAAATTGTTTCGTTTCATGGCATGGAACCATGACAGGCCGATTCCGCATCGATGCGGCTTGCATAAACAGGGCATGAACCGGTTGAATGCTCAAGAGAACACCTCGGCATCAGCGAGCTTAGGCGCACTCATATCCTTGGGGGACACGACAGGAGACATTCCACTTAGCGGCCACCCAATAGCAAGTTCCGGATCGTTCCAAGCAAGACTACGCTCCAAATCAGGAGCATAGTACTCGGTAGTTTTGTATAGAAAATCGGCGCTTTCACTCAGCACATAAAATCCATGGGCGAAACCCGGCGGTATCCAAAGCTGGCGATGATTGTCTTCGGTAAGCTCAACTCCGATCCATCGGCCAAAAGCGGCAGAGGATTTGCGGATATCCACTGCCACATCGAACACGGCTCCCCGCGCTACTCGCACAAGCTTGCCCTGGGGTCGGCCGACCTGGTAGTGCAAGCCTCTCAGGACGCCTTTTGCGGACCGGCTGTGGTTATCCTGCACGAAGTTTACGTCAAGTCCCGTAGCTTGCACGAAATTTTTCTGGTTGAAGCTTTCAAAAAAAAATCCACGACTGTCTCCAAAAACAACAGGTTCGATAATCAGAACCTCGGGGAGTTCAGTGGTAATGACCTTCATGCAACCACTCGCTCCGACAAGAGGCGCAAAAGGTATTGGCCATATCCGTTTTTCGCCAGCGGCTGCGCCAGTTTCTCCAGCTGTGCCGGCCCAATGAAACCCTGGCGGTAGGCAATTTCTTCGGGACAGGCGATCTTCAGACCCTGGCGGTGTTCGATGGTTTCAATGAAGTTGCTGGCTTCTATCAGGCTTTCATGCGTTCCGGTATCCAGCCACGCGAAACCGCGGCCCATTATCTCGACCTCAAGCTGATGACGTTCCAGATAGATGCGGTTCACATCCGTTATCTCGAGCTCACCGCGCGCCGACGGCTTAAGCGTGCCTACGATATCGGTGACCTTATCATCGTAGAAGTACAGGCCTGTGACGGCATAGTTGCTTTTCGGTTTCGAAGGTTTCTCTTCCAGGGCAGTGGCGCGATTTTGCGAATCAAAGGCCACCACGCCATAACGCTGTGGATCCTGGACATGATAGGCGAATATGGTTGCGCCGCTCGTCCTGCTCATGGCGCGCTGGAGCTGCGCATGCAGGTCATGGCCGTAAAATATGTTGTCACCCAGCACCAGCGCGCTCGGATCGGATCCTATAAAGGCCTTGCCGATAGTAAAAGCCTGGGCCAGCCCGTCTGGGCTCGGTTGTACCGCATAGTGCAAACTGAGGCCCCAATCGTTGCCATCCCCCAGCAATTGCTCGAAGCGAGGTGTATCTTGGGGCGTGGATATGACAAGAATGTCGCGGATTCCCGCCAGCATGAGAGTGCTCAACGGGTAATAAATCATGGGCTTGTCGTAAATAGGCAGCAACTGCTTGGAAACGGCCTTCGTTACCGGATAAAGCCGCGTGCCCGATCCGCCAGCCAGGATGATGCCTTTACGCTTTGGACTCATGCTCGTTTCTCTAGAACCTCAGTCAGCATACGCACGATCCCAGTTTGCCATGGCGGCATGCGTAAATCAAAAGTTGCCTGGAGCTTGGCCGCGTTCAGCCGCGAATTTTTAGGTCGCTGTGCAGGCGAGGGAAACGCGCCGCTTGGAACGGGTACGATCTCTTCCGGACTGACGTTGAGTTTCAGGCCGGATTCGCGTGCGAAGTCCAGCACGAACCGGGCATAACCAAACCACGAAGTTTCTCCTGCTGCAACCAAGTGGTATAGTCCCGCCACTTCTTTTCTGTGCATGGCTGTGCGAATGGCAAGGGCAGTCACGTCGGCCAGCAGGTCAGCTCCGGTAGGAGCGCCTATCTGGTCATCGATCACCGTAAGGCGGTCACGTTCCTGGGCCAGGCGTAACATCGTCCTGGCGAAATTTCCTCCACGCGCGGCAAAAACCCAACTGGTGCGGAAGATTAAATAATTGCAACCGGAACCGCGTATGGCCACTTCTCCTTCCCGCTTGGTGGAACCATAAACATTCAGCGGATGGGTATCGTCCGTTTCGACCCAAGGGCGGCTTCCTGAACCGTCGAATACGTAATCGGTCGAGTAATGCACCAGCCACGCGCCAAGCCTGGAAGCTTCGCCGGCGATGGCGGCCGGCGCAAGGGAATTGATTGCCCTTGCCCTTTCCGGCTCGATTTCGGCCTTATCCACCGCAGTATGGGCCGCAGCATTCACGATGACGTCCGGAGCAACCGCTCGAATGGTTTCGGCAATGCCATCCAGGCGAGTGAAGTCTCCGCAAAATTCCCGGCTATCGAAATCCAGCGCGACAAGATCGCCCAGGGGTGCCAGGCTGCGCTGGAGTTCCCATCCCACCTGCCCCCCTTTTCCAAACAGCAGAATTTTCATGCCTGGCGCCCTGCGTAATTCTTTTCTATCCAGGTCCTGTATGTCCCCGACTGCACATTGCCAATCCAGGCAGGGTTGTCGAGATACCAACCAAGGGTTTTGGCCACTCCTGTTTCGAATGTCTCCTCTGGCTTCCAGCCCAGCTCGCGCTCGATCTTGCTTGCATCAATCGCATAGCGCCGATCATGCCCAGGACGATCTGAAACGAAGGTGATCAGGCTATGGTAAGAGCCGATGACCAGTGGTCTTAACGCATCCAATAGCGTGCAGATTGTTTTGACGATCCTTATATTCGGCTGCTCGTTCCAACCGCCGACATTATAGGTTTCTCCGGGAACCCCGGCTTCCAGCACGCGGCGAATAGCCGTGCAGTGGTCTTTTACGTACAGCCAGTCCCGGATCTGCTGGCCGTCGCCGTAAACAGGCAGCGGCTTTCCTGCCAGCGCGTTTACGATCATGAGTGGAATGAGTTTCTCGGGAAATTGATAAGGACCGTAGTTGTTGGAACAATTGGTGGTGACAACAGGCAGGCCATAGGTATGGTAATAAGCGCGAACGAGGTGATCGCTGGCAGCCTTGCTGGCTGAATAAGGACTGTTGGGCTGATAAGGAAAGGTCTCGGAAAAAGCCGGCTGGCCCTGCGCCAAGGATCCGTAAACCTCATCAGTGGAAATATGAAGAAAGCGGAATCGGTGTTTCACTCCGCCATTGAGGCCATTCCAGTACGCCCGGCTTGCCTCCAATAATCGAAAAGTACCGAGTATATTGGTCTGCACGAACTCCTCCGGACCGTGAATAGACCGGTCCACATGGCTTTCAGCCGCAAAATTGAGAATGGCTCGAGGTTGGTAACGGGTAAGCAAGCCCTTGATAAGCCCGGTATCGCAGATGTCGCCATGCACGAAGATATGCCGTTCATCTCCTGCCAGCGATGCGAGGTTCTCCAGGTTGCCCGCATACGTCAACTTGTCCAGATTGATTATTGCCTCGTCAGCTTGCGCCAGCCAATCCAGAATAAAATTGGCGCCGATAAAGCCCGCGCCGCCAGTTACCAGGAGCATTTTGTCATTTTCTGAAGAATGGAATTTTCTGCCGATACCAAGTGGGACATTAGTGGGACATTGTAACGGTGCACCACAGCAATCCGCCAGTAAATCTCGGCCAAGGCAGCGAGTGATGCGTAGCGGCAGCGTCAATAGAAAGGAGAGGGACAGCGTTTGGACCGGAAGTGAAGCTGCCGCAGGCTTTCGGCGAGGCCAATTCAACGATACCCAGGAAAAACGAATGCCCGGCGGATCAAATCCGAAATCACGGTTCGCCTTGCTGCGGCGTTTATGCCGATGAATATGCGAGCCCTGCCGTGGCTGGCGTAAATTCAGAACCGTTCGTTTGATCCTAGATAGCGCCATTCGCCCACTGGAAGGCTGCCTAAACTTATCTTTCCAATACGGATACGTTTTAAGCCGGTTACTTTTAATCCCACAAGCTCGCACATCCGTCGAATTTGCCGTTTCTTTCCCTCCCTAAGGATAAATCTCAGTTGTTCCCGATTTTGCCATGTAACCCTTGCCGGCTTTAGTTCTTCACCATCGAGACTCAAGCCGTGGTTCAAAAGGCCGAGCGCCTGTCGTGACGCTATCCCGACAACACGTACGAGATACTCTTTTTCGATTTCTGATTCGGGACCCACCAGTTGCTTGGCGATACGCCCATCCTGCGTGAATACCAGCAAGCCGGATGAATCGATATCGAGCCGTCCGGCTGGCGCCATTCCCTTCAAATGGCTGGTGCGAAAGGTTTGTGGCGTCTCATCGCCCTCAAACCGGGACTCACGGTTTATCAGCTGAATAGCGGGCCGATAGCCGGGTTCCGGCTGCCCGGAAACATAGCCAATGGGTTTGTTCAGCAGTATGGTCATCCGGCTGGTCTGTTGCGCTCGTGCCGCCTGGTCCAGCTTGATATCCTGTTTGGGATGGATCTTCGTCCCCAGTTCGGTGATGCGCTCGCCGTCCACCCACACCCATCCCTGTTCAATATACTTGTCGGCCTCCCTGCGGGAGCATAGTCCTTGCTGGGACAGGAACTTGGATAAACGGATTTTTTCCATCACCGATGAAGGATGCGGGAAGACATAGCAGCCCTGGTTTCTCGTTATCGAGGACTTGCTGGTGCAAGGCGCCATTATAATTTGAACCCTTGCACCGTTTCAGATAAAATCCTTTGCTCCCAGGCGCGTAGCTCAGCTGGTTAGAGCACCACCTTGACATGGTGGGGGTCGTTGGTTCGAGTCCAATCGCGCCTACCAGGAACTGCAGTAATTGCTCTCGGTTCCCTATCTGGGACCCGCAATAAATCGCCCGCCAGCCGAATCCCTATCGAAAGTACTGCAATAAAAAACGGCCTCTCCTGGAGGCCGTCATTCTTTCAGGGCAGGATCTAATTCAGGATTTATGTATTGCGGGAACTGCGACGCCGAACAACCGCACCCATTAATCCCAAACCTGCCAGCAACATGGCGAAGCTTTCCGGCTCAGGAATAGGAGACACGGCACTGGCGCTGATCGATCCGGAATAGATGCCACCCAGCGAACCGTCCACTACACCGTTTACGCTGAGATACGCTCCACCGGTAATAGGCTGATCCCAAGTCAAGCTTATATGGTCCTGCGTATTGCCGTCGGATGGAAGCACGACTGACTTCAGAACCTGGTCGTCACCTCCTCCAAAAGCGTTATCAGCTCCATAACTGATCAGCGCAACTGAGGAAAATACTGTGTTCAAAGTACCGGCAGATCCGAGATCCAACGGGAAATTGATCACACTGTAGCCCGAACCTGAATTAGGCTGCTCCAGGGTAAACTTGAAAATATCGCTGAAGCTTGAGCTGCCTCCAAGCACCGATCCCGTAAAGGTTGTCGGCGTGCTGGTGCTCACCTGTCCAAGATCCGTGGTTGTGTCGGCGTATGCTCCGGCGCTGGCGCCCGCCAACACGGCAATACCTACTGCCCGTTTCAAAGTAGAACTAAGCATAACTTTCACCTCCTATTAGTATATTTGCAACCTCATACAACAAGATTTCCACTACCGGCTGTGCCTGGCACGGCAACCCTTCCAAGCCCAGCCAGTGCGAGTCCTGAGAAAACCCCAAGTACAAAAACTCGCAGCCCAAAGGTTACGCTGAATAATAATTGGGTCAATAGACCGATCGGACTAGCTACATTATCGCCAGCTTAAAGTCAAGTCCTTCTCTTTGCAACGAGAAAAAAGAATGAAGGGATCAACTTTCGTTTCTGCCGTATATATCGTCAAAACGTACGATATCGTCTTCGCCCAGATAGGAGCCTGACTGGACTTCAATCATCTCCAGTGGCACGCAGCCCGGATTTTCCAGACGGTGCCGCGTGCCCAACGGAATAAAGGTCGATTCGTTCTCGGACACCAGAAAACTCGTGTCACCACGCGTCACCTGCGCGGTTCCCCGCACCACTATCCAGTGCTCCGCCCGATGATGATGCATTTGCAATGACAATGCGGCACCCGGCTTTACGACAATGCGCTTCACCTGGAATCGTTCGCCGATATCAATTCCGTCATATGAACCCCAGGGACGGAAAACTTTCCGATGCAATTGCCCCTCCGGCCGCTCATCCCGCTTCAGGCTATCGACGATCTGCTTGACATCCTGCGCCCTGTCCATAGGTGCAACCAGGACGGCATCCGGCGTTTCTATCACCACCATATTCTCTGTTCCTACGCATGCCACCAACCGATGCTCGGACATCACCAGCATATTGCGGCAGTCATTCAGGAGCACATCTCCCTGAGCTACATTGCCCGAATCGTTTTTCGGCAAGACCTTCCACAGGGAATCCCATGCTCCTACATCGGACCATCCGGCTGATAGGGGAATCACGATTCCGCCGGGCAACGAAGATTCCTTGTCGACGGTGATGCGCTCCATCACGGCATAGTCGATCGAGTCGCGTGGACAACCGGCAAACTCTTCTTTTTTTACCCGTATAAAGTCCCCATCAACCGACCGATGAAGCCATGCGCTTCGGCAAGCAGCCAGGATATCGTTTCGGCAGATTTCCATGGAAGAGAGCCACACCGATGCGTGCATCATGAACAAGCCGCTATTCCAGAAATAAGAACCGGCGTCGAGATAAGCTTTTGCACTGGCCACGTCCGGTTTCTCGGCAAACCGGACAATTCGATATGCGTGGTCCTCGGAAGACTCCGGTGATACCGGCTCTCCGGCCTGAATATAGCCGTATCCTGTTTCGGGCGATTCGGGCGTGACGCCAAACGTAACTATCATTCCCCGGGCCGCAAATCCGATGCCGCGGGATATCGCCTCCTGGAATTTCCGGACATCCACGATGACATGGTCTGCAGGCATGACCAGCAGTATCGGATCGCTTTTGTCCTGTTCCGCCGCGAGTGCCGCCAGCGTCAGAGCGGGGGCGGTATTGCGTCCGGCCGGCTCCAATACGATCGTCCCCTTTTTGCCCATCAGCCGCAACTGCTCCGCTATGACAAAACGGTATTCTTCATTGCATACGATCAACGGAGCCCCAACCTCAACGCCGGCTAGGCCATCCATGCGGCGCACCGTGGCCTGCAGCAGGGAATCTTCTCCGGTAAGCGGCAATAGCTGCTTCGGATACTTTTCGCGGGACAACGGCCACAATCGCGTTCCGGAACCGCCGGATAGCACCACAGGAATTAATGATTGCATATGGGGAAAGGATCGAGAAATACTTGAATGGCGTGAGCAAGCCCCTACGGCAAAAGTTTGTCGGTACTACCCTGCTTCAGGAAAGTGCGCGGAAAGGAACCTGTTGAGCATCTCCTCGTCCTTGGCGCCATACCCATCGGGATTGCCCTCCTGCCAGCGCCAGGCATCGGTGCACATTTCATTTAAACCGCGCTCCGCCTTCCATCCCAGCAGATCGAACGCCAATGCCGGATCAGCATAGCAAGATGCGATATCGCCCTGGCGACGCGGCGCGATTTTATGGGGAACCGGCCGGCCGCTTGCTTGCTCAAAGGCATGCACCATTTCCAGAACGCTGTAGCCTATGCCTGTGCCCAAATTGACCGTCATACAGCTGCCAGCATCGATTTCGAGAGAATTCAAGACCTCCAGAATCTTGATATGCCCCAGGGCCAGGTCCACTACATGGATATAGTCACGCACGCCGGTTCCATCGGGAGTGGGATAATCGTCTCCCCAGACATTGAGAAATTCTCTCCGCCCTATCGCAACCTGGGAGACAAAAGGCATGAGGTTATTGGGTATTCCCTGCGGATCCTCTCCTATCATGCCGCTCGAATGCGCGCCGACCGGGTTGAAATAGCGCAGAATGCCGAAACGCCAGGCACTATTGCTGCGGTGCAGATCGCGCAATATTTCTTCAATCATCAGCTTGCTGCGGCCATACGGATTAGTAGCGGAAAGCGGATGATCTTCGGTTAACGGCAATCGCTGAGGATCACCATAAACCGTAGCGGATGAGCTGAATACCACTGTCCGCACGCCACTTTCTTCCATCGCTTCCAGCAGTCGAATGCTGCCGACCACATTGTTATCGTAATATGACAAAGGCTGTTCCACCGACTCTCCCACCGCCTTGAGTCCGGCGAAATGAATGACGGCCTCCGCCTTGCTGCTGCGCAACGCGGCCGTCAGTGCGGCACGATCCCTGCAGTCACCCGAGACAACTTGCAGTCTTTTGCCGGTAATGGCTTCTACGCGGGACAAAGCTTCTGGATGGCTGTTGCAGAAGTTATCGAATACCGTTACCTCGAAGCCTGCATTCAGCAGTTCCAGGCAGGTATGCGATCCTATATAACCCGCTCCTCCCGTTACGAGAATCATGATTGTCTGCTATCAGGATAAGCCATGGTCTATCCGAGAAATGCTCGATTGCCTCATAAATGAGGGACATCCTTCGCGCTGAAAGACTCGAAAATCACCCGGCTGGAAACAGTGTGGCAAAGGGGCCGGAAACACCACACTATAAAAGTAGTGGACATGAGAATTTATGCAATATTCCAAATCGTAACTTCCGCTATTTGGCTAATACCATTAAAGAGAAACCCCCAAGCATCCTGGCAGCCAAATCCTGATTAATCGAAAATAACAGCTTCCGCGGAACTTTCATAAGATTGGCTTTCCATCCCCGATTGGGAAGCTCCGAGCCATCCGTATAGAAATAATCTATCAACTCATACTTGGTGTCCTTCAAGGTAGCCAAAGCAGTTTCTTTCGTGAAGTAATGCAGATGACCTACCGATAACCTGAGTTTCATTATGGGCGAACCACGCAATACGCTCTGCGCCGATAAATCAAGCGGGATGTGAAAAACCTTATAGGTTCCCTTTTCTTTTAACCTGCGAAGAAATCCAAAATAGTCCTCCACGTGCTCGAATACATCTATTGCCATCACCACATCAAATACGACATCGCTGTTTTCGAATAAATTTTCGTTAAAGTACTCCAGGTTTGGACCGGCTTTTTTTTTGCAAATTTCAAAGGCGTCTGCTGAAATCTCGTATCCGAAAAACTTCGTTTTATTCGTGGCATGCTTGGAAAGCCAGCTTAGTATACCCCCGGCTCCACATCCGATCTCACATACCGTCGTTGGATAAATGCCATTCTTACTTAAGATTCTATCGATATTCCTAGCCTTCCAGGGGGAGTCTTGTTCATGCCAAGTGGGGTTATTACTGAGATAGGTTCCGTCCTCATAAATACTTTTGACATTCATCTTTCGCTCCTTAGCGTAAAGGGGGGAACACGCGGAACTCAAGCCGGTTTTATGGCTTTCCCACCTCTCTTGATAACACCTCAACGATTCGTTCAGCTGCCTTGCCGTCCCATAGATGGGGCCTGCGGCCCCGCTTGCCTTGCCCACGCAAAATGCTTCGTACCTCATGAAGTATACGGACGGGATCCGTGCCGGCAAGCACATTCGATCCCTCCTCCACCGTAATGGGCCGCTCGGTATTTTCCCGGATGGTAACGCAGGGAACACCCAAAGCTGTAGTTTCCTCCTGCAGCCCGCCGCTATCCGTTAGCACGATGGCTGCGTCCTTCCAGAGATTGAGAAATGCCATGTACGGTTGCGGCCCAATTAGCGTGACGTTTGGCCCAAGGTTGATATCGAACTCCTCGAGCTTGCGCTGGGTGCGTGGATGCAATGAAAAAATCAGGGGGAGCTCTGCCGAGATCTCTGTCAGAGCGCCTCCAATCCGGGCCATCATATCAGCATTATCCACATTACTCGGCCGGTGGAGGGTAACTACTCCATACTTGCGCCCGTCGATCATGTGCTTTGCCTTGATACCGCTCGTTTCAAGCGAGGAAACGTCCATGTTTTCCAGCTTTTCTACCTGGTACAACAAATTATCTATCATTACATGCCCGACGTAATGAATTACCGAATCCTGCTTTCCTTCCTGCTTCAGGTTGGCAAGTGCGCTAGGCTCGGTGACAAAAAACCAATCCGAAATGCTATCGGTGACAATCCGGTTGACTTCCTCAGGCATGGCCATATCACCGCTACGCAGGCCTGCTTCCACGTGCGCCACCGGAACATTCATTTTCTTGGCAACTATGGAGCATGCCAGGGTTGAATTAACATCACCCACGACCAATACGGCATCGGGCCGCCCTGCCTGGCAGAATTCCTCAAATCCGACCATGATCTTGGCGGTTTGCTGGGCATGGCTGCCGCCGCCAGCCGCCAGAAAGGCATGGGGCTTCGGGATACCCAGCTCCTTGAAGAAAACATCGCTCATATCCGGATCATAGTGCTGCCCCGTATGAATGATCTTGAACGATAAGTCGTCCCGGGCTGCCAACACACGCGCAATAGGAGCTATCTTCATAAAATTTGGACGGGCTCCGGCTATCAAATATATGCTTTTCATGTTTATCTTACCTTTCCTGTACGTCCCCTGCCAGCGCATGTGAAACAACCGATAACCATCAGGCCGGCTACCATCACTAAATAAACGCTGGGCTCGGGGACAGCAGACATAGATTGCTCGGGAACAAGAGACGACATGGACATCATCGATTGAAGCGTTTCTCTTCCATCCCCGATCATTACCCCTGTGGAATAGACCGAAATAGATTCAGGATGGGATGACCAGTCGTATAACCCGGTTTTGAACCATACGCCTCGTTCGTCATTAAAGGTATTGATGTGGTTCTTTTCCTGGAAAAGCAGCGTTCCATCCTTCCAGAACTCAAGGAAACCTGTATTGTCCGCAGCCCATTTCACATGTAGAGTCAAATACGTCCAGTCATTGGTCTCGAGAGGCCAGGAAGCCAGTTCGCGCCGCTCGTAATCGACCCCTGCTACCGCTGGCGAACCGGGAGGAGACGTAACCCGGTCGTAATCAAACGCATTTACAAGTTCTAACCGGTCGCCGTCCACCAATACGGCCAGGGTGGGATTTCGGGCATTGCTCTCATTCACATCCGCCGTATCGTGGATCTGTGCGATAGCAACTTCATTTTTGGCGGTCTTGACCGCCTCAGGAAGGTAGTAACCCCATGAATACCAGCGCTCAGAGCCAACAGGATCCCTAAAAGTATTCAACTCGGAACGATAACCACCATTCGTCGGCAAATCGCCTTGAATATGAGCTGCCTTCAACACCAATCTGCCGGATCCCGCAGGATCCGAAACCCTTTCCAGACTAGTTTGAATACCGTTGGGCGCCAAGACACCCGTAAGCAGGAGACCGTCGGCTTCCAGAGCACGATAGCCGGAAAAGTCATGATCATCCAATCTTCCATCGAAAATTATCCCAGCATGCGCCAGGCCATAAGTTGACAGTATGATGCTCATCACAAGCCGCCAGGTTCCGATAACCGACATCAGCGTTTCCTTTCAGGAGATTAATAATAGAGTCTGGAGCAGGATTGGAATCGGAGCTCTGTAAACCAGGACCCCCGTAAAACTCCCCCGCTCAAAAACTCTTGATGGCAACCTTGCTGCCAGGGAATGGACCCCTGGCACGGCAGGTATCAATTTTGCTTCACGAAAACACACTACGGTGTTTTGTAGGAGCTCCCTCGATTACTTAATCTACAGGAGCCACACCTGGCAAACCTTTGGGGAGGATATGCAGGTGATATCAGGACGTCATAGAAATGGAGGACAGAGAATCTTTTATAGATCTATGAGAAGGCGACCATAACTCATCCACAAGGGATTTTGTACTATGAATATTTGCTCTGCTTGAAGCACCGAAAACAATGGACTTGATATTAGGTTGTTGGCAAACCCATTCAATTGCCTCTCTCGGCGCAATGGCTCCGGAGGCAAACACTGACATCGCGATAGCACGGAATTTTTTTTCACGCAATGCGCGCTCATATGCATCGAAACCGCCACACATGCGAAAACCGATCTTGTTGATATTAGTGCAGACTATGGGATTCTCCACCTCCATTTCTTCGAGGGCATCCAGCAACAGCGGCATATTCATCGTGATGAATCCAGGTTCAGCATTGTAGCGGGCTTTTACATGCGTAGCGAACATGCGTAACGCCTCTTTGAAACCCAGGCCCAGAAGCAAATCTACCACAACATTCTGCAGGAAGATGACGGGAGTATTTAACCCCGCGAACATCTTCATTTCCGCATCGATCAGTAAGGTCGTGATAACTTCGACATCTTTTTTTGCCAGGGCTACGCCTCCCCGCATCATCGCATTGAGGGTGCCCTCTTCCGGCATGAAACGCTTCAATGCGCCTAATATGCCATCTTCCGTTACGGCATTTGCGTATTTATGCGCATAAGGCATGCAGGGGAAAAACTTGAAATCCTTGTAGCGCTCTCCTTCCGCTCTCAGATGATCGCACACAAGCGCGATGCGGTCATGGGTGGTACACATAAAAGTCGTGACGCCAGCATCATAGGCATCATCGAGTATGTCAATAATGGCGTCTATATGTTGAAAACGCATGGACTGCGCACGCGCCTTTTCTTCCGACATATGATTAACGCCAAAAAACTGATTATCTCCGAACAAAAGACGGTCCATTCTTTTTTCCACGTGAGATTAGTTTGAAGATGCAGGCCGGCCGATACCGAAGAAAAAACCTTTCTTCCTGGATACTTCTGTCACTGTTTCGCTATTCCCAGCTGATGAGCTTCCCGCCGCATCCGCTATAATCCACGAGATGATACGGTCAGTGGCGGCGGCTGATCTAAACGAATTAATGTTTTCGCCGATACGATTTTCCTGGATGTGCCTTATAAAATAATCCAGCTGCGCGGAATATTCCTCTCCTCTCAGGTAAAACCACACCGGTTCGGTCAACTGGGTTGTATACCGCACGTTCCAGCCGGGCTGATAGTCCGGGGGAATATGGGAAAGGTCTCTTAAATAAACCTGACACTCCTGGCGGTCGGCAAAAATGCGGCCATGTTTGCCCCAGATCGTTATCTTGGTGGTCATTTTTCGATAAGACTCGTCGCTCCAATTTACGGATATTTGCGCGCTCTTATCGCCTTCGTAATACAGGGTGCCGAACACCTCATCATCGGTATCCTTCGAAAAAATCTTATTGAGGATCGATCCTCCCACGGCTCGAGGCTCCCCCAGGTACCAATTCAATAAATTGAGGGGGTGAGCCGCATAGTCGTATAAACACCCGCCCCCTTCTGAACGCTGTATTCGCCACGAAGTACCTCTTGGCCTTAGCACTACCGGACCATACGCTTCTGCCAGCACATGTGTGACTTCACCTATGGCTTGAACGTCGAGCAAGCGTTTAACCTCCTGAAACGCGCCAATGAAGCGGCAATGGTATCCTACCTGATTGACTACACCCTTATTATCAGCCAGGGTGGCGAGTTGCTCGCTATCAACGTAGTCAAGACAAAACGGTTTTTCACAGAAGACGTGAAGGTTTTTATCCAGGGCCGCCCTGACCATTCCCGTATGCATACTGGAAGGCGTAGCTATTATCACTGCGTCGAGATCCACCTCGCGCAGCAGGACATTGAAATCCGTATAGGTACGGACGCCAGTATATTTGTTGAGGGTATCAAGAGTGTAACTAGAAGAATCGCATACCGCTTCTACCTTTACCTGGGGATGAGCATTAATCATCGCATAATGGGATAAACCCATCTTCCCGAGGCCGACAACCGCAAGGCGAACCATATCAACCACTCCTCTGGTAAAAATCATCCATCCAGAACTTCATTCTTGATAGCATCGTAAGCTGCTCTTCCCTTCTCCAGCAGCTCACGATTAGGCGGACGATGCTGAGCCGAACCCAGATATCGCATGGCTTCCCCCGCCGTTAGCTTCGGTTTGTGCTCAAAAGCTCCTACTTTCAGCAAATATCGATCCACATCCAGTAACTCATCCTGGTAAACCGATATCGTCGGGATGCCGAGCACGGCCATTTCGCGGGTCATGGTCCCCCCTGCTCCGATAAACAGGTCGCAATCGGGAGCAATGTCCGCAATATCGAGAGCGTCAGTGACGACCCGGATTCTGGAGAACCTGGAATTCTGATAATGAATACCCTGCTCTTTACCGCGGGGCAGCAGAACGATATCCACATCGTTCTGCATGCCCAGCAGGAGGTCGTCGAGGAAATTGACGCTTCCCCTATAATACTGGGCAGTCCAGGGCTCCGGTCGAATATAGACGACCTTCCGCAATCTCTTCTCCTTAGGCCTTCCCGCCCTGGATAGCCGAGCATCCAGCTCCCACAAATATATTCCTTCTTTTACACCCGGGTAATGGATTACTTTATTCCGGCTGGCCCCTTGCTTCTTCAGCTTTTGCATATCCAGAAATTCCGGCACCATGATCTTCGTTGCACAGATAAAAGCAGGAATATTTCCCATCGCATGCTCATTGTCATTCATGTAAATGGAGCGCACGCCCAACAGCCGGGAAACACTGGGAGAATGGAAGGAGCTTTGCGAGATGGCGACGTCAACCTTACTTGGAGCGAGAAATTGCCTGAGCTGCATTACACGCACGGGAAAACCGAAAAGCTTGGCGGATAGCTTCCCTCCATAATGTATTCCCACCGTATTGTGCTCGAATCCATGCAGATCAAGAAGATCAATCGTGTTAGCCAACGGCCGGGAAGTAATGATGATTTCGTGTTCCCGCTCGAGCTCGCGGATCATTGCCGCGAACAGATTGATGTGTGGCGAATTCGTAAGGTCGAACCAAATCCTCATATCATGAGCTCTCTCTTTCGACCTCGGATGATGCAGGTTTTATTTTGGGTGGAGCTGTCCATATATAAGGGATCGTTGCTCTAGAAGTTCCTGATTTAGCCAAGTTTCACGTAAATGAAGGGGAAATATCCAGCGGCATTGGAATGACTTACGCCGTTGCTGAAATTAGCCGGAAAACAAAAAGGTAAAAGTTACACTTAAGCTCTTGACAAAATATCCCGGGAATTTAATGCGTCACATTTTCGCTCTGATCTGTAATAGCCGCCGTGTATGTGAAGCAGGTTCTAATAAGTGAAGACGTATTGATGACTCCGCTGGCAGTGAGGACCTGCGTGGGCTCGCGCTCATAAAATTGCCGGGAAATCCATCCTAGCGGTGGCGCTTGCCTTCCCGACACCAGATTTACTTCAAGCAATGAAGGTTCGATTTGAATCTTCAGCGTTCCAGTTTCTCGGATAGCGAGCCATTTCAAGCCTTCACGACTAATTGCACACTCTGGTGCAAAATGCCAGTGAAGCGTGCAATGATGTGACAATGCGCAATCGAAACGATCCTCAACTATCACTTCAAGCTTGCTTCGATCAAAAATAACTTTTCGGAAATGCCGTACCGGATCACGAAATCTCATGTAACCGTCATGGCTCGCTTCGATCTGGAGTTTAATTCCGTCATCCGAGAAATCGTGCAGCGTTGTTACGACATCCCTGAGCCAAAGAAAACTGCCGCCATAGACTGATTGATCTACATTATCGATCATCGCCGTATTATGCGCGGCGGTACCGCGGAAATAATGTCTGAACTCTGGCGCGGCGTTGTAACAATATGTGCCGGCGTCAACGAGAAACTCGCTCCCCTGGCTCGCCAACAGCAGGGACAAGCAGTCTGCGTGACCATGACCCGCAATCCTATTGTATCCAAGTGGCCCGATATCCATCGTCAGCCGAAACTCAGCCGGAGTATGAAGAGCTTGACCCAGTATCGCATAACCCCCCTGTTTAAAGATGCAAGGGAGGATAGGGGTTTCCGCCGGGTGAGATGGCCTCGGGATGAAATCGCTCAGCACCATCCAGAATCTGGCCTGAGATGCGAGAATACCAAGCGACGCGGACTTTTGCGCCAGCGCAGGAGAGTCAAAAATGACTGAACTCACGCTTAATAGCGACTCATACGGAGTTCTTCCGATACTGCCAAGAAATTCGAAGACCTTTCCATCGTCCGAATCTCCGATGGCTGGAACATGGCCGATGCAGTCCATCATGGATGCCAAAAATTCTACTGCCAATCTCATTCTCGACGTGTATAGAGTCGAGAAGTTATCGTTATTCACCGTCCCGCATAGAAGCGATGCCAGTAAAAACTCCAGGGAGAATTTGTGGTAGCAAATGGCTTGTTCCAGATTGACGCCATCTGCGGAAAATTGTTTAAGAATCTCGGTCTCGAGAATATGCTTCGCTCGCTGTCGCATTTTGCGGCTGTCGATCCAAAGATCCCAAGTATGCGCTGCGACAAAGATTCCTGCTGCTTCACCGATCAGATGATTGTCAGCTGACGAATAGAATGAGTAATTGTCGCTTATGAAACGCTGATGCCTATAAATGCTTACAAGCCATCTGTCCAGCAGTTCCTTACCCTTGTCTCCATCAAATATCGGCGCACCTTCGCCACCGATCAGATGCCAGACGATGCTCCAATTAATCAAACGAATGCCATGTTCTACAGGGGAAGACCAGTTGGGACCGATGGGATACGGACACTGTGTCAACCAGCTATCGAGGAGCCGTGACAAGGCTAGCAAATATTTGTAGTCGTCCGAGACAGCGTAAGCCTGGGCAAATACAACCCACCATAAATGCCGATTAAGCTCCCAAAAATATTTTATATCTACACCACCAGGCATGTGCCTGAAATCAATCTGCAATCCGAATGTCTTCGGCAGATCTGCACCTGTTTTCGGATCGCGATGCCAGTCGGGCACTCCATTTTGCATCGGCACGATCACATCGAATATCTCGATGCCCTCAGCCAGCATACGATCAGCTGACTGCAAGATCGACCCAATATCGATGTCTGCAGTTGAAGGCTTCCGGACCCATGGTTTTCCATATCTGGCATCGACCATCCGCTCGGGCTCTGATGATGCGTCGAACCAACCCCGGCTTTGAGCTTGGGTACGTATCGTCGATCCGATCCGATAAGGAATCTCCTCCGGATATATCCGGCGAAGACGCCGAGCTAACCAAGCGATACGCCCTAGTGGGAACATAGGCAGGAAAAAATTAATTGGAAAATGTAGCGAGGCGTTTAGCAAAAGTGGTATTCACACTGCTCATCACGATATGCTTATCGCCGGTTATAAAATGAAACTAGCAGATATAGCTGCTCCACTCATGGGGTATTCTCCAGCTCGCTATAAATTTTTGATAGATTCTGCAAAAACAGGACGGTACTAAAACGTGCTTTGATTGTGTTACGTGCGTTTACCCCCATAGCCTTGCAGAGGAGGCGATCTTGCAGGACTTCACTTAAGGCGGATGCTAAAGCGTTAACATCGCCCGGTGGGACAAGCAACCCATTTTGCCCATGTTTAACTGCCTCAGGGATACCTCCGACGGGTGTTACGACAATTGCTTTCCCCATTACCATTGCTTCAAGCATTGCCATTGGTAGACCTTCGTCGTAGGAAGGCAGCGTGAAAATCGCCGCACGTGTTAACTCGTTTGCTTTCTGATCCGGGTTGATCCAACCGAGAACCTCTACATTCTCGTCAATGTTTAACTCATGCGCCTTCGCCTTCACAATGTTAAGATCACCATCGCCTCCAATGATCAGCTTTATCATAGGAAAAGAATGCTTGAGGAGGGCCACAGCCGCCAATAAGTCAAATATCCCTTTACGCTTCTCCAAGCGTCCTAAAAATAGGATTCGTCCCGTCTCTTCCAGGGGTTCAGCCGGCAAGTCAACTACCTTTACCGAATTCGGTACGACATTGATATTTGCCCCAGGCGCATAAGCTGAGAGAAAAGTGGCCCAGCTTTCTGATAGCGCAATAACCTTCGAGCTCCTATCGAGTGTCCGGCGAATCCACCACTTCATTAATGGCCCCGATTCAAGAAGAGCGAAATGCTGGAATCCCGCACCATGCAAATGAAAAATTGTTTTACAGCCAAACACTCTTGCGATCGCCAGCAAAAAAGACTTTCTCATGAAGCTGGCACCTGAAGAGGCGTGCACATGAACAATGGAAGGGCGAGCAACACTGCAAAGCCAGATTGTTTTCAATGAGGCGAACAATATCGCTTCCAATTTTTGAAGCGATGATCCTTGGACATGCGAAATAACATACCGAACATGTTGTTGATCGAAAAATCCCTCTTCATGGAGCACAGTGACGACCGAAGACACTCCCCCTTTACCCGAAGGATCAGTCCCGACCATTAAAGAAATCTTGCGCCGAGCCATCAATGAGAGACTTCGGGAATCATGAGCAGACACTTTTAATCCGATGTAAATCAAGTTTCGTTAATCTCTTCCGAGAGGTGGCTTTTTTTTCAGTTAAAGCGTTCCTTCGCGAAACGAGAACAATTGACATTTTCCCAGATTCTGTTCGGCGAGCCTGGTATAGGCGAACAGTACTCTCTGTCACCTCATCGATGAGTACCGATAAGCGGGAGATGGGTTTTCCAAATCGATCGAGGTGATATTGGCTGGTTTGCACGCAATATTCCGACACCGGAAATGCCGCTGTTTTTGAAGGCTCAATCACCGAGTAATCTGTAAGTTAGCACTTTGAGCGACCTTTTCACTTTTGATTTCTGTCATAACCAGTCGTCGCTTTCCAGCCGAAGTAAGCGGAATATTTTCGACTTCATGCACAGAAATATCGAAAAATTCTCCCCAGCGCTTCTGCTGGTTGCCTAGCACGTAGCTACGCTGCTCTTCCGTTAATGATCCCCGTTTTGGCACAAGCAGAATCTTGATTACACCAGGTTGCGATTGAGTCACCTGGTAATACTTCACAAAATCCCAAGTCGGCTCGTCAATTATGATCGACAAACCGGGAATGCGGCTTCCGAATTTGTCCACGAGGAATTCCTGAGCCCTGCCGTCGATCTCGTCAATTTCTCCCTTCTCAGAGAGCAAGCCAAAATCGGCGGTACAATACCTGATCAGGGGCATTACATCGTTCCAAAGCGATGTGCCTACTATTTCGAACTGACCATGTACCCGGCGATTTTCCGCATATCCATATAGAGGATTCATCCGGTACCCGCGCTTCAAGCCTTTATCATATTCCGCAAATGCTAAATTGGTGCGCTCGGTTAAACCATAGTTAATCGATATGGGTACCCTGAACTTGTCGTATATCTTTTCCAGCTGATAGTCGAGAACAGGCTCGGAAGCCAAAAAAATCGCCCGCGGCTGAAAATCGAGCTGGTCTGATTCAAGTAATTTCGTTAGCTCATACAGTGAGCTTGGATAAGCATCAATGAACTCTGGCTTGTATTCATTGAGCCGATTCAGAATCTCTTCCCGCCATTGTTCGTTTACATGGTAGGGAGAAAGCATGAGCTGTTTACCGAGTCTCCAGATCGGCGACTCGTTTGCCTTACGTCTGGCATTTGCCCCGATTCTAAGCGAGCGGGAACGTTCGACAGAAAAGCCGAAGCGTTCCCGTTCCCATGCAAAGAATGCCTTTTCTATATCGGCGAGATGCTTGCTGCGCCAAAGTCCGATTCCTTGCCCCGATGAGCCCCCGCTGGTAACGTAATATATGCGCTTCCCACGATAGCGATCACTGAGAAAGCGGTCTTGCTGATCCATAACTGTTTCTTTTTCCAGAAATGGAAAAAGATTCAGCAACTCTACAGGGGTGTCGCATTTGTTAATCTCGTCCACGCTCAGCTTGATTGCATCCCTGTAGAAGGGCACATGGGTTATTGCTTCACTTAGAATGAAACGGAGCCGGGCATTAATCGCCTTCTCAAGGAGATCGTTATCGCTATCCCAGTTTCTGAGCAGAGAAAGAACATCGAAATAGGCTGGATGATAGAGGACCCGGGCAGGGGTCCACGGTCTGAATATATAATAGGCGCGTTCTAAAAGGCCCATTAACATTAATCATCACCCTCGATTTAAAAAATAACTAAAAATATCTTTAACCTCCGGAACATTGTAAACCGTTTCATAAAATGGACGAATAGTCCATCCGTACTCCATATTCTCAAGCGTTTATTGCTGCCGTAAAATCAGAAGGACTCTTACCGGCAAAACCGAGCTTTTCCAGCGTCCTTGCCTCAGCAAAAAAATCCCTGTTCAAAAGTCCGCCGGCTATCTCGATCAGTGCATCCGTCGTTGGAGTAGCGATTCCCATCAATCTTCCAATTGAAGACATGAGGCCAAGCCCCATCGGCACATCTTCCGTAAGAAAACGGGTCTGCAGATCCAAAGGCCCCTTAGGCCCACCCTCAGCAGCATATCTCCGAAAAACCTCTATAGAGGGTATCGAGAGATCCTCCTCATTGCGAAATTTGCATTCGTCAAAGTAAGCGGAAGGCTTTCCACCCGTTGCGGCAATAACCCGGTTCTTTTCTGCGTCCAGTTTCGCCAATAAATTTAATACCGACGGAGTGAATGCCTCCCGATACATCCAGAATTCTCCCTTCGAAAACTCTATCCGACTCGCCGACATCAACGTCCCAATGGTATGGACGATCAGATTAGGGTTATGCAAAGCTGATTCGACGATATTTGATCGAATGGCGACGTAGGTGGGGATAACTGCGGCGGCTGCCCTTAGTCCTTCTTCAGCACGCGCCCTGGGAAGAAACGCGAGCGCGTTGCGCGTATTCCGGTACAGGATATTCACCACGCCCGGCTCAACGATACGGGCGTCATAAGGAAGACTCTCGCCCTCGGCAAGTATCACATCCTTGCCTGCCTGGTACGGAACGAAATAAGACGAGCCCATATAGCCGGGGGCTACCACGACGAGTTGCCGGGACGAGAGATATGGCCCGATCAATCCGGCGACAGCCGCATGCTGCGTAGATTGTGTCGTCACCAGGATGAAGTCCGGAGGGATGGAGAAAGCCTCATTCACATCCCTGGTGACCGTTGCCAAAGAAACGGATATCCGATTCTCAGCGTCGGGATTGATTATCAGAGTTATCTTGTGGTGTTGCCGCACCAATTCGAAGTTATCGTCATGCAAGGAATATGAGGTTTTGAGCAGCGTTATCCTATGCCCCGCTCGCGAGAGCAGTGCAGCATGCGCACATCCTGCATTTCCGGCACCCACAATCAACACATTCATCGATCCTCCTCCTTTTTTATTGGATTGAAGCCCATAAACGACCCGACCGATATAACAGGTCCAAAGAACCAGCCGGAATAACCGAGCTGTCAGCGGGGAATGCTGATTTCTCTTTTGCCAACCGTGATCCTGCGGGAGGAAGCAAACCCATCCGCTTTGACGGGAATAGCGTTGCAACCCACCCGGATAACGGCAAGGAACTCTACATTTGTTTGCCGGTCGTTATTCTGGAATGTCCCATGCCATTGATCCTTCCGCGACGGGGAGTTCTGCGGAGGAGGTCTGAACTGATTGTTCTGAGCGAACTCGACCCCACTCGGATTCAGCATATCGATGCAAGCACGGACGGCATTCTGCTTCACCTCCACCGATGCGGGTGTTTTGACAATAAAAGAATTAAGTGCATGAATGTTCCACTCAAATTTCCTCGGCGACGCGGAAGTCAGCAAGTCATGTATGACTAGCACATCCTCATCACGCAGGTACCACAAGCGCCTTCTTGCCTGAAGCAATTCCCCCTCGTAAGCTGCGGATGCGTCACCCTCCACGAAATCCATGGTTCCATCGCTACGAAACTCGACCAGCTGCCCCGTCGCCGTCATTTTTTCGGGTCCACTCTTTTCCGCCTGGCCTTTTCCATTATCGAATGTAACGGCGTTATGGGCGATGGTGCGCCAATACCACCCTTTCCAGTGAGGGGATCCGTACCAGTCGTAGTAACCGCTGTCGATTAATAGTTGCTCGCCACGGGAAGTCAGCGTGAAAGAATTCTGGTCCGCGTGGCTATGGCTGAATGCTGCGTATGGGCTTGATTTGAAATAGACGGATGTCCGGTTCGCATCGGCCCAGCGACTATGCATTGCTGCCCATCCGATGTGCTTGAACATACAGGTATTACCTTCGGGAGCTGGAGCAGCGGTGCTTGATTTTACTTTTAAAATGGGATTAGTGAATGAGGATAAAACACCTTCCTCTCCGTTCAGGTTCTGTGAATACCAAAGAGCTAAATTATCACCATAGCGATTTGCATAAGATTTAAGCCCGGTTGTCCAGGGCTTGGTTTCGGCCGCGTCTCCGAAAGCATGCGTTGGGCTTCCAGGAGGCACAAAACAGGCAAGAAATTTAAGAAGTCCTCTGGACCATGGCTTCTCGTATAGATTGACGCCGGTAACAGCAGCAATCGCGTCCCATAAATCGACAAACAGATCAACGGAAAATTCGGCATAAGCTGTGCCGTTGGCATACCCCCCCTGGGCATCTCCCCATGGACTTTGATAATGGATATATGAGCGAAACGAGTCGCGAAACCAGCCTTCAGCCTCGGGAAAACCATCAATCATAACCGCTGAAATAGCGGCAAGGTAGCCCAGGTTGGTTGAACCGTGTGAATCGAAGGGCATCTGCTCGAGCCGCCATCCTCCTGATCTCAAGTCCGAGTAGATTGCGGCGGTACGGCTTCGGATGATGCCGAGCCATCTTTGCGCCTGCTCCGGCGCCAGATCGGCAGATAAATAATCATAAGCCACCGCCAGTCCCCATGCGATGTAACGGTTGCCTTGATCCTGCTGCAGGTGCGATGTTGACCCAGCGGGATTCAGGGTCGCGAGCGCATCTCCACGACGCTTTGCTTCCTCGAGGTAAAACCGGTTTCCAGTCATAGCCCATAGCATTGCAGCCATGCGTAACTGTTGGGATTCAGTCGAAGTGACAGAGCGGACGTTGGCTACGGAATCGGCCCAGGCGTTGCCATCCCCCGAGCGCGGAGCAACGGCCACGGAACGTTCATCGACGAGCGGTTTCTTTGCATTAGTCCTCACCTGATAGTCGAGGGCCTGGATAACGGAGGAGTTCTGCGTCTTGGCTTCAGCCGCCAGTGCTGTCTTGTTTCTTTCTTCCGAGGTAAGCAAACGAGGTCTGCTGCGCGCCCTGATGAATTGCAACAGCTTTTCTTCGGAAGGAACTTCGAATACCGTGGCGTCAGAGGCGATCGTAAAATACCGTGGATTGCTCCAAGGCCCATCCGGGTTTTTTGGCCGAACTTTCCATGAATAGGCACCTGGAGCCAGGCGCGAAGAAGGCAAAAACCAGTTCCGGCTGGCTTGCCATACCTGTTTGCTACCACCGGGACCGGCAAGTGTCAATTCATAGCCTTGTGCCGATGGCGCGGGCGCCCATCTGAACCCTGGGGGATTCTGAGCGGATACTGCCTGGTCCGTTGGATGTACATGTACAACTCGCGCGTCGGGTGATTCAGTCCAATCGGCCTGTGCGGTTTTACCCTGTAAAATGAATAGAGTCAGTGCCAGTAAGAAGCATGCTAGTGATCTGAACATGTCGATGCCCGTAAAGCGGGAGGATGTGTCTACACTCATAATTGACCTCTCAGCATGGATGTCCTGTTTGAGGCTGGGTGCACTGTTCAATTACCTCTGCAAGCTCCCCTCTCTGGAGTTTCCTCCATTGAACCGGACAGAAAGCGGTTAGTAATTGGCTGCGGATGAGTTGTCATGGTGACTCATCTCGAGCCCCTTTGTGAGAATGAATTCATTTGTATCCCCGAACTACTGGCCAAACCACGCCATGACTGTTTGTACTACATAGGAAACCCCTTGCCAGCCAAGTGGGATGCCTCGACTGCTTTAAACTTCTCTACGAAGCTCCGGCACTGAAGACTGCTACATCCGCGAGTTCAAGGTCTGTATCGAAACATATGACTTATGCTCCCTCATTCAGTACTCTACTGGGAATCTCAGAAGCAGGCGGTTGCCACTTTTGAATCATTAAACCTCTTAAAATGCCGAGCGCCGTCACATGCCATAACAATAACGATATAAACGCATCTGTTAAGCTGCGCTTCTTGACCGCCGAGGCTATATAAATAGATAACCCTAAAACTGCCAAGGCGGAAAAAACTCGCCAATCATTGACAAAGACGAGGCACACCAGCCAGCAAAACCAATAAAGAAGCGTACAGAGGGGATGAATGAAGAGGCGAGCAACACGCCCTCTCCAGGGCTCGGTTATTGCTATTTTTAACAACACCCCTCCTGAATCCAAACGTCCGCTCCGAAAGTGTCTTGCGACGAGCGAATACGTTGAATCGACATGACCTGTATGCAGAATAGCTAATACGGGGATGCGCATTAGTCGCCAGCCCCTGCTCCGCAAACGAAGTCCCAACTCCGCTTCCTCGTAGGCTTTCAGATTACGGTTTCCGGCATAACCCCCTGCCTGTTCGATTGCAGCCCTTCGGTACAATCCGCCGCCGCCCAGCCACTCCATATCACGCGGCTCCAGAATCGACTTGGTTTTCAAGCGATGACGGTCGAACCAATTATTTATACGCTTATCCAGGGCTATTCCGGAAATGCCGCCTATCTCATCATTGCTTTCAATCATCTCCAAGGCTTGCAGAAGAAAACTGCGCTGCAACTCCATGTCACCATCCAGCAAGTAGACAAAACGACCAGCTGCATGCTGAAAACCAAGCTGAACGCCCGTACCACAACCGCGATCCGACGCATCGCGCAATTGGACGAGTTTCGCCGGATAATTTTTTACGATCTCTATCGTTGCATCGGTCGACAAAGAGTCAGCCACAATAATCTCTACACCCCCTTCTATGCCTCTAATCGCCTCTAATACCGATCGGAGACAGGTCTCGATCTTTTCCGCTTCATTGTAGGTTTTGATCAGAATTGAAAGTCGCATGATTTACTGATGAGATTAAATTTATCCCTGACTCTTGTTCTTCCATTCATTCTTCCGAGCGGCAGATTCGCAAGGGCAGCGCGAGGAAGGATATGACATTGAATCGTTATTTAATTATCTGTGATTAGATTGTTTATAGGACGCCGCATAACGCCACGTTTGCGCAACTTAGGTACGGGACGCCCTCCTCTATCTATAAGATAGATGAAACACGCCATCATGGCGAAGAATTCGCTGCCCAGAATCGAGTTGGGCGATATCGGAACTTCCGACATAGCTCGCATGAAAAACACCGTTAGTATCGCGATGCTCGCTCCACGCGTAACGCCCGATGCCCGTACCGCATATTGCGATAAGAAGTACAAAAACAATAATAAGGTTGCCAATCCGACAAACCCGGAACGCGAGAAAACTTGTAAGAACAAGTTATGGGCATGCACGGCGCCGCTAAGGCCCCATCGGAGTCGATTTTCCAAGCTCCAGAACTCGGACCCTTGTCCAAACAAGGGATTTTCCATGCCCCCCTGGATCGCCACGCTCCATATCAATGTTCTTCCGGCTCCCGTCGACAGATCATCCAGAGCCCGCCCTTCCAACCTGCGCGCCAGTGCATCCAGTATGGACGTTTCGGAAAATATTACCCAGGCTCCAAAAATTGCGGTGAAAGCCATTAAACTTCCCAGTGCGCTGATAATGACCAAGTTTTCCTTGTGGCGGCCATCTTCCGATTTCGCTTGCGCTTGAAGAAGAAAACGCCAGACGAAAATTATGGAAAATCCGATAAACGCCGCCACGATGGACGTTTTTGATTGCGCCAGAATCATTGCAGCTGCGGCAGCCAGTAGTATGCATCGGCTAAGCCATGCCCTTTTCGTGGGCTCCGCTGCTTCCAGAATGAAAAGCAGGCAAGCAACCGATCCCAAGCCATTTGCATGGCTTGTTATCCCCCAGAGCCGTGAGCTGAAACCCGGAATGAGCCCGATATAACCGGGCTGAACCGCAAGCTGTGGTGCGGCCACCCCCGCGATCAAGCTGCCGACCACCAACACGCTGAGACATTGCTTCAGGATAACCGCAGGATCGATATTCGATCGCTGGACCCATAAAAACAATGCGAGAAATACGAAAAAAGGATAAACGAGAGATATGTGAAAAGCGTATCGTTGCCCAAAAAAGATCGGCAGGATGCTGAATGCCACGTAGAAAACCATGAATGAGGTAACAATATCGGTCGGCGCCTGAAGCCCTCTTTGGTAGAACCGATTATTTCCCGTTTTATTTTTTTTGAAGGTGAATATCCAGGCAGCGCAGAGAGCGACGGAGCATCCTATTACTGCAGCGAGGAGCAATTTTGACAACATGTGGCTTCCCGTATCGCCTTCGGAATCCACAACTAAACCGTAATAATCCATTCTCAATACTCGCTCGGAGAAAAGAATGGTTCCCACGCTAGCGATCAAAATCAGCCACATCAGGTAGCTGAATAGCCGTCCAGGCCAGCGCGAAGATATCGCGGCAACCATCACCATGGCCATGATGGATAGAAGGGCAAAAACAAATGCCGCTATGGGAAGAATGAGGACGGTTAACACAATAGGCTCTCGTAAAAGCTGAAACGTGTTTTATGGACTCTCGCTTATAACTTCAGCATCGCGGTAAAACGCCGGCCGACTGGAAACCGGACTAATATGTTTACCAGTTCCGGACAAAAGAAAAAGCGCGGAAAAATCCTGAGCAGCGTCAAAATTATGAGGCATTTGAGAAACAGAGCCGAAGACTCGACCAAAATCATGGATGAATCAGACTCAACGAAATGGGAAACCGGTACGGCCATGATAATTGCGCTGAAAAACGACCCTTTTACTGCAGACCAGAATTCCATCGGCACGATTGCTCCCCTAAAGGAAATTGCCTTCAGCTGCATTACCAATCTCGCCGTATAAGCGATGGTCACTGTTATGCCGATGTAAATCAGACTGATGCTGATCGAGACAGATAATCCCGCCACCATCAGCAGGAGACAAGCCAGTTGCGAATAGATCACTATTTTTTGATCACCGGTTGCCGTTAATATCGCGCCAGAGAGCGTGCTTGCGGCAAGTGCGATCATTCCTATCGATAAAGCCGAGAAAATTCCGGCAGCATCGAGCCACTTGTCTCCGAAGAGTAGCTTGATAATAAAGTCTGCATGTGTCGAGACATATCCATATGCTGGAAATGCGACCAGGCTCACTGCTGCCAGCGCCCCCAGATAAAGATGTTTAATTCGTCGCTGGTCTTCGCCTATAGCGGAGGCCGTAGAAAAAAGTATTGTTTGAAGAGCCTGGACCATATGCTGCACCGGGGTGCGTGCCAGCATGGAGGCTGCATTAAAATTACCCAGGGAGGAAGCTCCCATGCTTCCGACAAATACCCCGCTCGAATTATCGACAGCCCAGTTCAAGACATTGATGCTCGCTACCTGGCGCCCTAATGGGCCACTCTTGGTCTGCAGAAAAGGATTCGCAAGCTTGAACGGGTTGGGGCTGTAGTAATAGCCGATAATGACTTGAAGGATGCCCTGTATATACCAGGCGCATACCAGAGACCATACCCCAAAACCAGCTAGCGCCATGGTAACCCCAACAATAGGGTAAGCAACCAGGTAAGCTCCGGTAGTAGCTATTTGAATTTCCCGAAACCGAAGTTCGGCCCTCAATTTGGCCTGGGTTATGGCAAAAAAACCGATAAGCAAGTAGGACGGGGCCGAGTATCTGAATACCGAACCGACAAGATCATTATCCAGATAATCTGCAACAGGATAGGAAATGCCAAAAACGAACAGCATGCCAAAAAATGATAGTAGCATTATCCTGGAAAAAACGATTGATGTTTCCTTTCTATCGTCGAAATGGCCCTGAATCAAAGACCATCCAAAGCCTTGGTCAATTACCAGCGCCAATACTCCATGAAGTAGCAGCGCATACCCAAATGCACCGACGAGCTCGGGGCCGAGCTGACGCATTATGAATATTTGTGCGCCAAATTGCGCAATTATGCGGATAATGGTCCCCGCATAATTGCTCTTGACAGCACTTAGACTCTTTGCCGCGAGACTCATATGTGGGTTAGCGGAACAACTCGTCAATTGCCCACATTTGGAAACAATCCAAGAAGGAACCGATGCGACTGATCGCTCCGCCTAAATTCCTGAAATCCGCTTGCGCTCCTGGGGAGAAACCGAGGATAAAATATTGGTTATGAATAGCCGGTGCATCTGAAAGGCGTGCTCGTTATCATCGTCGATAGAGGAAACCCGAAATAGCAGGCCATCCGGGATAAAACCTTTGAGGCCATAACGCATCTCGGCTAGTTTCTTGTACAATCCGCCTGTAATTGCCACGTCCCCAATCATCACCCAATATGTCACCGGCTCCAATCTCCGGTTTTGCAGCGAGGTCACAAGCCGCATGGCGGGAATATTGCCTATCGGAGTTTCTATACTCCCACTCTTCCTTGAAAGCACTTCAAACCCCTGTGCTGGATAGCAAACCTCAGGGTAATGCGCTTGCATGGCGTCCCGTTGATCATCGCCATAGGCTATCGCGAGCATAATGCGATACCCAGCTGCGTTTACGTACGTGCGGTTGAGTATCTGAGTATAGATACGGTCAATTGTCTGTTGTTGCTGTGGATCGACGATTTGGAGGCGATTCTGTTCTTCTTCACGCCACTCACCGAACGTGTGCGGTATCATTGCTTCGAGATTTAGAGCTGGACCCTCATCGGCGATCTTTTGCGTAGGACGCAATGCAAGCGCGAAGCCGGATGCCGCAAGCATAAGTATTAGAAGTACGACGTTTCTGAGCCATGGATTCATTGTTCAGGCTCTGCTTGGCAAGGTGGCGCGGTCCCGTTTCAGCCTAACGGCAAGATGCAGCAGGGAATCGACTCCGATAATCAGCAACAGCGCACTGAGAAACAATACCATCCCCGCAAATCCGTGCAGGAAACCTTGACCCGCTTCATCGCCATAGTGATACGTGATAAGCGTCAGCACCATTACACGAATGACGTTGGCCGTGAAAGAAATAGGGATAATCAGGATAGCCAGCGCGACATTGCGGAACAATGAATCGTGCCGGACGAGATTCAGATAGAGCAAGCCTAGCGCTTCGAGTGTAAAAAGTGTATGCAGGCCGGCACAAGCATCAGCGACGAGCAGCTTGTATTGCCCAATTTGCAAAATGACTCCGGTACGGGCCATTGGATAATTTGCCCAAAAAAGGATGCTTTCGGCCACGTAGGAAACCGCCATCTTCATCGGCATAGTCAAAGCATCCACTATGGCGTTGGGCAAAGGAATCATGAAAAGCATAAAAAAGAGAGGGAACCACTGCTCCTTGAGCGCCGCGCTGCCTCGCATGAGCAGGATAAAAGCAGCCAGGATCCAGATGACCGATCCTATCTCGAAAAGCAGAATATCCTGCGACCGTCCGATAACGTATAACAAGAGGCCTATGATAAAGATCGGCCACCCAGCTGCGGGAGAGGTGGTTTGTCCTTCACTGGCACGCTGCATTTCCGGCCATTTGCGGTAGATAAGCCAGCATGAAATAGCCAGCACAATGGGACCATGGGCTTGTTGATCGGTACTCCAGATACCGCGAAACAGATCAACCAGGCTTGGCAGATAGAGAACGATCAAGCCAGCGATAATCGGAAGCCAGACAAGCAACTGGTTGGGCCAGCCCTTAGGTTGGCTCGTTCGGCTATTGATCTCCATTGGAAAATTGATGCTCATATTATTTCAGCGCATTCTATTGCTTTGCCGCCATAACATAGGCGTGCTGATGGCGGTGATCGTGGCCAGCTTGTTTATCCTGGGCGCACACCCGATTGCCGTAAATCTGATACCGTCGCCATGGGATAAGCTGGCCCATGGAGGACTCTTTGCCTTGCTTGCCTGGGGTACTGGCACGGCTAGCGGTTTATCTGGATGGAAGCGCATGCTCGTTGCCCTGGCGGTGTCAGTGCTGATAGGCGTGCTGGATGAATTGAATCAATTGCATCTGCCTGGACGACAAGCGGGATGGGACGACCTCGCGGCCGACGTAATCGGCAGCGTCGCCGGAGCCATACTTCCGGTAATAATCGGTTGGCGGAAAATACGCGATGGCCGTTGAGTGGCGTAGCATCGGTTCATCCAGATCCTTTAATAAATGGAAGGGAATGGATCATTTTCCTTTTTCCTGGCTAGAATTCATTCAGCACCGAACCGATCAATGTTGTACTCGTTTGCTCAAGGCTATGGGCGAGCCTGGATATATCTGCCACGGAACTGTGATTTTTACGAGCGACAACAAGGGCGGTAGCGGCACCAGCTGCAATTACTTGAGCCTCCGCATATTCTCTAGCCGCTGGCGTATCAATAATGACGACATCGTAATCCCGTATCAGCGAACGTAACAATTGAGCAAAACCGGCTCGTCCGATCAACTCCTGCGGATTGGGTGGTATAGCGCCCGCAGGAAGCACATGAAGTCCAGGAAGAGATGATATGCGAGCGATTACTTCGGTACCGGCCCTAGCCGCAAGCACACCGGAAAGACCGAAACTGTTGCCCAGTTTGAATAACTCATGCTGCCGCGGCTTACGAAGATCCGCATCGAGAAGCAATGTCCGCTCACCAAGTTGAGCAAATACGATAGCGAGATTGGCGGCAATGAAGCTTCTTCCTTCGCCACCACTCGGACTCATGATGGCCAGCGCATTACAATGGTTCTCGGCATTGAACCAGCGCAACATTAGCTGGCTGCGCAAAGTGCGCAGTTTTTCGACGACGCCGCTGAAAGGCTCGTATGCCGCCACCAAGTGGTGGCTCAAGCTATTATCGCTGGCAGGAAGATAAAAACTATCGAATTGCCTAGACAGGGCAAAACGGATATCGTCCGCGGTAAGTAAACCTAACTCTACCGCAGTTTCGCCAAAACGCCTGCCCTGGTCAATTTGCAGGCGCGATATACGCTCCGCATTTTCAACTGACAGGCGGCCTGAATCAACCAGTATGGCTCCAATCGAACTTCCACTACCGATAGGCTGGCTTTTACCGTACCCAGGAGACTCTCCAGATGTTGCACCTGGAATACGGCTAATAGTAGGGAAGCTGCTACTCAAAGGCTTCATAAGTTATCCCAATGATTTTAGCCAGGCTTTATTCCCAATGCTCGCCCGTCTGATTTCCGATGAAAAAGTCGACGCCGGGTTTTAGGTAAGGTTATGGGTGATGTCATGGATGGAATCGTTACAAATATAGGGGCGTCGAGAGCTTCGATAACGTCCTCTGAAGAACGTATGCGTCTGTTGCGGAGCTCGAGCATCAGAATGGTGCCTACGGCAAGTATGGTGCCGAGAAAGATGGAAATGAGCACATTCAACAGGATCTTCGGCCTCGAAGGTTCCGTGGGAGCGGAGGCCGGATTAAGGGCAACTATATTGGTTTGAGCCGAAAGACTTTCAAGCCGGGTCTGGGTCGAACGCTGACTTACGCCCTCAAATGCGCGCTGGGCAGCCTCGACATCGCGCTGAAGCACACTGATTTGATCACGCTGTCCGTTGAGCTCGAGTACGCGCTTTTTCTGTATTTCCATTGCCTCACGCAACTCTTTTTCCTTCTCTTTCCCAACCTCATAAGAAGTTCCAATACTATTGGATATCTGCTGAATCTCGTTCGCCAGTCTTTTCCTCAGGGCTGCAATCTCGGACTGGGCACGCTGCGACTGGGGGTGGTTTCTACCGAGATTGATACTGCTTTCCTGAAGCCTGGCCTCAAGCCGGGCAATATCAGCCTTGAGGTTGTTGATCAGGGGATTTTGCATCACCTCCGGCAGCGTTTCGGCAGCGCTTCCCGATTTTCGTTTGCTGCTGCTATCCGAAGTCTGGGCCTGCACCATCGTAAGTTGGGTTGAAAGATCATTGAGCTTGGCAATTTCGTGATCAAGCCGCTCGTCAATGGCAACGATTCCGGCCTCCTGCTGATGGATGGAAAGCGTCTGTTTGGCTTTCTCGAGATTGTCACGCAAAGTCTTGGTCTGATCTTCAAACCAGGCGGCATGCTGCCGTGCAGGCTCGACCTTGAGCTCGAGGTTTATGTCTATATAAGCCTGGGCGAAAGCATTTGCGACAGCAGCAACGAATTCGGGATCGACTCCCGCAAAATCGATATTGATGACATTGCTTTCGCGTGAAGGCTTGACATTCAATTTCTGCTTCAGAAGATCAGCAAGCCAGACAACCAGATCGCCTTCGCCATCGGTGGCTTCAACCCATTGCTCCCGGATTGCCGGACTCTCGTCCATGTGCAAAAGCTTGACGACGCGCCGGGCTACCCGGTCACTGTTGATTATGTCTATCTGTGTAGCCATGTAGCCGGGGGCGGCAAGACCGGGCAGCACCATTCCTCCTATCGGATCAGGCGACTTGACATCCACTACAACGGCGGCACTGGCAGTGTATTGCTTCGGTAGCAGCAAGCTCACTATGAGTGTGGAAGCGACGATGAACAATAAAATCGCCATCGCTAGCTTATAACGTGCCCTCAGAATGAGCAGGAATTGTTGAAATGTCATTGCGTTGTATTCTCAAAAAATACTTTCGCGTACGTAGAGTATGTCGTTGGGCTGAATGGCGTCGTTCATATCGGGAGAAAGCTTTTCGACTCCTCCATCCAGTGTTCTCCTGTGGAGGCGCAAACGCCATTCGCTGCCGCGTGCGGTGGGACCTCCACCCTGGGCCAAGGCCTGCATGACGGTCATGCCGCGCTCGATTCGATAAGCGCCCGGACGCTGGGCTTCACCATAAATATAGAACACCGGGGCGCGGTGCACATATACCGTATCCCCGCCCGCAAGATAAATATCCTCCTCCGATTTTTCACTAAGATACAGCCCGGGGATATCTATTGACTTGCGGAAAGGCTTGCCATCACGCAAGCCTGTAACGATAGCGAGATCATCTCCAACTGGAGTAGCGCCGCCTGCCGCCGCAAGCATATCGCTGACTCGGCTAAGAGTTTCAAGAGGGAACCGGCCTGGCCGGTTAACCTGCCCAAATACACTTACCTGGCTGCCGCGCATTTGAAGAAGAACTATATTTACTTGCGGCTGCTTGATAAAACCACCCTTCTTAAGAGCGTCAGCTATTTTCTTTTCCGCGGCAGCAATGGGGAGCCCACCGACTTCAACGGTGCCGATAAGAGGATAAGTGATTGATCCCGTTTCGGATACACGTGTTTCAGTCATAAGATCGGGATTCTGGAAAACCTGAATTCGCACTATGTCTCCGGGGCCCAACGGATAGTCGAGACCATCCTGCGCAAATCCGGTTGACGTCCACAAGGTGAAAGTCAGGCCAAAAAAAATGAAGAGTTTCCGAATGTTATTTTTTGATATGGATACCATGTTCTTCTATCCTCAGATTGAAAAGGTTTACTTCAAACCAGCAACACCTTTCTCCACAGCAACTTCAGTAGCGGATTTTTGCACATTTGATACGCTTGCGTCGTTTGCTCGAGCCGTCGGAGCGGGTGCCGCCTGAGATGCGGTGTTCGTAGTCGCGTCCGCGAATTCACCCATATAGGTAATTTTGGCTTTAGCCTTGAGCGACTTGAATTCCTCTTTTGCAGCTTCGGACGTCCGCTGATTACTGAGGAACTGTTGAATTCGTGGCAGTGCGACGTCTTCGGACACCGGCACAGACTGCGAAGCTGCCAAGCGCATCACGGTAATTGACTGAGGGCTTTGCAGAATTAATCCCTGGCCCGTTTTCAGGGAATGAATTTTTGGAAGCAACTCTAGAGGAATCTGTTCAGCCGAACGCGTTGCGCTACCTGCCGCAAATTTAATATCCTTGCTCTTGAGCCAATTAGCGATGTCTTCCATCGATTTTGCAGCTTCCAGCATTTCTCTCAATTGGTCCGCAACCTGGTTGGCAGCCGGAACTACAATTTCCTGGATGTTATAAATTCGACGCTCGGCGAAAAGCTGAGGGTGCTCCGCATAATACTTCTTGGCTTCCTCAACCGTCGGCTTGGCCAATCCTGAAGCAATTTGCTCCACATAAGCACGTGCGAGAATTTCTCTTTTAGCGTTCTCTATCGCCATGAGGATATCTGGAGAGCGATCCAGCTTTCGTTCTACCGCTTGTTCAACGGCAAGCTCCTGATCGATGAGCTTGTCAAGTATCTCGCGGCGGAGCTTTGTTGCCGTTTCCGGCTTATTCGCGGCGGATGGAGTACGGCTCAAAATATAATTAATCTGATGAACCGAAATTTCCCCGGTGTTAACCTTGGCTGCTATCTGGCTAGCGGGCTTTTCAGCCTCCTTACTGCTGCATGCAACAAGACCAGACAGGAGAGCGGTCGCTAATATGAAATATTTCATTTTGTAGGTATGTTTATACGAATATTGGGAGATTAAGCTTCTAATGCTGCTATTTTATGAACTATCCACCAGAGTTTGCACCCTCGGTATAGCCAATTATAAGGATAGGCACTATTACGAATAGTGCTAATTCATCATCGGTCTCCTTTTGCTGATACTTGACTTTTAGTCCATAAAATAGTAGCTAAAAATTTAACCATGACATATTCGCTTCGTCAATCTGAAGCAGTGCCCCAATGCGGCTTTAAGCAAAAATCTTAGAAGCTAAAAACCCGCAATACTTCAATATCTATGTTGGGAGCACCTGTTAACCCATAACATTTACCCAGGCCCCGGTATCAAAAGTTAAGCCTGGCGGAAATACTGGCTGCGGAAACATCGTAATCGAAGCCAAAATGATTGGAACCGCGATGTTCTCTTTGGAGAGTACCACTTATCAGAACCAAATTCAGGGGCTGCCAATCCAGAGAGATGAGACCGGAGTGAACAGCGTCCTTGCGAGAACCTGTCTCAAGGGGGGCAACGGCGCCGAGGAAATCCCGCATGGTATAGTCGTAACGTACACGCAGCATGAGTTTTTCCGAGATTTGCCATGATGGAGCTATGGAAAAGCGATCGGCAACTGCGTAGCTGCTTGAGAAGGGTTCGAAGCGCGTCAGAAGGAAATCACGAGCGGTTTGTGAATTAAAGAGATCATGGGACCATCCCGCGGTAATGCGGGTTTTGCTCGTTATATCCCAGTTTAAATGGAAATTTCCAACGAAACCGGAGAAATCGCGTTGGTGAAAGTGCGCATGTTCCCGAGTCAAGTGCCCCACACGGGCCTCTATCCTGGTCTTCGCGGTAACTGGCCAGACCAGCCGCAGATCATGCTCCATCTCGCTGAAGCGCGTATCGAAAAGCGAATGCTCGATCGGAGCAGCCCGTCTTATGAATTCGCCTGCTCCGCTTCTTACCTTGTAGGTCAACGTGCTTCCCGAGGAAGAGACATATCTGACACCTCCTTCGATGGAGCGAATCCTGTTGTCGAAATCCTGTACATTGAGCCGGCTGTTTTTTGCAGTGTCCTGGGAAAAGCCCCCAATAAGCCGCCAAGCGCCATCGAGCTCTAATACAGCATTAAAGTGAAGATTGTCATTGGTGCGCAAATTGCGGGTAGTAGAGTTGGCGAACCCCGTTAGATTAGCAAAGTTATTGAGAGCTTCACTGTGTCCGCTACTCATTTTCCCGTAAAAATAAGGAGTTATCTGCCAGTTCCAGGCAGCCGTATAGTTTTTCCCGACGAAATTCAGGAAATTGAAATTATTGTAGCGGTTATCGACAATGCTGCCATTAAACTCGAACCGCTGCATGGAATAAGTCTTATTCAGCTTGAGCGTGGCCGTTGAGGTTACGATTTGATCGGACCTGACGGGAACCCCGGTCAGGAAAACAGGAGAAATCTCCGGCGCTATGCGAAAAACGTTGCTGTCATACATCAGAGTACTACCCACTGTTACGTTCACCGTGTCTCCCGCATCGGCCGCGGCATGCTTGATGGTCGACATCAGGAAAATAGGAAAAGCGAACGCAAGCCAGGAAAAATAACGGACGGAAAGATGCAATTGTTTCATTTTTTTAATTTCTTATCTTTCCGGCAAAAATCCGGCGAGAATGCCATCCCAGCACGATAACGGATGCGCTACAAGGAGGCAATAGACTTTAAGAGCTATTCTCACCAAAACTTCAAAAATCAATACACGCTACGGTCTTTGAAGACGACCATGATGGTTTTGAGGATGATATGGAGGTCCAGGCGCAATGACCAGTTGCGCAGGTAGTCGAGGTCGTGGTCGATGCGCGCCTGCATCTTGTCGAGGG
>DASZUL010000040.1:0-10534 GCA_035547595.1 Nitrosospira sp.
CCCTGCTCGCGCGCATGCAGGCAAGCCGCGAGGCCTATCGCTCGCGCTTTCCCTCGCAGGCGCAGCCGGAACAGCCTCTCGATCCGGATACCTCTTTGCACCATGACCAGCCCTTCCCCAGAAGCCATACCTTCAGGTTCGTGGTGCGCCATCCGTACGCTGCTGCCCTGGCCGCTGGCGTATTGATTGCGGCAATACCGGGAGGCACGGTCAAAAAGGCGGTGAAAGGCAGCGCTGTGTTTGCGGCGGGGATGATAGGAGGCCAGGCGAGGGCATTGATGGTGCGGGAATTACTGCCATCGATGATCCGCTTGATGCACCCGCGGAAGCGATAGTTGCTTCCCGGAAATTCCAGCCGTCGTTCCGATAGCCGTTCGCTTTTGACGAGCAAGGTATTCTCAGAAGGAGATATCGTGAAAACCCCGTCAATATTGCAAGGAAAAGCATTTCAGTTATCGATCTCCGCCCTGTTGCTGACCGTCTGCGGGACAGTTTTCGGTGAAGCCAGGCTGGAAACCAGGGATAAGGCAGTGACGCCTCCAATGGAATTTTACGATATCGACAAGGATGGATATGTCTCGGCGGAAGAAGCGGCGGCGCAAGGAATGTCGCGCCAAGTTTTCCAAAGCCTGGATATCAATCATGACGGTAGGCTGAACAAGGATGAGTTCAGCAAGATGCCGCCTCTTGGCGTGGAAAAAAGATAATCCTGTTCTGCCCCCTACCTTGCACGTTATCGCGCCCAAGCTGATACGGCTTTCTTCGCTTGATCCAGCAGCGGAACTCCATTCGTCGATGGTGGCAATTCCGTTACAATTGCGTGATGGATACCTTCAATGTCCCTGGAGCGTCACATTATCCGATACATACCCTATCCGGCGAAGTGCGGAGAAACATATTTCTGATAGGAATGATGGGGGCCGGCAAAACCACCATCGGTAAGCTGCTGGCCCATTCCCTGGATAAAACCTTTTTCGATTCGGATCGCGAAATACAAAAAAAAACCGGAGTAAGCATTCCCGTCATCTTTGAAATAGAAGGAGAAGCAGGTTTTCGCAAGCGGGAAACCGAGGTATTGTCCGAATTGGTGAAAGGCGAAAATATCGTGCTTTCAACAGGGGGAGGAGCAGTATTGAGCGCGGCAAACCGGGAACTGCTGTCTCGGCATGGCACCGTTATTTATTTACGCGCCACCATCGATGATCTGTGGCGACGAACCCGTCAGGACAAAAACAGGCCCTTGCTGCAAACGGCGGATCCCAGAAAGCGCCTTATCGAACTTTATGCCCAGCGCGATCCGCTGTATCGGGAGACAGCGCACATCATCGTAGAGAGCGGAAAACGCAGCGCCCGCCACCTGGCCCAACTATTGGCGCAACAGATCGCATGCTCCAGTGCCACAGCAGACTAGAAAGGAAAATCTGGAGAAAAACAGGCCTTCGGTGTTATTGCTGATATGGATCCATGCAACCTATTCATCCATCGGCGCGCTGTCCGCAAACAGGACATCGGTAAAGCCGAAGGTGCGAAAATCGGTCATCCTCATCGGATATAAAATACCGTGCAGGTGATCGCATTCATGCTGCACCACGCGCGCGTGGAAACCTTCGACACTGCGGTCTATCGTTTTCCCATGTTGGTCCTTGCCGGTATACCGGATTCTGCTGTAACGCGGCACCATGCCCCGCAATCCCGGAACACTGAGGCAACCCTCCCATCCCGATTCCATTTCCTGCGCCAGCGGCGTAATCACAGGATTTACCAGGACGGTATAGGGTACCTCTTCGGCATCCGGATAGCGCGGATTGCGTTTCACGCCGAATATGACGACTTGAAGGCCGACACCGATCTGGGGAGCGGCAAGTCCGGCACCATCCAGTGCTGCCATCGTATCGTGCATGTCCCGCACCAGCGCCTCGAGCTCCGATGTGCCAAATTTTGCCACTTCTCGAGATACATCCAGCAGTCGGGGGTCACCCATCCTCAAAACCGGCTTAATCGACATCCAGTTCCACCGCACATTCGAGGATATTTCTCACTTCAACCATCGCCTTCTCCAAAACCGCGTGCGCAGCCTCCAACCGGATTTCGCGAGCACTCGCTTTTCTACCGGCAGCATAGTTCGCCACCACCGCAATCGTCGCATAACACAAGCCCAGTTCCCTTGCGAGCGCCGCTTCCGGCATGCCGGTCATGCCTACCATATCGACACCGTCCCGCTCGAGCCGATTGATTTCAGCAGCAGTTTCCAGGCGCGGGCCCTGGGTAGCGCCATAAACGCCGCCATCGATTACTTTTTTATTGGCGTGGCTTGCCGCATCCAGCAGGCGCCTGCGCGTAAGCGGACAATATGGCTCGGTAAAATCTATATGGGTGATCGGTTTTTCTATGCCTTCGTAATAAGTATACTTGCGGCCATGGGTGTAATCAATTATCTGGTCCGGGATAGCTATCGCACCGGGAACCAGATCGTCGCGTATTCCCCCGACGGAAGCCACGGAGATGACGCGAGTCAGCTCGAGCGATTGCAAAGCCCATAAATTCGCCCTGTAATTTACAGCGTGGGGCGGAATAATGTGGCCGTAGCCGTGGCGGGCCAGAAATACAACCTGATTGTTCTTGATTCTGCCGAAGGTCAGCGGCCCGGAAGGTTCTCCATAAGGCGTTCTCATGACTTTTCGATGCGATATTTCAAGACAAGGTAGCTGGGCCATGCCGGTCCCGCCAATGATTGCAAGCATATTCAGGAAAGCGGATGTGATATTGAGAAAATAAAAACTGAAAGCAGTCCAGTGTGGATCCTCTTGATAACTCCTTTGCGATACCCTCGGCCTCAGGGGTATCTAATCAAGGCTACCCCTCCTTCAATGCATATATTGCCGGCAAATTCCGCCACGCCCCATAGACATCCATGCCAAAGCCGAACGCATAGCGGTTCGGCAGTGTCAGCCCGACGAAATCGGCACGGATTGGCTTTGGATGGCCCGTATCCTTTTCGGCCAGAACTGCGCTGTAAAACGCTGTCGCCCCTTGCCGCATGGTGCGCTCGCGTATCGCAGCCAGCGTGACCCCTTCATCAAGAATATCGTCGAGCACCAGCACCACCCTGTCTTGCACGCAGTCCGGCGGCGCAATTATCCAGTTGATTCCACCTCCCCGGATCTTGTGATCGTAGCGGCTGACATGGAGATAGTCGAAGCTGAGCGGAAACGCCAGTAGGGGCAGCAATTGCCCGGTAAATACGACCGCCCCTCCCATCACGGCCAATATCAATGGATATTGCCCGGATAGCGCCGCAGTGATGTCCTCAGCCATCCGCCCTACCGACTGCGCCACCTCGGATGCGGAAAACAACTGGTCTGCCTCATCGAGAATTTTCTTCGCGTCACTGGATGTGATCATCAGGGGCACAGTCACCGGGATGAAATGCTCGTGAACCTATCATGAAAAAATTTGCGGACCTTCCAATACCGTCAGTGGCCGGAGCTGCGCCAGCCTCGTGTCTCGAGATACTGTGCGAATTCCCTGCCCACTTCGGGATGTTCAAGTCCCAACTCGATCATGGCTTTAAGATAGCCGATCTTGGTCCCGCAATCGTAGCGGATACCCGCAAATTCATATGCCAGGGCCCGCTCTTCCTGCAAGAGGGATGCAATACCGTCGGTAAGCTGAATCTCTCCACCCGAACCGGGTTGGATCCGTTCCAGATGTTCAAAAATTTTGGGAGTCAAAATGTAGCGTCCCACCACGCCCAGTGTCGAAGGCGCATCTTCAGGCCGGGGTTTTTCCACGATACCTATCATGGGATGAATGCCATTCAACCCCGGCCCGCACTTGACGATGCCATAGTTGACGGTATCTTCCGGCTGCACTTCCTGTACCGCCAGAATGGAACAGCCATTCTGCTCATATACGTGGCAGAGCTGCCGCATGATCGGCTCCGGTCCCTGTAATAGATCGTCCGCAAGCAGTACCGCAAATGGTTCATTCCCGACTGCGGGACGCGCGCATAAGACCGCATGACCCAATCCCAAGGCTTCGGACTGCCTGATATAAATGCAGGGTATTTTTTTCGGGAGGATGCTTCGCAGTATTTCCAGGGTATCGCTCCTTCCCCTGGCCTCCAGCTCCGTTTCCATTTCATAGGCTTTATCGAAATGATCCTCGATGGCTCGCTTATTGCGCCCGGTGATGAAAATCATTTCGGTAATCCCGGCAGCGATGGCTTCTTCCACTGCGTATTGAATTAGGGGCTTGTCCACCACCGGCATCATTTCCTTTGGACTCGCCTTGGTCGCGGGCAAAAAGCGGGTTCCCATGCCCGCCACCGGAAAAACGGCTTTAGTAATTTTAGGCATAAACTATCCGGCAAAAACCCGGCATTTCGGTAAAATATCGGGCATATTCCCTTGGATGCCCCAAGAGCCTCTGGGCAAGTCCGCGCGAGGCGAGAATCAGCCATGGGCGCCGCCGCTTCTCGCGCAGCCCGTCCTGCCGCAGTGCCATCGGCAGCTCGTTCACAGGTTCCCCAATAGTCGCAAGAGTCCTTCCTCATCCAGCACGGCAATTCCCAGCTCAACCGCTTTGTCATATTTACTGCCGGGATCGGCTCCAGCGATGACGTAATCGGTCTTTTTCGAAACCGTTCCCTTAACTTTTCCCCCCGCGACTTCGATTTTCTCTTTTGCGTCCTCCCTCGTCAGATTGGGCAAGGACCCTGTCAATACAAAGGTTTTACCGGCAATTTCGTTGGCAGGTAAACCATCCCCTCCTGGATGGGCTATCGCCGCCCGCCATGTTCCCTCGCTTTCCTTCCATCGTACCCCGCAAGCGCGCAGTTGCTCGATGACCTCGAGATTGTGCCTCTCGGCAAGAAAGTCAGCAATACTTTCGGCCACGACCGGGCCGATATCCGGTACCTGCTGCAGGGCTTCCACGTCCGCCGCTATCATGGGATCAAGCCCTCCAAAATACCGGGCCAAGTCCTTGGCCGTGGCTTCTCCGACATTACGGATGCCCAAGGCATAGATGAACCTTGCCAGTGTCGTATCTTTGCTCTTCTCGATGGCGTTCAGTATATTTGCGGCAGACTTGTCCGCAATCCGCTCCAGAGCCGCCAGTGCAGCTATTCCCAATCTATAGAGGTCCGCGGGGGTTCGCACAAGCGCATTCTCGACCAGCTGATTTATCAGTTTCTCTCCCAGGCCATCGATATTCATGGCGCGTCTCGATGTAAAATGCAGGATTGCCTGTTTCCGCTGCGCCGGACAGAACAACCCGCCCGTGCAGCGCGTCAATGCTTCACCGGGCAAGCGTATTGCCCTGGATCCGCATACCGGGCAGTGATCAGGCATGACGAAGGGCTTGGCATTGGAAGGCCTTTTTTCTCTCTGTACAGCTACGATTTCCGGGATCACGTCGCCCGCCCGGCGCACTATTACATGATCCCCGATCATCACATCCTTGCGCCGGATCTCATCCTCGTTATGTAGCGTCGCACTGGTCACCGTGACGCCGCCGACGAATATGGGCTTCAGCCGCGCGACTGGCGTCAAGGCTCCGGTGCGGCCCACTTGCACTCCGATATCGAGCAACTCGGTCGAAGCTTCCTGCGCCGGAAATTTATGCGCCAGGGCGAATCGCGGGGCGCGTGAAACAAACCCGAGCTTTTCCTGCTGGGCAAGGCTATTCAGCTTGTAAACCGTGCCATCTATGTCGTAGGGCAGGAATTCCCGGCTCGCTCCTATTCGCTGGTGGTAGTCCAACAATCCTGCCGCGCCTATGACGACATCGCGCTCGCGCGCCACCAGGAAACGCAAGGATGCCAGGTAATCCAGCACATGGTCGTGCTTGTCTCGCGGCACCTCACCCCCTTCGGAAATTCCTATGCCATAAGCATAAAAGGTCAGCTTGCGGTTTGCCGAAATAGCAGGATCGAGCTGCCGCAGCGAACCCGCTGCCGCGTTTCGTGGATTGATGAATTCCCTTTCCTTTCTCTCGCGTTGTTGCAGATTGAGCTTTTCGAAGTCGGCTTTCAGCATCAGCACCTCCCCGCGCACTTCCATAAACCGTGGCGGAAACCGGCTACCAACAGGACTGCCCGGAAGCTGCAATGGAATCGACTTGACGGTACGCAAATTTGAGGTCACGTCCTCGCCAATGTAGCCATCGCCCCGGGTCGCGCCGGTCGCCAGTATTCCATCCACGTAGCAAAGGCTTATGGCGAGGCCGTCAAATTTGGGCTCCACTGCATATTCCACGTTATCCAATCCTAGCGCCTGGCGCACGCGCCGGTCGAATGCTTCAACCTCCGACGCATTGAACGCGTTGCTGAGCGAAAGCATCGGCGTGCGATGGAAAACCTGTGAAAATTCTTTAAGGGCAGCCCCTCCTACGCGCTGGGTGGGGGAATCGAGCGTAATAAGCTGAGGATAACCTTGCTCGAGCTCCTGGAGTTCCCGGAACAATTTGTCGTACTCGGCGTCGGGAATGGCCGGGGCATCAAGCGTATAGTAGTTATAGTCGTGCAGCTCTATTGCATCGCGCAATTCCTTTATCCGCCGAACAATATCTTCCGGAATACTCATTCACGCAAACAATCTCAAGGCGGTCTCGCTGCCCGCAGGAATGCCGCGTGCCGTCATCATAGTCTGGATCGCACTCAGCTGCTGCCTGATTTTCCCGATGCCGCCATCGCTCAACGGAATACCATTGTCATCTACCAGCACTCCCCCGAGGTCATCGGCGAAAGTATTGGCAAAATGAACCATTTGGCCGAAAGCAGCGTCGCCACTTGCCACCTTGGGCACGTCGAGAAGAAAAGTGACGCCATGGGTGGTAAGCGTCCGGATACTTGCGGGAAGAAAGGGAGAAAGCTCGAAATTACCGAGTGAAAACAGAGGCAAGCCACTTTCATCATAATAATCGAAGACGCCTTCCGTTCCCAGTTTTAAACCTGCCGCCTCCGCCAGCATACGGATTTTCGCACCGGTAAATACCGCCGCATCCCTGCTGACAATGTTGATGCCGACCATGACATCGACCTCGGTGCAAAACTCATCGAGCGACATCGCTTGAATATAGGCTTCATGAATGTCCGGACAGGCGGCAGATGCATTGATGCGAAGCGCAAAGGATTCCACCATGTCACGGAACTCGGATAGACTGACCTCGCTAACCGGGCCGGTACGGTCCACGAGCCTCAAGCAACCTTGCAGGTTGCAATAGCCTTTACTCTCCCGTGCGTTGCTCTCCGTGGTGATTTCTTCCCAGCTGGCATCCGTCTCCCTCTGCCCCAGCCATCGCAAGGGCTTGCCGAAATCCATTTTTCGCTGAAGCAACTCCGCCAGGCTACATCCGGAGACCGGCTGAGCGCCGCTTATGCTGACAACATAATCCAGGACTTCAGTGTTTCTGTTTTCCTGGGCCTTTTGAGGCGCCGGCGCCGCCGTCATCGGGGAAGCCTTGAAATCAGGCTGAGAAACCTCGACCGCGTGCGGTAGGACCGGATCCGGCGATTCCGGCGGCACGGCATCCAGCGTGTCCGGATCAGCCTGGATCTCGTTGCCCAGCTGTGGTTCGATCCGCTCGCCATCGGCGGTGGCGCCGGTCTTCAGCAGCACGTCTTCATGGTGGGACCCGAAGGCCTGCTCCACGCCTCGCCGGTAGCGCCGCTGCTGCATCCAGTTGAACAGTAGGACCCCCATCACCACTAGGAAGCCAATGGCGATCAGGCTGATCTGCAATTCACTCATATTCGCGAGTTGATCAGAATTCCAGGGCCACATGCGGTTTGATTGCTTCCTCGATTTCCACCGCAACCACTCTTGAAACACCTTTTTCCTGCATGGTTATCCCTACCAGTTGCTGCGCCATTTCCATGGTGATCTTATTATGCGTGATGAATATGAATTGCGTATAGCGCGACATTTTTCGAACGAGATTGCAGAAACGCTCGGTATTGCTGTCATCCAGAGGCGCATCGACCTCGTCCAACAGGCAAAAAGGCGCCGGGTTCAGCCGGAATAGGGAAAATACGAGCGCAAGCGCGGTAAGCGCCTTCTCGCCCCCCGAGAGCAGATGAATGGAACTGTTCTTCTTCCCTGGCGGCTGTGCCACTATTTGTACGCCTGAATCGAGAATTTCCTCCCCATTCAAAACCAGCTTCGCCTGGCCGCCGCCGAATATCGTGGGAAATAATTCGCCGAGATGATCGTTTACCTGGTGAACGGTCGACAGGAGCCGCTCCCTGGTTTCGGAATCTATTCTCCGGATTGCGCTTTTCAGGGTTTCCGATGCCTCATTCAAATCCTGCACCTGCGAATCCAGATAGCTCTTGCGCGTCTTGCAAGCTTGCAACTGCTCCAGTGCACCGAGATTGACCGCCCCCAGCCCTGCTATTTCAAGGTTGAGCCGGTTGATCTCTGCCTGCAGGGCGGAAGGACGCGTCTTTCCCAGGACCGGCAGCAACTCCTCTTCATTGGCTCCCGATTCCTTTAACTGTTCGCCAAATTGAGTTTCGGTAATTTGTGCTTCCTGCTGCTTGAGGCGCACACCGTTGATGGTCTCGCGCAAGGGATGTAATTTTTGCTCCGAGGCCATGCGCTCCTGCTCGATTTCACGCAATTCATTTCCCATGGCTTCCTGGGCATTGCGCAACTCCCCGAGTCGTCCCTCACGCTGCTCGCGATGCGCCAGCCATTCCTTCAAGGCCTCATTCAACCGGGTGTCGTCAAAAACGTCCTGTTCGGTTTGCAGCCGCTCCAGCTGTGTCTGAAGCGCCACCCGATTCTCGTCGATGCGACGGGCGGTATTTTCCAATTCGGTAATATTGTTCTGGCAGGCTTTTTCATGGAACACCGCCTCCTGCATATCCTTCCTTGAACTCTCGATAAGTTGGCGCTGTTCTTGAAGGAGCTGTTCCGCAGTCTCGGCCTCGCGCGTTTCTTCTCGCAGCCGCTCCCGCAACCGCTCGATTTGATGCCGGTGTTCCGTCAGTTTTGTTTCGCTGTGGCTTTTACGCGAGACCTCCGCCTCTGCCTGCTGCCCGATTTCCGCGAGCTCGGCATCGATCTGCCTGCGGCGCTGGCCAGCGCGCTCATTCAGCTGGGTAAGCTTCAATATCTGCATCTGGACGTCATGCTGCAAAGGTAGAAGCGCGTCCACATCGTGACGCAGCCGCGATATGAGCGATTCCAGCTCCCGGCAATCTTCCTGCGCAGCCTCGAGGGAGGACTTTTCATCGACCAGGCGATCTCCAAGCGGACGTATCTCAGCCTCGGCCTGAGTTATTTCGCGCTGCCGCGCCAGCACTCCATGCAACTGTGAATCAGGTGCGTAATACGAAAGACTATGTCGCGTGATAAGGTGCCCTTGCCGCGTTACCAGCATTTCTCCCAAGGCAAGCGAGGCGCGTTGCGACAACGCTTCCGGGATATCATCCGCTATAAAAACACCGCTCAGCCATTCGTGCAGCGCCGGTTTTATCGCTTGGCTGCCGCAGGTCACATAGCGCTGCAATGGCACCATTTCACCAGCCCTCACCTCTTCCGCTTCCCCGTCTTGGGCTCCTTCCGCCGCAAGGTCCGCTGCAGAGTCGAACGACTCGAAAAGTGCCCACTTGCCGGGAGGCGGATCGGCCAACCAGCGGCGAACCACCTCCAGCCGATCGAGTTGCGTGCCGTTCAGCCGCTCGCGCAACACCGCCTCCAGCGCATCCTCCCACCCATCGGCGATCTGCAGGCTCTGCCATAAGCGCGGCAATCCATGCAGGTTGTGCCTGCCAAGCCAATCGCTGAGCCCCTCGCTGCCTTCCAGGCGGGACTGCAAGCGCTGTAATGCATTTACCCGAGCCTCCGCCTGGACGATCCGCTGTTCCGTCATTTGCACGTCGCGGACATGCTCATGCCTTACTTCTTCCGCATCGAGCAACCGGCTCTCCGTGTGTGTGAGTATCCCGCGTTTCTGCTCCAGGTCAACTGCGATGCCTTCCGCTTGGTCCTGCAACCGCGCCAACTCTTCGGTTTCAGGCTGAGCCAGCGCTTCCCGCTCGCGTAGCAAGCGTACGCGCCGTGTCTCCAGGTGCCGGAAATTTTTTTCGGCATGGTCACGATGGCTCTCTTCCAGCTTTCCGGCCTGCTCGACGAGCAATAGATCACGCTGGGTTTCAATTACCCTACCGTGATGCAAACGGGCTGCGGCATCCGCCAGTGGCAGCTTCTCATTTTCCATCACAGCCTTTCGGATGCAGGCATCACGCACCTCGCTCGCTCGCTGGCGTTCCACGGCCTTCCGCTGCAAGCCGTCGACCGCCTCGGCTGCCTGTTTTGTCTGCTGCTCAAGCCGGGCTTCCGCTTCGCCAATCTGCTGGGCCACGCGTTCCCGGTTATCACGCAGATGCCGTATTTGCTGTTCCACCTGTGCTACCTGGGCATTTGCGGCATAAAGATCCCCTTGCGCCTGATGCACCGTATCGCTAACGGCATAGTGCCGGGCACGCTTCTCTTCGAGATGTTTTTCGATTCGGCGAAGGGTG
>DASZUL010000041.1:0-60863 GCA_035547595.1 Nitrosospira sp.
GGTACCCTTATCCCGAAATAAAATCCCGGAGCGCTGGTCGAGATAAATTTTCTTTTAGAAGTCGCAGGATTTGGCAGGAAACAGGCAATCTCCTCGACAAGCAAGGAAGCAGGATAGACAGTAGCTCGAGAATGAAGAAAATCAGGAAGGAAGGCTGACCGGTGCTTGGAAGAAACTGGGGAGTTATCCTGCTGGCATCCGCGGTTCTGCGCAAGCGGGTGCGCGAGGCGATCGTCCCTACATACATTTTTACCTTATGCACAAATCCGGACACGGGATCCAGGCCAAAGTACAGCGGCAAACCGCCAGGGTTATTCCTCTTTTGCCTTGAGCCTGAAGCGGCAAACATTGCCGCCGCGGGCCATGCACTCGTTTTGCTCAACCTTGCTATCGGTAAAGGTTTCCATTAAACCCCGGTCAAGGTGGCAAATCTCCTGATCTCTTTTAGCCATGCTATGAAAAACACAGTTGTCTGCTTCAATTACCGCCTCGCCCTGGGAATAGGTTGCTTTCCGCGCGCTATATCCCAGCTGGTCCATTACTTCCGCTAACTTTTCGACCTTCTCCTCATGAGTGTTCAATCCCGGGTACTGGCTTCGAATCTGCCTGGCGACATTGGCTCCGATCTCGGTCATGCGCTTGCCCATATTCTCCACGCCTTCCTCTCGCCTTACGGAAGCCAATACCAGTTGCGCAAGCCATGAATACTGCCGGGGCGACGTCTCCATTCCCAATTCGGTTAATACATATAATTGTTGCGGCCGGCCTCCTCCTGACGGACGCGTGGATCCTGCAGCGACCAATCCCGCTGCTTCCAGCGATGAAAGATGCTGCCTCACCGCATTTCGCGTGATCTCCAGTCCTCTCGATAGCTCTTCCACGCTGAGACCATTTCTGCCGCCACGCAGCAACTTGAGCAATTGCTTCTGCCGCTCACCCATGGTTATCCGCCTTTCCAGGTATTAGCATCCAGCCGTAACTGATAAGTTGGTAGCTTGTTAATAAAGGAATTCTATTATTTATCCGTGTTTTATAAATAAACTAAAGTTATAACATATATAACTTGACAAAGTGTTCAGCTTTATTATATTATATTGGTCCGCCCGGATGTTCAAATTCCTAAAAAATATGCTTAGGAAAATTAACCCGGGTATCCCGAGCTTGGGGCAATTCTGGCAGGGGAGGAACACGAAAACCCTCCCTCCTGATCAGAAAGGGATGATTGCGTCCAGCGAAAAGAGGAATTGATGCTTGTGATTGTTGAAAGGCCTGAATGGCTGATCGATTCCGTCCGCTCTATCGTAGCGAAAATTGGGACGTATATTCAGCTTCTGCACAGGTTTCCAGTCCATTTTCAACCGCTTCGCCGGCTTCCAGTTCATGCCCAGGGTAATCGCATAATAATCGGAAGGCGCGCTGATAAAGGGAAAATTGCCAGCGAAGCTGGCTCCCGTGTTATCGGTCGCGGCGAGCACCCGGAAAGGAGAAACGACTCGAAAACCATCCCTGTCGCGGAACCACTCTCCGCGAATGCCTATGGAGAGATCGTTCAACAGGTCGTAATAAACGTGCGTGTTGATTCCGTACCATTCCGTATTCTTGGGCGTGCCATTCAATAGGACACCGCCCGCATAACCGTGTACGTGATGGAGCACCAGATGCGTCTTGGATGTGATCCGGTGCTGCAGTACGAGGCTGTACATACCCCAGGGCTCGCGGCTCCGTGTGGAAGTGTCGCTGTAGGTTCCTGTAATATTGGCTGAAGTTCTTCGGTCGTCGCTGACCCATGTAATACCCCCGAGGCCGCCCCAGTTTCCCAGTTGCCTGTCAAAAGTGCCATCCCAGCCGCCGGTACTGCTTCCGGTGATTGCCCCTCCCATCAAAGACCAATTTCCGGTCAATGCATAATTTCCGACCACGCCGATGTGGGTGAACGGTTCACCATTCATAAAAGAATAGGCATGCGTATAGAAGAAGTTATCGGGCGCGGCCACTGTCTCGTATCCCGTGGGCGAATAAAAATGGCCCGCCTTGACATTCAATCCGTTGCCGATGGGCACATAGGCTTCCACATACGCCTGCGGAAGCGCGATGCCATAAGTACGGGTGGATTTACAGCATATATTGAGATCCCAGTCTCCCCGATTCAAGGGCTGGCCGGAGTTTACGTCAAAGGGAGGAATGCCGAACGTCTGGGTATAAATCGCATCGGTGCCGAACATGAAGTCGAAGCGGCCGCCGATATCCCAGGACTTGCCCTCCGTTACCACCGTGCGTTGCAAGAATATGTTGAGCTGGTTCAACTGGAATCGATTGGCGCGGTCTGCAAACGTGACGGTGCCATTATAGCCATCGCCCGGGTTCCCCGGATTGTAGGTCGCGCCGGCATTTATCCACCCGCCCACCTTGAAGCCACTATCCTCGAAGAGATTTCCTATACGATTTCCTATACCGCCTGCATTGACGCTGCCCGAACCCAAGATCACCAGTAAACCACCCAAGGCGAGGATAAGCTCGCTCCTGTACTTTCGCATCCACTTCATCCGCGCATTTCCTCGAGTTCCTCAGGCATGAGAACCGGGTAATGCACTGGTTCCTGGCTAAAGGCAAGACCCGGATTCGCCGCTATTCCCGCCGCATCTCCGGTTTGCCCAAACGACCTGGCGCCCATATCGGCAAGGCAACCCCTGCCTACTATGCCCAGCTTTGCATTCATTGCTTCAAAATGGCACTTCAAAATGGAATCGTGGCATCCAGGGAAAACAAAAATTGATCCTTTTTGCCGTCGAAAGGCCGAAATGCGACATCGATGCCATCCACCCTGTCATACCGGATATTGGGACGAATATTGAGCTTCTGTACCGGCTTCCAGTTCATCTTGAGCCGTTTCGCAGGCTTCCAGTTCATTCCCAGCGTGACCTGGTAATAATCCGCGGGAGCACTGACAAGATGATTCGGATTGCCCGCAAAACTGACACCCTTGTTATTGAGGGCCGAGAGTATCCGATACGGCGAGAAAACACGCCAGCCATTCCGGTCGTGGAAGCGCTCGACACGGATTCCCACGGACAAATCCTTCAGAAGATCGTAGGTCAAATGCGAATTGATGCTATACCATTCCGCATTCTTGATTCCGTCCTCGAGAAAAATCTTGCTGGCCCAACCGTGGGTGTGATGCAGAACGAAATGGGTTCGAGGAGTAATCCTGTGCTGCAGCACGGTGCTGTACATGATCCACGGCTCGTTGGTTGCGGTTTCTCCATAAGTGCCCCCTATGTTGAGCGAGGTTCTTTTATCATCGCTGGTCCAGATGATGCTGGCCAACCCGCCCCAATTTCTCAACTGCTTGTCAAACCCGCCGTCCCATCCGCCCGTCGCACTGCCGGTGGTTGCACCCGCCAGAACGGACCAGTTCGAGTCCACGGTGTAATTCCCGAGCAAACCGGTATGGGTAAACGGTTCTCCGCTATTCAGGATATAGGCGCGCGTGTAAAAAAAATTGTCGGGCGCGGGGACGGTCTCATAGCCGAGAGGGGTATAAAAATGGCCAGCCTTGATGTTGAGCCCATTTCCGACCGGCAAATAGGCTTCGAGGTAGGCCTGCGGAAGCGCAATGCCGTAAGTGCGGGTTGATTTACAGCACAAATTGAGGTCCCAGTTACCCCTGTCGGAGGGTTGTCCGGTATTTTCATCAAATGCGGAAATGCCGAATGCCTGGGCATAAATCGCATCGGTACCGAACAGAAAATCAAAGCGTCCTCCGATACCCCACTCGGATCCTTCGGAAGGCACTGCGCGCTGAACGAACAAGTTGAATTGATTCAGCTGAAACCTGTTCGCGCGATCGGCAAAGGTGACGGTTCCGTTAAAACCATCGGATGGATTATTGGCGTTGTAGGTGATGCCCCCATTGATCCAGCCACCGACCTCCACTCCGCTTTCCTTCCATAGGTTCCTCAGGTTATTGGCATACACGTCATCCGGGTTCAGTACCGCCATCAGAATGACTGCTCCAGCATTGGATATGATCGCTTTTGCCCGTCTGCATATATGCTCCATTGATGGCCTTTCATTTCAATCCGAAATTCTTGGATGGCATGTAACCGCTAACCCGCTTTCATCCCAGGAATAATTTATAAGCGGGATTCTTGGTTTCATCCCAATAATGGTTATCGAGCTTATGGAGAAATTCATCGAACTGTGCCTTCTCTTCCGGCGGAACCTCCATGCCTACCAGTACCCGGCCGTAGTCGGCACCGTGATTCCGGTAGTGGAACAAGCTGATATTCCAGTGATGGCTCATGCTGTTGAGGAATTTCATCAGCGCCCCCGGCCGGTCCGGGAATTCGAAGCGGTAAAGGAGCTCGTTCTTGACCTCGCGCGCACGCCCCCCGACAAGGTGGCGTATATGAAGTTTTGCCATCTCGTTGTCGCTCAAATCCACCGTTTGCAGGCCACTTTGCTGCAGGCTGTTGATCAGCGCGGCCGCTTCGTCCCGATCGCGGACGGATACGGCTACGAATACATGCGCTTCTTTCGGATCGGCATAACGATAATTGAATTCCGTGATGCTTTTTGCGCCGAGCATCGAACAGAATTTCTTGAAGCTGCCCGGCTCTTCAGGAATGGTTACCGCCATGACCGCTTCACGCTGCTCGCCCAGTTCCGCTCTTTCGGATACGTGGCGCAGCCGGTCGAAATTCATATTGGCGCCCGAAGCAATCGCTATAAAGTTTTTACCGCGTATATTCTCCCGCTTGGCATAGAGTTTCGCCCCGGCGACAGACAAAGCGCCGGATGGCTCCAGGATGGCGCGCGTGTCCTCGAATACGTCTTTTATCGCAGCGCAGATAGTATCCGTATCGACCAGTATGACCTCATCAACCAGTTCACGGCACAAACGGAGCGGCTCCGCGCCTACCTGCTTGACAGCGACGCCATCGGCAAACAATCCGACCTGGGGAAGTCTGACCAGCCGGCCTTTCTGCAATGATTGATACATCGAGCTCGCGTCGATGGGCTCTACCCCGATCATCTTGATATCCGGGTAAAGCCTTTTTACGTAGGCCGCAATGCCGGCAATGAGTCCTCCACCCCCAACAGGTGCAAATATTGCATGAATGGGGCCCGGATGCTGCCGCAAGATCTCCATTCCAATCGTACCCTGACCCGCGATTACGTCGGGGTCATCATATGGATGGATGAATGTAGCCTGCTCTTCCGATGCCAGCTTCAACGCAAAAGCATAAGCGTCATCATAAGTATCCCCGTGCATTACCACTGTTGCGCCGCGTGCTTCAACCGCCCGCATTTTGATCTGCGGCGTGGTAACAGGCATGACGATGGTTGCCCGGCAACCCAGCTTTTGGGCAGCGAGAGCAACTCCCTGCGCATGGTTGCCCGCGGAAGCGGTTATCACACCCCGCCCGAGAACCGCAGGATCCAGCTTGACCATCTTGTTGTAAGCACCCCGCACCTTGAACGAAAATACTTCCTGCATGTCTTCACGCTTCAGAAACAGCCGGTTGCCCATCCGGGCGGACAAGTTTGCAGCGAATTCGAGCGGGCTCTCTTTTGCCACGTCGTAAACCTGGGCAGTGAGTATTCGTTCAAGGTAATTATTTTTCATGCGCCGACCGGATTTGGCAGAAACGGAACGTGATTTTAACATGGCAGAGTCAGGTCTAAATACCCGGCTTCGTTGTTAAAATCGATGGATAGGATTATTCTCACTACTTTCCACCCACAATTATCAACATGACGCAAGACGAACAAAAACGCGCTGCCGCCGAGGCGGCTATCCAGTATGTTCCCGAGAATTGCATCGTCGGAGTAGGAACTGGCTCAACCGCCAACTATTTCATCGATGCGCTGGCCGGGATCAAGCATAAAATCGAAGGCGCGGTGGCAAGTTCAGAGGCAACCAGCAGCCGGCTCACGGCCCACGGGATAAAGGTGTTTGACCTGAATGACGTTGACTCGCTTACCGTATACATCGACGGAGCGGATGAAATCAACCGGAACTTGCAGATGGTCAAAGGGGGAGGGGGCGCGCTGACTCGCGAAAAAATTGTCGCGGCGGTGGCAAAAACATTTGTTTGTGTCGCGGACCAGAACAAGATCGTGCAGGTTCTCGGAAAATTTCCCCTGCCGGTAGAAGTCATCCCGATGGCGCGCAACCATGTTGCACGCCACATTATGCGCCTGGGCGGGCAGCCTGTGCTCCGCGAGGGCTTCACTACGGACAACGGCAATATCATCCTGGATGTGCGCGGGCTGCAGATTCATCATCCTGCAGAACTGGAGGCAACCCTCGACGAAATCACCGGGGTCGTGACGAACGGATTATTCGCGAAGCGCGGCGCGGACGTGCTGCTGCTCGGCACCGATAAGGGTGTCGAGACGATCGCCCGCTGAGTTGATGCAGATGCAACATCATTGTCATGATGGCGATGTATTATTTTTGATTTTGACCCATTGGCGGGTGCGCGATGATAAGCAGCGAGCATATATCCAAACAGTTTGATGCCGATCTCGAGGCTGTGCGTACACGCGTGCTGCACATGGGCGGGTTTGTGGAAGAGCAGATCGAAAAAGCGATTGAAGCGCTCACTTCCGGTAACGAAAACCTGATCGAGAGCATCATTACCGATGATCACCGCGTCAATGCGATGGAAGTATCCATCGATGAAATCTGCAGCCAGATCATTGCCCGCCGCCAGCCGGCCGCGGGTGATTTGCGGATGATCATGACTGTCATCAAGACGATCACCGATCTGGAGCGTATCGGCGATGAAGCGGAAAAAATAGCCCGCATGGCAAAGCTGATCTATGCGACGGATCGTATGCATATGCCCCGTTTCATCGAAATCAGGCATGTCGCCAATGTCGCCCTGGAGATGTTGCACAAATCGCTGGACGCCTTCGCACGGCTTGATCTGGAATCCGCGGCGCAAGTCGTACGCCAGGACGAGCAGGTGGATGAAGAATTCCGCTCCATCATGCGGCAGCTCATCACCTTCATGATGGAAGACCCAAGAAAAATTTCCACTGCACTGGAAATACTTTTTATCGCGAAAGCGATAGAGCGTATAGGAGATCATGCTAAAAACATGGCGGAGTACGTGGTCTACATGGTGAAGGGCAGGGACGTGCGTCACGTCACTGTTGAAGAGATCGAGCGCGAAGTCAGGGGGTAAGCGCCGCGACGGGCCCCAGAAGCAGCCAATAGATCATGCTTGAATATTCCACGCTCGCAGCGGTAGATCTCGGTTCGAACAGCTTTCGCTTGCAGGTGGCGAGGGTGGAAGGCAAACAGCTCTACCCGCTGGACAGCTTGCGCGAGATGGTTCGGCTCGCTGCCGGTCTCGGCCCGGACAAACGATTGGATGAGGATTCCCAGGCACGGGCGCTGGACTGTTTAAAGCGCTTTGGCGAGCGCCTGCGAGGCTTTTCCCCTCATGCGGTTCGCGCGGTGGGCACGAATTCGCTGCGAGTAGCCCGAAATGCTGCCACCTTTCTGAAAAAAGCCGAAGCCGCCATTGGCTTTCCCATCGAAATCATTGCGGGGCGCGAAGAAGCGCGGCTCATCTATCTGGGTGTGGCTCACGGCCTGCCAAATTCAGGAAGCCATCGGCTGGTGATGGATATCGGCGGCGGTTCCACCGAATTCATCATTGGCAGTCGATTAAAGCCGGTAAAGATGGAAAGCCTTTACATGGGCTGCGTCAGTTATAGCCTGCGTTTTTTTCCCGAAGGCAAAATTACGCGCGGTGCGATGAAGCGAGCTGAACTCGCTGCGCGCAGCGAAATACAAACCATTGTCACGGAGTTTTCCCGGGACCAATGGGAAGACGCGTTCGGCTCATCCGGCACCGCCCGGGCACTGGGTGAAATAATCAAACTGAACAATTTCGACGTCGCCGCGACCAATGGAGACATTACCAGAGACGGCCTGGAAAATTTTCGCGAACACATGCTCCGGGCGGGAGACGTAAAAAAACTGGAGATCCCGGGGTTGCGCCCCGATCGCGCACCTGTAATCGTAGGAGGCTTCGCCATCATGTCGGCCGCCTTTGCCGAACTGGGCATCCGTAGAATGTCGCAAGCCATGGGAGCGCTGCGGCAAGGCGTGCTGTACGATTTACTCGGGCGTTTTCACAAGCATGATATGAGAGAAGTCACGGTAAAGCAGTTCATGCAGCGTTATCGCGTGGACGCCATCCAGGCAGGGCGTGTAGAAGCATTGGCGCTAATGCTGGGAAAGCAGTTGCTTACGGTGGATCCGGACGAGACCGAAGAAATGCTTCAAATCCTCTCATGGGTGGCACGCCTCCATGAGGTAGGCATTTCAGTGGCCCATTCCGGGTATCACAAGCACTCCGCATATATTCTCGGCAATGCGGATATGCCCGGGTTTTCCACGATGGTGCAACAACGCATGAGCATGCTCGCGCGAGCCCACAGGGGAAGCTTCAGCAAAGCGCACGAGTTCACGATCGAGGCACATGATATTCCCCTGCTGCTGGCGCTGCGTTTCGCCACGCTGTTCTATCGCAGCCGTAGCGATGTTCCATTGCCCGACATTGGAATTCAGCTCAACGATAGGGAGATCGAGCTGGCCATCGACAGCGGATGGCTGGAACGGAACCCGTTGACGCAAACAGCGCTGTTGGCGGAAATAGAGCAATGGGCGACCCTTGGATTCGATCTCAGCATCGGGGACACGCCCGAAAAAGGCAGCCCGTCGAGCAAGACAACCAGAAGCGTGAAAGAAACGTGGATCCAATAAGGCGATGGCGACCCACTCCAGGAAAAGATCGACAAAATCGGGACTGCCACCTGGTACCCTGGTTCATATCGGCAAGGCCAGGGAGGCTGCACCCCTCATCACGCTGACGGAATATGACGAAGGCGATATCCGGGAATCCGTGATTCCAGCCTCCGAACTGGCACACAAGGTCTGCTCCGCCCAGGGAACCATCTGGATCAACCTGCACGGCTTGCACGACATCGCCCTACTCGAGCAAATGGGAGCGCTTTTCAACCTCCATCCCCTCGTTCTGGAGGACATACTCAATACCAACCAGCGGCCAAAGCTCGAAGATTATGGGAATTATCTCTACCTCGTGCTGAAAACCTTTGGTTATAAAAACGCAGAGGCCGAAAAAGTGCTGGATTCGGATCAAGTCAGCCTGGTGCTGGGAAAAAATTTCGTCCTGACCTTTCTTGAAGCGGATGATGCTCAGTTCGATTCGGTCCGAGAGCGGCTGCATCTGGGCAAGGGACAAATAAGGAAACTGGTGGCGGACTTTCTGATATACAGCTTGATCGATGCGATCGTCGACAGCTACTTCGTCATCCTGGAGCGGATCGATGAAAAAACCGAAGCGCTGGAAGCGGAACTGATCGAGCACCCCCAACCTCTCACCCTGCATTCAATTTATCGCCTCAAGCGTGAAGGCGTATTCCTGAGAAAATCGCTCTGGCCGCTGCGAGAAGTCATCAATTCGCTGCAAAGGGGGGATTCCCCGCTTCTCGCCAGCAATACGCTGCTTTATATGAGGGATGTGTATGACCATACCATCCATATCATCGACTCGGTCGAATCCCTGCGTGATCTGACGGCGGGAATGCTCGACATCTACATGTCGAGCGTCAGTTATCGCATCAGCATAGTAATGAAAGTATTGACCGTCATCACGACCATATTCATGCCTTTGGGCCTGATCGCGAGCCTTTACGGCATGAATTTCAGGTACTTGCCCGGGCTTGACTGGGATTGGGGATTTCTCGCGGTGCTGGGCGTGATGCTGACAATCAGCATCGGAATGCTGGCACTGTTTCGCTGGAAAAAGTGGCTGTAAGGGCGAACTGGGATTCTAGAATTCGATTACCTGTCCGCGCATTGCTCTCTCCACGTGGAAACCTTCAGTCGCCTTTCCGATTTCCGCCATCGTAGCGTCTTCATTGCCGGGTTCCATGTGGGTGATTAAAAGGTGGACTGACCTGTCCAGGTGCTTTAATCCGAGCGCCAGCAGTTTTGGGCGCATATGGCCGGCGGCTTTGGCCCCGGAAGTATTGCGGTCGAGAAACGTCGCCTCGACCATCAGGTAGCGCAAATTGCGGATAGCGTTCAAAGCATGCCAGAACGGAGGATGATACGTTGTATCCCCGCTGAAGACGAAACTCGCCTTCGGACCTTCGAACTGGTAGGCTACGCCGGGCACAGCATGCCGAACCGGCAGCGGCGTAATTCTTCTTCCCGATATCTCCACAGCGCAGCCGACAGTGACTGTTCGAAAGACCAGGTAAGGATTGGCTGGCGAAGGCAGGGAAGTATAGTCCGGCCAGAGCCTGAAATTGAACATGTTCTGTTTCAGAATTGCACAGGTTTCAGGCAAGGCATAAACCGCGAGGGGTTTGTCGCGACGCGGCCCCACCATATCTGCAAGCATGGGCAGCAGCGCCGTATGGTCGAGATGGGAATGAGTGAGAAACACGGCGTCGATGCGCAGCATCTGTTCCATCGTCAGGTCGCCCACACCGGTGCCGGCATCCACGAGTATGTCGTGATCGAGCATCAGGCAGGTAGTTCTTAAATCAGCCGCAATCCCGCCGGTACATCCCAGTATGGTTATTCGCATTTCTGTACATTGAATACTGAAAACTGAAGTCGCAGGCCGGATGAAGAAAAGGATCCCTCACCTGCGGATAGGCTGATACTCCGATAGCCGAACCCTGCTTCGTTTCGTACCTCTTAACTCCATTTCCAAGACACTGTCCTCACGCCCCTTGCGCGTGCGCAGAATGCAAACAGGGCGGTGAGCAAACGCGGCGCACCCGGCAAGATCCAGATTTCCCTGAAGCATCTATGGGAATACTGGTTATATATGAACAATCTTGCGAGTGCAACAAAAGGCAAGGAACCAGCACGCATCTGCAGGCAGAGAAGCGGCCAGGGGCGCCGCGGTGCAAGCCAATCCACATATCCCCCATGCTGGAACACATTGTCGATGGCATGCAGCAACTCGGGGGGAAGCTGCGCGGGTGAACAAACACCCGAAATCAGCAGTATGTGGCGGCCGGCATCCGGATAACGGGAAAGATACAGGTTCCGGTTATGGCGCGCGAGTTCCTTGAACGAACGGCCGCGGCCGAATGAACCTCCTCCCTTGTGTTCTATATGAGCCTCAGGATACACACCGAGCCGCCAACCCTGCAAGTCGAGCCTGCGGCCAAGATCCACATCCTCATAATAGCCTCGTCCGAACAGGGAGTCGAACCCCCCGATTTCACGGAAAACATTTCTCCTGACCAGAAACGCATAGCCGCGAAGCCGGTGGGTCTGGACGCAACCCCCTGGCAGGCGCCGATATTTTTCCCATTCGTATCGGGGATATTCGTTACCAGCGGGGATAATGACAGCAAGTTGCGGATCGGCCGAGAATGCGGCGCACAGCGCCGGCAGAAAATCCTCACTGGCCACGATATCCGAATTGAGGATCAGGACATAGGCCGCGTCCGAGCGTGCCACGGCGTCGTTTACCGATTTTCCGTATCCCTGATTTTTTGGCGCGTGAAAGACACGAATGCTCTCATACGGCAGCTGATCGAGCATTTCGCGGGTTTCGGCCTCGGATGCATCATCCTGGATATGGATATATCTAATGGAGCGGCCGAGGTGCGCAACAACGGAATCGACGCACCGGCGGGTTAATGCAGGCGCATTGAATACGGGGATGACTGCATCGATGGCGGGTATGGCCGACATGAGGCTTCGGATGCCCCTATGCTAATTATCGGCCTGGTTCATCAGGCCGATGCGGAAGCCGATACGGTATCCCGCTCATCGACCGATACCTTACCGGACTTGGGCCGCACCTGTTCCTCGAGCAATGCGACGTATCGGGACAGGACGTCCTTGCCTCCAACATCGATCATTTCCCTGATGAAACGCTGGCGATGCTCCTCTATATAAAAAGAATTGCAGCCATGATCGAGAAATCCCTGTATATGTCTATAAACATCATCCCGGCAACGCAACTCCGTCTCCGGCATGAACTCAGCCAGGGCCGAACGGCCCGCATGCAGATAATCCCCGGCCATGACGGGTTTCCCGCCTTTGACGGCTTCGAATACGACCGAAGTGGCGAGATCGATTATGACATCCGCCCAGTTCATGAGATAAATCGAATGAACGTTCCCGGCCACGCTCACGTTAGGCATGCGCCGAAGCGAGACATCCTTGGTGAGGGATTGCTGCCAGCCGCCACGGGTATGGGGCTTGATTACGAGCTCCACTCCAGGAAAACTGGCGATGATACGCACGACTTCGCCCACTTCTTCCCAGAACGTGGAAAAGTTGCTCTTCCGCAAAAACATCACGACCTTGAGCTTGCTGTCGGAACGAACCAGTGGAGACGGGGGCATGAACGTGGCCAATTTTTCCAGCCACTCGTCACAATATCGCGGCGAGCCCAGAACCATCAGCTTGGTATTGTCCATGAAAGGGCGAAACCGCAAGGAGCATAACTCGTTCGGCACCACTACCTTTTGAAAAATACCTGCGTTCGCAAACGTCGTGTCGGGTTCCAGCCGCAGTTCCCTGCGCCGGATGAGCTGGCTCGCATGAGGACTATCCCCATGAGGCAGCGATATCGTGCCAAGACCCCTTTCCCGCGCATTGGCCAGCACGATCGAAACCCATTCGACGCAAATGGATGAATTTCTTTCTATCCAGTCGAACACCACCACGCCCTCGTCACGGTGGCCGAAACTTCTTGCCAGCAAGCGCCGGGCCGTACTCTGCCAGACGGGCTCGCGCCGCTTGGCATCAAAAACTCTCGCCAGGAATACCATGACGGGACCGATGACAGGACGACGCAAACTCCGGATCAATATCAGCGTTTGAAAAAACCACATGAAAAACTCGAACGGCGGCAGCACGTCTCCTATGTAATCCAGGCGTACCCCCTTCAGTTTCCTCAGAAACTGGATGCGGTAGTCCCCGCGAAACCGCGAATTGCCGATCAGCACGACGTCACAGGTATGTCCCGCCCCGACCCATTTGTATATGACAGGGGTAATATGATCTATATCGTTGTAATGACGAAGGAAGAAAAGCGCTTTCATACCCGGGTTCCTGGCCTTTGATCATTGCCTGAAGTCAGCATATTCCCGCTCGGTCAATATCAAGCTGCCATTTATGACAGAAAAAGCGTGTGATTGTACATCGCGGCACCCTTGCTTACTAGGTGTAGTCTCTCGTCACGTTGTTCATTTCAAAGCCGAGGTGCGAGGCAGGCGTTGTTTTTACGCCATTTGCCCGTTGTTACGGACATGGCGGCCGCACCTTCGTCCATCTGCTCCCAGCCCAGCGGTATAGTGGTAATATGTCGGCCTGCAACAAGCAGCGTGATGCAGAGTGCCGCTGATGGTTGCAGCTGCAGGAATTCGGTAACGACAATACGCTTGATACGATTCTCAAATATGAAAACAATCGCTGTGATACCGGCCCGCATGGGCTCGACGCGCTTTCCCGGAAAACCGCTTGCGAAGCTGCTGGGCCGAACCATGCTGGAGCACGTCTACAAGCGGGTCGCCATGAGCAATGCTCTCCATGCAACGTATATTGCGACATGCGATGAGGAAATCCGGAAGGCGGCAGAGGAGTTCGGCGCGCCGGTAATCATGACGGCCGACACCCATGAAAGAGCAAGTGATCGGGTGGCGGAGGCGGTAGCCGGAACTGATGCAGACCTCATCGTGATGGTGCAGGGCGATGAACCGATGACCCATCCGGAAATGATCGATGCCGCCGTAGCTCCGTTTCAATCCGATCCGCAACTGGGGTGCGTCAACCTGGTGAAAACCATCGAGAGCAAAGCTGAATTCCTCGATCCGAATACGATCAAAGTTGTGATGAACCAGAAGGGGGACGCGATCTACATGTCGAGGCAACCGATCCCCACCGCCCCTGCATCGAATTCTCAGGAGTTCTCCCACCCCGCAGCCCATAAGCAGGTTTGCATCATTCCATTCAGGCGGGAAACACTGGCTGATTTTGCGCGACTGCCGTCCACTCCGCTGGAACAGCTGGAGTCGGTAGACATGCTACGGCTGCTGGAGCATGGATACCGGATAAAAATGGTGGAAACGCAGTTCAGCACTCAAGCGGTGGATACCCAGGCCGACCTGGAAAAGGTGGCCAGGCTGATGATGGCCGACCCCTTGCTGGCTTCTTATTGAGCGACCCATCTCGACCCGGGCAATGACGCCTTCCTGTAGGCAATACACTTCGGATACCTATGGAACTGAAATCAAGGCTGGCGGCAAATGAACTGACCATTGGATCGTGGATCACGCTGGGGCATCCGGCAATTGCGGAGATCATGGCTTCCGCGGGCTTCGACTGGCTGGTACTGGATACCGAGCACAGCGTCCTGGAACTGAGCGAGGTTCAGATGCTGATCCAGGTGCTCGACAGTCTGCAATGCCCGGCTATCGTACGGCTCACCTCGAATCATCCCGATCAGATCAAACGCGTCATGGATGCCGGCGCCACCGGCATAATGGTTCCCATGGTCAACAAGGCTTCCGATGCTGAAGCTGCGGTACAGGCCGTATATTATCCGCCTCGAGGCCGACGCGGCGTAGGCTTGGCTCGCGCACAAGGTTATGGCGCCAGATTTCAGCAATACCGTCACTGGATGGACGACAACGCGGTGATCATAGCGATGATCGAGCATATCGATGCGGTAAACGCAATCGATTCCATCCTTTCGGTTCCCGGAATCGATGCATATATTATCGGACCATATGACCTTTCAGGCTCCATGGGACGGCCAGGCGAACTCGACTATCCTGAGGTTCAATCCGCCATAGAGCATGTACGCGAGGCCGGACGGCGCCTGCGGAAAGCCGGGGGCATCCATGTAGTCGAGCCGGACCTGGATCGGCTTCGGCAAAGCATTGATGCGGGCTTCACATTCCTGGGCTACGGCCTGGACATACGCATACTCGACACCCTGTGCCGCAGCCATATGCGACATATAAAGGCATCACTATGAGCAACCTCGCCATCTCCACCTCGTCGTTCGATATCGACGGCAATCCCCCCCTCCAGCATTTATTGGCGGAAGGAATGCATATCGCCAAAAACAGCCATGGACGCAAGCTTACGGAAGACGAGACAATTGCCCTGCTGGGCAGCGATACCGTCGGAATGATCGCTGGCATCGAACCTTTGACTGAGCGGGTTTTCGCCAGCGCCAAGGGCTTGAAAGTCGTGTCTCGCTGCGGAAGCGGCCTCGACAGTGTGGATCTCACAGCGGCGAAGCGCCATGGAATCAGCGTCTTCAATACGCCGGAAGCGCCCGCGCAGGCAGTTGCGGAACTGGCAATGGGCATGATATTGGCAGCACTCAGGCGCATCTGCGAGATCGATCGCCTGCTGCGGACCGGCGAATGGCCACGCATGCAAGGAGGACTGCTTGCGGCGCAGACTGTGGGCATAGTCGGCCTGGGGCGGGTCGGCAAGCGGGTCGCAACCTTATGCCAGGCTTTCGGCGCGCGGGTTGTCGCACACGATTCCTATGTCGAGCAATCGTTGCCTGGCGTAAAATTGACCACTCTGCCGGTGCTTCTGGCCGAGGCCGACGTTGTCAGCCTGCATCTCACCTATGATGCGCAGACTCACCATTTACTGAACGCGGAAGCTTTTTCGCAGATGAAGCCCGGTGCGGTCGTAATCAATACGGCACGCGGAGGACTCATCGACGAAGCTGCCTTGGCCGGGGCATTGAACGCGGGACGCCTGGGAGCTGCCGCGCTGGACGTATTCGAACAGGAACCTTACCACGGTCCGCTGCTCCAATGCGACAAAGCCATCCTTACCTCGCATGTCGGTTCCCTTGCCAGGGAATCCCGCCAGCGCATGGAAATCGAAGCCGCCGAAAACCTGCGGCAGGGACTGGTTAACGCGGGACTGATCAAATAACGTTAAAACCATGCTTAATGAAATCGCGATAGTGTTTGGGGCAAGCGGCTTTCTTGGCAGCCATGTGGCCGATGCGCTATCCACTGCAGGCTATCGGGTACGGCTGTTCGATCGCATCGCTTCTCCCTACAAGCGCAACGACCAGGAAATGATCATCGGCGATATCATGGATCTTTCCCAGGTGACCGAAGCGGCGAAAGGCGCCAACGTAGTCTACAATTTCGCCGCCATTGCCGATATCGATGAAGCCCACGACAAGCCGCTGGCGACAGCCACGGTCAACGTACTGGGCAATATGCACGCACTGGAAGCTGCCCGCATAGCAGGGGTTCGGCGCTTTGTTTTCGCCAGCACGATTTATGTCTATTCCGAATCGGGTTCCTTCTACCGCGCGAGCAAGCAGGCAGCGGAGCGCTTTATAGAAACCTATCACGAGCGCTACGGGCTGGATTACAGCATCCTGCGTTACGGCTCGCTTTATGGCCGGCGCGCGGATGCGCGCAATGGCATCTACCGGATGCTGCACGAGGCGGTGGAGCGTCATTCGATAACTTATCATGGAACCGGCGAAGCAATCAGGGAATATATCCACGTGGAAGATGCAGCACGCATGAGCGTGCAAATACTGGCGCCCGAGTTTGCAAATCGCCACCTTATTTTGACCGGCCAGGAAAGGCTGCGCATCAGGGAAGTGATGACGATGATCTCGGAAATAATGCCCTGGCATGTCGATCTCCATTTCGACGAAGCCAATGCGGTACATCACTATGAAATAACACCTTACGCATTTCAACCGCGCATCGGCCACAAACTGGTGCTGAACGAGCATGTGGACCTGGGGCAGGGGCTGCTCGACTGCTTGCGCGATATTCACCAAAATATACATCATTCCAGCAAGGATGATGAAACTGCTCCCCTGGCATCCGATAACAAGGCATGAAGACGCGAAAGTGGCAAGCCATCATTTTTGATTTCGATGGCGTGGTAGTGGAATCGGGGGACATCAAAACCCAGGCCTTTGCCAATCTCTATAAGGACTACGGCGAAACGGTCATGGCCGAGGTGGCTCACTATCACCGGCTGCACGGAGGCATGTCCCGATACGACAAATTTCATTACTTCCAGAAACACATACTGATGAAACCCCCGCTGACCCGGGAAGAAGAACGGGAGCTGGACCGGCGTTTTTCGGAACTGGTGATGGAAGCGGTCATTGCCAGCGAGGCTGTGCCGGGTGCCGCGGAATTGATTCGGAAGGAATTTTCGAGAATTCCCCTGTTTGTCGCTTCCGGTACGCCGGAACCGGAACTGAATACGATCGTACAGCGTCGGGGGCTTGCGTCCTACTTCACCGCAGTACGCGGATCACCGACGCCAAAACACACCCTCATTGCAGATATCCTGTCTACCCATAGACTCCCACCCGATCGGGTACTGATGATAGGCGATGCGCTTATCGACCTGCACAGCGCGCGGCTCAACAAAGTGGCGTTCGTAGGCCGCGTGCGCCACGGCGACAGCAATCCTTTTCCGGAAGATGTGGATGTGGTACCCGATCTGATTTCGCTTGCCTGACGACCTCTCGCGGATATCCTCGCGTACCCGGAAATACCGGAACAATCCGGATCACCTGCCAATGCCGGAATATCTGGTCCGGCGCCTATTGAATTGACCCTCCCGCCACATTAAGGGTAGTGATCATGTCCATGCCGGGGAGCGATGCTTGGCCTCGACTGTTCGTTTCAGGTTGAACGCCAGAAGTTCTCCGAGCCGCTCATTCCCCACCGGACGGCTGCCAATGCGCTGAATGATATCCAGGTCCGGCGCTTTATTGATTTCGATCAGGCACGGCCCGTTATCGAGCAATGCGACATCCCAGCCGACCACTACCTGATCGGAGAAAGCACTGCCATGTGCATAAGTTACCAGATCAAGCAACTCCTGCCAGCATGGGAGCCTGCGATGCAGTATCTGCACGCCTGTTTCGGGATGCCGCTCATACCACCCGTCTACCGTGGATCCCCAGGCCCCGCGGGTGGCCCTTCCCAGTTCACTGGTATGGATGTCGACATTGGCTGCAATTCCCCCCGCGTGGTAGTTATCGACGACGACGGCACTGCTTCGCGCCATGCGAAAGACCGCATTGGTGACTTCGAAATTCCCCTGCTCATTCCGGCAGCTCATCACGCGGACTGTTGCCAGAGTGCCATTGCCAAGGTCAGCGATGTCCCGATGATTCACCAGTCGCGGCTGTACCAGGAAAACTCTGCGCTGTGACGCCTGGCGCAAGTCTTCCAACACTTGGTCCGGGCCAGCGAGTTTTCCATCGTTGCGGCGATATTGTCCCGAACCCAGGTAGTCCCAGCGGGTGATGTTTCTGCCGCCCTGGCCATTCAACGGCTTCACGAAAAGATCGATTTCCGGCAGGCCGGGTCTGCTCCAATCCTCCGGAATGATCTCTCCATTCGCGGCACGCAGAAGGATGGGCGCGGTCGCGATGCCGAACTTGCGGCAGCGGGACCTGAAGCATGCCTTGTCCTTAATGCAGGCGGTAGTGCGTTCGGCAGGGATGGGAAGTCCGCCGTTATAGTCGCGCAGATAACGATAGAGCCCGCATTTCATTTCGAAACGGTTCATGTATTCCGAAGCATGCAGCCGCTTGTCATCGTCGTGAAGTTCGAAAATATAGTACCAGGGGGGCAGGATCGCGCACCGGAGCGCGACTTCGATCTGCTCTCTGGCTTGCCTGATGATCCCCTTCCCGGTCCGCTTCTTTATCGCCTGGCCATTGACCGCAGTGAATACGGCTGCCAGCACAACTGTCACCAACGGTGCGAGCGGCAGCGCCAGGCATATTACGATGCGTTCCCGGAGCCTGACCTCATCCCAGATCTCATGCTGGAAGCATCGATGGACAAACGTCGCCGCCGAACTGTCATCACGCAAGCGGGAAAATGTCCACATTGCTCCGCTCAATTCCCGCGTGATCCTGTCAATGCCCCAATCGTATACGATCTTCTTCATGATCCTCCAAAATCTGTGGCGCAAATATCCCGCTTGTCATAGCTTGTTATCTCTTTCGGAGATTTCCACCGCACAGCGCCAAAATATCCGACAATAAGATCTCCGACCAGAGAACGCCGATATCGAGGTAGATCGCAAGCCAGCGTTGCCGCTAAACCAACTGGAGCAACTGCACCAACTTGAGCCGATGACCGTTGACCCTCTTACAGGAGCAGAATATCGAACCTCTGGCCTTGAACCCATGATAGTCGGATGGCTTAATTTTTACGTTAACTTTTAATCAAGTTTATGTGAACTTTTACCCAGATCTGAGCAAATCCAAGCAGCAAACTTTCAGAGATCATTTTTGACAAAACTTTCTGTAGTCATCCCTGCGCTCGACGATGCCGCCCATATACATTCATTGCTGGCTTCCTTACGCGCACTGGATTCATTGGATCTGCCGGATTTAGCGCGAGGCAGCTTTGAAATCATTCTTGTAGGCTGCCCGATGGATGATGACGCCCGTCGAAAGATGGACGGATGGGCCGGACATGAGAATATCCGGTTCATCGAATGCACGTCCATGCCCAGCCTGGCAGATTCGATTCTGGCCGGCGCAGCAGCGGCCCGAAGCAATGTCATCGTGGTAATGGACAGGAGCTTGGCCTGTCCGCCGGAGCAGCTGCCTGCAATTGCGGACCCGGTATTGAATGGCAATTACGATGTCGCCGTAGGCAGCCGCTGCGCTGCTGGTAGCCGCATCGAGGGCAGACCAAGGCATCTGCGGTGGCTATCGCCCGTAAGCACTTGGCTCACGAGCCTGATCGACGATGCCGGCGATGCAGCATCCGGATTCCTCGCTTTTCGCCGCGAGCTGGCCTCGACAGTTGCCGAGCATGCGCGAGGGCACCGAATGCTGTCCGTGTCGCGGATGGTGGGACAGGGAAAACTCAAAGTGGCGGAAGTACCGGTCTGTTTTTCCGATCCGTTACCCGCTGCCTCCGTATCATCGTTTTCCCATCCATGGAACAACTTGCAGCGGCTGGTGACGCTGGCCGGCGGTTCCGCGGCGCTCGGCGCGGGCAGCCGGTTTCCGATGACCGCATGGCTCGGCGTGATTATCGACGCAGTGCTATTTCAGCTATTGATGGGCGCAGGAGCCGGACTTGCGCTGGCGCACATGGCGAGCTTTTTCACTGCCGCCACGCTGAACCATGCGCTTCATGCAAAACACCAATCCCTGCGGTACTCCGGTCCATCGCGGCCACCACGCCCATTCGGCCGCCTGTTGATGGTCGGCGTCCTTGCCGTGCTGACGCGCGGAGGAATTCTAGCCTTGCTGGTCTATGATTGGCAGCTATCTCCCTTTCTCGCCATTTTCCCGGCTATCGCGATGTCCACGGCGATCAGCTACCTGGGATCCATCTTCTATGTATCCCCTGCCGAATTGAACCCGCTTTCGCCGGAGGTACGCTGGCGGCTCGCCTCACTGGGAATCGTGGCATTTATCGTGCTGCTGCGCCTGATCTATCTGGGCGCAGGGCAATTGATCCCGGATGAGGCCTATTACTGGAACTATGCCCAGCACATGGATTGGAGTTTTTATGACCATCCCCCCATGGTTGCATGGCTGATCTGGCTGGGTACCGCAGTTTTTGGCAATACCGAATTCGGCGTACGCATCGGCGCGTTCCTCAGCGGCCTGGTGACGATGGGATATCTTTATGCTTTGGCGCGGAACTTGTATGACAAGTCTACCGCAATACGCACTGTGCTGTTGCTGGCGATATTGCCGTTCAGCTTCGCTACCGGCCTGCTAATGACGGCAGATGCACCATTGATCGCCGCCTGGGCTGCCACTCTCTACTATATGGAACGAGCGCTGATAGCCGGGCGCAGCTCGGCCTGGGTGGGGATGGGAATCGCATTCGGCTTGGGCATCCTGTCCAAGTACACACTGGCCCTGCTGGGGCTCGCGGCGCTTCTATTCGCTATATTGGATCCGAAGGCCCGGCGCTGGCTGGGCCGCCCTCATCCCTATCTGGCGGCAGGGCTTGCCTTGTTGCTGTTCACGCCCGTCATCATCTGGAACATGGAACACCAGTGGGCATCGATTACATTCCAGTCATCACGGATGAAAGGGGTCGGTGATGATCAATTCTCGACCCACCTTCTATTCGTAAACCTTCTGCTACTGCTGACTCCTGTGGGCTTGCTCGCCGCCGCATCGGCATTGCTATCAGAGGCCGGTAACGATGGCAGCGAGTCGGCGCGCAGGCGTCGCCTGTTCGTAAGAATATTCACCGGGACACCGCTGGCTGTTTTTTTTGTTCTCAGCATGTTCGATTCCTTGCGCTTCCATTGGACCGCACCGCTATGGCTTGCCATATTGCCATCGATAGCCTGGATGATGAAATCATCAACCGGCGGCCCCGGCAATATGGCAAGCCGTTTACTGCCTGCATGGAAGCCGACAATTGCCATTTGCGTATTGGCCTATGCGTTCGCCCTTCATTATGCGGTGCTGGGCATCCCTGGAATCCCCTATCCTGTGTTCATGAGGCAGCACTATTTCTGGCATGAAGCAACAGGCGAGGTTGAAAAAATTGTCGAAGAAGTACATCGCCGATCCGGACAGAAGCCGCTGGTAGTGGGCATGAGCAAATGGCCGATTGCAAGCAGCCTGACCTTCTATGATCGAGATGACAGGATGGATATTCGCTCGCGCAACATGTTTGGCGACAGCGGCGCCATGTACCAATTCTGGTACCCTTCGGAGCCCCCCGTCACCCGGCCGATCATATTGATCGGCAATAAGAAGGTAGACCTTGAGTGCGACCGATGGGGCAACGATATCGCGCAAATGCTCGACCAGCCCGGGCCCGTACTAAGCCACCTGATATTGCGCGAGGATAAGCCGCTGCGATGGATCTATTACCGCGTCGCGAAGGGGTATCGCGGCATAATTCATCGTAGCTGTTGAATGGCAAGTATTATCCGCAACCCTTCATTTCCGGAACATCTTTCGGGAATGAAGGGAGCGGGTAATATTCCGTCGTTCAATGCATAAGCCGCCGCCGTGCGGAATGCCAGGGTTGAGGCAAGGTGATCCGGTATCCCGGCCTTGTTCGTGTCAAACCAGGGCCTCGCCTACCAGCCTCTCCAGAATGCGCAGAGACGAATGTGACGGATCGTTCATGGCCTCCACCGGGAGATAGAATGTCTGGTCCAGACTGTGCTGCCCCGACACCGCGCCATGCAACACCAGGTCGGTGATGGCTATCCAGCTCGAGCCGGGCGGAAACTCGACGATTCTGTGCGGCGCGGTACGCTGGTATTCCTTGTCGCGCATGCCCAGGGCGCGGATGGCCGCGATGTACTGATCGTATTTTGTCTTGTTGCCATCCACGATGCCCAGGCTGACCAGAATGGAGGAAAACCAGCTGGGCTTGCTGAGGTGCACGGAAGGTAGAAAGCGGCGTACGAAGGGTTCGAATGGTTCGCCAATTTGCCAGACGCGCGGCCGGCTGACGGGATGGATATTGGAGAATACGCGCAGCATCGCACGCCCCTGAGTAGGGTATCCATAACTGGAATCGATATGGAGCGACTGGGTGTTGCTGCGTGCAAAAGGCCGGTAAGTGACCCGTTTGCGGTCCAGCTTGTCCTGATAACTGGGGAATAACTGGAGGATGACGCTTTGGGCCCATTCGCCGTAGCGGGACATCATGGCCTGGATATCGGGACGAGCCGTGTCTTTGACCTGCGCTCGCATCATCTTCCCGCGCACCTGCGCATAATGGTACTTCTTGATGCGGCCTCGCGCCGGATCGAAGATGATCGTCGGACGCCCGTCTTCGACGTCGGGTTCCCGGGTCAGGATCTTCGCCGTGTCCGAGACCAACTCCCGCTCTCGCCCGGATAGCTCGAATCCGCTTCTGGGAAGATAGATGATACCGCCATTTTCCAGCGTCTCGATGGCCATGCGCCGCACTTCCGGCGCCGATAGATCAGTACCCGGTTCGATTGTCAGCACTTTGGCGGTTTCAGCTTCTTCACATACGGAAATATGCTCTTCATTTGCCATGATATACCCTCGATTTATCGCAGCTTAAAAAGTTACCGCCCATGAGCCTGCCGCAGCGCTTTTTCCTTGCCTGACACCTGAAATTCAGGCAGGTGCTCTCTGTAACATGGGGTGTGAAGATCGATCACAGCGTGACGCCTTCGCCACTCGTCAATCTTGCGCCCGGTATCCTGCAAAAACAAGAACTATGTTGACGGCGTATCGCCTATGATTATGCCTATAGGCAAGGCGGCTTAAACCTGGCTGTGCACTTTCCTCATCGCCCTATTTGTCGGGCCAGCTACGCTCAGCGAGATTCGTTCAGCTTTTCCTTGATGTAACCATGAAAAGAATTTATGATCCTCACCCTATTTTACTGGCAAATTCTCTTGATGGGCTGCCTAGTGAAGACAGGAGAGGTTATTGAACAAATTGTGCTACCCTGAACTCCATTCAACCCTTTACCCCATGCTGCCATCCCTGGGCTTGCATGGTGTCGAATAGGCATCGCTGGTTGAGTACGGACTCGACCCATGGAATGAAGCGCCAGAAAAGAGGAAACCGCTATCAAAGCTATCATCCTTAGTGCTGGCCGCGGCAAGCGACTTCTGTCCCTAACCGAGAATATTCCGAAATGCCTCTTACCCATCTCAGGCAAGACCATTATAGAGTGGCAGATCGATACCTTGCTTGCAGTAGGGATCGAAGATCTCACCGTCGTTACGGGCTTTCAGTCCGCCTCGGTTGAAGCGCTGCTGCATCGGCGCTACGCCAACCGCGCGCGCATCGATACCATTTTCAATCCCTTCTTCGAAATTACGGATAACCTTGTGAGCTGCTGGCTTGCACGATCCGTTATGAGCAACGAATTTCTACTCTTGAATGGAGACACGGTATTTGACGAGAAGGTGCCGAGACAGCTGCTGAGTTTCCGCTCCGCACCCATTACCCTCAGTATGAGTTATAAGCCCGCCTATGACGAGGACGACATGAAAGTTCAGCTGGATACGCGAGGACGGGTTAAACATGTCAGCAAGAATTTAAGGCCGGATCAAATCGATTGCGAATCCATCGGCCTGATTGCATTCCGCGAACATGGTCCTCAACTGTTCCGCAGTGCGGTCGAAGAGGCATTGCGGGATCAGGCCAGATTGAAATCCTGGTACCTGTCGGTCATAGATGAGCTGGCAGGCAGGGAACTGGTCGATGCGTGCGCCATTCCCCACCACTTGTGGTGCGAAGTTGATTTTCCGCCGGATATTCCGATAGCCGAAGCGTTCCTGAAAGGGAGGTATCAGGACGAACTCATACAGAGGCATCTCTTCGTAACCGAACCCGCCGAAACCGATCAGGCTGATGGCGTCAAACGCTAGCTCAAGCATGCGATCATCGAATGCTCCACTCATGCCAGAATGGCAGAAAACCCAAACCTGGGTCTATTCTATGTACGGAGAGGGAAAATGCCTCGCCGTCGTGCATGTAAAGCGCGTCTTTAACGCAAAATTAAATACGCTCCGCAACGAAAGCTCCAGGAAAAAACCCAGGCAAGGTTATCTTATCCTGCCATCCGTTCTTTCTCGGACATGAAGCGGTATCGCTGGGTGCGGCAATGCTGATCTATTCCCTCATCCCAGCGCGGGGAGGCTCGAAAGCCGTTCCCCATAAAAATATTCGTCCGCTGCAGGGAATACCCCTCATCGCGCATTCAATTGAAGTTTCGCTTAAGTGCCCATCCATTCAGAGGACTTTTGTCAGCACCGATTCCGAGCATATTGCTGATATCGCGAAGAATGCCGGTGCTGAAATTCCATTTTTGAGACCGCCTGAACTGGCTCGGGATGACACGCGGGATTTGCCGGTTTTTCAACATTTCCTGGACTGGCTGGTGCGAAATGCTCTTCCAATTCCCGATGCCGTCTTGCAGCTCCGCCCCACTTCTCCCTGCCGAAGCGTATCCAAAATTGAAGAAGCGGTGGAATTACTGAAAAACAATCCTGAGGCTGACTCGGTTCGGGGGGTCATCGAGCCCGGGCAAAATCCATACAAAATGTGGCGCATGGGAGAGGATGGGTTCATGCGGCCATTATTGACTATTCCCGGCATCCTGGAGCCATACAACGAACCCCGGCAGAGCTTGCCGAAAGTCTACTGGCAAACGGGTTATCTGGATCTGATTCGTACCCGAACCATTCTGGAAAAAAAATCGCTTACCGGAACACGTGTTTTACCCCTGCCCATCGACAGCACGGAAGCCATCGATATCGATGATGAATTTTCATTTGAATTGACGGAATGGATACTGGCAAAGCGGGGCAATAATCCGTGAAAGCGCTGGTGGTGGGCCTGGGATCGATCGGAGTCCGGCATATCAATAACCTCTATGCCCTCGGGGTTCGCGAACTCGGTGTGGTAAGAACCCGGAATCTTCCCCCTCCAGGAGAAATTGCTGCAAGGGACGTCATGGTTTTCCACGAACTGGATCTTGCCCTTGACCAAAAATTTGATCTAGTGGTGATAGCCAATCCGACATCGCTGCATTTGGAAACACTGGTCAAAGCACTCGACGCCGGTGCCCATGTGTATATCGAGAAGCCTGTCGCTCATGCAGAACAGTGCCTAGCCCAACTAAACTCCCGCCTGATACCGGGCGGACCGAAGGTTTTGGTAGGATGCCAGCTTCGCATGCATCCAGGGCTGATGAAAATAAGCGAATGGATCAGCCAGGATAAGCTTGGGAAGATCTATTCAGTGCAGGTGGATCTGGGAGAATACTTACCCGACTGGCATCCATGGGAGGACTATCGGCGGAGCTACGCGGCACTGGCTGATCAGGGCGGGGGAGTCATCCTGACCCTTATCCATGAGCTGGATTATTTGCAGTGGCTTTTTGGAAAACCTGAAAGCATCTATGCGATCGGGGGGCATCGCACTTCGCTCGAAATCACGGCGGAGGATACGGCGCTTATCACCTTTGAAACCCGGCAGGGTGCCTGTATTCAACTCCGGATGGATTACTGGAGAAAACCGCCTGTTCGGCGCATGAGCATAGTGGCCGAAAAAGCGCTTGTTGACTGGGACTATTACGCCCGCGCTACCACTCTGAAACAGGGTGGTAAGATCGTGGACGAATTGGCGCTACCTCCGACCTGGGACCGGAATGAGATATTCATGGCGATGATGCGGGAATTTCTCGAGAGTCTCCCCGGAGAGGCTGCTCCGCGGGTTACTTTGCAGGACGGTATCGACGCTCTTGTAACGGCTCTGGCGGCAAAAAAATCCATCGAAACCGGCCAGGTGATACGCGTATGAACCAAGCCTATAAAGGCACCCCCTTTGATCTCACAGGCCGTGCGGTGCTCATCAGCGGCGCTGCCGGCCTTCTAGGCAAGGAATTCGCGCTTGCAGCCGCATCGGCCGGCGCGCACCTTGTGCTGGGAGACGTGAACAGGGAAAAGCTCGAATCTCTATCGAGCGAAATCACTTCCATTCATCCATCCACAAAAACTTTGATCCAGGTCCTGGACGTGACCGAAGCGAATTCCTGCCGATCCATTGCCGAGCTATGCGAAATGCAATTCGGACGGATTGACGCCGTCATCCATAGCGCCGCCATTGATCCGAAATTTGAAGGATCTTCCGATACCACCGGCTTTTCGAGATTCACCGAATTTCCGCTGGAGCTCTGGCAGTCGTCCGTCGATGTCAACCTGACCGGCGCCTTCCTGCTCTCGCAAGCAACCTGCAGGGTAATGGAAAAAACTGGGAAAGGATCCATCATTTTTCTGGGATCCAACTATGGATTGGTGGGACCCGATCAGCGTATCTACAGGAAAACAGGCCAAGAATCCCAAACCTACAAGCCTGCCGTTTATTCCGCCTGCAAGGCAGGCCTTCTCGGATTGACGAAATTCCTGGCTGCCTATTACATGAATACGTCCATTCGAGTCAACCTGCTTACCCCCAGCGGCGTCCGGAATCAACATGATGAGGAATTTGTTCAAAATTACTCGTCCCGGACCATCCTCGGACGAATGTCGAAAAAAAATGAATACCAGGGAGCGGTCATTTTTCTGGCTTCGGACGCCTCGAGTTATATGACGGGGTCGAATCTTGTTATTGATGGAGGATGGACAGCATTATGAGCTTACGTTACCAGAAGCCCGTTATCGTCGCCGAAGTGGGATGCAATCACAAAGGCGATTTTGAAATTGCCAAAACATTCATCAGGACGGCGAAGCAGTTTTGCGATGTGGACATCGTCAAATTTCAGAAGCGGACTGTCCATGAACTCCTCACCCAGCAGGAATACGAATCTCCTCACCCCAATCCCATGCATTCCTATGGCAGAACCTATGGCGAACACCGTGAAGTCCTGGAGTTTAATCTTGAGCAGCATCGGGAACTCAAACGCTATTGCGAAGAACTGGGAATTGGCTATGGCTGCTCGGTTTGGGATATTACGGCGGCGAAAGAGATTTTGTCACTGAATCCCGTCTACCTGAAGATTCCATCCGCAACCAATACCAACCACGATCTTTTGAACTACGTTTGCGATCACTACGCCGGCGAGGTTCACATCTCCGTGGGAATGACGACCAACCAGGAAGAAAACGCCATTGTGAATCTGTTCGAGGAGAAGGGCCGTGCCGGGAGCCTGGTTCTGTACTCGTGTACATCCGGCTATCCTGTACCTCCGGAAGACGTTTGCCTGCTGGAAATCCGGAGGCTGATAAAGAGCTATCAGTCCAGCATCGGCGGAATCGGATTTTCCGGTCACCACAATGGGATTTGTATCGATATTGCTGCCTATACGCTGGGTGCACAGATCATCGAAAGGCATTTCACCCTCGATCGCACCTGGAAGGGAACCGACCACTCGGCTTCGCTGGAGCCCGACGGATTGAGAAAGGTGGCGCGCGACCTGCGAAATGTCCACAAGGCACTGCGATACAAAGAACAGGAGATTCTGGAAATCGAATCCCCCCAACGAAAAAAGCTCAAATGGAAAAGCAGCAGCCCCGACTCCGGCAATAATGTAAAAGCAGGCTCCCAAGTATAAAAATCGATGGCCGGCAAATCTCACGGAGCCCTGGATGAGCGCTAAATCAGCTGGAGATACCCTGGTTTTTAATGCAACGATGCGCAAATTCGGTGCGCCTCAGACAATCATTCATCGATATCGATACTGGAGCGTCATGCTGCGTCCTGCCCAGGTAACGCTTGGTTCGGTAATCCTGGCGGCACATGAACCGGCCCATGCGTTTTCCCAGCTCAGCGAAGCAAGCTTTACCGAATTGCATGAGATCGCGTCGCAGCTGGAGCCCGCGTTGGCGAAAGCATTTGACTATGACAAATTGAATTACCTGATGCTGATGATGGTTGATCCCGATGTGCATTTCCATGTCATCCCCCGGTACGCATCGTCGCGGTATTTTAATGGCGGGGAATATGTGGATGCCGGCTGGCCCGGGCCGCCCGACTTCAGCCGGCCGAATGGGACGGATGCCGAAGCGAACCGCCATATCATCGATCGCATCATCTCTTGCTGGACATAAGCCAGGGAAGCCTGGCGCAGCACATATTTATCTGGATGAGTTGGCTTTTCCATAACGCCTTACTATGCTGACATACATTCCACAAATAAATCTCCAGCATGTCAGCCGTGGAGATCATTGTCCATTTGCAATGGAATATTCTTCGGCAAAACAATAAATGATCCAACTTGTCTTGTTACGGCATGGGGAAAGCACTTCGAACCGGGATAAGAATTTTACTGGCTGGAATGACGTAGCGTTAAGCCAGCGGGGCGAACAGGAAGCGATGCACGCCGGTCTTCTGCTCAAGGAGGCAGGATATCACTTCGATCTATGTTTTACTTCCGAACTCAGACGGGCTACGGACACCCTGCGTATCGTACTGTCGACCATGCAGGCCGGTGAAATGGAAGTAAGGCGGAATTGGCATCTGAACGAACGCCACTATGGCGCGCTTGAAGGAATAAGCCGATTGAGCGCGGTAAAGAAATTCGGAATCTGGTCGATTATTGGGACCCAGCTGCGCTTTAACGGCAGCCCCCCTCCGCTCGACCCCGCTGATTCACGCTTTCCCGGAAATCAATCACGTTATTCGGAGATCGACAAGAAAGAACTGCCCTTTTCCGAAAGCATGAATCAAACATTCTTGCGGGTGGTGCCCTATTGGAAGAAAACGATCCTGCCGGAGATTCGGGATGGAAAGCGCCTTCTCATCGTCTCTCATCAGCACGTTCTACGTACGCTGATGATGGAGCTGGACGGTTTTTCCGCCATCCATCTGATGACTTTGTCCATCGCTACCGGCCGCCCACTGGTGTATGAACTCGACAGCGAACTGAAACCTGTCCGGCACTATTATATTGACAGCCGGGTGGAAAACCACATCTATTCCTCATGATATTTCCACACCCGTATCGAAAGCATGGTCCGGATGTGCGATTCCCATTGTTGCGCTTGGCCTGCTTCCAGCAAATCCCCCCACGCTTTACACCAGTCAACCTCCGGATCGGGAAATACCTATAGCACCAGCGTGTCTTGGCAAAACTCTGAGCAACTGGATGGCTAATAGATTAACCTTTACATGAAAGCGCTTTTTTTTCTGCGGCACTACAATGACATCGATCACATTACGCCGGTAATCTCAAAATGGATCGAGACCGGGCATAGTTGCGATATCGTATTGATCGGCAAGCACGGGCTTCTCAGAGATTACCGCATCGAATTTCTCAGCAAGCTGGACGGTGTAAGGATCGCCCATATCCAGGATCTGATCCCGGCGCTTGAATTCTTGAGATGGCGGCTGCAAACGATGCTGCTGTCGGCAAGTTTGCAGCGTCTTTTCATCGGTCCCCTCGTCCGCGCGGCAATTCGGTTCTACGATGCCGAATGGCGGGAAGCCGTGTGGCGGACCACCGCCGACCGCATACTGCAAAGAAGCTTCAGGGAAGGAAACAAAGGCGTCGTGGTATTCGACTGGGTGACGAAAAACTCGCCCATCTGCATCGAATGGATTGAAAAGGTCGTGTCCAGCGCACACACCATGGGACTGGGTACCGTATCCTTGCCGCATGGGGATAGCCCGCATTCGACTCAACTGATAAGGCATGGAGAGTGGGATCTTGCTCCCGATGCTTCATTTTCCGCCGCACGCATATTTGATAAGCTTGTCGTTCCCAATGAGTTGTGTGCGAGGCGTTTTCGGCCGTTTCTCGACGATCAATTCATAGCGGTGCTTGGCTCGCCGCGCTACTGCGACGAATGGTTGGCTAAATTGGCGAAATTTGCGCCCGCCTCTCCGCTCGATCGCTCGGACGGACGGTTCAAGATCGTGATATTTTTACGAAAAAGCAACTTCACGATATTCTGGGAAGAAGTCGCCGAAGTAGTGTGCCTGATTGCCGCTTTTCCCAACACCGTGCTTGTGATCAAACCGCATACACGCGGCGGATGGCGGCAATCCCTTACCGGGAACGCCGCAATACGCCGCCTGCGAAACGTGAGCATTGCAGCGGACGATATTCATTCGATTCATCTCATGAATTGGGCAGACGTCATTATCGACCTGGCTACCTCAGTAGTATTCGAAGCGGTCAAGGCCAGGAAACCCGTGCTGGCAGCAGATTACCTGCACGCAGGCCGCTCTGCCTTGGCTCATTATATGCCCGAGACGGAATTGAAATGCCGGGACGACGTATACCGCAAAATCAAAGGCTTTGTTTCGGGCAGCGATTGCGTGTTTTACGTTGAGCAACACCGGCAACGCTTCATCAATGAAATGCTGCATCCCGCCGGGCCGGATGTACTGCCTCTCTATGTGTCATTGCTGGAAACTCAGGCGCGAACCGGAACCCAACCAGGCCCGGGTTACCATTCCTCCAACGATTTCTCCATGGATACCCAAACGGACCAATGCCTCTCGAATCAAGTGTAGGAAATTCGTCTTCCTTCGAGATATATTTCGGCGGACCCGATCGGCCTGCCGGTTATCTGCGCGATATTTTGGAGCAGCATATCGCGGCAGTCCCGCCGGGCGGATCGATCGATTGGGTAACCTACTATTTTCGTGACATGAAATTGGCCCAGGCTATTGTTCAGGCTCACAGGCGCGGAGTCAGCGTCACGGTGACCCTGGCGGGCAAACCGCGCGTCCCCGAAGCCAATGATGCCGTCATCGCGCTGCTGTCCGGACATGGCGGCCTGGGAAACAGGATGCGCGTGATTACCTCACCGGGAATACCCGCGCCGCGCGGCAAATCATGGAAACCGCAGTTGCACGAAAAACTCTACTGTTTTTCTCATCCCGTTCCGATCGCTTTCGTCGGATCGTTCAATCCCTCCGGGAACATGCCTCATGAGGAACGGGATATCTTGAGGGAGATAGGCGACCAGGATCGAGGCCACAATGTGCTCGTCGGAATAACGGACCCGCTCCTGGTTGCACAATTGGTAAAACATGCCCGCCGATTGCATGGGACCCCGCCAGGACCGCTTTATCGATTCTCCGCGGATGCAAACCGGGAAATCAAAAGCGGAGAGACCGCTATGTACTTCTGGCCGCGCGTGGGTCCTCACCCGATAGTGCGATTCCTGAACCATGTCAGCGACAGCGCACACCTTCGCATTGTGGCATCCCATATCAGGGCGGAAAGTGCCATAGAAGTCATGGCTAGACTAGCTCGAAGGGGCGTAAAGACGCATATATTGGGAGACTCGACATCAAGGCGGGTAACCGAGAAGGTGGAAAGGCGGCTTTCCCGTACCGAAATTCGGTTCAAGCGGGTCAAGGATCCTGACGGTCTCCCGATGCACCTCAAATTCGTACTGATCGATGACGGCCCTAGGGTATGGTCCATCTTCGGGAGCTTCAACTGGACAAAGCCATCCTTCTGGCTAAACTACGAAATCGCTGTAATATCAAACAACCTTTCGCTTTTCAAGGCCTTCTCCGACAGGTGGGATGCATTGGAAAATGGCACTCTCTCAACAGCCAGGCAAGCAGTCCAGAATACGCCAGGTTGACCTATTTGTCCTCGTGATGAAATTATCCGATAATCTGCCGATTCTCTCATCGCATGATTTTGCCCGAAGAGGCTTGCGCATGGATATTGAAGGATTGGCGGCAAAGCCTGATCCAAGCAGCAGGAATGCAGGATTCTTCCACTGCGCATATAGCATTTTTGTTTTTCAGCCAGCGGGAATCGATGCTGTACGGGAGCTCAAACCCAGCCAGGAGATTCAATTCGAATAATGCGATGGGTTGCCTATGTGCCTTTGTGCAGCGATTCCCAGCTAATCGCCCCAGGAAAGGTGCGCCACGTGGGCGGGCGGCCGTTATTTGCATGGAGCCTGGAGCAAGCGATCTCGTCAAAATGCTTTGACGAGATTTATGTAACTGCGGAGTCGCCGGAAATCAGCAGGGAAGTGTCGGACAGATTCTCCTCAGCGGTTACAGTTCTGAACTACCCTTCCCCATCCCCTGAAGCAAACATGGAAACCGCCCTGCTCGAGTTTCAGCAGCGAACCGCTCCCTTTGATGTCGTCTGCCTGATTCATACCACCTTTCCGTTGACGGATGCAGATGACTTCCGGGCAGCTAAGAGCAAGTTTCTCGCGGAAGACCTGGACTCGCTTGTCACCGTCACGAAATCGACACGCCTCGCCTGGACTATGTCGGGCGTGCCCGCCATCCATGATCCCGTAGCACGCCCCCAGCCTCGCGAGGCTTATCCATATCTTATAGAAAACAAAGTGTTTTACCTGGCTCGAGGCGGGTTGCTGAAAAATTACGGCTGCTATGTAGGTGGCCGGACCGGCATTTATGAAATGCCCCCAGGCACTGTCGCCGAAATAGATACAGGAGCAGGCTGGCTCGCTTTGGAGCGGCTCTTGTCGAAGCGGCTATCCCAAGCCGGCGCGAATGCCTTCCGGATTAAAGCATTGGTGCTTGACGTAGACGGAACGATGACGGATGGCGGTATGTATTACGGCCCTGCCGGCGAAGCCCTGAAAAAATTCAATACCCGCGATGCCCATGGCCTGCAATTGCTGCGGGAGAACGGAATCAGGATTGGCATCATCAGCACTGAGAAAAGCCCAGCGGTGGAAGCGAGGATGAAAAAACTGAATATCGACGAATACCATCCAGGGGTGCGGAATAAGCTTCCTCTTCTTCTGGAACTGGCGAGAAGATGGAATATCGCCTTGGAAGATATGGCGTATATCGGCGATGACCTTGGCGATCTGGAATGCCTGAACCGCGTGGGTACCGCTTTTTGTCCAGCTGATTCCGTTCCGGAAATCCTGGAACACGCCCACTATGTATGCAAAGGGCGAGGGGGTCACGGTGCAGTGCGTGAAGTCTGCGATTTTATTCTAAAGGCCCGCTGAACAATCTCCCGCGCCTGTCAGCGCAACAATCCGCGCCGCAACAATTGCCAGAAAACCTTGTAACCCCATAGAACCGGATGGCGCCGCAACATCGGAGAAACCTCGACGTGAACCCCGGTGTGGCGCTCTATCTTCCATACTGCATAACTGATGCCGTCCTGGAACGTGAAGGCTGCCTTTGCCAGCCGAAGAATGGACAGAATGCGTCCCTGCCAGCGCCGCAATTTCCAATGGCGCAACGAACGAAGCCGGGTATCAGCATCGATTTCGCACCGATAGTTGCCATCCGCCAAAGCGATGAACCTATCCTTGAATACGTTTCCAGCACATGCATACCCGGTCAGTCTCGTATAATCGTCTAGGTTGAGTTGCGTCAGCAGGCGCGCGCGCGTTTCCCGTTCAGGTCGCAGCTCCGCGGCATAGGTAAAGCTCAGTCCTCTCGACCAGATCTCTTCGACCGTTACTTCTCCCGATTCAAAAGCGGAAACGGTCTGATCCAGGAACGTGGTAACCGCATGGGCAAGCGAAAAATGTATGCGCCGGCGCACGGCTTCGTCGCGTACGTAAAGCAAACGCACGGGTTGCGCAAACCGGGCCCAAAGATAAGGATGAAACCACCGCCGGGTTCCGCGCTCGAAGTCCTCGGTCGAGACAACTGCGTATTTTGCCCGTAAAGTTTTCTCCTGCGCGGGTATCTCGAGATAGAAGACATTTGGCGGCAGCCATGCATTCAAATAGGCTAGATGAGGCTGACGGTAAGCACTTTGGTAGCTGTTCACCACAACGTAAAAATCCGCAATCCCATCCGCAATTTCGCGGGCACGCAGGCAGGAACCGTAAAGAAGCACGGCGTCCAGCGAAACGCCGAAACGCGATCTCAATTCTTCGACAAAAAGGGAAAAATCAGCAGTAACCGGAAGGGAACTGAGATGCGCCATCTCGGCGACGAGACTATGGGGTAGCTCTTCATCGAGAACTGCCGGACTACCTGTCATCACCATGCCCTACTCAGGCGTCTTCAGCGCCATAAAAGTAATGGGACCTGCCGCCGAGATGCGTAATGGACCGCTGTTACTTGCAACCCTGTAGGATTCCCCGTCAACGATATACTCGTCATCCATGACCACCTCCAGTACGTGGGTATTACAGCTGAAATAGCCATCCCGCTCTTTAAGGACATGGCCGCGCCCCCTCAATACCGACAGCAGTGAATGCCAGGGATTTTTTCGATGCTGCTCGACAAAAGTGATATGCAGCGGCCCACGCTCCTGTCCCCAATATGGGCGCATATCAAACAGCAAGCGATCGAGGGAGCTGGCAAAAAAAAGGGTGTAGGTTCCGCTTCGGACCTTGCCACCCGGCTTGGTAATGGACATGTCAACCGGCGCCCATGCTCCATTACGGCGCCCGAAAACCACGCCTACAAGATAACCAACGGTAATAAGGGCCGAATATATTTCCCCGGTAATTCCCAACTTTTTTATCCTGCTTTGGGAGAATATCACAGCCCGGGCAATAAGTCCTGCGCCGAGAAACATCCCATACACCTTTTCCGCCCCGGTCTGTTCAACGCAGAGCACATGTCTTTGCAGTAATGGAGGGGCCGTATGTTTCAGCAGGTATTCCTTCAGGTGATAAAGGATGGACTCCGGTTTGCCGCTCATCCCAATATCCATGGCGGTCATGTTGGTCGTACCTCCGGGAACGATCGTGAGCATGGGCCAGCGTTCCAACGGCTGCATGGCAAACAGGTGGCATAGTGTTCCTTGCACCGTGCCGTCGCCACCGACGATGACCAGCAGATCGATATCGGCAGCCAGCAATGCCTCTACCGATTCCCTGATCTCAAATGCATTCGTGACTTCCCTGCAAATTGCGCCCGGTATACTGAAAACGGCCTGTCTTATACCATTCTTGCGCTTCCGAATACGTCCGCTGTGAGGATTTAAAAGTACTCCGATCCTGGCTGCTCCAGACTGCAATCTGTCGATTCGCTGCTCCAACTAGAAACCTTTATAGACTTTTATAAATTCTCATTGGGGTAAAAATTCGGGCAACAAGCTTCCCGTCATTCTGACCCGGCACGATGTCCTCGAACCAGGACCGTAACGGTCCATGGGACCGGCGCGCCTGCCAGGCCATCACTATCCGGACGAAAAGAAACAGGGTCGAAAGAAGATGCCAGATGATTACCGCCCACAGTCCGGCATCCGGCCTGCCCATAAGCCACCCGGCCGTCAACAGTATCAGGTTGGGATTACGCCGCGCAGTAATCAGCCGATTGAAGGAATCGAGCGGACGCCATATGAAAATATCGAATGATGCAATCCAGAACTGAAAAAAACCTTCACATAGTCGACCGCCAATGTAACCGATAAGTATCAGTGAAAACAAGAGGGTCAAATCGCCTACCTGGACCGATTCAGGCATTAATCCGACAGCCCAGGCCATATACCAGAGCGGTGGATGAATAATATCCAGACCATGATCCAGCACATCCCCAACGCGGCTGGAAGTTACGGTAACGCGAGCCAGTTTCCCGTCCACCGTATCGAAAAACGTCATCAACCACGCCATCACCAGCCCTGTGCCAAAATAGGCGTGCCAAAAGCCGATTCCAGCCCCCAGGGTAAGCACCAAGCTAAGCAAGGTAACCTGGTTGGGGCTCAAACCCCAGCGGACACACAGACGCGTAACCCAAAAGGCAGGCACGGGCCAGAGCCATTTGGTGACGAGATCGGTTACGCCTTTGTAGGATCGCACGAATAACTCTGACTCGAGCTGCAGGCGATTGCATTTGCTGATAGGCAGCACGTAGGGTTTGTCTCTTTTCTTGAGATTTCGCTGAAGGCCCAGTACAGCGAGATCCTCCGTGGTATAGCGCGGCGGGATAGCACAGCTCTGCTCTTCCGCCCCGTTTATCAGATACTCCAGCGCGGAGGTCGTATCAGCGGCGGAAATCCGCATCGCAACCGGCTGACCTTCATTCGTAACAAGCGCCAGGTTCGTTTTCGCGTTGATAAGCGTCGCCAATACCCTGTCGTCAAATAAATAATCTGCCCGCAATAGCAGTACCGCCGCATGGACCGGCATCTGGGTGATTTTGTCCACCAGCTTGGCCTGCGTCCGTGACGCCACCATACGCCGGAGACGCTCCCGGCCGCTCAACCCCCAAATATCGATTTCACTGTCGCCAATGATATAAACATAAAGCGCGATGGGCATGGAGTCGTCTTTGATCCGCCGGCCTGAATTCGTGCGGGATATCAAATTTGGGTCATCGAGCAATTTTATAGTTCCTTGGAAAGTCACTGCGAATCGGGATCCGCGTTCACGCGAGACCTAACCTCATCCATGCTTGAAGCGGCAATGAATCCGCGGGCAGAGGTGGTCGCCATCTAAAAGACACGCCGCAGCCAGACGTTTGCAAGCGCTATCAGTATTGCGCCAGGAAGCAGTGCGGTCAGCGCCGGATTCAGGTGCCACAATAATCCGAGATTCGAAAAAACCTGATCGAGCAGATATACGGAAATGCCCAGCATGGCTGCGAGCACAAGCCGGTTCCCCAGTCCCGCCCGCACCGACCCGAAAACAAAGGGAATCGAGAGCAACAGCATCGCAATGGTGGTCAGGACCACGCCAGCCTTTCGCCACAAGGCCAGAGCATGGGCCTCCGCCTCCTGCCCGGTGGCACGCAAAAAGCGGACATGCAGAAATAATTCGAGGGGTGAAAGACTTTCGGGCACCTTGGTCAGCGTGGAGATATCATCCGGATTCAAGAAAGACTTCCACTTCAGTGAATCCTCAGTTACCGACTTGATGCGGTTTTCTGAAAATGTCCTGGTCGTGACCTCTCTCAACTCCCACATGTCGCCGTCAATAAAATTGGCATACTTGGCGCGGATATGCTTCAGCAAGAAGCCATCCTGGTCAAAATTCATTATCTCAATATCGTTTGCTCTTCCGGCATGCAGCATTTCGCCGATGCGCAATATGTTCCTTTCATCCCGCGTCCAGATTCCGAGATTCTTGCCAAGCGAAGTGCTCTTATCGAGGGCGGCTGCCTTCGAGGAAATCGCTTTTTGCTGAAGTTGCGGAGCGATGAACTGTTCCAGCAGGGCGATAAATAAAAGGAGGATCAGTCCCACTCCCAGCGGAGCCAAGCTGATCCTGATGGGGGACATGCCGGCTGCCCGCAGCGCGGTCAATTCGGAGGCAACTGCCAACCGGCCAAGGGCAATGACGTTGCCCAGCAGTGCAATAAAGGGCGCAAGCTGAATAAGCCGGCGCGGCAGAAGGAATGCCGTATGCAGGAACGCATCCTGTACTTGGAAAGTTCCCTTCCCGACGGCGTCCAGTTGCTCCAGCAGATCAAGAAACCCGAACAATGGCAGCAGAACGACGACCGCGATTGCTAGGCCGATCGCGACCTGCAACGCCAGGTAACGGTCAACTATTATCATCGGAATGGTGAAGATCGTTACCGGAATGCGGCCGTTGCTCAGCCAGGATGGATTCCACGAGCAGCAGATCGGCAACCTTGTCCACATCGATTCCTGCTTGCGGATAGGGTAGGAACACGGGGGAGACCTTGATGCCCGTCCTTGCAGTAACGGTTCTCAGTCCCCGTTCGACAGTCAGTAACCCCAGCACATAGAAGAGTACGGTAGCCAGCCCGAAGACCTGCCCAATCAGTTGCCAGGGCCGTTTCCGCAATTCTTCCGCACGCCGCCAGAACGAAACCAGCCCGCGGCCCCGAGGATTGAGAAAGGCGTATAAATTACATCCGCAAACTTCCGCATCGCGCAATTTTATAACCGTCCTCCTCGCTCCGGGAAACGCCGCCGCGATATCGCCATACGCAACCGCGCCCACTGCGGCATCGCCTACCTGCTTCTGCGACTCCGTGAGGAAATACTGCACGATCGCCGGTGTCAGCAAGGCATGGTCGGCGGTTGTCAGCAAAACGGGCGCATCGGGTTCGATTTTCGCGAGACAGCTATCAGCGCTGCGGCTTGGAGAGTCGAGATTCGGAAGCCAGGTAACGCGACCCCCGGCAATGCGGCCGTCCAGCTCCGGGCACGTCTGTATCGCGTGCTTTGGCGGACCGCAAATAATGATGGATTTGATCATGCCGCTTGCCTCCAGTGCGTCCAGCACGCGGATGATCATCGGTATCCCACCGACGGGAGCGATCGCCTTGCAGGCCGAACCCGTTCTGGCAGCAACCGGATCGCCGGCAGCACGATCCGCGGCGAGAACTATAGCCGTGAATTGCTTTCGTTCATCCATCGGATTTCATTCCGGAGATTTAGCGTCGATCATGTGCCAGCGTTTTCCCGTAAATCCGGTAACGCTTGTACTCCTTGCAGCCCATGTACTTGAGAATACTGCGCATGGGCTTGTTGTCCTCGAGTATCCAGGACAGTTCCAATGCCTGTATGCCCCTGGAAATCCCTGCCTGCCGCGGAGCATCGATCACCATGAGGGCGAGCGCTATGCCGAGCGGCGTGTTCTGGAATTGCTTGCGTACCCCCATCAACGGGATCCTGCCCGTGCGAACTCCCCCGGATTTAAGATGACGGATTAGTTCTATCCAGCCAAAGGGGAATAGACTGCCATTCAATCCGGCAAAAATTTCATTCAGGTTCGGCAACCCCGCCATGAAGGCTGCGGGAACGCCATCGACCTCCGCGATCTGGATGAATTCGTCTGGGACAAGGAGGCGAAGGCTGGCGCCCAGCTCGGTGAACTCGGCTTCGGTAAAAGGTACGAAGCCCCAGTTTTCCGACCACGCATCGTTGAATATATCACGCAGGACTTCCATTTCCTCGCCGAACCTATCCCTCCTCAACTTCCGCAATACGACATGCTTCGAAAACTTTTCCTTTAAGTTGATCATTAATTGAGGTGGCGAATCGTCCACCTCTACCCAATAGGCAAGCATATCCTTTACCGGTTGGTAGCCGTGCTGTTCAAGGAGGGGGCCGTACCACGCCCGGGAATGGGGCATCATTACCATCGGCGGCGTATCGAAACCCTCCACCAGAACACCGCATTCCTGATTGATGGATAAATTGAACGGTCCGGTGATATGCATCGTATCGCGGGCAGCCAGCCAGTCCTCCACGCTGGATAGAAGCGCGCCCAGTACTTCCGCATCCTCCACCATTTCCAGCAGGCCAAAATGCCCGGTGTTTGCACCATAACGCTCTCGATGGAGTTGATCAACCTGAGCGCTGATCCTTCCTACGGGTTCGTTATTGCGATATGCGACCCACGCCTGCCATTCCGCATGCTTTAGAAATGGGTTGAATTTCGAGAAATGCAGACGCCGCTCCAGCCGTAGCGGCGGAACCCATAGCGGGTCATCTGCATATATGCGCCATGGAACATCGATAAATACCCCCATCTCCCGCCAGCTAGCTACGGGACGGACGACTACCGACCCCATGGACGGACCCGGCATTTTACTTTTGTACAGGGGCATGCAAATATTTACAAATCAAATCATGACCAACGGGAATGCTTTTCACCATGCCGCCGGCTTCCTTGATCTTCTTCCACCCTTTGTCACCCTATTACACAAAGGCCGCCTTGAAGAAGTTTGCAGGAAAACCATGCCAAAGGCTCACTGGACTGAAATGGCGGGAGATATAGCGCCAACAGGGGAAGTGGGCGCCTGCGCAGGGCTGCCGACAGATGCGTTAACCGATACCTTGATGGTTACCTATGATATTATAATAGGATTTTCCTGCCCCGGTTTAGGATGGCAAGCGCATCATGGAAGAAAGGGCGCCATTTTAACCGTCAACGGGTAAAACGTAATGTATTCACCAGCGTAACGCGGATAGACTCCCTGTTGTTCCAAAGCGATATGACTTGAAGCCGGAGTAACCTGCGGGCCGTCGCGCTTTGCCTGATAGTTTAAGTTTACGCGAGGAAGTCGGAAGACAGGCAGGGAAGAGAAAGGTGATAGTCAAATTTATCGTGGCAACACTTTAAACAGAGGCCGATTAGTAATGGAAAGTAGCGAATATAACCTGATCATCTCCCTCGCGCTCATCCCGATCGTCATCTGGCTGCAGGTCTGGGTACGGAAGCGGCGCAGCCGGCGGCGCAACGAATCGGGCCAGCAGGAGTTCGACAGCCTGGGTGCAACACTCCTTTCCGCAATTATAGAGGGCGGAGCAGTAATTTCGAGCTTGATACTCATCATCTGGATCATGGGAGGCATATTGCGATATCTATTTCCCGTCATATTCAATGCAAAATGAGCATGAGTTCCCGAGTTATGAAAGATGCGTCCCTTGAATCCCCGGTTAGGTGATGGTTCCGCTGTCAGGTCAATACATCCGAGCCTTACTCCCTATCGGCTTCGGATACTGCTAAAATTGCAAAAGCTCTTTATCGAAGGCGGCTGCTAAGATCCATGATAAAACCCGATTGTGTATGCGCGTAGTCGTCACTGGAATGGGGGTTGTCTCACCCATTGGAATAGGCACCGACCAGTTCTGGACAGCCGCTGTGAATGGAGTCAGCGGCATAAAAAGAATCGAAGGCTTTGACGCTTCCACCCAGCGTTCACAGGTTGCAGGCCAGGTTCCCGCATTCAATCCCTCGGATTTTCTGTCCCCTAAACTTCTTGATCAGGTAGACAGGTTTGCCCAGCTGGCGCTGCTTGCGTCCAAGCTTGCGCTGGATGATGCCGGCGGACTCGACTCGTACGATCCCGCACGTGTCGCGGTGAGCATCGGGTCGGGAATGGGGGGCTTCGGCACGTTCGAATCCTCGGCCATCCGTAAATTTAAAAATCAGCCGATTCCCCCCTTCACCGTGCCCCGCACCATGGCAAACTCAGCCGCAGCCTGGGTGGCGATCAAGCACCGGTTTACGGGGGTGAACCTGACATGCAGCACGGCCTGTTCTTCCGGAGCCAATGCGATAGGAATGGCACTGGATCTTTTGCGATCGGGACGCGCCGACGTAGTGGTGGCCGGGGGCGCGGAAGCTTGTGTATTACCGCTGACCATGACGAGCTTCGAAATATTGCGTGCCTTGAGCACGGGCTTCAATACCGATCCTGAACGCGCCTCCCGACCGTTTGCCAAAGGTCGTGATGGTTTCGTGATGTCGGAGGGGGCGGGCATACTCATCCTGGAAAGGGAAGAAAAGGCAAAACAGCGGGGGGGCAGGGGATATGCCTGTCTCGCGGGATTTGGACAGGCATGCGATGCCGCGCATATCGTGATGCCGGACATGAACGGCCAGGTGGCGGCGATGCGGGGAGCCATCGTGGATGCCGGGCTGGAGCCGGAAGATATCGATCACATCAATGCCCACGCCACTTCGACACCCCTTGGCGATATCGTCGAAACCCGTGCTGTAAAGAGTCTTTTTGGCGAACGGGCGAAAGACATTCCCATCAGCGCAACCAAATCACTGATAGGCCATTCCATCGGCGCCTCTGCCGCAATGAGCAGCATCGCCACGATCATGGCGTTGCATACGGGAACGGTGCATCCCACCATCAATCTCGACGAGGCTGATCCGGAGTGCGATCTCGACTATACCCCTAACCACGCGCAGCGGAAAAATCCCCGAACGGGGCTATGCAACGCATTCGGATTCGGGGGAAATAATGCAAGCATCCTTTTCACAACTCTTGAGTGAGGGAATAAACCAGATATGGATAGAGCAGAGATTGAAACAAAAGTCATACAGTTCATCGCCACCAAGGTAGAGAACAGGGACGCCTCCACTATTAACAGCTCATCCAAATTCGAAGAACTTGGGCTCGATTCCATGGATACCATCCAGCTCCTGTTTGATGCCGAGGACAGTTTCGGCATCAACTTTGACGGTGAAGAGGCAAAAGGATTTACGACTGTGGGAGATATTGTTTCCTATATTGAAAAACACCAGGCACAAGCCGCATCGTAAGGACAGCCAGGGAAACGCTGAACAAACCTCGCTGGCGCACCGCCAGCCCTGCCCCATGGGTAGGAGTTTGCTCAGCGCTTTCTTAAGTTTTTTGAGCGGCTTTCTTTCCGCCCGAAGATTTTGGCCTGGCTTTTGACGTCCCAGCCTCGCTTGTTCCTGATCTCGCCCTGCTTTCCTTGCTTTCTTTCGCCTCAAACTCGAACTCCACCTTGCCATCCTTACCCATGACGAGATAAGCCGAAAAGGGTCTGCCCTTTTTGGAAATGAACTTCGAAAGCAGATCAGTTTTGCCGGTTCGCAATAGCTGGGCAACCTGCTCCCGTTCGAGAGCACGCGCAAGAATGATCTTTCCGATCCGGAAATTGCAGCCGCGGGCCGGGCCCACGGCTCTCTCACATATATAGCTCATGCCATGCTCATATATGCTCCCTCCGCAGCGGGGACACTTCCCGATTGCCGCCTGACCCGAAAAATCGATTTCTTCCGCCCCGGCCTCGCCATCTTTGCCAAAATCAAATTTCATTTCAAGAGCATCGGTAAGCTTGACGTTGGCGTTGAAGAGACGTCCCGTTTTACTACGAAACCCCTGGAGCGGTCCAACCTCCCTTTTTGTGATCAGCTGCTCCATTTCCGCTGTTTCGAATTGCCGTCCCGCCAGGATCTTCCATAATGCGAAATCACACCGCTGGCATTGAAATTTCTTGTACGTCTCTTGCATCACTCCGCCGCATTTAGGGCAAGGAGAGGCGAGGGTGGAAAAATCGCCACTGATGGTTTCGCCGCGATGGCTTTTCGCTTGCTCTACCATGTGGCTCGTCATCCCGGCAATTTCTTCCATGAATTTTCCACGCTCGAGCTTTCCCTGCTCTATCTGCCGCAGCTTGAATTCCCAGTCTCCGGTCAGTTCGGGGGAAGTCAACTCAGGCACATTCAGTCCCCGCAACAGCGTAATAAGAGAAAATGCCTTGGCTGTAGGATGCAACTCCCGTCCAACCCGCTGCATGTAGTTCTCGAGCACCAGCCCTTCGATAATTGCGGCCCGGGTGGCCGGAGTACCCAAGCCCTTGGTACTCATTGCCTCACGCAGCTCTTCGTCCTCCACCATTTTTCCGGCACTCTCCATTGCGGAAAGAAGGGTGGCTTCATTGAACCGGACCGGCGGCCTAGTCTGGCTGGACATCACCTTGACATCTTCGGCAAAGGCCGACTCGCCAGCCGCGACTTTGATGAGATTCGTTTCGTTCCCGTCCGTATTGGATGGGGCTTCTTTCCCATAGACCACCTGCCAGCCTGGATTGACCATGACCCGGCCTTCGGTCTTGAACGGCTCATTCTCGATCCGGGTTATCCGGGTGGTGACCAGGAACTCGGCCGCAGGATAGAAAATTCCTAGAAACCGTTTTGTCACCAAATCGTAAAGCTTGGCTTCAGCCTCGTTCAACCCTTTGGGCTCGAGCGAGGTCGGAATGATGGCGAAATGGTCCGAAATCTTTGCATTGTTGAATATGCGCTTGTTCGGCTTCACCCACCCGGCCCCAAGTATCTCCTTCGCATGCTTTCCATACGAAGTCTTTTCCAGCGAACCCAGAGTTTCCTTGACCGTCGCAATATAATCCTCGGGAAGGGCGCGTGAGTCGGTGCGCGGATATGTCAACACTTTATGCTTTTCATATAACGCCTGGGCCAGCCCCAGCGTTGTCTTGGCGGAAAACCCGAAACGGCCGTTTGCGTCTCGTTGCAAACTCGTCAGGTCATAAAGCAATGGGCAGATTTCACTGGATGGCTTGCTCTCATCGCTTACTATCCCGGTTTTATTTATGCACTTTGCGCGAATGCCCTCCGCACGGTTCTGATCCCATAATCTCTCGGGTTTCTGCTCGGCATCTTTTTTGTCTTTGGAAAATCGTTCGTCGAACCAGCGGCCCACATATGTGCCGGCTTTGACCGCGAAGGTCGCATGCACTTCCCAGTAATTTCTGGGAACGAACTTCTTGATGGCGTCTTCCCGTTCGATAAGAATGGCCAGTGTAGGGGTCTGAACGCGTCCCACCGTGGTCTTATGGAACCCGCCCTCCTGGGAATTGAAGGCGGTCATTGCCCGGGTGCCATTTATGCCGACCAGCCAATCCGCTTCGGAGCGGCTCACCGCCGCTTCCGCCAGCGGGTGGACAGCAGAAGCATCGAGCAGCTTCGCAAACCCCTCGCGGATCGAAGCAGGTGTCATCGATTGCAGCCATAAACGCTTTACCGGCTTGGCGGTTCCGATATGGCGCACGATATAATGAAAAATCAGCTCCCCTTCGCGCCCGGCGTCGCACGCATTGATAAGCGCTTCCACGTCCTTGCGCTTGATGAGCTTCGTAAGAAGCTTCAGTCGTGATTCAGTTTTTTCGATAGGATTAAGATCGAAGTGCGGAGGAATAACGGGCAAATTGGCGAAACTCCATTTGCCGCGCTTGACCTCATATTCTTCCGGCACCGCTAACTCAAGCAAATGCCCGATTGCCGACGACAGTACATACCGGTCGCTCTCGAAGTAGTCAGCATGCTTGTTGAACCCGCCCAGGGCTCGCGCAATATCGGAAGCAACGGAGGGTTTCTCTGCAATAATCAAGGTCTTACCCATGAAGCTCCTGTAAATTTCTGCAACATCCCGAACCTTCCGTTATCGATGAAGACAAGCGCCCTTCTCGATGAATTACAAACTCTATGGAGCCTCTCCAAAGTTTCGGCGAGGCATTCATGCCCCAACTGGAACAGTTTCTTCCCATCCCTTTCCGTCCTCATATACCCATCGCCATTTTCCCCAGTTTCAGAACCTGCCCGGAACATGGGGAGAGCGGATACCGATCAACTACCGCAGCCGCTGATAGCGTCCTCCGGGGAGACTGGCGACCACACCATCGAGTTCTAACGACAATAGCATCGCCGATACCGTTTCAACCGTCAAGCCAGTCCCGCCGCATAAGGCATCGATATCGCTGATGCCATACCCAAGATGTTTCAGAAGCACCGATTCCTCAACAGATTCCTTTGCACCATCACTCAAACTGGCGCCGCGAATCGGATACTCATACCCAAGCTCATCCAGAATATCCTCGATCGCTTCCACGAGCTTCGCTCCTTGCTTGATGAGCGCGTGGCATCCCTTGGAGAAAGGCGAGTGAATGGAGCCTGGAACGGCAAATACATCCCGTCCTTCCTCCAAAGCCTGGCGCGCCGTGATGAGCGAACCGCTTTCCAGCGCAGCTTCCACTACCAGGCAACCACGGCTCATGCCGCTGATTATCCGGTTGCGGCGCGGGAAATTACTACCGATTGCGGGAGTACCCAAGGGAAATTCGGAAATCAATGCACCACGCTCAGCCAGCAGGTGGGCAAGACTTCTATTCCTGGCCGGATATACGATATCCAGCCCGGTTCCCACCACACCTATACTGGCTGCGGTGCCTCGCAAGCCGCCGCAATGAGCTGCGGCATCCACGCCCAGCGCCATTCCGCTCACGACACAAAATCCTGCGTTACTCGCAGCTTCGGCAAAATCCTCTGCGTTTGCCAAGCCTTGAGGTGTAGCATTGCGGCTTCCCACGATCGCGAGCATGGGAAGGGCCAGCAGTTCGCGCCTGCCCTTGAGATAAAGAAGAGGAGGAGGATCGGCAATATTGAGCAGCAGCGGCGGATAATCGGCATCAGCCAGCGTAACGATGGAGTTCGCCGGGTTATCCAGCCATTTAAGCGCTGCAGCCACCTTCTCCGCATCCGCCCCGCGCACCAGGCTGGCGGCGGCCTTCCGTTTTACCACGCGCTCCAGCTCCGCAACAGAGACTGAGAGGATTTCAGCCGGGCTACCGAAAGCGCCTAGCAGTTTTCTGATTGACTCATCCCCAAGACCATCAATCATCGAAAGAGCGAGCCAGGATTCGATGTCACTTGTCATTTTCATCTCGGTGGATTCGTCAGGCACGAAATGCCGGTTGAATTCGATGGCTAACCGTTTTATCGACCCGTCTCGTTCGAAATTGGATTAGCAAAGGAAGATCTGAACAAATCCTCGCTGGCCCGACGGCAGGTTTGCGGGCTGCGTCGAAAAACGATGACGCGAACGGGACAGACAGAGGATCAAAACGCTGTGAACCCCGCCGGGAGTGTCGGAAACCAGCCCCGGTGCAGATCGGATATAATGGAATATGTCCATGATCCATAAACACTTGAAACATGGATGCCGAATCAAGTAGTTTCCTCCTGTAAAGATTCTGCATTCAGTTTCTCCAATGCGCAAGTTTCCTTGTTTTCCTTATGGCACTTCTGAAAATATTGCTCTATCCGGACGAACGTCTGCACACCGTCGCAGATCCGGTATCGAAAGTTAACGAAGAAACACGGCTCCTCGTGCGCGATATGGCGGAAACAATGTATTCCGCACGTGGCATCGGTTTGGCGGCAACCCAAGTCGATGTGCATCAGCGCGTGATCGTTATCGATATTTCCGACACCCACGATAAGCTACATGTGTTTATCAATCCCGAAATCGTCGCAAGGAGCGGCGAATCCGATTATGAAGAAGGCTGCTTGTCGGTTCCAGGAGTTTTCGGAAAAGTTTCTCGTGCCCACCAGGTTACGGTCAGCGCGCTCGACGCCGATGGCCAGCCCTTCACGCTTGATGCGGACGGGGTGCTGGCGGTATGTATACAGCATGAGATGGATCATTTGCTGGGCAAGGTGTTCGTCGAGTACTGGTCACAAATGAAGCAATCCCGCCTGCGCACAAAACTGAAAAAGCAGCGGCGCAAGGTAATGTGACACCGGCTGCGCAACTGCCACACGTCAAGTTTGGCTCGGGCGAACCCGCGTAGGCGGCAGCACATTGCAATATTTTCCCTGCGGCCACCATGGTTAAACATCGCCTTAAATGAAAATCATCTTTGCGGGAACCCCGGCTTTTTCTGCAACTGCGCTGGAAGCCCTGAAAACAGCCGGGCATGAAATCGCACTGGTGCTGACTCAACCCGACCGGCCCGCCGGCCGGGGAATGAAAGCAATGCCGGGCGCAGTCAAAATATTGGCAGAGCGGTATGGGCTTCCGCTATTGCAGCCGCACTCCCTCAGTGGGGCAGAAGTCAATGCACAACTGGATGCCATTCATGCAGATGCAATGGTAGTGGCAGCCTATGGACTCATCCTTCCCCCTGGTGTTCTGGCTCTCCCTCGCTACGGCTGCCTGAATATCCATGCATCGCTCCTGCCGCGCTGGCGGGGCGCCGCTCCGATACAGCGCGCGATACTGGCAGGCGATCCGGAAACGGGAATCACCATCATCCAGATGGATAAAGGGCTGGATACCGGCGATATGCTGTTGAAGCGAAGCATTCCTATCGGCCCTGATGACACCGCCCAAACGCTGCATGACAGGCTTTCGCTGCTCGGAGCGGAGTGCATGATTGAAACCTTGATGCGACTGGAACAAGGGAATCTTTCACCGGTTCCCCAAAGCGAAATCGGTGCAACTTATGCGCTCAAATTGAAAAAGGATGAAGCACGAATAAACTGGGAGCTGGGACCGGAAATCATCCACCGCGCGGTGCGGGCGTTCAATCCCTGGCCGGGTGCCCATACGATAATGGACGGCAATGTATTGAAAATATGGCGCGCACGCATTGGCACAGGCACCGACGGCCCCGGTCACCGCGTTCCGGGCGAGATCGCTGCAATAGATTCCAGCGGTATCACAGTGAAGTGCGGCGGAGGAACAGTCGTACTCGAAGTGGTGCAGAAATCCGGCGGGAAAAAAATGAATGCGGCGGAATTTGTTGCTGGGCATCCGTTATATGCGGGTGACCTCTTCGAAAGCGGAAAATGATCAAATCCCAGCTTGTGGCCGCCGACACCGTGAACCGGGTATTGAGTGGTGCGAGCTTGACCTCGTCCTTGCAGAAAGTATGGAGCACACAGAGGGATATCTCAATGCAGCAGCGGGGTTCGATTCAGGATCTCAGCTACGGCGTGCTGCGCTTTTATGGTCAACTTGATGCGTTGCTGGGATTTCTCCTGAAAAAACCCATCTGGAACGATACTCTTCGTTGTCTGCTACTGGTGGGCCTGTATCAGCTCGTATACAGCAGAGCTTCCCCTTACGCAATAGTGGATAACGCAGTGTCTGCATCCCGGTATATCGAGGAAAGCAGAAGCGCTGGCGGACTGGTGAATGCGATATTACGCAATTTTTTACGCCAAAAGACGGCTCTCCTGGAAAAAGCGGCCGAAACCGAGACCGCAAGATATTCCTATCCCTGCTGGTGGATCAAGAAACTTCGAGCACAGTACCCTGCGGATTACCAGACGATGCTGCTGGAGAGCAATCAGCGCCCCCCCATGACGCTGAGAGTCAATCCCCGTCGGATCACCTCATCGGAATACCGGGATTGCCTTAGCCGAAACGGCATTGCATCACAAGCGCGGGAGAATAATATACTCGAGCTGGAACAACCGATTGCAGTGGAAAAGCTGCCTGGTTTTGCACAAGGACTAGTCTCGGTGCAGGACGCCGGCGCCCAGCTGGCCGCACCTCTGCTGGATGTGCACGACGGGATGCAGGTCCTGGACGCCTGCGCAGCGCCAGGTGGAAAAAGCGCCCATTTATTGGAATTGGCGGATGTGGAATTGACCGCTGTCGATAACGACATGATGCGGATAGATGGAATAACGCAAAATCTTGCGCGATTGCATCTGCACGCTCACCGGATTCTCCATGGCGATGCGGCGCATCATGAGACATGGTGGGATGGCAAGCCTTTTGACCGAATCCTGGCTGATGTTCCCTGCTCTGCTTCAGGGGTTACACGTCGTCATCCGGATATCAAATGGTTAAGGCGGGAGGGCGATATTGCCCAATTTGCGGTAAAACAGGCGGCAATACTGAACGGACTGTGGCAGATGCTCAACCGCGGTGGTAAATTGCTTTACGTCACCTGCTCTGTATTTGCCGAGGAAAATGAACTGCAGGTAGGACATTTTTTGGACCGCCATCCCGATGCGCGGTTATTGCCCCTTTCACGAATTTCACAAACGGAACTGGTGGATGGCCAGCTATTGCCGACTCCCCACAACGATGGTTTCTACTATGCCTTGTTGCACAAGGTCTGAGTTCCTGTCCCGCCTCTTGCGATTAGTCGTGCTGGCCTCCCTGGCAGGGGGTCTGTTGCTGGCACGAACAGCCTGCGCGGAAGGTCATATAGAAACAAAAACCGTAACCATCGAAGCGTCCGACGAGGGCTATCAGTTCGATGCGGATTTCGATATCACGCTCAACCCCAAGGTGGAAAACGCCCTGGAAAGAGGAATCGTTCTTTACTTCGTGACCGAGCTCAACCTGATGAGTTCGCGGCGGTACTGGTTTGACGAAAGGGTCGCACACAGCCGCGTTCGGGAAGGCTTGAGCTACTATCCTCTTACCCGCCAATATCGGTTGACCCGGGGCACGCTGTCGCAAAATTTCAGCACGCTCAAGGGGGCGCTGCAAGCGCTGGGACGTGTTCGGGATCGCCCTATCGCCGCGCTTTCCGAACTGAAGCCCGATACGGATTACACCGTGGAATTGCGCATGCGGCTGGACATCTCCGCCCTGCCGAAACCGTTTCAGGTCGAAACATTGGGCTCGAAAGAGTGGGACTTGAGTACCGGCATCCTGTACTGGAGCACCAAGCTGCCCCTTCAGAAACCACAGGAAAACACCCGGCCGTGAAATACGTAGTGATAATTGGCATAGGACTCGGCCTCGTCATGCTTTTTCTGCTTGCCACGGCCGGAGCTGATACCGAACTTTTTGAACGAAAGTATCGGCTCCTCATCCGCCTGAATGTCGGATTCGTGGCATTTCTCATGGCGGTGGTCGGGTATCTGCTATGGAGGCTCAGGCGCAGGCTCAAAGCCGGAGTGTTCGGCTCCAGGCTGGCCGTGCGCCTCCTGCTGATCTTTTCTCTCATGGCAATCCTGCCGGGCGCGCTTGTTTATGGCGTGTCGGTGCAGTTTCTAGGCAAGAGCATCGAATCGTGGTTCGATATCGAAGTCGATCGGGCACTCGAGGGCGGATTGAACCTCGGGCGAGGAATGCTCGATAATTTGCTGGATGAATTGCGGAAAAAAACCAGGGCAGCGATATCCGGCCTGAGTGGTCAGCCCATCACCACGCTGACACTGAAACAATTACTGAACGAGTCGCTCGATCAGGAAGCAATACTCTTCGATAGCGAAGGCATAGCGATAGCCTCTTCGCATACGGATGACGTCGAGCCGCTGCTGGAATCCCTGAGCCCGGAAGTGCTGGCCCAGGTGAAGGCAGAGAATGCATATAGCATGGTGGAGTCCGTACCGGGCAAGGGACTGTACCTGAGGATTATCGAGCCACTCCACCCGGTCGGCCCGGAAAGCTCCGGCCTCATGCTCCAGCTATTGCAACCCGTGCCGCAAAAACTGGCCCAGGATGCGGAAATAGTACAGGCGGCGTATGGAGACTACCAGAAGTTGCTGTTATCTCGGGAGGGCCTTAAAAACCTGTATGGCGTGACGCTGACCCTCGCACTGCTGCTGTCGCTTTTTTCCGCCCTGGCTGCGGCATTTCTCATCAGTGAGCGGCTGAGCGCGCCATTGGGCATGCTGGCGGAAGGAACACGCGCTGTGGCTCAGGGCGACTTCAGCCGGCGCCACCCCGTGCAGAGCCGCGACGAACTGGGCGTGTTGACCGAATCTTTCAATTTGATGACCCATCAGCTCGAGGAGGCGCGAATCCTGGCCCAGCGCCATCAGCAGGAGGTGGAAAGCGCCCGGGCTTATCTTGAAAATATTCTTGCCAATCTGTCCTCGGGCGTTCTGGTGTTCGACGAAAGCCTGCGCTTGGGAACCACCAATCTTAGCGCTGTCGAAATTCTGGGTGTTCCGCTTACGGAGCTCGAAGGTTTCACTATCGAAGAATGCGTAGCGCACGAGCCTGGCCTGGAGTTTTTTAAGACCGGCATTCTGGAGGCATTTCATCCCGGAAAAGAGGAAGAGTGGCAATGCCAGGTAGAGCGGCTGCGCGATGGCGCGAATCAGGTTCTGCTGCTGCGTGGAACAAGCCTGCCCCATGTATCGGGAGGGGGAGGCGTGGTCGTATTCGATGATATAACCAGCCTGCTGCAAGCCCAGCGCACGGCTGCCTGGGGAGAGGTCGCCCGCCGCCTTGCGCATGAGATCAAGAACCCGCTGACTCCGATACAGTTATCGGCCGAAAGGATGCAGCACAAGCTTTCAGGAAAGCTTGATGCCCAAGGCGCGCAGATCCTTCTCCGATCCACCGAGACGATTGTCAACCAGGTGGAAGCACTTAAAAAAATGGTTAACGAATTCAGCGAGTATGCGCGTGCGCCGGAACTGGAATTTCACCTGCTTGATCTCAATGCGCTTGTGAAAGAGGTCCTGACGCTATATGAAGCATCCGAGCGGGCAGTATCCGAAGAATCACAACCGCATATCCGTCTCGTGCTCGCTTCGGACTTACCGGCAGTGCGGGGAGATTCCGCCCGCTTGCGCCAGGTTATACACAATCTCTTGCAAAATGCGCAGGATACGCTTATAGGTATCGCGGAACCGACTATTACGGTACAAACGGAAACCATGACCGATGGAGTAAGGCTCAGCGTGAGCGACAACGGCGGAGGATTTGCGGAACATGTCAAAGCAAGGGTCTTCGAACCCTACGTTACCACCAAGCCCAAGGGCACGGGGCTAGGACTGCCTATAGTCAAAAAAATCGTGGAAGAGCATCACGGGGCGATTCGAGTAGAAAACATCCGGCCCCAGGGTGCCCGAATCTCCATTACGCTGCCGGCCGCGGAAAAAATGGCTGGCAGTAGGCAAAGAATCGCGTCCTAGGACCGCCACGACCATGTTTCGCATTCTTCACTGTACCACCATAGAGGCTTTGGCAATGATGGCCGGCCCATCCATGCCGAAGCACGCCCCCATTGCAACATACGTCTTCCCTGGATTATGAGCAACAATACGATATTAGTCGTCGACGATGAAGTTGGCATACGCGAACTACTGTCCGAAATCCTGAGGGATGAAGGGTATCGCGTCGCGCTTGCGGAAAACGCAGGCGAGGCGCGCAATTGGCGCAAGCGGACTCGCCCCGACCTGGTGCTGCTGGATATCTGGATGCCGGATACGGATGGCATTACTCTGTTGAAAGAATGGGCCAGCACGGGACTTCTGACCATGCCGGTAGTGATGATGTCAGGGCACGGCACAATCGATACTGCTGTGGAAGCAACGCGCATGGGTGCATCCGGCTATCTCGAAAAACCCGTACCGCTGCAAAAGCTTCTCAGCACCGTGGGGCGCGCGTTGCGCAGCGGGCAAATCAAGTCGGGCATGGGCCTGCCCCTGGCCAGTCTTGGCGGAGGCCCGCTGATCGCCGATCTAAAAAAAAGGCTTGAGCAGGTGCTCAATCTCAAAACACCGGTGCTGCTTACGAGCGAACCCGGAACCGGAGTGGATCTTTGCGCACGGTTTCTTCACCGTCCCGCCACCCCTTGGGTAGAGCCGGATAATCTGGCCATACTCGCAAGCGCTCCGTTTGATTTACTTGAGCAGGCGAAAGGTGGGGTATTGTTTCTCAAGGAGATAGGGGATCTCAACAAATTGGCGCAAAAGGGATTGCTCCTGATGCTGGGCAAGCTGGAAAAATACGGCGTCAGGCTGGTGTGCGCCACATCCATGCCGCTCGCCGCAATGACCGCGCAAGGCGCTTATGATCCGAAGTTGTACGAATTATTGAATGGCCTCTGCATCAACGTGCCGGCATTGCGCGAACATCGCGAAGATATCCCCGAGCTCGCATCCCAGATACTTTCCCGTTTCGTCGAATCGGGCGAGGTGTCCCTGAAGCAGTTCAGCACGGCTGCGCTGAACGCGCTGCGGAACCATGACTGGCCGGGAAATCTGGCGCAGCTGACCGGGGTCATCCATTCCCTGGCGCTGACCTGTACTGGCGACGAACTCACGGCGGACGATGTGAAGCAGATATTGGCGTCGTCATCCCCTCTCCAATCGGTTGCGGGCATACCTCTGGATCTGCCGTTGCGCGAAGCGCGGGATATGTTCGAGAAAACGTATTTCGAACAGCTCATCGATCAGGAAAGCGGCAACATGACGAGGGTCGCAGAGCGCGCGGGGTTGGAACGCACTCATCTGTACCGAAAGCTCAAGCTGCTGGGGATCAAGTTACGGAATCACTGAGTCGCGCAACTGCTTTTTCCGCCACCCGCTGCAGAGCCGGTTCACGCAGAATTGACTAATGATGAGGTTTGCATGTTTTTGATTGTTTTTGCGTGTCTTTTCAATAGAGGCGATTCATTCTCATGGTTGTCTGATATCGCATCTTAAGCGATAATAATGGTTTTGCCGGCCCCTGCACCGCAAGACCTGGGGGAATCTTTGAACAAATCCTCATGGAAGGTGAGGGGATTTATTTAGAAATTCACCGGGGGAGCGGTGTTTTTATGTGCAATATATTCGTAGACGGGAGAGTTAGTGTCCATGGGAACATTTAAAGATTTTGAAGCGCCGGTGTTCAAGAATCTGACCAGTGCCATTCGCGCGCTTGCTATGGACGCTGTGCAAAAAGCCAATTCGGGGCACCCCGGCATGCCCATGGGCATGGCTGAAATAGCCGAGGTATTATGGATCCACCATCTTCGGCATAATCCCGCCAATCCCAAGTGGGTCGACCGTGACCGGTTCATACTGTCCAATGGCCACGGTTCCATGCTGATCTATGCGCTGCTGCATCTCACGGGCTATGACCTGCCCATGGAGGAAATAAAACGCTTCAGGCAGCTTCATTCCAAGACCCCTGGCCATCCGGAATACGGCTACACTCCCGGCGTGGAAACGACTACGGGGCCGCTGGGCCAGGGCCTCGCGAATGCCGTCGGAATGGCATTGGCGGAAAAAATACTTGCCTCGGATTTCAACCGGCCCGGCTTCGATATCGTCGATCATCACACCTACGTATTTCTCGGTGACGGCTGCCTGATGGAAGGAATCTCCCATGAAGCCTGCTCGCTTGCGGGCACGCTGGGACTGGGCAAGCTGATCTGTTTTTACGACGACAACGGCATTTCCATCGATGGTCACGTGGAAGGCTGGTTCACCGACAATACGCCAGCGCGTTTCGAAGCTTATGGCTGGCATGTGGTTCCCGATGTGAACGGCCATGACCCGGTAGCAATCGAGGCAGCGATCGAGGCGGCGAAGAAAGCAACGGACAGGCCCTCGATGATCTGCTGCAAAACCATCATAGGCCTGGGTTCTCCCAACAAAGCCAATACCCACGAAGTCCATGGCGCCGCATTGGGAGATCTCGAAATCGCCGCTGCACGCCCCCATATCGGCTGGAACCATCTGCCGTTCGAGATCCCCGACGACGTCTATGCGATGTGGGATGCCCGCGAAAAAGGCGAGAAACTGGAGGCCGAGTGGAATCAGAAATTTGCCGAGTATGCCGGGAAGTATCCGGCGGAAGCCGCGGAATTCAAGCGCCGGATGTCCGGCGATCTTCCGGCCGGATGGCAGGAACACGTAAATGCGCTGGTTGCCCGTGTTCAGGCCAAGGCAGAAACCATTGCCAGCCGCAAGGCGTCACAAAACGCAATAGAGGGATTGGCCCCGGCCTTACCGGAACTTATCGGCGGTTCTGCCGATCTGGCCGGATCGAACCTTACCCTGTGGTCGGGTTCGAAGGGCTGCAACCGCGATAACGGCGGCAACTATGTTTATTATGGAGTGCGTGAGTTCGGCATGAGCGCAATCATGAACGGACTTTCCCTGCACGGAGGCATTATTCCCTACGGCGCGACCTTCCTGATGTTTTCGGAGTATGCCCGCAATGCCCTCCGCATGGCGGCACTGATGAAAATTCGAAATATCTTTGTCTTTACACACGATTCGATCGGCCTTGGCGAAGACGGGCCCACCCACCAACCCGTGGAGCAGACTGCGACGTTACGCTATATCCCGCGAATGGATGTCTGGCGCCCCTGCGACACTACGGAGTCAACCATAGCCTGGGCAAGGGCGATCGAGCGCAAGGATGGACCTTCCACCCTGATTTTCAGCCGCCAGAATCTCCCTTTCCAGAAACGGGATGATACCACCGTCAAATTGGTGGATAAGGGAGGCTACACGCTTTCGGAGGCAGCCGACAAAAAACCTCGTGCAATCATTATTGCCACCGGTTCGGAAGTATCTTTGGCCATGATGGCGCAAAAGGCGCTGTCGGAAGAGGGCATACACGTGCGGGTGGTTTCGATGCCTTGCACCAACCTGTTTGACCGCCAGGAACAGGCCTATAAAGACAGCGTGCTGCCGAAGGGAGTCGGGCGTGTGGCGGTCGAAGCCGGCATAACCGACTTTTGGCGCAAATATGTCGGTTTGGAAGGAGCGGTGGTGGGCATGGATACGTTCGGAGAATCGGCGCCAGCCAGCGACTTGTTCAAGCATTTCGGCTTCACCGTGGATAATGTGGCGAAAGCGGTGAAGAGCGTCATATAGTCCCGTCACGGACGAGAACGCCACGCTGCTTTTTCCGCCCTGATCTTTTTAATCCGAGGAGTTTTAAATATGGCAATAAAAGTGGGTATCAATGGATTCGGCCGAATAGGCCGTATGGTGTTCCGGGCAGCGATACAGAATTTTCCGGACATCGAGGTTGTCGCCATCAATGATTTGCTTGAGCCAGACTACTTGGCGTATATGCTGCAGCATGATTCGGTGCATGGACGGTTCAAGGGCGATGTTTCGATCGAGGACAATACGCTGGTCGTCAACGGGCACAGGATCCGCTTGACCGCAATCAAGGATCCTGCGGAACTGAAATGGAACGAGGTGGGCGCCGATATCGTCATCGAGTCCACTGGACTCTTCCTTACGAAGGAAAGCTGCGAGAAGCATATCGCTGCCGGCGCCAAAAAAGTCATCATGTCGGCTCCTTCCAAGGACGATACACCCATGTTCGTATTCGGCGTGAACGACCAGACCTATGCCGGAGAGCCCATTATTTCCAATGCTTCGTGCACGACCAACTGTCTCGCCCCTGTTGCGAAAGTATTGAACGATACTTTCGGCATCAAACGCGGTCTGATGACAACCGTACACGCGGCCACCGCCACCCAGAAAACCGTGGATGGACCCTCCAACAAGGATTGGCGCGGCGGGCGCGGTATTCTCGAAAATATCATCCCATCCTCGACCGGCGCCGCCAAGGCGGTTGGCAAGGTAATTCCCGAGCTGAACAAGAAACTGACCGGCATGGCGTTTCGCGTGCCCACCTCCGACGTTTCCGTAGTGGACCTGACGGTGGAGCTGAACAGCGACGCCACCTACGAGGACATCTGCAATGCGATGAAGAAAGCGTCCCAGGGATCGATGAAGGGTATTCTGGGATACACGGACGAAAAGGTGGTTTCCACCGATTTTCGCGGCGATAGCTGCACTTCCATCTTTGATGCGGAAGCCGGCATGGCTCTGGACGACAGTTTTGTCAAAGTCGTTTCGTGGTATGACAATGAGTGGGGATACTCCAGCAAGATTCTGGAAATGGCCCGGGTCGTTGGCAAATAGTTTTTGCAGATATTACGGAATGCATCGGGTCTTCACGGCCTGATGCATCCGCTTCTCGTAGTTTTTTGACCCCTACCTGACAAAGGCGCGGAAGTTTTCGTAAAAAACTGTCCTGTGCCCATAAACTTGGAGTTCTCCCGTGTCTGTCATCAAAGTCGCCGATCTCGATCTCAAAGGCAAGCGTGTATTCATCCGTGCCGATCTCAACGTTCCCGTCAAGGATGGCAGGGTTACTTCCGATGCGCGCATCACCGCCTCGATGGCCACTATCAATCATTGTCTGGGACGGGGTGCCCGGGTGATGGTCACTTCCCATCTGGGGCGCCCGGAAGAGGGAATATGGTCCGAGGAAAATTCCCTCAAACCGGTTGCCGACAATATCGCCGAGCGGCTAGGCAAACCCGTGCGCCTGATAAAGGACTGGGTGGAAAACGGCGTGGACGTTTCGGAAGGCGAGCTGGTTGTTCTGGAAAATTGCCGGTTCAATAAAGGGGAAAAGAAGAACTCTGACGAAACCGCCCGAAAATATGCGAGCCTATGCGATGTATTCGTGATGGATGCGTTTGGGACAGCCCACCGCGCTGAAGCATCCACCTACGGTATCGCGAAATACGCGCCGGTCGCCTGTGCAGGCATACTGCTGACGGAAGAGCTGGACGCGCTAACCAAGGCATTGCTTGATCCGGCGCGTCCGATGGTTGCCATTGTCGGCGGTTCCAAGGTTTCAACCAAACTGACGGTGCTGGAATCCCTCTCGCAAAAAGTAGACCAGCTGGTTGTGGGCGGCGGGATAGCGAATACCTTCCTGAAAGCGGCTGGCAAAAATATCGGAAAATCCCTGTGCGAAGATGATCTGGTCCCGACTGCGAAGGCGCTCATGGACAAAATGGCCAAGCGCAATGCTTCCATTCCCATCGCCGTGGATGTCGTGGTCGGAAAGAAATTTGACGCGAATGAACCGGCGGTCCTGAAAGACGCCAGTTCGGTTGACGATGACGAAATGATCTTTGATATCGGCCCCAGGAGCGCGAATGAACTGGCGGATATCATCATGAAAGCAGGTACGGTCGTCTGGAATGGCCCGGTTGGCGTATTTGAATTCGATCAATTTGGCGAGGGAACGAAAACCATAGCCATGGCCATTGCAAGCACAAAGGCATTTACGCTGGCGGGGGGCGGCGATACCATCGCCGCCATCCAGAAATACGACATTTACGACAAGGTATCCTACATCTCTACAGCGGGTGGCGCTTTTCTGGAGTTTCTGGAAGGCAAAAAGCTGCCGGCGGTTGAAATACTCGAACAGCGGGCGGGTTGATCCTGGACAGGTTGTGAAGCGGTACCCTCTTGTCTTTGCCTAAAATGATTCGAAGAACCAAAATCGTAGCTACCCTCGGTCCGGCATGCAGGGATCCCAAGGTCCTGGAACGCATGATCAATGCCGGCGTGGATGTGGTGCGAATCAATTTTTCGCACGGCACCCGGCAGGAGCATATCGAATATGTCGAATTGACGCGTTCGCTTGCCCGCACCGCAGGACACGTAATAGGCGTATTGGCAGACCTGCAGGGACCGAAAATCCGGATCGGCAAATTCGAGAAAGGCCGGATCACGCTTAAGACGGGGGATAAATTCATACTTGACGCCGAGTGCGAACTCGGCAATGAGGAGCGGGTAGGCCTTGATTACAAGGAGCTCCCCAATGACGTGGAGACCGGCGCCACCCTGATACTTGACGATGGCCGCATCGTGCTGGGCGTTTCCGGCGTACAAGGCCCCCGGATTCACTGCGTGGTCGAGCAGGGAGGCGTGTTATCCAATAACAAGGGTATCAACCGGAAGGGTGGCGGCCTGAGCGCTCCCGCTTTGACCAATAAAGACGTCGAAGATATCAAAACCGCCGCGCTGCTCAAGGCAGATTATCTCGCCGTGTCGTTTCCCCGTTCCGGGGAAGATATGCGATGGGCGCGCGCCGTGATGCAGGAAGCCGGCGGAAAAAGCCTGCTGATGGCAAAAGTGGAGCGCTCCGAAGCTATTCTCGCATTGGACGACATTTTGCAGGCATCCGATGCAATCATGGTAGCGCGGGGAGATCTCGCAGTAGAGGTGGGAGACGCGGTGGTGCCGGCTTTGCAAAAAAGAATGATACGCACCGCTCGCGCCAACAATAAGCTGGTCATTACCGCGACGCAGATGATGGAATCGATGGTCACCAGTCCGATTCCAACACGGGCGGAAGTTTCGGACGTCGCCAATGCGGTATTAGACGGCACGGACGCTGTCATGCTGTCTGCCGAATCCGCTACGGGACAGTACCCCGTCGAATCGGTTGCCGCGATGGCTCGCGTATGCCTCGAGGCAGAAAAGGAATATCTGGTGGGCAGCGAACTTCGCCGTTTACAGGGTGGTTTGCCCGATACTATAGAAGAAGCCATTGCGCGGGCGACCATGTTTACCGCCGGGGGGCTTAAGATCCACGCTATCGCCGCGCTGACGCAAAGCGGGCGCACGGTGCTGCTGATGTCGCGCAGGAGCTCGAACGTACCTATTTTTGCATTAAGCCCGCAGGAAGATACGCGCCGGAAAATGACGTTGTACCGCGGCGTCTATCCAGTAAAATTCGGAGGCGGGTCGAACGATCCCGAAGTCATTCTGAATCATGCGGAAAATGAGCTGCTCAAACGGGGCGTTGTCCGTAATGGTGATTTGATCCTCATGACTATTGGCGAACCAGTGGGGAAAGCCGGCGGAACCAATACCATGAAAATTGTTAAGGTAGGGGAGTACAGAAAAGCTTCCGCAAAACCAGAATCGTAGCATGGATGGCATTGAAGCCTGGCTCTTCAATGCTGCCGGGATTTCCTGGTACGATTCGATAGATAGATTTTAACTTTGAAGGAGACTCGAATGGCACTCGTATCATTGCGTCAACTTTTGGATCATGCGGCAGAAAATAGCTATGGGCTTCCTGCTTTCAATGTAAACAATCTGGAGCAAATCCAGGCCATCATGCAGGCGGCAGACGAATGCGATAGCCCCGTGATCATGCAGGGATCCGCCGGTGCCCGCAAGTATGCCGGTGAAGCGTTCTTGCGCCACCTGATAGCAGCGGCGGTAGAATCCTATCCCCATATTCCCATCGTCATGCACCAGGACCACGGCGCGTCGCCCGCTGTGTGCGTCAATGCCATTCGCAGCGGTTTTTCGAGCGTCATGATGGATGGCTCGCTCGAGGCGGATGCCAAGACTCCCTCTTCTTATGAATATAACGTCGAGGTTACGGCGAAAGTGGTCGGGATGGCGCACGCCGTCGGCGTATCTGTCGAAGGAGAGCTGGGCTGCCTGGGATCGCTTGAATCCGGAATGGGGGAAGCGGAAGATGGCCACGGCGCGGAAGGCAAGTTGTCCCACGATCAACTGTTGACCGATCCCGAGCAAGCAGCGGATTTCGTCAAGCAGACCGGAGTCGATGCCCTGGCTATCGCGATCGGTACTTCGCATGGGGCCTATAAATTCACGCGCAAGCCCACAGGGGACATTCTTGCCATCGAGCGCGTGAAGGAAATTCACCAGCGCATTCCCAATACCCACCTCGTCATGCACGGCTCCAGCTCAGTTCCGCAGGAATGGCTGGACATTATCCGCGAGTATGGCGGCGAAATGAAGGAAACCTATGGCGTTCCGGTAGAGGAGATCCAGGAGGGAATCAAGCATGGGGTGCGCAAGATAAATATCGATACGGATATCCGTCTTGCCATGACGGGTGCGATTC
>DASZUL010000042.1:0-23090 GCA_035547595.1 Nitrosospira sp.
GATCACGGCGGGAGACCTGACGATCAATGGCGTGAGCGTAGGCGCGGTTGCGGCCGGCGGCAATGCTGCGACGCAAGGCGCGAACATTGCGGCGGCCATCAACACGGTTTCGTCCACCACCAACGTGACCGCCACTGCGGATGCGGCGGGCAAGGTAACGCTGACCAACATTTCCGGCAGCACCACGGTAGTGGCTTTTGCCGGCGCCTCCGCCACCACGGCCACCACCGGCTTGACAGCCGGCACGACGGCAGTCACGACCGCCAGCAGCGCGGGATTCGCCAATGTGGATATCAGCAATACCGCGAATGCAGATTTTGCCATAGCCGCGATGGACTCGGCGTTGAGCGCGCTGAATGCGGGCCGTGCCGACCTGGGCGCCTACCAGAACCGTTTTTCCTCGGCGATTGCCAATGTGCAGACCACCTCGGAAAACCTCAGCGCCTCGCGCAGCCGCATCGTGGATACCGATTTTGCTGCTGAGACCGCCTCCCTGTCGCGCAACCAGGTGTTGCAGCAAGCCGGCACGGCGATGCTGACCCAGGCCAACGCCATGCCTCAATCGGTGCTGTCCCTGCTGAGGGGCTGATCGGCGCGGCCGGGATTAGTCGGCGCGGCCCGGCGGAAATGTGGAAAAGGTAGAAGCAATCCGGGGCCAGGCCATTGCCATGCCCCGGATTCCGATTTCGAACAGTTTTAAAGTTTAAAAGATGAGGCCGACAATGCGCATCGAACCCGCTGGCAAGGAGAACGAGAATCACATCGGCAACCAAACCGGGACCGCCGCCGGCGTGCCGGTCTCGTTGCAGCCTCTGCAAGCCGGGAGTGCAAGAGTGGACGGCAAGCCCGCAGCGGTTTCGATACCGGAAGCGGCATTGCCTGTAATGGGTATCTGCATTCCGATCCGGCCCAGGAATCGGGTGATGGAGTTCACGATCGATCCGGACAGCGGAAAGCAGGTAGTGAGAATCATGGACTGCACCAGCAATGAACTGGTGCGGCAGATTCCCATGGAGGAGGTGCTGGCCCGGGCGAAGTCGCTCGACCAATTGAAGGAGCTGTTGCACGCGAAAGCTTGAGCGGGTGCGTGCCAGCAAATCGCAAGCGGCGGGTAATCGGCGACTATAAGCGCAAGCGGAATCGGGATAAAAGAAAAGCGGGGCGCAACGGCGCATCGCGTGGAAGGTGGAGAAAAACATGGGTATGTCGGCAGCGGGTATCGGATCGAATCTTGACGTGGATGGCATCGTCAGCCAGTTGATGACGGTGGAAAGGCAGCCGCTCGCGCTGCTGCAGAAACGCGAGGCGGACTACCAGGCCAAGCTGTCCGCATACGGATCCCTCAAAGGCTCGCTTGCGGCCTTCCAGACCGCGATGCAGGGACTGGCGGATGGCAGCAAATTCCAGGCCGCGACCGCGAGCGCGGCAGACTCCTCGGTGCTTACCGCCAGCGCAAGCGGGGCCGGCGGCAAGGCGGTGCCCGGCAGCTACTCCGTCGAGGTGCAGCAATTGGCGCAGCAGCAGAAGATCCGCTCCGATGGATTCGCCACCCCCTCCACGGTAGTGGGAAGCGGCACCCTAACCATCCAGTACGGCACGTATGACAGCAATTCCAATACCTTCACCCTGAACAACGCGAAACCGGCGCAAACCGTGACGATCGATCCGGCCAACAACACGCTCTCCGGAGTGCGCGATGCGATCAACGCGGCAAACATTGGCGTAAGCGCGACCATCATCAACGATGGCGCCAGCAACCGGCTGGTAATGACCAGCAAGGATACGGGTGCTTCCAGTAGTATCAAAATCAGCGTCAGCGATAGCGATGGAAACGATCTGGATGCATCCGGGCTTTCGCAGCTCGCTTTCGATCCCACCGTAGCGGCGGGTACCGGAAAAAACATGGCCGAGGTACAGTCGGGGCAGGATGCCAAGCTGAAGATCGACGGGATCGACATCAGCAAGCCTTCGAACACGATTACCGATGCGATCGAGGGCGTCACGCTCAATCTGCTCAAGAGCAATACCGGCAGCCCGACTACGCTGACCGTCGGCCGCGATGTCGCCGGCGTCAAGGCGTCCGTGGAAGCCTTCGTCAAGGCATACAACAATGTCAGCCAGACTCTCGCGAGCCTCAGCGCGTACAACGCGGGAACCAAGACCGGCGCGGCGTTGCAGGGGGATTCGACCACGCTGTCGATCCAGTCCCGAATACGTGCCACGCTGTCCGCGGCCGTGGGCGGAGGCGTAGCCGGAAGCGGCTTGAGCTCGCTGTCGGATATCGGGGTGGCTTTCCAGAAAGACGGCACCTTGGCGTTGGATTCCACCAAGCTCCAGGCTGCGCTGGATAATGATTTCGACGGAATTGCCGGACTATTTGCCGCACAGGGGAAATCCAGCGACAGCCTGGTTTCCTACGTCGGGTCCACCGGGAATACGGCGCCGGGAAACTATGCCGTCACAGTCAGCAGGCTTGCTGCGCAAGCCAGCCTGGCGGGAAGCCAGGCGGCGGGTCTGACCATCATCGCGGGCGTCAACGATCAACTGGACATCAATGTGGACGGCACTTCGGCAAGCATCACGCTTTCCGCAGGAACATATGGATCGGCGGATGCGCTGGCCGCGGAGGTGCAGAGCAAACTGAACGGCACGGCGGGATTCATGAACGCCGGCAATTCCGTTACGGTTTCCCAATCCGCAGGCGTGCTCACCATTACCTCGGCCCGCTACGGCTCCGCCTCCGCGGTCAGCATCACGGGCGGCAATGGCGCGGCCAATTTGATGGGGGCAAGCCCGGCCTCCACCGCGGGAGTGGACGTGGCGGGCACGATCAATGGCGTCACCGCCACCGGGCTAGGACAGACGCTTTCGGCAGCCGTAGGCGATCATGCGGAAGGGCTGCGGGTGGATATCAATGGCGGTCCGCTCGGTTCGCGCGGGAACATCAGTTTTTCGCGTGGATATGCCGATCAGCTGAATACCCTGGTTGGCGGCTTTTTGACAAGCGATGGCATGCTTGCCAGCCGCACCGACGGGCTCAACGCCAGCATCAAGGATCTCGACAAACGACAGAGTGACTTCAACGATCGCATGGCTGCCACCGAGGCGCGCTACCGGGCGCAATTCACCGCGCTGGACACCATGCTCAGCAGCCTCAACCAGACCAGCGCATACATGACCCAGCAGTTGAGCGCATTGCCGACCAAATATTCCTGACAGGAGAACGTGAAATGTATTCCGCATCCCGCTACGGCACCGGCGCCTATGCCCGCATCGGGCTCGAAACCGGCGTATTGGCTGCAAGCCCGCACAAGCTCATCCTGATGCTGTTCGAGGGTGCGCGGATTGCGCTCGCATCGGCCCTCGTTCACATGAAGAATGGAGAGATCACCGCCAAGGGAGAGGCCATCTCCAAGGCCATTGCCATCATTACTTCCGGCTTGCAGGCCAGCCTGGAAATGAAAGCGGGCGGCGAGCTCGGGGAGCGGTTGCATGCGCTCTACGATTACATGAGCCGCAGGCTGCTCGAGGCCAACCTTCATAACAAGCCGGAATACCTGGAAGAAGTAGGCCGCCTCCTGGGAGAACTGAATGATGCATGGGAAGCGATCGGGCCGGCTTCGACAGCGCCTGCCGCACCATCCGTATCATTCACCGTCCCCCATCCGTGCGATTCACCGGTTTCGGCACTTCCTTCGAGCGGCGGGCACGGAAAATGAAGGCTACCGACTCCATGAGCGACTCCATGAACGACCCCGAAAGCCTTGCGGGATTCGAATACATAGCCCAGGTGACTAGCGAGATGGCTGAAGCGGCCCGGGCCGGAGAATGGGAGAAGCTCGCAGGGCTGGAGCGGCACTGCGCGGCCAAGGTTGCCCAGATCAAGGCAATGCAGCCGGTGCGGCTCACAAGCGAGATGCAGCGCCGGAAAATCGAACTGATACACAAGATCCTGGCCAACGATGCGGAAATCCGCAATTTCACCGAGCCCTGGATGAAACGCCTGTGGTCGCTGCTTGGCAGTTCCAGAATGGCGAAGCAGGTAGGCAAAGCTTACGATTCGAGCGCTTTCGAGTGATGATGGGCAAGGCCGCGGCCAGGGCTTGTTAATTTTATCTGTTGACGCTGCTTCCCGGTCTTCTCGAGGCTGGAAGAGTCGAGGAGGACGAGAAAATGCGAGGCCTTTGATATGCTTGCGCTCAAAGCTTTGAATGCGTTGGCGCGGGTCTCTGCCGGCGCGCTCCTGGCGCGCCGGCAGCCCGGTGAGCCGGCGTTGCTTGCTGGCCTGGAGCCGGGGCGGCGCCTGGGCGTGCGCGTGCTCGGCAAGCTTCATAACGGCGAGTTCCTGGTCGAGTTGGCGGCGCGACATCCAGCCGGGCAGGGGGGGCAGGCGGTACAAATGCAGTTGCCGGCAGGGGTGCGCCCGGGCGACCTGCTCAATCTCGTTTTCGTTTCGCGGGAGCCGCGGCCGACCTTCATGATTGCCGTCGAAGATCCTCTCCTTCCATCGGGCGTATCATCGCGCGTCAGTGACGCCGGCCGTTTTATCGACCAGCTATTGCGCCAGCCGGCGACCCCCGCAGGGCTGACGACATTGTCGAGCGCGGGATCTCTCCTGGTGGGACCGCCACTGGATAGCGTGCAGCTTGCGAAAAGCCTCGCTGGAGCGCTCGACCGGAGCGGATTTTTCTACGAATCCCACCAGGCGCAATGGGTCGCGGGCTTGAGGTCCTTGCCCAGGTTGCTGCTGGAGCCGCAGGCCCGGTTATCTTCCGAAGCCGGTCTCGCCCCGGCAGGGAGGGAAGGAACGGGGCCGGGCAGCGTCATCGGTGGAGAAGGATGGGAACCTGCCGCATTCTCCACTGCGGCCGGTACGCCTGGCACGTCTGGTGCGGCCGGTGCAAACGATCCCGTTCATCCGGCTGCCCTGGCATTGGTGCGGCAGCAACTGGATATCCTGGAAACACGGCAATTTGCCTTGCAGGGAATGGCCTGGCCGGGCCAGGTCATCACGTGGGAGGCGGCGCAGGAAACAACGCAAGACCGGGGAGAACCGGACGGACGGAATCCTGGGGAGAGAGGGCAGGCCACAGCCTGGCGCACCACGGTGCGCCTCGTCCTTCCCCGCCTTGGCCCGGTCACCGCAAGCCTCCGGCTTGACAAGGGTGTCGGATGCACAGTGGATGTGCGCCTCGCCGCAGCAGAGGCGGGCACCGTGGCCGCGCTGCGTGCAGGCGTCGCGCCGCTGGAGGAGCGCCTGAAAGCCGCCGGAATCGAATTGATGAGCATGGAGGCGGAGCATGATGAAGCCTCCTGAATTACCTGCAATACCTGTGGCATCCGCGCCGCCGCCGGAGCCTTGCACGCTCCCTGCGTCCCCTGCATCCCCTAGGTCACGTAACGCCGCGGTGGCGCTGGCCTATCGTGATGGCAGGGCGGCTCCGCAGGTCGTCGCGAAAGGGCGGGGGCTGGTGGCGGAAGCCATTATCGAGAAAGCACGCGCCCATGGGGTATATGTGCACGAATCACCGGAACTGGTATCCCTGCTGATGCAGGTGGATCTCGATCAAGCCATTCCGCCCGAACTCTATCGCGCCGTGGCCGAGCTGCTCGCATGGCTTTACCGGCTCGAGGGAGCTGCGGCGCTTCAGCCCTCTCTTTTGCTTCCCGCGATAGGGAATGCAGCAAAGGATCCGGACAGTTAGAAAGAACCGAACAAATTCCTACCCAGGATCTCAGCTCTTGCTTAGCGGGGTTTGGGTTTCCTGGCCGGCAAGCACCTGAATGCCCTTGAGCATGGTGACGCCGGCCAGGGCTTCCGCAGGGATACGTATTTTGTCCTCGTTTGGATCCCTATACCGGAATACCTGGGCCTCCACCTCCTGGCCCCGTGGCGGGGAAAGAAAGACGAGCGGCTCGGGTAGGACCTGGATCGGCAGCGAGATGGTCAATCCTTGCTCCAGGCCGCGAATGCCCGTAGGATATTCGGTAAAGGTGAAGGAGATGATCCGCTTCGCTATCTGAACGTCGAATCCATCGGGTGTCAGCCTGTAGGGAACGCGAAAGCTTGCTGTCCCCATGTCGAAGCACAGCATTCCGTCATGAAAAGGCGTCGCCGCATCCCTGCCTTTGCATTGCGGCCGGGATTTGCATAGTTCGTCGAATTCTTCCACGTCGGGAAGCGCATCATGGGTATTCGTGTATTCGACTATGGTGCGGCTCCATTTCTTGTCCCAGGCATCATCCCGAAAGGTCCAGCGCCTCCGGCGCAGGCAGGTCAGCTCGTATTCCCGCAAGAGCTGGTATATCACGAGCGAATACCTCCCGCACCTGGGCGCCTCGAAGTTGAAGGTTTTCGTGGTGGTGAGGCTGTGGCTCCAGTTGACCTCGTAGCCGAAAACTTCCTTGATCGTCGCCTTCAGCTTCAGGATGTCCTCCAGGCCGAGGGAAGCTCCGATGGATTGCTCGACCGTCTGGCTGGTTTTTTCCGAAACGCCTACAGTCCGGGCAACCTGGCAGGTTCCCGGCGACCCGCATCGTGCCGTGGTGCTGCTGTCGATATCGATCCATTTCTCATGGATGGCGCAATCGATCCTCGTCCGGCCGGAATCGAGGTCAACGGATACCTCCCCAATTTTCTTCCGGCCGCTGAAATAAACAGCCATCTTTTCCTCCAGATTCCAGTTTCGAGCAACCACCGGGCGAAGCCGCAGCGCAATGCCGATTTATGCGCTTCCTTAACGTTAGATTACGCCGGTAAAAAAGCAAGAGGCGGGCGGAATCCACTCGTCATCCCGCATCCCGATCGCATGAGCACGGCATGTTCCAAAGTTCAGTCCTCGATCTCTTCCCAGAGCTTCTGCAAGCGCTTGGCGGAAACAGGATGAGGCGTCTTCAGCTCTTGCGCAAACAGCGAGATGCGCAGCTCTTCGATCTGCCAGCGGAAGCCAGCCAAGGCGGGATCACCGATCCCCGCCTTCCGGCGTTGCTGCAGGCACTGCGCATACCGGTTCCAGAATCCTGCAATGACCGCGCTGTGGCGCGTGTCGCGCTCCGGATTTCCGCCGTATTTATCCAGCCGCAGCGCCATTCCCTTGATGTAGCGCGGCAGGTGCTGCAGCTGATCCCATGGTGTGCCGCTCAAAAACCCCGCATAGACGAGGTTGTGCAATTGCTGCTCCAGCTCTTTTTTCAATTTTCCGATACCGGGGCCTCCCGCTGACATCCTGGTCGTCAATGCCTGTGTTTCGTTCGCGATGTTCTGCACCGCCCGCAGTGCCGCCTCAGCGACAGCAGGCAGCCGCACCCTGGCCCGCTGCCGCTGTGCCGCAAATTCCTGTTCGCGCCGGGGCAGCGCATCATCCCCGATAAAAGCGCGGTCGGAGATGGCGTCCAGGAGGTCTTCCCTGAGCGCATCGGGATCGATGAGGCCATGCAGCTGCAGGATCGCCTGGCTCACCATCCTGCTTTGCCCCCACAGGTTTTTTTCCAGTTGCTTCACCTGTTCCCTGAGCTCATAACGCAGCAGCTGGCGCACGCCAGCCCGCATGCTCGCCTGCGCCGCTTCCGGCGTATCGAACAGATGGATGCATACCTTATCCTCGCGCAGCGCCAGCGCCGGATAGCCGATGAGCTTGCTGCCGCCTCGCACGAACGGGATTTCTTCCGGGAGGTCGCCAAAATCCCAGCGTTTCACCTCGCCGCGCTCGATGGGAAGGCATTCTTCCGAATCCGCCCCGGAAAACGTCAACTGCGCTGCCTCGCCAAGCCGCGCCTTGAGTTGCGCCAGGTCGCGGCTCATGGCCAGTTCCTCCCCTGCCTCGTCCACTATCCGGTAATTCATCAGCAGGTGCTGCGGCGGATCTTCATTCGCCCATATGGCGGACGAAACACTGGTGCCTGTATTTCTCTGGATGAAACCCGCCAGGCCCGCTGTCAGCGGGATTTTCGCCCGGCCGGCCTGTCTTTGCCGCGGTACCGCATTTTCTTCCTCCCTCTCCTGGTCATTCTGGTATTCGAGGAAGCGCGTCACGAATTCCGGCACCGGCACCACCTGCCGCCGTATCTGCTTGGGAAGTCCTTTCAAATACCAGGTGATCTTTTCCCGGATCAATCCGGGAACGAGCCAGTCGAATCGGGCCGGTTCGAGCTTGTTGAGCAGGGGCAGGGGCACCGTGACGGTCACGCCATCCAGCGGATGGCCTGGTTCGAAGCGATAGGCGAGTGGCAATCCGGAACCATCCATGACGACGGTATCGGGAAACCTCGCTTCGGTAACGTCGGCCGCCTCATGGCGCATCAGGTATTCGCGCGTAAGATAAAGGCAGCGCGGGTCCTTCTGTTCCGCCTGCCGGCGCCATTTTTCGAATGCGGCGCCGTTGCCGATTCCTTCTGGAATAATGCCTTCGTAAAAGGCGAAGATTTCCTGCTCGTTCACCAGCACGTCCGGCCGCCGCGCCTTGTGCTCCAGTGCCGCAACTTCAGCGATCAGCTTGCGGTTGTGCTCGAAAAATGGGGCATGGGTAATATAGTCGCCGGAGACCAGCGCCGAGCGTATGAAAATTTCCCGTGCTTCCCTGGGATTGATCGCGCCGTAATATACCCGCCGCTTGGGCATCACCGTCAAGCCATAGAGCGTGACCCGCTCGAATGTCGACACCTGTGCCGTTTTCTTTTCCCAGTGAGGATCGAAATAATGTTTCCTGCAAAGCCTGCCGCCCACTTGTTCCACCCATAGGGGATCTATTCTCGCCACGCAGCGCGCATACAGCCTGGCGGTTTCTGTCAGGTCGGCGGCCACGATCCACTTGGGCCGGGTTTTTTTCAGGGCCGAGCCGGGGAAAATGGAAAATTTGATGCCGCGCGCTCCCAGGTATTCGCCATCCTCATCGGCCTTGAACCCGATATTGCCAAGCAGCCCGGACAGCAGCGCACGGTGGATTTCCTCGTAGCTCGCGGGAATTTCATTGGGCCTCATTCCCGATTCCGTCACCAGGGTATGAAGCTGGCCATGGATTTCGCGCCATTCGCGCATCCTGCGATGAGACAGAAAATTTTCCCGGCACAACGCCACCAGCTTGCGGCCGGATTTTTTATGTTTCAGCTGCTCATCAAAAAAATCCCATAGCTTCAGGTAGCCGAGAAAGTCGGAGCGCTCGTCCTGGAAGCGCTGATGCGCGCGGTCCGCTGCATCCCTGCGTTCGAAGGGACGGTCTCGCGGATCCTGCACGCCCAGCGCCGAAGCGATGACGAGCGCTTCGCTCAGGCAATTCTCCTCCCTGGCGGCCAGTATCATGCGCGCCACCTTCGGATCGACGGGAAATTTGGCCAGCCGCCAGCCGATGCCGGTGAGGGCGCGCTCCTGGCCTGGGGTATCCTGCACCGCTCCCAGTTCCGACAGCAACTGGTAGCCATCCGCGATCATTCGGGGCAAGGGGGGCTCCATGAACGGAAAATCCTCGACCTCGCCGATCTTGAGCGACTTCATGCGCAGTATCACGGCGGCCAGGGATGAACGCAGGATCTCCGGGTCGGTGAATTCCGCGCGGCCCAGATAATCCTCTTCCGCATACAGCCGGATGCACACGCCGCTCATCACCCTTCCGCAGCGCCCGGCCCGCTGGTTGGCGGAAGCGCGCGAGATTTTCTCGACCTGCAATTGCTCCACCTTGTTGCGGAAGCTGTAGCGCTTGATTCGTGCCAGGCCGGTGTCGATCACGTAGCGTATTCCGGGGACCGTAAGCGAAGTTTCCGCTACGTTGGTTGCGAGAATGATGCGTCTCGCGTTCCCGTCCGGCTTGAATATGCGCTCCTGCTCCGCATAGGACAAGCGTGCGAAGAGGGGAAGAACTTGCACCGTGGCATGGCTCATGCCCGGAAATGCGTGCTTGCGCAATGATTCGGCAGTCTCCCGGATCTCGCGCTCGCCAGGAAGGAAGATCAGCATGTCCCCCGCGCCGCAGCGCATCGCTTCATCGACGGCGTCGAGGAGCGCCTGTTCGGCATCGGTTTCCGTCCCGTCCTCCTCCTCGTCTTCGGCTTCCGTGTGATCCGCGCCGCCGATCCTGCCGGGGGGACGGTAGCGCACTTCGACCGGATACAGCCGGCCCGATACTTCGATTATGGGAGCATCGCCAAAATGCGCGGAGAAACGTTGCGCATTGATCGTGGCTGAGGTGATGATGAGTTTCAGGTCCGGGCGCCGGGGCAGCAGCTGCTTGATATAACCGAGCAGGAAATCGATATTGAGGCTGCGCTCGTGCGCCTCATCGACAATGATCGTATCGTACGCGAGCAGTTGCGGATCGCCCTGGGTTTCGGCCAGCAGGATGCCGTCGGTCATGAGCTTGATGTACGTGTCCGGACCCACCTTATCGGAAAAGCGGACCTTGTAGCCTACCGCGTGTCCCAAGGGACTGCAAAGTTCGGACGCCACTCTTGCGGCGACTGTGCGGGCCGCGATGCGGCGTGGCTGCGTATGCCCGATCATGCCGCTGATTCCGCGTTCCAGTTCGAGGCACAGCTTGGGGAGCTGGGTCGTCTTGCCCGACCCCGTTTCGCCGCAGACGATCACGACCTGGTTATCCCGAATTGCTGCAAGAATGGCCTCGCGCCGAGCCGCCACCGGGAGTTCTTCGGGATAGACCGGTTTGGGCGCGTTCGCCCGGCGCATTGCGATTCTTGCCGCATCAGCGGCTGGCTGAATGTTTGCGGCAGGGGAAATTGCGGAAGCGGCTGTCGGCTTTCTCATCGGGATTTAGGGAAGCGCTGAAGGCCCTATTTTACCGTGCGCCCCATCCCGGTTGCGAATACCGGATCGGAAAAGCCGGGATGGGTGGAACCGCCGCAAGCCGGAAGCAGAAACAGGGAAGGGGATGACGCTTGACACCTCATTTCCGCCGGCTATGTTTAGGAAGAACATTCGCGGAGAGCATCCCCATGATTGAAAACCCCCGCACCAAACGAAAATTATCCCTTTCACTGCTTATCCTGGGCGGACTGCTGATGCTCCTTGCGCCAGAGAACATGTGGATCGGCGCGGTTCTTTTTGGCCTGGGCATTATCGTGGAATTAGCGGGAGCCGTGCTGCGGCAGCGCCGCAAACCCGGGGAATAGCGCAAAAACGACCTTGTGCTGGAAGTGGCAGCCATGGGTGCCGCTTCCGCTGCCACTCCGGCCACGTGCGACCTTTTCTGTTTTGCATTGCCCTGCAGTTGCCCATCCCCATCCCCATCCCCATCGCAACAACCCGGTCGTGGTCCTCCGGTCCTTCTGCCGCAATGTTCGGCTTCGCACTGAAGGGAAGCGGCAACTCGCTCATGATTCCTAGCGCCTGGGATCGAGCCGGCTCCGGTTTGCATTTGCAGATGGATGGATAAAAGCCGCGGGCACAGGCTTCGGATATCAAGAGACCAGAGGTGGATTTTTTTGAAATGAACTCAGGGAGACGACGATGAGCTACGAAGATCGGGATATCTATGGCATGTACAAGCGGAAAGACAAAGAAGGCCCCGGACCGAGGTTGATGGGGGCCGATACCCTTCTCGGCGATGACGTATATAACCATAAGGGCGAAGACCTGGGGGATATCAAGGAAATCATGCTGGATACGAAGAGCGGCAGTGTTGCGTACGCGGTATTGTCGTTTGGCGGCATCGCCGGCATTGGCGAAAAACTGTTTGCCGTGCCGTGGAGAGCGCTCAAACTGGACACCGCCAACAAGCGCTTCGCCCTGAACGTGGACAAGGAACGCCTCGAATCGGCACCGGGGTTTGACAAGGACGACTGGCCTGACATGGCTGACCCTACCTGGCAGGAGAGCGTGCATTCCTATTACGGGGTCAAGAGTTACACCGAAGAGATAAAGAGCCGCGCCAAGCCGGAGGAAACCTCCGATACCCCGGATACGCCCTATGAGGAGACGCCTTACACCAAACCGCAGAAGGGGTGACGTGCGGACGGCATCGGGCTGGAAAGAATTGGAGGAATGGGGGCAAGATGAACCACTCCAGTTGCACCGGCCGGTATTGCTGAATAAAGCATGAAAAAACCCGAATACGCCATGGCGGCTTCGGGTTTCTCGTTTCCCTGCAAGAAAGAGGCTACTTCAGGAATCCGGGGTTCTTTTCAAACAGCGTACCAACCGGTCTGCGCCCCGGGGTTTACAGCGCCGACTTGCGTCGTTTCCCGCAGTGTTCCATCGGCATTCCATCAACGGGCGGCGCCTGCCTCGCAGCCCGGCATGCGGCGCCTTGCCAGCAGCAATATCATTCCTAATCCCAATAGCATCAGCGCATATGCCGAGGGTTCCGGAACCGGCGCCAGCACGCCGAACAACCCATGGGCTTCATCATTGGGGCCTGCGGCGAAGTAGAGCAGCTGGCTGCTGCCTCCCATGCCATCATTGCCCGGGGATATGGACCATAGCCCATCGATCACGACTGGGTTATTGCTGGCGTCCATCACCTGCCCCAGAGGCATGAGGGTGGCCGGGTCATAAATATTGATGTGGCCGTCGCCGAAATTGCCCACGAGCAGATCTCCCGCCATGGCGCCAAATGAAGAAGGGGCGATCGCCAAACCCCATGGCGCATTCAGCGTGCCGCCCGAAGCCACCCTGCCCAGGAAATCTCCGCTCAACGAAAATTTGTCGACAAGACCCAACCCGGCGCCGGCCACTTCATCATTGGTCATATTGTCCCGCTGGGCGTAGGCGACATACAGCGCGCCATTGAGATTCTGCACATTGAATGGCGCAAAGCCATCCGGCAGGTTGGGATCGGTGAACGAGCCGGATAGCGATGGCTGGGCTGCCGTGCCCTTATAAACGTCTATCGTGCCGGCCTTGAAGTTCGCGGCATACAGATAGTCGTTTCCCGCAACGCTGCCGATAGCTGCTCCCTTGTATACGTTTGCCGCGGATGCGCTCGCGATCGTCTCGGCTGATGTGCCCAGGGAAGGCCGCCAACCGGAGACCGTGCCATCCTCGCTCACGAATAGGAAACGATCGCCGTTGAACGAAGAGCTGTTTCCATTGAATACCTGGCCTGTCGGATTGCCCGCGCCGGGAATCGCCACCGTGAGCCCCGCCTTGGCGGTATCCTGGGTTGCCGGATTCACGTTGTATAGCACCGCCGTGCCGGCCCCGTTCGAAGATACCCAGAAGGGACTAGTGGGGCCAAAGGACATGCCCCACCCATTTTTGAGGCCCGGATCGGTGATCTGCGCGGGATTGGCAGCCTGGTCATCAGTGACCAGATTATTGACGCTGAAGGACACCGCCCAGGCGGGATTGAAAAGGATAGCCGCCAGGGATAATCCCGCGCCGGCAACCAGCGATGGTAAAAAGAATCGAGTTCGTTGCATGGCCCTTGCTCCACAAAAGTTGAGAAATTATGCAATTTGGTTCTTCCATGTATCCCTCTTTTACCATCAGCCCTTATCTCTTTCCGTCGCCAGCCGTTCATCAGCGGCAAAGCTGGCCGGTTCATCCTTATATGGGTCGGGCTATGACCCTGGATTATGCGGATGGCCCGAATTTCAACATATATCACGGCTTCCGATTGTCAAGCTGAGCTGGAGAGCGATATGCGATGCCTGCTCGGTGGCGTCCACCGTCATGTGCGGGAGGCTGCTGAAGTGGTTCCCCGGTAGGAGAGTTTGACAAACCGCGGGACTGATCTATAAATACAAAAAGCGGAAATAGCGGGAGCGGGAACAGCCCATGTCAACAATCTGGAACAAGCTCGACTCCGGCCTCTCATCGATCTACCTGAATTATCTCCAGGTAAAGGAGAAGGGCAGGGCTTCGGTCGCTCGCGTGCATCCAGCGGTGGCGGCAGGCGGACGGGTCAATGTATCGCTGCAATACGCCGGCGACCTGGCGCAGATCGAAGCGCTGGGATTCCAGACCATATGGAACACGGGAAACGGAGGCGCCACCGGGAGCGTGGACTTGGCCGACCTCGAGCGCATTGCCGCCCATCCGGGAGTATTGAAGCTGTCTTTCGGCAAGAAGCCGAAGCTGCACCTCGACAAGAGCATTCCCAACATCTCGGCGGACCAGGTATGGAGCCGGTCCGGCGAAACCTTCAGCGGTGACACCGGCGCGGGCGTCATCGTCGGCGTCATCGATACCGGAGTGGATATCTTCCATCCCTACCTGCGCAAGGCCGGTCCTCCACAGGAGACGCGCATCCTGCGCATCTGGGACCCGGGCCTCGAACCGGAAAGCGGCGATACCCAGCCTGATCCGTCGCTCCTGAGTGCGCCGGGCCCCACCTATGGCGTCGAATATGACCGCGCCAAGATCATGGCCGCGCTCGGCGGGCTCGGCAACTTCCGCCATCGAGATTGTGCCGGCCACGGGACGCACGTCGCTTCCACCGCCGCGGGAAACGGACGGGACAAATACCAGTATATCGGCGTGGCGCCCGAAGCGGATCTGATCATCGTCAAGGCGCTTTACCTGAATAAATACCCGCAGATGGGCGGTACCGATATTCCTTTCGACCAGCTCTTCCGGGACGCGGTGTCCTATATCCTGAACGTCGCGAAAAACGTATTCAGCAATCGCCCGGTAGTGATCAATTGCAGCTTTGGCAGCGACACCGGCCCGCATGACGGGTTTACCGATGAGGAGGATTTCCTGACGAACAAATTCGGGGGCGCCACGGGCCAGGTGCTGGTGCAATCCGCCGGAAATTCCGCCGGAAGCCAGCAGCATGCGCGGATAGAATTTCCCTCTGGCGGCGGGTCGGTGGATATTCCGGTCGAATTGATCGACGACCGCACCAACCGCGTCGAATACAACCGCTGCGAAGCGGAGGATGAAACGGAGGCACAATCGATCAAGCTCTACTATCCATCCGGGGGGATCGAAATTTCCGTGAAACTGCAGCTTCCTTTCGGGGAAGGCGGCCCTATCAGCGGACCCTCGTTCGGCGGGACACCGGTGACGAGCACGTTTGGCAGCGCTCAGCAATATTCCCTCAAACATTCGGCTGAAAACCAGACTCTGCGGTGGACCAGCCGTGGCACGGTGAACAGGAACCTGTTCGAGGTGGAAATCACGCCCAATGCCAGCAAATTTCACCGGGCAGGAACGTACACCCTGACCGTAAGCGCGCCGGACGCGCTGACCGTTCATCTCTGGTGCGAGCAGTCGGATTATGGTTTTTTTATCGGAACACCTTCCTCGGCTATTGCTCATGTGGAGGACACCCATCTGGTGGGAGACAATGGCGGCGCCGACAATATCATCACCGTGGCGGCCTACGATGCGGAAACCGCCACGCTTCCCATCGCCCGCTTTTCGTCGCGCGGGCCGCTGGTCGATTACAACAGCGGGCTGGCGCAGCCGGCCAAGCCTGATATCGCCGCGCCCGGTGTGCATGTGGATGCGGCGAAGAGCAAGGATTCGCAGCCGAGGCGCAAGAAAAAATATGTCGTGGGAATGAGCGGGACCAGCATGTCGGCCCCGCATGTGACCGGAACCGTAGCCCTGATGCTGCAGAAAAACCCGGCATTGACCATCTCGCAGGTGATGAGCACGCTCAAAGGCAATGTCCAGCCGGTAACGATTCCCATCGACCCGACAACTGCGGACGAGGCCGGGGCCGGAAGGCTCGATGCCAAGCTGGCCTTCGACCATACGCCATGACGCATTCAATGGATCGCGCAAATGGCCACTGAATCCATCTACCTGGTGCGACTGGCGTCCTGGCTGGGAAAGGCGCTCGGCGCGAGTGTCCCGCTTTTCCATGAATTCTTCACGGATGCCCTCGGGCTGGAGTTGCCCGCCGCCGTCACGCATGCACCTGCCGTGGCTTCGGCCCTGGGCCAGGTGGAAGCAGCTGCAAACAAGGTGGGAGAGGCTGCCACAGCAATGGCAGCCGCCGACGAGGCTGGGGATGATCTCCAGATACTGGCCGCGCTGATACGGTTTGCCTCGACGCTTGTCGAGTTCTACCATGCGCTGTCCGGGTTGGTCAGCGCCATCCAGGCCAATCTGACGGCCACGACCATACCCGATGCGGCAGCCAGGGCCTCCGCGCAAGCATTCGCAGCTGATCTGGCGAAAAAGATCAGCGACTACGCCATTGCCTCGGCCATCACGGAGCGCGTGCCGGAACTCGCATACGGACTCAAGCTGCTGGGCCTGCTCGACTGGGAATACCAGGGCTACGACAGCGGCGACAGCCTGAGCCGTTCGTACGTGCGCAAGGGGTTGCGGCTCGACCGCGTGAAGGGATTGATCGGCGATCCTGAAAAGCATTTCCGCGAAACCCTAGGCTGGGGAGATCCCGGTTTCGATCCAACCGGTTTTTTCCGGGTGATCCGCGGGTTCTTTCACGAAGAAGACGATATCGAGATCGGCGAGGAGGCGGGTGAACCTTTTCTTAAGGGCTGCCTGCTGGTACGCCGCGATTCTTCCGTTTCGCCGCCGGGCCTGCGCCTGACCCTGATCGGCGATTTCGATGCCGACCGTTCGCAACGCCTCCGCCTCACCGATGAGTGGGGCTTCGTCACTGCCTCCAGCTTCCGCATGGTCGGTGGCGTGTCGGGGCAAATCAGGCCGCCGCTGGCCATCACATTGCAGCCGTTGTCCGGTTCGATCACAGGGGAACTCCGCATCTTCTTCGAGCGCAACGAGGAGGCCAGGCCTTTCCAACTCATCGGCGGCACGGGCGGAACGGTTTCGCTATCGGCGAACAACATCCAGGCGGGCGTGGGGCTGAAGGCAGAGGCGGATACCGGCGGCAGCGCCACCCTGGATCCGCTGCTATTCGCCGATATCGACCGCCTGGCGCTGCATCTCGGCTCCTCGGACGCGGACGGCTTCATTGCTAGGCTGCTTGCCGCCGCCGATATCGAAGGGGAATTCGACCTGGGACTGGAGTGGCGGGCCAGTACCGGTTTACGGGTCAGGGCGAGCGGCGGCATCGAGATCGCACTGCCGATCCACAGGCAGCTGGGGCCTGTCGACTTCCAGACCCTTTACCTGGCATTGCGCATTCTTCCGGATGGAACACTGTCCCAGGAAGTATCCGCCGGCCTTGCCGGCAACCTGGGGCCGCTGCACGTCGCCATCGAACGCATGGGCGTGCTCATGGATCTGCGGTTCACGGAAAGCGTGGATGCCAGATTCGGGCCTTTCGATACGGCACTCGGCTTCAAGCCGCCGAACGGCGTGGGCCTGGTGGTGGATGCGGGCGTGGTCACGGGCGGCGGTTATCTTTATTTCGATTTCGACCGGGGCGAGTATGCAGGTGCCCTCGAGCTCTCCATTGCGGGCATCGTGACGGTAAAAGCCATCGGGATCATCACCACCAGGATGCCCGATGGCTCGAAAGGCTTTTCCCTGCTCATTATCATTACGGCCGAGTTCGGCACCGGAATCCAGCTTGGTTTCGGTTTTACCCTGCTGGGAGTAGGGGGCCTTCTGGGACTCAACCGCACCATGAGCCTGCAACCGCTGATGGAGGGCGTGCGCAGCGGCGCGATCAACAGCATCATGTTTCCCCAGAACCCGGTGGAGAATGCGGCAAGGATCATCAGCGACCTGCGCATCATCTTTCCCCCCTATGAAGGAAAATTTCTTATCGGCCCGATGGCCAAGCTGGGCTGGGGTACGCCCACGCTCGTCAGTATTTCCCTGGGCATCATCATCGAGATACCGGGCAATATCGCCATCGTGGGCGTATTGAAGGTCGCCCTTCCGGCGGAGGATGCGCCGCTGATCGTCATCCAGGTGAATTTTGCGGGCGCCATCGAATTCGACAAGAAGCGGCTTTATTTCTTCGCATCGCTATTCGAATCGCGCATCCTGTTCCTGACCCTTGAAGGAGAAATGGGGCTGCTGGTGGCATGGGGCGACGATGCCAACTTCGTGGTATCCGTCGGCGGCTTCCATCCGCGCTTCAATCCGCCGCCGCTGCCATTCCCCAGCCCGCGGCGCATCGTCGTCAGCATCCTCAATACCGACGTCGCGCGCATCCGCACTGAAACCTACTTTGCGGTGACCTCCAACACCGTGCAATTCGGTTCGCGCACGGAGGTCATGTTCGACGTTGGCGTGGCGCGAGTGGATGGGCATCTGGCTTTCGACGCGTTGTTCCAGTTTTCGCCATTCTATTTCATCATCGAAATATCGGCTTCCGTTTCACTCAAGGTGTTCGGCCTGGGCCTGTTCAGTATCCGGCTCCAGTTCGCGCTGGAAGGGCCCACTCCCTGGCGCGCGCATGGCACCGGCACGCTCAGCCTGTTCTTTTTCGACGTATCCGCCGACTTCGATATCACCTGGGGCGACAGCAAGGACACCACCTTGCCGCCGATCCCGGTCATGCCCTTGCTCCGTGTCGAAATCGACAAGCTGGAAAACTGGAAGGCCGAGCTGCCGGCCAACAATAATCTGCTGGTGTCGCTGCGCAAGCTTCCCGAGGCGGAAACCGCGCAGGTGCTGCACCCGCTGGGGTTGCTGCGTATCAGCCAGCGCGCCATGCCGCTCGATCTCAAGATCGACAAGGTGGGCAATCGGAAACCTTCGGATGCCAACGAATTCACGCTTGCTCCAACGGCTGGCCTGGTGAAGGCAGGCGATGCCGACGAGCAGTTCGCAAAAGCCCAGTTCCTGGACATGAGCGATGCGGAAAAACTGTCGCAGCGGGCATTCGACCCATTGCATGGTGGCGTGGTGCTCGCCTCCGGCACGCAGCAGCTGGGCGCGGCAAAATTGGCAAAGCGCAGGGTGCGCTACGAGCAGATCATCATCGACAGCAATTACAAACACTTCCGACGCCGGTTCAAGATCTTCACTGCCGGGTTCTTCGATCATTTCGTGAAAGGCTCGGCAATATCAAACTCATTTCTATCAAATAGTTACACAACAAATCTCGACCCTTTCGAGGATAAGGTAAAAGTAAGGGAGGGCGGCTTTACCGTGGCGCTCGTGGAAAACAATCGTCCTTACAGCACGTCTGCAGCCTATTTCTCCAGCGAAGCGCTTGCCAACCGGTTTATCGCCGAACAGATATCCGCCAAACCCGAGCTGTATGAATCCCTGCACGTGGTGCCTCAATACGAGGCGAGCATATGAGCGGTAGCAGCGCGAGGAACCGAATGACGGACTTTCACTGTATGAGTAAAAGCTAGCCCATGGCGAAACCGATCGGTACCTATTCCTTTCTTCCGTACCTGCGCCTGGGGTTGGCAAACAAGATCAGCCAGCCGGACCAGGACACGGTGAAGCTGCGCGCCACGTTCGACCTGCAACTGTCGCTGGAAGGCAAGGCGGTAAACGGCGGAGAGCCTCTCAAGGCCGACATTTCCAGGCCGGTTCAGCTCTACGGGCCGGGAGACATCGTTGGTATCGATCCGCGAACCATATTCAAGACCGAGCCGCTGAACTGGATTACCAATTTCGAGGCCAATTACCTTCCGTACATCGATTTCTACGAGGAGGATTTCCCCTGGCGCTATACCCCGAACCGCCCGGATGACGCGTTGAACCGCCTGCGCCCGTGGATTGCGCTGGTGGTTCTGGAGGAAAGCGAGTTCGAAGACGGCAAGAACGTGAAAGACAAGCCTTTGCCTTTTATCCACGTCGAAAATCCGGTCACGGTTTTTCCACCCGCCCAGCAGCTTTGGGCCTGGGCGCATGTCCATGTCAATCGCGACCTCGCTGCAAGCGACGCGGAAATCGTTTCGAGCAACATGAACGCAGTCCTGCCAAAGCTGGACAATGCGCTGAAGCAGAATGCCGATCTTGCCTACGCGCGCCTGCTTTGCCCGCGAAAGCTGAAACCCGATAGCGCCTACCATGCCTTTCTGATACCGGCCTTTGAAAGCGGAAGGCAGGCCGGCCTCGGGTTTGAAGTCAATCCGGATTTCGCCAGCCAATATGCCTGGGGCGAGAAACCGGACCAGCTCGATTTTCCTTACTACCACCGCTGGTATTTCCGCACCAGTTCCATTGGCGATTTCGAATACCTGGTGCGGCTGCTGAAAGCCAAGCCCGCTGACGAGCGGGTGGGGCGGCGCGACATGGATATGCAGGAACCGGGCTGGAATCTTCCGGGGCTGGACCCCTCGGGGCCGCTCGGCGGCATACTCAAGCTGGGTGGGGCGCTGCGGGTTCCCGAAGAGGTGATCCGCGATATCGATGAATTCAATAAATATGAGCACTGGGCCGATAACGGCTATCCCCAGCCCATCCAGGCAGCCATCGCGCAATTTCTGAACCTGGCAGACGATTACCAGAAACCGGGCGCGAATCCCGAGATCATCCCGGATCCGGAGAATCCGCCCGACCCCGATCCGCTGATTACTCCGCCGCTATACGGGCGCTGGCACGCGGCGATGGAACGGCTGCTCAAGGATGCAGGCGGCGCGGACCTGCCCAACAACAGGAACTGGATACACGAACTCAACCTCGATCCCCGATTTCGCGTATCCGCCGGTTTCGGCACGCGGGTCATCCAGGACAAGCAGGAAGAATACATGAACATGGCCTGGCAGCAGGTGGGAGAGGTGATCAACGCCAATCGCCTGATCCGTTTCGCGCAGCTGGGTAGCGAAGCGCTCTGGCAATGGCATGCGCGAAATTTCCAGCCGCTCCTCGCTCAACGGGCGGACAGGCTGATGCTTATCAGCGCACCGGTGCAAAAGCGCATCCTGGTACAGAACACCACCGTTTTCCAGCAAATCAGGATGAGCCGGGTGCCGCCCGTGGCGATTTCGGCACAGATGCGGAAAATTACGCGTCCCCGTGCCCGCATCGTGCGCAAGCTGCCGTTCTCGACCCGCGGTATCGCTCCGGAAACGATGGTTTCCCGCCTGAATTCAGGCGAACTGCTGCCTGCGCCACCCAAGTCGACCCCTTCGGGAATCCAGACCGAGCAGGCGCTGGCCGACCAGGTCCAGCCGCCCATCGAGCCGAAGTGGCTGGCGGACCTGCTGCGGCAATATGCCTGGCTTCCCGCCGCTACCCTGGCACTGGCGATCGCCATCGCACTGCTGGCATTGCTGCTGACGCCCGCACTGCCCCTGGCGGTCCTGGGCCTGGGCGCAGCCGCGGGATTGCTGGGGTTATACGCCGTGATGAACCGGATACTGCCGCAACTGGCGAAGCCGCAGGTTTTCGGGGACGACGGGCGGCCGGGGTCGGCCGCTCCTCCATCTGCGGCGGTGGATGCTGCACCCAAAAGCCCGGACTTCCGCATCGCCGAACCCGGAGAAGCGGCCAGGCCCACGGTGGGCACGACGGACAGCGTGGAGGCGCAGCGGCTCAAGGCGGCGGTAAAGGAGATGTATGCCGTGGATACCGCCGCGCGCGCGGCGGCAACCCTTCCTTCCAAGCAGCCGCTGAACCTGAATGTGCTGGCGGTAGAAACGCTCGCGGCGTTGCATCCGGATCGCACCGTTTCGCGCCTGGTGCTGGACAGGATCCTGTTGCCCGGGCGCATCCGCGACCGCTTCAATCCGCAGGTGTTTGACGAGGTGATGAATTATCCGCGGTTCGACTTGCCGATGTACAAGCCCTTGTCGGACCTTTCCTCCGAGTATTTCCTTCCGAGCATCAACCTGATCGAGCAGAACAGCATCACGCTGCTGGAGACCAACCAGAAGTTCATCGAGTCCTACATGGTGGGCATCAATCATGAAATGGCGCGAGAATTGCTATGGCGCGAATACCCGACTGATCAGCGCGGCAGCTACTTCCGCCAATTCTGGGATGTCAGCGGCTATCTCCCCGAATCCGGGGAGAATCTCGCCAATCTGAAGGAGAAGCTCAGGGATATTCCCGAACTGCACCGCTGGCTGCCGGCTTCGGCATTGGGGGATCATGACAATCGGGAGGAGGGCGGTGCCAAGGAGGAGGAAGTGGTGCTCGTGATCCGGGGGGAACTGCTGAAAAAATACCCCACGGCCGTCATATATGCGCACAAGGCCAAGTGGCAGATGAAAACGAATCCCGACGGCACGCCAGGCAACGTCATCGACAATACGAAGGAGCGGGATCTGGCGGACATACCGGAGGGCCTGGAGGACAACCCGCCGCGCACGCTCGTCAAGACTCCGCTTTACAGCGCCAAGATCGACCCTGATATCTACTTTTTCGGTTTCGATCTGACATCGGAAGTTGCCAAAGGCAGCGATGGCTCCCACCCCGGCGACGAAGATAAGCCCGGGTGGTTTTTTGTTATCAAGGAGCGTCCGGGCGAGCCCAGGTTCGGGCTCGACATCGGCGGTCCCACCTCCGAAAAGCACACCTGGAGCGATCTCTCATGGGAGGACGCGATGCCCGCCCTGCCGGAGGGGGGATTCCTCCAGATTACCGGTGCGACGGCGCCGATCGGGCTGACGCAGCCCACCGATACCAGCCAGGCGGAATTCGAGGAAGAACTCGAGCAATACAAGGAGGATGTGCAGGTTGCCTGGCGCAAGGAGGCCGATGCCGCGGACCTCGCCTACATACTGTACCAGGTGCCGGTCATGGTAGCCGTGCATGCCAGCGAGATGCTCACCGTCAAGTAAACGCAAGGAAGGGAAAAGTCGATGGCAGAATTCCAGGACGCGCAGCGGAAGCTGTCTCAAACCCGGGCCGCCCGTGACGAGGCGGTGCGTGCGCTATTCCTTGCGGAGGAGCAGCTCAAGCAGGTGGCATCGGAAATGGAAGCGCTCGGCCGCTGGGCCAGCCCGGACAATGCGCAGAGCCTTGAGCAGCGCCAGGCACTCGAAGCGCGAAAAAGCCGCCTGGAGAATCTTGAAAAGGAACGGCAACAGCGCCTCGATGCCATCAAGGGTGAACTGGCGGATATAACCGGCATCTTCCGGGATACGTGGTCCGACCCGCGCCAGCAAATGGAGAAAATGGATGACAGCATCCCCATCATGCTCTTTCCCTTGCGACTGGAAACGCGTTTCAAGATCCTGGATGCCGGAGGCGCGGATGGAGCCGCCGGCCGTGCGCAACAGCTGTGGGTGCGTATCTACCCGGACGAGTGCCTGGTGGATACATTCGAGGCAACGCTGTCGCAAACCGAACTCCACAGCGCGACCATCTTCTGGCGCGAATATTTCCATGCGGC
>DASZUL010000043.1:0-6035 GCA_035547595.1 Nitrosospira sp.
CGTAGTAATGGATGTGGGTGCCGAATATCTCCTGCTTGCGGAATCCCTGGCGGAGGACTCGCTGAAGCGCTACGGGATGGATTCAAGCATTGTCGTGGCGAGGCAAAAGGGCAGGGCGTTGGAACATCTTCTGCTGCGGCATCCGCTTTATGAGCGGCAAGTTCCCATCATTCTGGGAGCCCATGTCACGATGGACGCAGGCACCGGAGCTGTCCACACCGCTCCGGCGCACGGCGCCGACGACTACGTCGTGGGCCAGAAGTATGGTTTACCGGTGGATAATCCGGTGGACGATGACGGTCGGTTTTTCCCCCAGATCCCGCTGGTGGGGGGGCTGTCGGTATGGAAGGCTAATGATGTGGTGATGCAGGAGCTTCAGAGAAAACAGCTGTTGCTGAAAGTGGAACAGCTTCGGCACAGCTACCCGCATTGCTGGCGCCATAGGACGCCGATTATTTTCCGGGCGACGCCTCAATGGTTTATTTCCATGGATGATGTAGCGGGGCTCGGACGGCAGGATAGCAAGGGAAAAACGTTGCGGGAAACGGCAATGGCAGCGGTCGACAAGACATTCTTTTTCCCTTCATGGGGAAAAGCACGGCTGGAAGCCATGGTCGGAAACCGGCCGGACTGGTGTATTTCACGCCAGCGCAACTGGGGAGTGCCCATGGCGCTCTTTGTCGATAAGCAAACCCACGAACCTCATCCCGACACTGTTAATCTCCTGGAACAGGTGGCACGGCGGGTGGAGCACAAGGGCATCGAGGCATGGTTCAGCCTGGATGCATCGGAGCTGCTGGGTAGCGAAGCAGCGAATTATAAAAAACTTCAGGATACGCTCGATGTCTGGTTCGATTCCGGAACAACGCATGATACTGTCCTCAAACCTGATCCGCGGCTAGGCTATCCGGCGGATCTTTACCTTGAGGGCTCCGACCAGCACCGAGGCTGGTTTCAATCCTCCCTGCTGACTGGCTGTACAATCGACGGACGCGCTCCATACGATGCATTGCTCACGCATGGATTCGTGGTGGATGGGCATGGACACAAGATGAGCAAATCCAGGGGGAATGTCATTGCCCCCCAAAAGGTGATGGATACGTATGGAGCGGATATTCTCCGGCTATGGGTAGCCTCGACCGATTATTCCGGCGAACTTTCGATTTCGGACGAAATCCTGAAGCGGGTAGTGGAAAGTTATCGGCGCATTCGCAATACCTTGCGGTTTCTTCTCGCCAACCTCGCGGATTTCGATCCTGCGCGCGATACCGTGGCGATAGAAGGATGGCTCGAAATCGATCGCTACATGCTGGCGTTCACACGGGCGCTTCAAAACGACGTTACCCAAGCCTACGAGCGTAACGAATTTCATCTGATCGTTCATCGACTGCATAATTTCTGTTCCGAAGACCTCGGCGGCTTCTATCTCGATATCCTCAAGGATCGGCTTTATACCTCCGCTGCCCAGGGCCTTCCTCGCCGCTCGGCGCAAAGCGCGCTTCACCAGCTGGCCCACAGCCTGGTGCGGTTGTTCGCGCCGGTCATCAGTTTTACGGCTGAGGAGGTATGGCAGCATCTGGGAGGCAACAGCGACGACAGCATATTCATGCATACGTGGCACACGCTCCCGGCACAGGACGGTGAAGACATGCTGATACGCCGCTGGACTCGTCTGCGCGAACTGCGCTCCCATGTGCAAGGAAAGCTGGAAGAGGTACGTGCCGCCGGAGAAATTGGTTCTTCCCTTGCAGCCAGGGTTGAAATCCAGGCAGGGAGCGATGATTTTCTTCTTCTGGATTCCTTGGGGGATGACCTCCGGCTGATACTCGTCACATCGGAGGCATGCGTGACACCTGCTGGGGCCGGTGAAAATATGGCTATCCGCGTAACGCCGAGTGCTTGCCCCAAATGCGAACGCTGCTGGCATTATCGCGAGGACGTGGGCGAGGACCATGGGCATCCTTCCCTATGCGGCCGATGCGTTTCCAATCTTTTTGGCCCGGGGGAAGCGCGCAGATATGCCTGAAATCACTATTTCCACTCCAGCACGCGATACACAATGAAGCTATGGGTGAGCTTGATACTGGCCCTGGTAGTGCTGGTACTGGATTTTGCGACCAAGCGCTGGGTGGAATCCGAATTACTTTACAGAGAGCAGGTTCCGGTGACGTCTTTTTTTAACCTGGTGCTGACGTATAACGCAGGCGCGGCCTTCAGCTTCCTGAGCGACGCCGCGGGCTGGCAGCGCTGGTTCTTCAGTGGCGTCGCCGGGGGGGCGTCCATATTGATTATTTATCTTCTCCGGAAACACGCAGCGGATAAATTGTTCTGTATCGCGCTAAGCCTGATACTGGGCGGAGCGGTGGGTAACCTTTGGGATCGCATTACGCTTGGACATGTAGTCGACTTTCTTGATTTTTATATTGGTAGCTATCATTGGCCGGCATTCAATGTGGCCGATTCCGCCATTTTTGTTGGGGCGATGCTATTGATACTCCAGAGCTTTCTTCAGAATGAAAGTTCTCGGGAAAGCGAGCCGCAAAAAAAATAACGGCGGATTTTATACCGAATCCCCGGCCTGGGTCTTTCCGGGCTCCCATAATACGTCCGCTACGCCATGCTGGCGATTCAGAACCCTGCACAGCACGAACAATAGATCGGATAGGCGGTTGAGGTACTTCAGATGAGTGGAAGGTACCTCTTCGTCCCTGCCTAACCTGACGAGGCATCGTTCTGCACGGCGACTCACTGCCCGTGCGACATGGCACAGGGCTGCCGGGCGTGCGCCTCCAGGGAGTATGAATTCCCTGAGCGCACTCAAGCTGCGGTTATATTCATCCAATTGGTGTTCCAGACGCCTGACTTGGGGTGCGCTCATGGTCAAGCGGCCGGGTATGCTGAGATCCCCCCCGAGATCGAACAAATCGTTCTGTATATCTTCCAGCTGCCTGCGCAAGACTTCTTCGAGATTCTCTGCAAGCAACAAGCCTATGCTGCTGTTCAGCTCATCCACGGCACCGATAGCCTCGATGCGCAAGCTTTCCTTCCCGCACCGGCTGCCATCCCCGAGTCCCGTGGTGCCGTCGTCTCCAGTACGTGTGTAGATTCTGGTCAGGCGATTTCCCATATGTATTTTCCTGAGTTCCGGAGCGCTGCACCGCAAAGGAATAGCACTGCCATCATTGTGCGTCCTTGCCGTGCTTGAGCCGTGCGGGTGGCATGAATAGTGCAGCTACGACCTTGCTTTGCTGCCGGTTGCGTAGATGATCGGGTGGCTTATGGGCGAAAGCCGCCGCGGCAGTTGTTTCCAGCGGCTGCGTCGCGGCGGTTTTATCCGGAACTGGACCCGAAGGAACATAAGGCTGGCTGAAAAGCGGGTCTTCCGGAATCTTGGAGCGTCCGCCCTGCCTCCAGCCTGGCTCAGGAGATGTCTTTGAACCTTTGTGATTCCTCGGCCCGCTACGGTAGGATCCGGATAGTGCTTCGGGAACTCGGCCTGGAGATGGCTTCGCTTGCCTGTTTTTGAACTCCTGCTCTTCATCGCTGCGTTCGCGACGCTTGCGATTGCCCGATGTACCCGGTGTAACGTCTCCATCCGCAGTCATCTCTTGCTCGAACCCGGTGATCCGCTCCGTTTTCAGCTTGAATTTCAGGAGCCTTTCGATACCCTCGAGCAGGTCCCCTTCGTCTTCGGATGCCAGGGAGATTGCGTTTCCTTTCGTGCCGGCTCTACCGGTTCGGCCAATGCGATGGATGTAATCCTCAGGCGTGGTCGGCAGCTCGAAGTTCACTACATACGGAAGATCTTCGATGTCCAGTCCGCGTGCGGCAACATCGGTAGCCACGAGCGCGCGTACCTTGCCTTGCTTGAAATCAGTCAGTGCCTGGATGCGTTGAGGCTGCGTTTTGTCGCCATGAATGGCGGTGGCGCTGATATGGTCTTTTTCCAGCTGCTGGGCGAGGCGGCTTGCGCCATGCTTGGTTCGGACAAATATCAATACCTGCTTCAAATCATGGGATCTGATGAGGTGCGTAAGCAACTCGCGCTTGCGATCGCGTGCGACTTGATACACTACATGTGTTATCAGGTCAGTTATCGAATTGCGCCTGGCAACCTCGATCAACGCTGGCTCTTTCAGCAGCTTGTTGGCGAGCTTTTTGATCTCTTCGGAAAAAGTGGCGGAAAACAGCAGGCTTTGCCGCTGTGGCGGTATCATCGCTATGATGCGCTTGATATCGGGCAGAAACCCCATATCCAGCATCCGGTCGGCCTCATCCAGCACCAATATCTCGACTTTGGAAAGGCTCATCGTTTTCTGCTCGGCATGATCCAGCAGACGGCCTGGAGTCGCTACAAGAATTTCCACTCCTGCACGCAAGTCCTTGACTTGGTGCGCCATATCGACTCCGCCGTATACAGTCGTGCATTTCAGGGGTAAATACTTGCCGTAGGTTTTTACGCTTTCGTATACCTGCACTGCGAGTTCCCGGGTGGGCACCAATATCAATGCGCGGATGGGGTGGCGGGCGGGCGACATGCTGGTATTGGCATATGGCTGCAGACGGCCCAGCATTGGCAGGGTGAAGCCAGCCGTCTTTCCCGTACCCGTTTGCGCAGCGCCCATCAGGTCTTTGCCGGCAAGTATCGGCGGAATGGCCTGGGCTTGTATCGGGGTAGGTTCGGTATACCCCTGGTCCGAAACGGCTTTGAGAATTTCGGGGGATAAATTGAGTTGAGCGAACGACATGAGGTTACCCTATGCTGCAAGCCGGCATTTTGCGATAGCGGCCCCAGCAGTGTAGTTGATTGATTAACTGGAAAGGACTACGGATTTGCAAGGAGGATATCAGTTGACAGCGACTGCAGCCGTAAGTTTGCGCAAACTGTGATTGGATATTATAAAGCAGGTAAGAACGGTTTTTTGAGTCTGCGTTCCTTATCATGGTTCAAAGAGGTTGCATGCGATTGGAAGGCTATTCACAAGCTGTCTAGTCATTCCTGACTCTCTGATGTATCTTTTTGTCTATTTTTTCGACCCTTATCCAGTCGCTGCCTTTTTGTATAAGCCGCAATAACGGGGCTGCACCACCAATTGCGACCGCATCGACGAGGCAGTACCATGCGGCGACTCCGCTAGGAGGATTTCCCTGGGACAAACCCATTACCGGCTCTATCGTTGCCCATTTCCAGGTTCCTGCTGCCGTTCCTATCAGTTCCAGCCATGTGGTGATGAAAAAAGCCGCGAGATAAACCATGGGTGAGCGGCCTTTGAACAGATAAATGAGGAAAACGCAGAATAGCAGCGCGCCAACCTGATCTCCCTGCTCGGGATATCCACTGATTCCCCAGGCTGACCACGTCCCGCATGCCAGCACGACAAACAAAGCGATGCTTCGAGCATATTTTTGAAATAAGCCAGAGCGAGCCAGAGCCACGGCCGTCAGGTAAACCATGCCATGGCCTGGCGGTACGTAGGCGGGAACGTTTCCAAAGCGGTAAGTATATCCGCCCATGTAAATGGAGGCAAAATGCTCACCAAGAGTGGCAAAAGCCACCGCGATGATTACCTGCATACGTACTTCTTTATTTTCGCCAAACAGCAACGCAGCAAGGAATGTCCATGCGATGAGCCCCATGGTATTCTGCTGCTCCATGCTCCCGCTTGCATCCATATTGAGGCTGATGGCAACGCAAACAAAAGTAAGAGACGCGATAAAATAATCGTGCAGCCGGTGAGCAGCGGTGGCAGTGGCTGGTGGGAAATGACGCAACATCGATTGGTTTGTCTTCTGCTTTAATCCTGTTTCCAAGGGCGGAGGAAGAGAACAATCATACCGGACAGGCTCCAAGCCGGCAAAGCCGCCTTGTTTCGCTATCGCGAGATATCACGGCTATCTCTCCTACATAACAAAACCGCTGTACTGGCGGGAAGCCGGACAGCGGCATGCAAGGTTGGGAACGAGATTGAAACAAGGTTGAGGTGTTGGCCTTGCGAGAATGAAGACGGACCGGGTCGATCCTACTCTTCCTCCTC
>DASZUL010000044.1:0-18403 GCA_035547595.1 Nitrosospira sp.
CTCCTCCGCCACCCGCGGCGGTTCTCATGAGCAGCATGTCAAGGCAGGCAGCCAAAGCCACAAGAATCAGGAAAGCACCGCCAGTTCTCATTCGCGCGGGGGCAGTTCTGAGCAGCATGCCGAGGCTGGCCGGCAGAGCCACAAAAATAGATGATTGTTGCGCATAGGAAAAAGCTCGGTGCGTTCCGCGCCGGGCTTTTTTAATAAGGAAGTGACCGTGTAGCTGCTGGTGCGGCTACGGCAGGGCGACCGGGCGGCAGTAAGGATGGCGGGGGCATGTCGAGCAGCGTGCCGGGATTAGGGGGCGCTGCAAGCGAACCAAGTGGTGCCGTTCCACCGAGTAAAAAGGGTCCGCCCGTTATTTCGGGTTCCAATGCATTGGGCGAGCCCCGGCAAAGAAAATCCATCAACGCTGCCAGGCGCTGCGAGAAGGTACTAAATAATGCGAGCTTATTATGACTTGCTTTAACTTGCACCGCATCCTTGACAGGTACCGTCAGCCGTGACACATCAAGGTTATTGATGGTACCGCCGTTTACGGCTTGATCTTGAATTTCGTTGCCCTGCAAGTCAAATCTGGACTGCCTCGGATGGGTTAAAACAGGCGAGGGACGAGAACTATTCGAATTACAGATAACTTATTGTTACAAATAGTATTGAATTAATATAGCAGGAAATACGCCTCCATGTTATCCCACTCCCGCGCATATTACTTACAAATTGCTTTTTAGAATATTTGCTTTCTCCTACGTGCAATAAAACCAACCAGACCAAGCCCGGCCAGCAGCAGTACGTAAGTTTCGGGTTCGGGGATAGTATCTACAGCTGAAACATAGGTCCTGCCGAGAGAGGCGCTCTCGACATTCAATATATCCAGAGCCCAATGCTGATCCCACCGAAAAAACTATTATAAACAGTGCCGTGAAAACCGTTCGACAATGAACCGTTCACAGGCTCGTACGGGAAACTGTTAAATTGCGTCACCGTTGCAATATAGTTGCCGGGGTAGAGAGTTATCTCGCCAAGAACGAATCATGAGAAAGCCTGGGGAAGGGGGGGCAAATCTTGATAACCCTCGTCATTGTCTTCTATAAAATCTCCCATAGCGGCATTGAATAGCGAAACAATGGTGTCAAAACCGCCACTTGCAATTGTGGCCCCCTCAGCATTTATACCTCCTGCAAAGGACAAAGTGCGCAAAGTAACTTCATTCCTGCTTTCAACCGTAAAATTGAATTCCTGCACCTGGTTAGGGTCAATGAAACTCCCCTCCGATAGAGGCTATCCCACTCCGGGCAAATATTCCTACAGCAGATCGCCTTTCAAGAATATTTGCTTCTTCCGCCGCGCAATAAAACCAACTAAACCTAACCCAGCCAGTAGCATGGCGTAGCCCTCGGGTTCAGGCACAACCGTTGGTGTTTGAGTTATGGTAAATGTATAAGTCTTGCCAACGCCTGGATCAGGAATACTCAGGCTGTAGTACGAATTAACTCTTGCGTCCAGTGGTAAATATCCGGTGAAATTAAGATCTTGGGGGCCAGTTTGTTCAAAAGGAGCAGGCTGTACTTTGGAAGGCAGGTCCAATGTGAAGTAAGGACTAAAATCTGGCCCAAACTCTTCATTTGCTGCATCGAAGCTACTAAATACAACCTCACTGGGTGCGTTGGGTGCTGAAATGTGAAGGTGAAAATTGGAAAAGGCTAACAAGGCGACATCTGCAATGGGCATTTCTATATCGTAAGGTTTCCTATCGTCGTCCGAATGCTCAACATTGAATGTCAAGGTTACAGGATTATGGGTAGCAATGTTTTCAGCTGCCCGCACAAGCCCATATCCGTTCGGTGTGCTTTCGATTGTATATAGTGAAAATACACCCAGTCCCGGACCGCTCGCACTGACATCAGTAATAATCCCAGAAGCGGACGCGTTAGTGATTAATCCCCCAAACAACATGACAGCTGTTAAAGCCTTAAATGTTTCCTTCATACTGTTTTCCTCCAGAAAATTTACCGGATAGGAAACCGAGCTTCATTGAGAACGAGTTCCTACGGCGGTATAGGGGTCCAATTATTTCCTTCTGATAGTCTGAATGGACTATTTTCACTGTGGAGGTCAGGGGAAAAACGCAAGCTGCTTGACCAAGAAGGCCATTGTTGGCTGTCTATGGGCAATAAAAACCTGCCGGAGCGAATGGAGGAGATTCCCCTTGGGTTGGGTTCCCAACCGGGTCCCAGGGCACGGATGCCATCCCATTTTCATCCTGGAGCGTCGAAATTCTTTACATGTGGTCAAGCGAAATCATTGCCTATGAAACGTGAGCATTACGCACATCACCTATCCATGGGATGTATGCAGCATGGGCATGGTTCTTGCTGTTACACGTCTAACCATACCTCATCCATAATCCATTCACCCCGGTAATGAACTTAATTGCTCGATTCTGCCAGGATGCAGTTGTGCCCACTATTACAGTCCTGTTGCTGATTGCCGTTGCCACCAGCGCACATGCGGTCGTCGTCGACATCGAGCCCAACCAGAGTTGGGTGACCTATACGGATAATGGGCTCATTTGTGATTCCCAAGGCACTGCTCGCCCTCGTCTAGTCAGCAAACCTTTATCCTCACCGGCAGCTTCAACGTCATCCAGGATACCCCTGTGTGGCTTAATCAACAGATAATCCAGTTTGATACCCTGGCAGTCGATAGCGGGGGCGCAGCCGCGCTGGGCTTTTCATTCCCTACCTATCCTGGTCTCATGATGAATGAAGAGGATTTCATTGCAAGCGATGGTCCTTGCTTCCTCGTATCGCCGACGACCAGCTGCACAGGGGTATCGGACGGCGGTGAAGATAACTTTTCCGGTAAGTTTGATGGCACCACGCTATCCATGACGGGAAATAAATACATGCACGATCCCTTCTTTTCCCATAATTGGTTTAGTTTCACCATTGTTGCCCATACAGGCAATCTGCCGCCTGTGCCAGAACCCAAAACTCACGCCATGTTGCTCGCCGGACTTGGTATTTTGGGATGGCGGCTGCGAAAAAGGATTGTCAAACTGCCTCTTTGACATGCACCGTCAGCAGTGACGCATCGAGATTATTGGTGGTGCTGCCGCTTTGCAGCTTGATCTTGAATTTCATCGCCCTGGAGGTCAGGTCTGCAACAAAGAAAAGCATCCATTCGCCGTATACCGGCGTGCCGGTAGGATCGTCGTTGGTAGTGGCAAATAGACCGTCGCGTCGTAAGCATAAAAGGCGCTCACATCGCTTATCTGGCAATATTGCCACCTTTCTTGAAAAAGCCCGCTAGGCGCGGGCTTTCAGGACTTGTTTGGACTTGCTAGGACATCTAAATGGTGGAGACGAGGAGGATCGAACTCCCGACCTTCGCATTGCGAACGCGACGCTCTCCCAGCTGAGCTACGTCCCCGGTTGATTCCCGTGTATTTTATATCAAAAAGCAATGCCGTCATATGACGGCAGGCAACAGGCCGTTTTTACCCCTACTTCAAAGAAACCATTACGTGCAACAAACCGAACCCCCTCACACCCAATCCCTACCTGTCAGAAAATCTGTGTAAAGCTTCTCTTCTGCACTTCCCGCCTCGGGTTTCCAGTCGTAGCGCCATTTCACGATAGGGGGCAATGACATAAGGATGGATTCGGTGCGTCCCCCTGATTGCAGGCCGAACAGAGTGCCGCGGTCCCACACCAGGTTGAATTCGACGTAGCGGCCGCGCCGGTATGCCTGGAAGTCGCGCTCGCGCTCGCCATAAGGAGTGACCAGGCGGCGCTCCAGAATAGGCACGTAGGCGTCCAGGAAATGATCGCCGACGCTTTTCGTCAGACTGAAGCAGTTATCGAAATCGGGTTTGCTGAGATCATCGAAAAAAATGCCGCCGACACCGCGCGGCTCCTTGCGGTGCTTGAGGTAAAAATACTGGTCGCACCATTTCTTGAAGCGCGGATGATAGTCGCTACCAAAAGGCGACAGGGCATCCTTGCAGGCCTGGTGAAAATGCACGGCATCCTCTTCGAAGCCGTAGTAGGGAGTCAGGTCCATTCCGCCCCCGAACCACCATACCGGCTCGGCGCCTTCTTTGCGTGCCTCCAGGAAGCGTACGTTCAAATGCACGGTAGGGGCATAAGGATTGCGCGGATGCAGCACCAGCGATACGCCCATCGCCTCGAACGAGCGGCCGGACAACTCGGGCCGGGCTGCGGTAGCGGATGCGGGCAGGCCGCCGCCGAACACATGGGAGTAGTTCACCCCCCCGCGCTCAAGCACGTTGCCTTCTTCCATCACGCAGCTCAATCCGCCACCGCCTTCGGGGCGCTCCCATTCATCCCGGCGAAACCGCGCGCCATCCACCTCTTCCAGCCGCTGGACGATCCGACCCTGAAGTCCGGTAAAAAATTCCCTGGCCTGTTCCGCTGTATTCATGGATTGCTGTCCGCTCCGATTCGATTACTTGCGCGATTGATTGAGGGCACGGTACCCGATATCGTGCCGCATCTGACAGCCATCGAAATGGATATGCTCGGCGATTTCATACGCGCGGCGCTGCGCCATCCTGACTCCATCCGCCAGAGCGGTGACGCATAATACCCGCCCGCCTGCGGTGACGGTTTCCTTGCCGTTTTCACCGCCCCAGGCGGTTCCCGCGTGGAATACCTGGAAGTCCTTGTCCGACGTGGGCATTTCGGGAAGCTTGGACAGGCCGTGGATGACGTCACCCTTGCGCGGCGTGCCGGGATAGCCATGGGCGGCCATGACTACGCCTAAAGCGGTGCGTCGGTCCCACTCTGCCTCCACCTTGTCGAGCGTGCCGCCTATTGCGTGCTCCATCAGGGTGATCAGGTTGCTCTTCAGGCGCAGCAGGATGACCTCGGCTTCCGGATCGCCCATGCGGCAATTGAACTCGAGCACCCGGATGCTGCCATTGGGCAGGATCATCAATCCGGCGTACAGAAAACCAGTAAAGGGAGCGCCTTCCTGCTCCATGCCGGCCATTGCGGCGTGGATGACTTCCCGCATTATCTTGGCATGCAGCATAGGGCTTATCGCTGGCGCGGGAGAATAAGCGCCCATTCCGCCCGTGTTGGGCCCCTGGTCGCCTTCCTTCAGGCGCTTGTGGTCCTGGCTGGTTGCCAATGGCAGTACGTGGCGGCCATCGGCCATGACGATGAAGCTGATCTCCTCGCCTTCCAGGAACTCTTCGATCACGATGCGGGTAGCCGCTTTTTCCGCAGATGTTTCCGCCAGCATCGCATCCACCGCCGCGTGGGCCTCTTCCGGCGTCATGGCAACCACCACTCCCTTGCCCGCAGCTAGACCATCGGCCTTGACCACGATGGGCGCACCTTTTTCATCAACATAGCGATGCGCTTCGTCAGCAGAATCGAAACTCGCGTAGGCAGCGGTAGGGATGCCATGCCGCTGCATGAAAGCCTTGGCAAATTCCTTGGATGCTTCAAGCTGCGCGGCCTGCCGCGTAGGACCGAAAATCTTGAGGCCGGCGGCATGGAATGCATCCACAACGCCATCCGCCAGAGGCGCCTCGGGTCCGACGACGGTAAATGCGACCGATTCCTTCCTGGCGAACTCGACCAGTTCCGGAATTCCGGTGAATGGGACATTCTCCAGGCCTTCGTCCCGCGCCGTTCCCGCATTTCCGGGCGCCACAAAGACCGTAAGAGGGCTGGGGCTGCGGGCCGACCGCAGAAGCTTCCACGCCAGGGCGTGCTCCCTGCCGCCGCCGCCGATTACAAGTAGTTTCATATCAGGATCTCAAGATTCGAATTCGGATTATGCCTGCCTTATCAGCTTGGCTCTCATCTTGCACCTTATTTCCGGATGGATCCGTTGAGCCTCGGCTTGATGAAGCGCGGCTATGATAACTCATGCGGAAACCGTGCAATGCGAATCGGCAAAGTCGTTCGGCTGAAATGGCTGCCCGGCCGAATATTCAATGCCGAAAATGCCTTACACCGGTCAATACCATGGCAACGCCGTGCTCATCCGCCGCGGCGATCACCTCCGCGTCGCGCACGCTGCCGCCAGGCTGGATCACCGCCCTTGCCCCTGCTTCCACAACTACGTCCAGGCCGTCACGAAATGGAAAAAAAGCATCCGACGCCACCGCAGAACCGTCCAGATCCAATCCCGCGTTCCTGGCCTTGATCGAAGCAATGCGTGCGCTATCCACCCGGCTCATCTGTCCCGCCCCCACGCCGAGCGTACGGCCCTCGGCACAAAACACAATGGCATTGGATTTGACGAATTTTGCCACCCGCCAGGCAAACAGCAGGTCCTGCAATTGCTGCGGCGTCGGCTGCGCCTTGGTCACCACTTTCAACCCGGCGGCATCGATATTGAGGCTGTCGGGCGTTTGCACCAGCAGGCCCCCCCCCACCCGCTTGAAGTCAAAAACGTTATACCCTGTCTCAAGCGGCACCGTCAGTACGCGGACATTGGTTTTGCGTGCGAGGATCTCGCGCGCCTCATCGGTTAATTCGGGAGCAATGACCACTTCGACAAATTGCGCCGCAACGGCCTCGGCAGTGGCGCCATCCAGTTGGCGATTGAAGGCGATGATGCCACCAAACGCGGAAGTCTGATCGGTGGCAAAAGCTAGCGTGTAAGCCGTATGTGGAGAATCCGCTACTGCAACGCCGCACGGGTTTGCGTGCTTGATAATGACGCAGGCGGGCTCGTCAAAAGTCTTGACACATTCCCAGGCAGCGTCGGCATCGGCAATATTGTTATATGACAGTTCCTTGCCCTGCAATTGGACATAGCTGGAGAGGGCACCCGCCACGGGTTGCAGGTCCCGGTAAAAAGCCGCCTTCTGATGCGGATTTTCACCGTAACGCAGGGGCTGCGCGATATCGAAATTGAGATTGAGCCGCCCAGGGAAGGCCTGGCGAATGGCTTGGCTCTGCCCGTCCGCATCGCCCTCCGGGCCGGGCAGGCCAAGCGAAGTAAGGTAATTGCTGATCGCGCCATCATAGGCGGCGGTATGCGAAAAAGCTTTGCAGGCGAGGCGAAAGCGGAAGGCCTCGCTGACCTCGCCGCCCGATTTTATTTCCGCGAGCAGCGGCGCATAATCCTCGGGATCGGTTACTACCGCGACGCTTCCATAGTTTTTTGCTGCGGCCCGCACCATGGTTGGGCCACCGATATCGATATTCTCGATTGCCTCCCGCAGGGTACAATCCGGCCGCGCCACGGTCTGGCTGAAAGGATAGAGATTCACGATGACGAGATCGATGGCGGGAATGCCTGCCTTCTCCATCGCTGCCTCGTGCTCGGGCATATCTTTACGCGCGAGAATGCCGGCGTGTATTTTAGGGTGGAGGGTTTTCACGCGACCGTCGAGCATCTCGGGAAAACCGGTGTAATCGCTGACTTCGGTAACATCGACCCCCGCGCTTCTCAGCAATCCGGCTGTCCCCCCAGTGGAAAGAATGGCGATTCCCAGCCTGCGCAACGCGTGCGCTAATTCGATTACGCCAGTTTTGTCAGAAACGCTTATCAGGGCCTGTTTGATGCTCATAGAATGTTCTTTTAATTGGATTGCAGGGATTGTTAACAGAAATAGCGGCGGGCTGCCGCAATGGCCGGAGAGCCCGGCTGCAGCCTGCTATCGGCCCCGCTACTTGATCTTATACTGCTTTATCTTGTTGCGAAGCGTGTTGCGGTTAATGCCCAGCAACTCCGCCGCGCGCGTCTGGTTACCACCGGCCTGCCGCATGAGCATCTCGATCAACGGTTTTTCCACGCTACGCATCACCATCTCGTGGATGGCATGGGGTTTCTCGCCATCCAGATCATTGAAATATTCCTCCACCGCATTGCGCACACAGCGTGCGATTTCATTTTCGTTGATTATGCTCATGCAACCAGCTCCTCAGACTCAGCGTAGATCAACCTGCGTCCGTAGCCAGCGAGTTTATTGAAAAATTCGTCAACTGCCGCCAATTGCTGTTCGGCGCTTTGCAATTGATTCATCAGATGGCGGAATACAGCGGAGCCGACCAGGCCCTTCGTATACCAGGAGATATGCTTGCGGGCAATCCGCACCCCGGAGTATTCACCGTAAAATTCATACAGGTCGTGCAGGTGATCGATGAGAACGCGATGAATCTCGGCTACCTCGGGTAACGGGATATGCTCGCCGGTCTTCAGATAGTGGCTGATCTCGCGAAATATCCAGGGCCGTCCCTGCGCCGCCCGGCCGATCATCACCGCGTCGGCTCCCGTATAGTCAAGTATCTGCCTGGCCTGTTCCGGCGTATTGATGTCGCCATTGGCGATAACCGGTATGTTGACGGCGGCTTTTACCGTCGCGATAGTGTCATACTCGGCATGGCCGGTATAGGCGCAAGCACGCGTGCGTCCGTGTATGGCGAGCGCCTGGATTCCCGCGCTCTCGGCTATGCGCGCCACGGCGAGCGCATTTTTATGCTGCTTGTCCCAGCCGGTGCGAATCTTGAGGGTAACCGGCACGTCGACCGCGCGGACGACGGCATCCAGTATTTTCCCCACCAGAGGCTCATCCTGCAGCAATGCCGAACCGGCCATTACGTTGCAAATCTTCTTGGCTGGACATCCCATGTTGATATCGATGATCTGCGCCCCCTGCGCGACATTGTAGCGGGCGGCTTCCGCCATCATCGCCGGATCGGCACCAGCGATCTGTACCGAAATAGGGTCTACCTCGCCCTCATGGTTGGCGCGGCGGCGGGTCTTTTCGGAGCCCCACAACAGGGAGTTGCTCGATACCATTTCCGACACGGCCATGCCCGCCCCCATGCTCTTGCATAGCTGGCGGAACGGGCGGTCGGTGACTCCCGCCATAGGTGCAACGATAAGGTTATTCTTGAGAATATGAGAACCGATCTGCATGATTGTTGCCGCCGGAAAGTCGCGCAAGTCCCGGGCATAAGAAGCTAGGAGCAAAGGAGCAGCGCAAGTTTAACAGGAAACAAAGAGGAAGAAGCCGGTACAGAAATGCGTAAAGCGTATCCCTATGCGCCCCAAGGATACTGTTTCATTTTACAGGAAGACGGAAGGTGCGTGAACCATCCCGCCATGGGTACGACGATAAGGCTGTCCTTGAGAACATGAAAACCGATCCGTATGATTGTTGCCCCCGGAAAGTCGCGCCAGCCCCGAGATAAGCCAGGGGCTAAGAAACAGCACAAAGTTTAACAAGGACGAAGGAACTAGTACAGACGCGTAAAACATATCCTTATTCCAACCAGGGATATTAACCCTTCGCCCCAAACATCATTCGCCGGGCAACGAAGCGCTTGGCCTGAGGGAAGCAATCCAAGGCGCTCAAACCCAGGCCGCGCATGCTGCTCAGGAGGGGATCATCGTTGGAGAACAGCTTGACCAGCGAATCAGTAAAAATACGGCCCAGATTGCTATCCACGTGGCGCTTTTCCCGGTATCTCGCCAGCATTGCGGGTGTGCCGGCTTCGAGAGGAGCCGAAATGATCTCGTCTGCCAGTTCCCATGCGTCGCGCAACCCCAGGTTGAACCCTTGCCCTGCGACCGGATGCAAGGTTTGCGCGGCGTTGCCTATGAGAACGCTCCGGCAAGCAGTGACCGGGCTTGCATACTTGAGCGCGAGGGGAAAGCCGGCTCGTTTTCCGGTTTCAATGAATTTGCCGAGGCGATCCCCGAAATGGGCATGCAGCCGCGCCAGGAAGGCCGCATCGTCCAGGCCGAGGATTTCCTGCGCCAGGGAAGGAGAGACTGTCCACACCAATGCAAAATACTCACGGGATGGAAGCAACGCTACCGGGCCATCGGGAGTAAAACGCTCGTAAGCCACGCCCGGCTGGGGATGGAGATGGATACGTTTTCCCGGCCGGCGAGTGCCTTTGGCGCGCTCCAGCCCGGGCTCGTCACCAGCCACGGCATGAACGGGTTCCTCGGGAGAAGCAGTCGCGAACCCCGGAAGATGCTCGCTTTTGACGCGCGCCACCACAGCCCATTGCTCATAATCATGCACATGCTGGACCACGCCTTCTATCTGCTCGATGAGGCGGCCTCCATCCGCCAGAACCAGCAATCCCGCTGATGCCTTTTTAGTTCGGCCTTCATGCTGGAATTCGACCGTTGCGGCTTCCGGCAGGGGTTCCAGGCGCACTACCTGCGCCCCCGTCAGATAAGTGATGCCGGAATTTTGAAGCGCCTTGTGCATGGCACGGAAGACGTCATGGTGATTCAGGACATAACCCAAGGCAGGCACGCTCATATCCGCGGCGGTAAGTATGGTTCGTCCAAAACCGCCGCGATTGGAAATATGAATGGTGGTGATAGAGGTGACTTCGGGTAACCCCTGCCACACGCCCAGGCGCTGCAGTATGAGCCGGCTGCCATGGGATAGCGCCAATGGCCGGGAATCTTCGGTTTTACCCGGCAATCCCCGTGCTTCCAGCAACAGCGCGGACACGCCGCTGCCGCGCAAGGCAAGGGCCAGCGCCATGCCGACGGGGCCGCCGCCGACAATAATCAGGTCATAGTCGTGCCGAGCGCTGCTATCGGCGGTATCAATGGTATCCACGGTATCCACGGTTGTTGATTTCCTGGCGTTGCTTCACCGCATCTCCCCAAGGGTGATATCAATAATGCCCCCGGACAGACGATCTTCCCCCTTTCCTTGCTCCTCCGCAGACAGTGATCCAATTATTTTCCACTATCCCTATCCTTCCCGCCGGCCATCCCCGATGTCTTGTTTCTATCATTGCTTTCTTCGATGATTTCCGCATCCTCGATTACGACATATTCTCCCTCCGATACCCCTCTCTCCGGTACACGCCCTTCAAGGGATTCACGCAGCTTGCGGCGCAGCCACCACAGGCGCAGCGCGAGCCCGGCAGCCGCTACCGCGAACAGCGCAAAAAAGGCGGTGAAAAAGAAAATTCCCAAAATCGCCAGGAGAATGAATACCGGGATGAGGACCAGATACAGCGCCCACCGGCCAGCCCAGCCCACTGGGGCAACCCGCACGATCTCCTCTTCGGGAATGCCTGTCTGCTCGTTTCGGGTTATGCGTCTGACGATTATCCTGCTTTTATCTTCCATAGGATCAAGCCTCCCTGTTTCGCATCAGCTCCTCGATTTCCGCAACGCTCTTGGGCGCGGCCGAGGTCAATACCTCGCATCCAGTCCCTGTTACCGCGACGTCATCCTCGATGCGCACGCCGATGTTCCAGAAATGCGCCGGGACATTCTCTGAAGGCCGAATGTAGCAACCAGGTTCCACAGTCAAGGTCATCCCCGGCTGCAACGCGCGCCACGCTCCGTTTTGCTTGTATTCACCCGCGTCATGCACGTCCAGGCCCAGCCAATGACCAGTACGATGCATATAGAAACGCTTGTAATCTTCCGACTGGATGACGCTGTCGACGCTGCCCTGGCATAAACCCAGGTCGATGAATCCTTGCGCCAATATCTGCAGCGCCGCCTCGTGCGGAACGTTCCAGTGATTATCCGGACGCACCGCCGCTATCGCCGCCTCCTGCGCAGCCAGCACCACCTCGTACAGGTCTCTTTGCGGCGCGCTGAATGTTCCGTTCACGGGAAAGGTGCGCGTGATATCCGATGCGTAACCATCCAATTCGCATCCCGCATCGATCAGCAGGAGTTCGCCATCCTTCAGGCGGGCACTATTTTCGACATAGTGCAGCACGCAGGCATTAGCACCGCCTGCAACGATGGAGGTATAAGCAGGGGATTGCGCGCCCCTGCGTCGAAATTCGTAAAGCAGTTCGGCTTCGACCTCGTATTCACCCATGCCGGGACGGGTTCCGAGCATGGCGCGGCGGTGTGCGCCGCAGGATATTTCCGCGGCGCCACGCATGACTTCGAGTTCCTCGCCGCTTTTGAACAAGCGCATTTCATCCAGCAGAAGCCGGATTTCGCGGATTTGTGCGGGTGTCGTGACGCCACTTCGCGCCTGCTCGCGCACCCTGTTCATCCATCCCGTCAACCTGGCATCCCAGGAGGCGTCCTGTCCCAGGGCGCAATACACAGCAGGCTGATTGGCGAGCAATCGCGGCATCATTTCTTCCAGCTTGAAAATGGAATATGCCTCATCGAATCCGAATGCTTCGCGCGCGGCTTCGGGACCATAACGAAAACCTTCCCATATTTCACGCTCCGGATCCTTGTCACGGCAAAAAAGGATATGCCTTGTCTTCTCCTCGTTGTCGGGATCCGCCACCATTACCAGCACTGCTTCCGGCTCACGAAAGCCGGTCAGGTAATAAAAGTAGCTGTCGAAACGATAGGGAAAATGAGCATCCCGATTTCGCACCTGTTCCCGCGCGGTAGGAAGGATGGCAACTCCCTGCATACGGGAAGCGACGCTGCGGCGCCTTTCGGCAAACGTTTTCAATGGGATCATCATAAAGATTCTTGCAGGATTTTACGGATAAAGCAAAGCGTGCATAGCCGTCCAGATCTCCTATTTTTACTGGTACCTATTTGTGACCGCCCATCGGTTCAGGAGTTTTCGTCAGGGTCCAACGAAGGGAGAGCCCAATCTCATCGGCAATCCAGGGGATCGGAAGCTCGCTTCGCTATACCGCAAACGTTTGCTAAAGTTGCGCCGGCGCGCCGCCGAGCTTCAAATCGAGCGAACGCAGGCGTTCGGGCGTGCCGACGTCGACCCAGGTTCCCCGATAATGCTCGCCCCCCACTTTTCCGGCCGCCATGCCTTTTCGTAACAGCGGCGCCAGCTTCGCTACCGAACCGGGTACCACTTCCCTGAAAAATTGCGGGCGATATATCCCTATGCCACTGAAGGTTAGTGTTTCACCACCCTCGCCACTGCGTGGAGCAACCCTGCCGGTATCGAGGGCGAAGTCTCCGTCTGGATGATGCGAAGGGTTGTCTACCAGCACCAAGTAAACGAGGTCGCCTTCCGGACTGGCCTGCATCCGATGCAGGACAGGCAGCAGCGCCCGAAAATCGAGTTCACAATAAATGTCCGCATTGATCGCCAGAAATGGCTGTCCTTCCCTGTCGTGTGGAATTCCGTTTTCCAATAGCCGCAGTGCCCGCGCAATACCCCCGGCTGTTTCGAGCGCTGCAGGTTCGGGGGAGTAACGGATCGGAATGCCGTATCGTTCTCCATTACCCAAGGCCGCTTCTATCATATGGCCAAGATGGGCATGATTGATGATGACCTCGGCGAAGCCCGCTTGCGCAAGTTTTTCCACATGATATTCGATCAGCGGCCTGGAACCCACGCGCAGCAATGGCTTGGGCAGGACATCAGTCAGGGGCCGCATTCGCTCGCCACGTCCGGCCGCAAGGATCATGGCCTTGAATGGCACCGTTCTAGAAAGTGTAGCCAATTTTTTTTCAACCGGCCTTTCTTCCAGCCTGTCCAGCAGCGCGAGCAGAGGGCTGAGCTCCGGATAGCGATTGCACGCCTTGCGCAGGTATTCCAGCACCAGGGGAATATCCCGGAGATAACCTTCCTTCCCGTCGCGATGCCACAGACGCGCAAATACTCCCAGGATCTTGACATGGCGTTGCACCCCCATCCATTCGAAGTCCTGGTAAAACTCGGCGAAATCCGCGGCAACGGGCAGGTTCATGGCCCTCGCTTGTTCCCAATAACGAATGAGCCAGTCCAGGATACGCTCCTCCTCCCACCGGATATAGGCATCCTTGAACAGGGATACCAGATCGTAGGTGATCGGGCCGTATACCGCGTCCTGGAAATCGAGAACGCCGGGGTTGGGGGCGGCAACCATCAGGTTGCGCGAATGATAGTCCCGGTGCACGAAGACTTTCGGCTGGGCCAGGCAGCGTTGCACAATCTGCGCGAAAACCCGGTCGAGCTCGGTTTTCTGGCTTGCGTCGAGCGTCGCATTCAGATGCCTGGCCACATACCACTCGGGGAATACATGCAGTTCCCGAAGCAGCAGCGCTTCATCATATTCCGGCAGCACACCGGGCCGGCTCGCCATTTGCATCCTCAACAGTGCCGCAACTGCATCGCGGTATAAGCGATCGGCGGAATCCAGCTCATCCAGGGCCTGAAGATAAGTTAGGTTACCCAGGTCGGAGAGAAGCAGGAAACCCCGTGCCGGATCCTGTGCCACTATCGCCGGCACGTGCACGCCTGCCGCAGAGAACAATTGAGCCACATGCAGGAAAGGGCCGCAATCCTCGTGCTGAGGCGGGGCATCCATTGCGATCAGCGTGCCGTCCTTGAAGACGGCGCGAAAATAACGGCGGAAGCTCGCATCCGCGGAGGCAGGTGCGAGCGTAAAGCGCTCCTCCGGGAACTGCTGGCCGATCCAGTTTTCCAGGAGCTGCAAACGGTCCATAATGTTGGCTGATTGCTTAATTGAGGGAAGTATGAGATTTTAGCACGCACAAACCGCCCCTCATCCCATGGCAGATGGAGAGCGTATTGAGTAGAAGGCGCGGAAGAGTAAATCATGGAGGAAATCATGCTCAATCAAAAAGTGTTGGATGAAGTTGTAACCAAGGTCAATGAGTTTCTGGCGCAGAGCCCGGTCAAGGACGTGGAAAAAAACCTGCGCGTGATGCTCTCGGGAATATTCATGAAGCTTGACCTGGTCACACGGGAGGAATTCGAGGTTCAGCAGGAGGTGCTCAAACGCACCCGTGAAAAATTGACCGACCTGGAAACGCGCATTACGGAGTTGGAGACAGAAGCACGTTCGGACAAACCACACCCAGCTCCAGCGGGGACATCGGCAAAGCGGCGGGAAACCGCAAAAAAAGCCGGCTTGTCGAATTCGACGGAAAATCTGGACGACCTTTCAGAATCAGAATAATGAGCCTCGATGCAGAGGGTCATTCCTAGCAGTGCCGGAGAAATTCCGTGAGTCCGGCTTCATCTCAGCCTGGCCAAAACGCATGCTGCTGCCGGTTGGCGAGAATTTGCCTGAATGCCGCTAGCGATACTTTATAGCCGTGCCATCTCGGGCATGGAATCGCCACTGGTCACGGTGGAAGCGCATATCGCAAATGGCCTGCCCAGCTTTACCATTGTCGGGCTGCCGGAAACGGAAGTGAAGGAAAGCAAGGATAGGGTACGGGCGGCCATTCAAAATGCCCAGTTCGAGTTTCCATCCCGGCGCATAACCATCAATCTCGCTCCCGCCGATTTGCCAAAAGAAAGCGGGAGATTCGATCTTCCCATTGCCTTGGGGATTCTTGCGGCGACCGGCCAGATTCCTTCCGATAAGCTGGGCGAATACGAGTGGGCAGGAGAACTCGCTCTTACAGGAGAATTGCGCGCAATCCGGGGCGCGCTGGCAATGACCTATGGCGCATCGCGCTCAGGCCGAAGCTTTGTGCTGCCTCGGCAAAATGCCGCGGAAGCGGCGCTGGTCAGGGAAGCAGCAGTATATCCCGCCACGTCATTATTGCAGATTTGCACCCATCTCGCCGGCCGTACGCCATTGGAACCTTATGCCAGCGCCTCCGGGGATGAAACAGCAGAGGCGCACATCGCCGGCCGGGAGGAGTCCCATTATCCCGGCATGGAGGAGGTCAAGGGCCAACCGCATGCCAAGCGTGCCCTGGAAATTGCGGCTGCCGGCAACCATAGCGTGCTGATGGTAGGACCGCCGGGCACCGGTAAGTCGATGCTGGCGGCGCGGCTTCCCGGCATCCTGCCGTCAATGACCGAGGAAGAAGCCCTGGAATCGGCGGCTATGCAGTCGTTGAGCAACGGCAGTTTCAATATCACAGCCTGGAAACGCCGTCCTTATCGCTCACCCCATCACACGGCATCCGCTGTCGCACTGGTAGGAGGCGGCAGCAATCCCCGTCCGGGCGAGATTTCCCTGGCAATGAATGGCGTGCTGTTTCTCGATGAACTACCCGAATTCGATCGCAAAGTCCTGGAAGTGCTGCGGGAGCCGCTCGAATCGGGGCATATAACGATATCACGTGCTGCAAGACAAGCGGATTTTCCTGCGCGCTTCCAATTGATTGCCGCCATGAACCCTTGCCCCTGCGGTTATCTGGGACACCATAACGGAAAATGTCGTTGCACTCCCGACCAGGTGGCCCGCTATCGCGGAAAAATTTCCGGTCCGTTGCTGGATCGGATCGACATCCAGATCGAGGTGCCAGCCGCGCCGCAGGAAGATCTCATGCGCCAGGCGGACGGCGAACCAAGCTCCCGTATAAGGCAGCGTGTCGAAAAAGCCTATCAAAAGCAGCTGGAACGGCAAGGCAAGGCCAATTCGCGGCTGGCAGTCAAAGAAATAGATAAATATTGCGTTCCTGATTTGCCAGGTGAAAACCTGTTGAAGCAGGCCATCAGCCGCCTGAACTTGTCCGGCCGCGCCTACCATCGCATTCTGAAATTAGCCCGAACAATTGCCGATCTGGCTGAGAGCGACTACATAACGAGCAATCACATCGGGGAAGCAGTGCAGTATCGCAAACTGGACCGGCATTAAGTCCATCGGAGGACAAAAGGCCGTCCCACCTTTCGAGTATGCGCAGCGGCTTCCCGGATAGGCTGGACCGGGAAGTGGAAAGCCAGGGATTGATGTAAAATCGGCTTTCGTCCATATCCATAAAGTGGACTAGAATTGACCGGTAAGCAGCAGTAAATCAGTTTCCCGATGTAACTCCCGATCGACGCAGCATTTGTGCAGCATGTCCGCATCTCCCACATTCGTTCATCTCCGGTTGCATAGCGAGTATTCCATCACGGATGGAATCGTGCGCGTGGAGGAGGCTGTCGCCAAAGCGGCTGAGGATGCCATGCCGGCGTTGGCGCTGGCGGATCTTTCCAATCTTTTCGGGTTGGTAAAGTTCTACCAGGAAGCGCGCGCCAAGGGCGTAAAGCCGCTGATCGGCTGCGATGCCTGGATCAGCAATGAAGCGGATCGCGACAAGCCCACGCGCATCCTGCTGCTTTGCCAATCCTATGCAGGCTATTTGCGATTGTGCCGCCTTTTGTCGCGCGCCTACCGGGAAAACCAGCACCGGGGGCGCGCGGAAATAAGAAAGGCGTGGTTCCAGGATAACGAAGAGGGAACGGTCGGATTGATCGCGCTGTCGGGGGCGGATACCGGAGACATTGGCCTGGCGCTGATACAGAACGCCCCTATTCAGGCAAGCGCGCTTGCAACAGAATGGGAACGGCTTTTTCCCGGCCGTTTTTACGTGGAAGTTCAGCGAGCAGGAAATGCGAATGCGGAAACGCTCGTGCAGCGTTCCCTCATGCTGGCCTCCACGCTGGGCCTGCCGGTAGTGGCCACCCATCCGATACAGTTTTTGAATTCCGAAGACTACAGGGCGCATGAGGCGCGGGTATGCATCGCCGAGGGGTACGTACTGGGCGATCGGCGCCGTCCCCAGAGTTGCACGGAGCAGCAGTATTTCAAAACGCAGGCGGAAATGGGAAAGCTGTTTGCCGATATCCCCTCTGCGCTGGTCAATACTGTCGAACTCGCAAAACGTTGCAATCTCACCCTCGAACTAGGCGTCAACCGCCTTCCGCTGTTCCCCACGCCCAACCAGGAAAGCCTGGAGCATTATTTACGCGACCAGGCGGAGACGGGGCTCGAAACAAGAATGAAGGCGCTTTTTCCGGACGCGGCCATGCGCTACACGGAGATGCCCAAGTATCGGGCGCGGCTGGAATTCGAAACCAGCACCATTGTGCAGATGGGCTTCGCGGGCTACTTTCTTATCGTGGCGGATTTCATCAACTGGGCAAAAAAAAATGGCGTCCCGGTGGGTCCCGGCCGCGGTTCCGGCGCCGGCTCGCTGGTCGCTTTTTCCCTGGGGATAACGGACCTCGATCCGCTTCGCTACGATTTGCTGTTCGAGCGCTTTCTGAATCCCGAGCGTATTTCCATGCCTGACTTCGATATCGACTTCTGCCAGGATGGCCGCGAACAGGTGATCGAATATGTAAAACAGAAATATGGTGCGGAAAGCGTTTCCCAGATCGCGACATTCGGCACCATGGCTGCCAAAGCGGTAGTGCGCGATGTCGGAAGGGTGCTGGACCTGCCATATAACTTCGTGGACCAGCTGGCGAAACTGGTCCCGTTCGAACTTGGCATGACGTTAAAAAAAGCACGCGCCGAAGAACCGCAACTGAACTTGCGTGCGCAAGAGGAGGAGGAAGTCCGCAATCTGCTCGAACTCGCTGAGCGCCTGGAAGGGCTTACGCGAAACGTGGGCATGCACGCGGGCGGCGTACTGATCGCATCGGGAAAGATCACCGATTTCTGCCCGGTTTACTGCACCGATGCCGGCGACGCGGTGATAAGCCAGCTCGACAAGGATGATGTCGAGAAAATTGGCCTGGTGAAATTCGATTTTCTCGGCTTGCGCACGTTGACCATACTCG
>DASZUL010000045.1:0-46067 GCA_035547595.1 Nitrosospira sp.
TCGCCATGGACAGTATAGAAGTAAAGCTGTATAGTTGGCGAGCCTACGCTCTGTAGGGCATTCTTTAGGGCATCTCTAAGAATTCGAAATCGCTCATCTCTCCTATGCTTTCTTTCCTGATTTAAGAAGTGGTGCTGGCAGGTCATGCGGCGGCCGGGAAGCGGCCATTGAACGGGGGAGGAAGCGTGGTGTGCGGTTGGCGGGTGAATTTTTAGAGATGCTCTTCAGAAAAGGGTGAGCAGTCGGCCATTGAATGCACGGGCTGGAGAGGCGCAGGCTATGCGCTGATGAATAAACATATATGGAGGGAAACATGAAGAAAGTTGTTCAAGGGGCGATCGGATTCGGATTGCTGTGCATGAGCGCTGTACCGGCGGTGGCGGCAACGGACGTATCCAAATTGCCGGTGGTGACCCAGGAGCTGGTTGCGCCGCCATTCGTGCCCAAGCACGATCAGGTTGCCAAGGGTGGCCCCAAGGTGGTCAAGATACGCATGGAGACCATAGAGAAGCAGGTGCAGATTGCGCCGGACGGCACCAAGATGTGGGCCCTGACCTTCAATGGCACGGTACCTGGTCCCCTGATCGTGGTGCACCAGGATGACTATGTGGAGCTGACCCTGGTCAATCCCAAGACCAGCACCATGTCGCACAACGTGGACTTTCATGCGGCAACGGGTGCGCTGGGCGGAGCCGGCCTGACCCTGGTTGCGCCGGGCGAGGACGTAGTGCTGCGCTGGAAGGCGGTCAAGCCTGGCGTATTCATCTACCACTGCGCCCCTGGCGGGACCATGATTCCGTTCCACGTCATCTCGGGCATGAACGGAGCCATCATGGTATTGCCGCGCGACGGCCTGAAGGATGCCAAGGGCAAGCCGGTGCGTTATGACCGCGCCTACTACATCGGCGAGCAGGACCTGTATCTGCCCAAGGGTGCGGATGGCAAGTACAAGACCTATGGCTCGCCTGCCGAAGGCATGCACGAGATGCTCGAGTTGTCCAAGGGACTGACCCCGACCCACGTGGTCTTCAATGGCGCAGTCGGCGCCCTGACGGGAGACAACGCGCTCAAGGCCAAGGTTGGCGAGAAGGTATTGTTCATTCATGCACAGGCCAACCGCGATTCGCGTCCTCACCTGATTGGCGGCCATGGCGACCTGGTATGGCCCTATGGCAAGTTTGCCGATACGCCCATTACCGGTCAGGAAACCTGGTTCATTCCGGGGGGTTCTGCGGGAGCGGCCTTGTATGACTTCAAGCAGCCGGGACTGTATGTATACCTGAGCCACAACCTGATCGAGGCGGTGCTGCTGGGTGCTGCGGCCCACATGAACGTCGAGGGCAAGTGGAACGACGACCTCATGATACAGCTCAAGAAGCCCAACGAAAATTCCACCCCGGCCATGGATCACTAAGCTTCCATAGCTCCGCAACAAAAACTCCGCAACAAAGCGGCTTCAACTTATCGTTGAAGCCGCTTTTTTACTGATGCTCTAAATGAAAATTTGAAGCTGGCCTGTAAGCCGGGTTCTGTCGTGGACAATCATTCCTCTAGGCGCATGGTCGCCCATGCGCTCAAGCGACCTACCCGCAGGCTCAACGAGCCGCATCATTGCCTGCCTATTTGGTCTTGCTCCGGATGGAGGTTACCGCGTTTCACCGTAACTTAATACGCTCGTCTCTGTGGCCCTATTCCTCGCCTCGCGGCGGCCGGCCATTAACCGGCATCCTGCTCTATGGAGCCCGGACTTTCCTCCCCCTCATCAAAAACAGGCGGCGATTGTCCAGCCAGCTTCAATAGACATAATATCATCATTCAGTGCCATGACAGCTATGAAGCCTTCTCGGAATTATTCCGCTGCCGTCAATGAAGCTCAAGTATTCTCCTGATTCCGGTTATCATTCGAATTCGAAAATGGTGGATCATATGTATAGCCGCGCATCGCTTATTTTAGCTCTCGTTTTTATTCTCTCCGGATGCGCATTAATAGGATTGCACGAACCGCTGCGGGTTTCCCTGGCTGGAATGGAACCCCTGGAAGGAAAAGGAATGGAAGCACGCTTTGCCGTGGAGATCAGGATACAAAATCATGGCAGCACTCCAATCGATTATGACGGCATCGCGCTGGATCTGGATTTGCAGGGAATGAGCTTCGCAAGCGGCGTAAGCGACCGGAGCGGCACTATACCGCGCTTTGGCGAAAGCGTTATCACGGTACCGGTAACGGTTCCCGCCACCGCAATCGTTCGTCATATCTACGGGTTCGCCACCAGCGACCGCGCCAAGGTCGACTATCGGCTGCAAGGCAAGCTAGGCGCCCCCGGACTTTCCCTTGGGAAATATTTCGATTCGAGGGGGGAAATCACATTGCCGCCAGCGCCCCGGGACTCGCAGCCGTAGAGCATTTGAATAGTCCATTGCCGAGCCGGCCTCCGGATATTCACGCATCAGGCTATCCGCAGCATCCGGTTCAAAGACGGAATCAAGCCACGCCGTATCGGTGGCGATATCTTTCTATTGCAGGCAGATGATGCGCAAGATCTTCCTTTTCCTGCAGATAGGCCACTATGTTTTCCAATGTGATGATGCTGGCGACTGGAATCGCATAGGTTTGATGCACTTCCTGTATCGCTGAAAGCATCCTGTTGCCCCTTTCCATCCTGTCAAGCGCAATGACGACCCCGGACGGCATGGCTTTCGAGGCGCGAATAGTGTTAATCGATTCGCCTACCGAAGTACCAGCGGAAATCACATCGTCGATGATCAGCACGCTCCCGGCAAGCGGCGCTCCAATAAGGGTTCCGCCCTCACCATGATCTTTTATTTCCTTACGATTAAAGCAGAAGGGATAGTTGTGGCCGGCCTCGGCCAGCGCAATGGCGGCAGCAGTGACAAGCGGGATACCTTTGTAAGCTGGGCCAAAAAGCATATCGACCGGAAATCCGGCAGCAAGCACCGCTTTGGCGTAAAATTGACCGAGCCTTCGAACCGTGTCTCCATCATTGAAAAGCCCCGCATTGAAGAAGTATGGCGAAATTCGCCCCGCCTTGGTTTTAAATTCGCCAAAGCATAGTACGTTACGGCTTATTGCAAATTCAATAAATTCCCTGCGAAAGTCCGGCATCGGCATATGACAAAGAAAAAATAGACGTGAGAATTATAACGCTCAACCTGAACGGTGTCCGCTCCGCGGCCAATAAAGGCTTTTTCCAATGGCTGCCGGCGCAGGAAGCGGATATCGTCTGCGTTCAGGAGCTAAAGGCTCAGGCTGGCGACATGACCCCCGAAATTACCGCTCCCGGTGCGTACCAGGGCTATTTCCACTGCGCGGAAAAAAAGGGATACAGCGGTGTCGGGATTTATACCCGAATCAAGCCGAACAAGGTAACAGAGGGCTTGGGAATTCCTGAAATCGATGCGGAGGGACGTTATATACGTGCCGACTTTGATTCTCTCAGCGTCATTTCCATCTATTTTCCTTCGGGCTCAAGCGGAGAACATCGGCAAGCGGCAAAAATGGCTTTTCTTGGACGATTTCTCCCCATGCTCCAAGACCTGTCGGCTTGTGGCAGGGAAATCATATTGTGCGGCGACTGGAACATCGCGCATAAGGAAATAGACCTGAAGAACTGGCGCTCCAACCAGAAAAATTCCGGATTTTTGCCGGAAGAACGCAGTTGGCTTAGCGGCGTTTTCGACAATCTTCAATTTGTAGACGTATTTCGGCGAATAAACGTGGAGCCCGACCAATATACATGGTGGTCCAATCGCGGGCAGGCCTGGGCCAAAAACGTAGGTTGGCGCATCGATTATCAAATTGCGACACCCGGTATCGCGAACAAGGCCACGCATGTTTCCATCTATAAATCGGTACGCTTCTCAGACCACTCGCCGCTGACTATTGATTATGATTACAGCTTGCCGGGAACGGGTCAGCCGTCCGGGGATGCCGGTCCCGCCGATCTGATCGGCCACCGGGATTAATTCATGGCGGGAGCCGTGACGAGCTGGCTGCATGCTTTTCGCATCTACACCCATCCCCGGGTTTTAGGAATGCTGTCCCTCGGCTTCTCCGCCGGCCTCCCCCTGTTGCTGGTACTGGGCACGCTTTCGTTCTGGTTGCGGGAAGCAGGCATCGACCGCTCCACTATCGGCCATCTCAGCTGGATCGGATTGGCATACGGCTTTAAATGGATGTGGTCTCCTCTGGTAGACCGTCTACCTCTGCCGCTGCTCACGCAATTGCTGGGCCGGCGGCGGGCATGGCTTCTGTTATCCCAGATCATCATCGCTTGTGCGCTCGCGGGCATGGCTGTCACGGACCCGCTTCAGAATTTGAGCCATACGGTTTTTTTTGCACTGGCTGTCGCCTTCGCATCCGCGACTCAGGATATCGCGCTCGATGCCTACCGTATTGAAGCCGTCGCGCCCCGGCTCCAGGGTGCGATGGCCGCAACCTATCAGGCAGGCTACCGGCTGGCCATGATTCTTGCTTCCGCCGGCGTCTTGTGGATCGCCGCTGCGGCAGACACATCAGAAGCCTTCTATGATTACGGACCCTGGCGTATCGCCTATCTGGCCATGTCCGCCTGTATGGCCGTGGGTATCGTTACCACCCTGATCATCCGTGAGCCGGAGGTGCCCTTTACGCGGCTCATCTCCGAAAATGAGGATTATGCGCGGAAGGCCATTGCCCACTGGAATTTGAATGCCACGATCGCTCAGGCCCTGGCCTGGCTTTATGGCGCCGTGATTGCGCCTTTCAGGGATTTCATCGTTCGCCATGGCCGGCATGCGGTACTGATACTGGCGCTGATAGCGACCTATCGCATCTCCGACGTGGTGATGGGAGTAATGAGCAATCCTTTTTACGTGGACATGGGGTACACCAAAGAGGAAGTGGCCACCGTATCGAAAGTCTACGGAGTGATCATGACCATCGCGGGCGCAGCAGCAGGAGGACTCCTGACCGCGAAAATCGGTATCAATCGAACCCTGTTTGCGGGAGCGGCGTTATCGGCCGTCACCAATCTGCTGTTTGTATGGCTGGCCAGCCGTGGCCACGACATCACAGGACTCATATTCACCATTTCCGCCGATAATCTTTCAGCCGGAATAGCTTCTTCCGCGTTTATAGCCTACCTCTCCAGCCTTACCAACTCTGCCTATTCCGCCACGCAATATGCGCTGTTCAGTTCAGTGATGCTGTTGCTGCCCAAATTCATTGCCGGATTCAGTGGGGACTTCGTCGATGCTTATGGCTACGCCAGTTTTTTTACATGTACCGCGGTTTTGGGATTGCCGGTCCTAATGCTGGTTTGGGCAGCCGGCCGGATAAAATTCGAGGGACGAGAATCGTAACATCACAATCTGGTGCTACTTCTGCTGCTCAAATCGATAAAATGCAAGCATGCCGAAGAGATTGGGCATAAATGTGACCTGGCTGCTCCTGTTCATTATCCTGCGCTCGAGAATGCGCGCGCCATGCTGGCTGCAGAATTGTTCGAAATCGCCCAGGGTGCAATTGTGAATATTGGGCGTATCAAACCATTGATAGGGCAAGGTTTCGGAAACAGGCATATGGCCAAGCATGACCTGGAAGCGATTTTTCCAATACCCAAAATTTGGAAATGACACAATGGCTTCCTTGCTCACCCTCAGCATCTCCTTGACGATGCCCTCTGTATGCTTTACCGCCTGCAAGGTCTGCGAGAGAACCACATAGTCGAATGAATCCGACTCAAAACTCTGAAGACCGGACTCCAGATCGCTCTGAATGACGTTTACGCCATTGTTAAAGCACGCCAGCACGTTTGAATCGTCGATTTCTACTCCATACCCCCGGATATCGCGCGAGTTGCGCAAAAAGCACAACAGCGAACCGTCACCGCAACCCAGGTCGAGGACTTTCGCGCCCGGTTTCACCCACTTGGCAATCGCCTCGAAATCCGGCCGAGCTTCCGGAGAAAAACTGCGCGGTTCGGTTACTGGCTGTTGGCTGGACATGTTAATGGGAAACAGCGAGGAGGTTTGCTGCCGCTGAGGGATCTGAGGGATGGAGGCTACCGTCCCGGCGATCAGGGATTGCCGTTGCCTTCATGCTGAAGTATATGAGACACGCGAATTTTGACCCTTCCTTCATGTCACGATGTTATCCATATAAGCACGCACCAGCTTATGATAATGGCGGTCTTCCATCAGAAATGAATCGTGCCCATGACTGGAAGTAATTTCCGCGTAACTCACATTCAATTCGTTATCAAGCAGGGCTTTCACGATAGCCCGGGAGCGCTCGGGAGAAAAACGCCAATCAGTGGTGAAAGACAACACAAGATAATTGGCGGTAGCGGCGCGGAAGGCCGCGCTCAGATCGTTGTTGTGCTGGTGCGCAGGGTCGAAATAATCCAGCGCCTTCGTCATGAGCAGATAGGTGTTGGCGTCGAATTGATCCGCGAATTTGTCCCCCTGGTATCGAAGGTAGGATTCGATTTCGAATTCCACGTCGAAACCAAATGCAAGTGCGCCATTGCGCAGTTCCCGTCCAAACTTTGCAGCCATCGCATCATCCGAAAGATAGGTGATATGGCCCAGCATGCGGGCAAGCCGCAAACCCCGTCGGGGCACAACTGCGTGCGTGTAATAATCTCCGCCATGATAATCCGGGTCGGTAATGATAGCCTGCCGCGCAACATCATTAAAGGCGATATTTTGTGCGGTCAGCTTTGCCGCCGCAGCAATAACGAGCGCATGCCGCACCCTTTCGGGAAAATCGAGCGTCCACTGCATTGCCTGCATCCCTCCGAGGCTGCCACCTCCTATAGCGGCGAACTGATCGATGCCCAGGTAATCTGCAAGCCTTGCCTGTGTCTTTACCCAGTCTTCCACGGTCACGACCGGAAAATCCGGGCCGTAAGATTTACCGGTCCGGGGATTGATGCTGGCCGGGCCGGTGGAGCCATGACAGCCACCGAGATTGTTGACGCCGATTACGAAAAATTTCTCCGTATCGATCGATTTGCCCGCACCGATCATATTGTTCCACCAACCGCCGCTCTTCGGATTCTCGTCGTAAAAACCGGCTACATGATGATTGCCCGAAAGAGCATGGCAAATCAGGACAGCGTTGGACCTGGCCGCGTTGAGTTCACCATAGGTTTCATACACCAGCTCGTAACTATCGAGCACAGCACCACTTTTGAGATGCAGGGGCGCGTCAAAATGCGCGCTTTGGGGCGATACTATGCCAATGGAATTGGAATCCTGCATTAACGTTTATGACTAGCCGAAAACATTCTTATGACCGGAGCTGGCGCCGAACAATTCCCGTGCGCACCCGAAGAGTGCGAGATAACCAAGGTTGCACGTCAAGCCGTATGGGTGGAATAGCCCCGCCCAAATCGAAACCTGCGATTATAGTCAAATGTTCTCCATTAAACCGAGGAAAACCGATAAATGCACACGGGCAATTCCCTCCCGCAAATTGCCCGGTGATTCCGGCAAGAGACGCGTCTTCATGCCTCTTCACGCGGCATGGCTATTCAGCTTCGCCAGGAAGGTATGGATTTTCGCCGGATCGTCCGCTTTAAGCATCTTTTGGGTAAAGGGTATGATCTCCGGCAAATTGCTTCTCAGTATCTCGCGCTTCACGGTCAGCAGTTGTGCCGGATGCATGGAAAACTGGCGCAGGCCGAAACCCAGCAGTAATCGGGTAAATAATATATCTCCCGCAATTTCCCCGCAGACCGAAACAGGGGTTCCGGTGCGATTGGCGCTGCGAATGATGTGAGCCACCAGGCGTAGCACCGCCGGATGCAACGAATCATACAGATGAGCCACGGAATCATCGGCGCGGTCGATTGCAAGCGTGTATTGAATCAGGTCGTTGGTACCAATCGACAGGAAATCGAGCTTGCGCATGAAAATATCCAGGCATAGCGCCGCCGCCGGAATCTCTATCATGCCGCCTATTGGTATCTTCTCCTCAAAGGGTATTCTTTCCTGGCGCAAGCTTTCTTTGGCATTTTCGATCGCATGCAGCGTCTGGGTAATTTCATGCGCACTGGAAAGCATGGGCACCAGAATGCGAATCTGGCCGTAGCGTGAAGCGCGTAAAATCGCGCGCAACTGCGTATTGAACATTTGCGGCTCGGCAAGGCAAAAGCGTATGGCACGCAAACCCAGCGCGGGGTTGGCAGCAACCCGCTTGGCACTGTCGAGATTCTTGTCCCCCCCGAGATCGAATGTGCGTATGGTTACTGGAAGTCCCCGCATCTTTCGCGCCACCGTCCGGTAGGCTTCGAATTGCTCATCCTCGCTGGGCAGGCTGTCTCGATTGAGAAAAAGAAATTCGCTGCGAAACAGTCCGATGCCCGTCGCGCCGCTTTCCTTCACCTGCTCCACATCCTGAGGCAGTTCAATATTGGCGTGCAGCTCCACGGTTGTACCATCGAGCGTAGCGGAGACAGTGGTTCTGATGCGTTTAAGCTTCTGCTTTTCGAGTTCGAGCTGGCTCTGGCGCAGGCGGTACTCCGACAGCACGTGCTCGTCAGGATCGACGATGACCACACCCTGAACACCGTCCACGATCAGCAGGTCGTTGTCGCGGATCAGCCGGCGCGCATGGTGCAGCGCCAGGACGGAAGGAATGTTGAGGCTGCGTGCGACGATAGCCGTATGGGAGGTCAGTCCGCCCAGATCGGTCAGGAATGCGGTGAACCAATGCTGCTTGTATTGAATGACATCCGCGGGGCTCAAGTCGTGCGCCACGAGAACGCTGTCTCCATCCCGCTTCAGGGGAGGAGGAACGTAGCCCGGATGCCCTAGCAGAACTTTCAATACGCGCTCAACCACCTGGATGACATCGGTTTTTCTCTCCCGCAGATAAGGATCTTCAATTTCCTCGAACTGCGCCATCAGCACATCCATCTGTTGGGTAACCGCCCATTCGGCGTTACACTGGTTCTGCGCGATATAGCTTTTGGCCGCTGTCGAAAGAGTGGGATCGTCCAGAATCATCCGGTGCAGATCGAGAAAGGCGCCATACTCCGCCGCTGCGGGCCCATCGATAACGGAGGCGTGCAAAGACTCGAGCTCCTCACGAACCGCGTTGAAAGCAGTATCGATCCGCTTTATCTCGTTTGCGACCTGCTCTTCGGGTACGACATGATGAGCCACCTCGATTGCCGCATGAGATGCCAGGTAGGCGTGTCCTATAGCGATTCCGCCAGAAACCCCGACGCCGTGTAACGCAAAGCTCATTCGCTTTCTCCAAAGCGCTTCTCTATGAGATTCACAAGGGCTTCCATAGCCTCGGTCTCATCCGCACCCGCGGTTTCGATATCCAGCACGACCCCCTTGCTTGCTGCCAGCATCATTACTCCCATGATGCTTTTCGCATTGACTTTACGATCGCCTCTTGATAACCACACCTCGCAGTAGTATTGGCTGGCCAGCTGGGTCAGTTTTGCGGATGCCCGTGCATGCAATCCCAATTTGTTCATTATTTCAACTTTCCGATTTTGCATTGCCGCCCTCTGGAAGAATTCTCAGGACACCCTCTTTACCTCCCGCCAGTGCTTTTTCGCTTGCTATCGCCAACGGCTCGTGACGGTAGGTGAGGGCCCGCACCAGCATCGGCAGATTGACTCCCGCCAGGCATTCTACTTTACCTTGCCTGACCAGACGGCTGCCAATATTACAAGGTGTGGCGCCGCAAATATCGCTCAGCACCAGCACGCCGCTTCCACTATCGAGTTCACGAATCAGCTTCAACGCGCCGGACAGAATGACATCCGGATCGTCGCCAGCACTGATGCGCAAATGCATCAACCGTGGAGGCTCGCTGCCCATGATATGGCTTGCGCACTGGACAAAACTGCTCCCCAGGTCCCCGTGGGCAATAATCAGTATCCCTATCACGCTTCTCTCGCCTCCTCCCGATGGACAATTTCAAAAAACTGCTGGATACCGCCCCACTTGGGATAAGAGAAATCTGCGTTGCAGACCTCCCTTCAGTCAATACTTCAAGCACACTTCATGGACAAGCGGAAAATCCATTCGATCCATGGTGCCTATCCCTGCCCGCGTAGCGCGCAAAATCCAGCACAACGGCGAGAACTCTTCCGCCCGCGATGACTGTTTCAGCCATCATGCCCAACTCACTTGAGCCGATGGGCAGGCTTTCCTGGCGCGCGAAGCTTCGGAAGGCTTCAACATCTACTGCATTTCGTCCAGGGTATACACCTCGAGGTGAAAAGTTTCCTGGTATTTTGGGGGAAGATCGGACGCTGCAGCATCCGCTTGCCGGCGAGTTAAATAGACGCCATATGCCACCCTGAACTTGGCCTGTCCTGCTGTGGTGACAGGATGGACATAGAGATCCGACAGACTGACCAGGCTCTGCGCTCTACTGAGGAAGCGTTCCATGCGATCACCTTGAATGTTGTCGGTAGAAAACAATTGAATGGTGAAGTGCTGCCTGTCTGTGATCCCCAGCATTTTTGCCGTGGCGTCCACGCGCTCTTGCAGTAATGGATAGTCAGCCAGCTTAACCCCGGCAATGGCTGATTTGGTACCGCGCTTTTGTCCCGCTGCCACGGCCAAATTATCTCCTGCGGTAATCCCCGCCGCCTGCGGCCGATCAGATGGACCATGGGGGGTCGCATCGCCGGCAGCCATATTCCGGGAGGAAGGGTTTGGCTGAGGCGCAGGAAGCGGACGGGATGGAGCAGGCGGAGCAGAGAAAGCCGGTATGGCGGGAGTTGGAGCAGGAATCGTATTATACGTAGGCGTGGCAGCGACAAGCGGTGTCGATGAAGTCGTTTCAGGATTTGCGGGAGCGTTGCCGGAAATATCAAGGTCGGGAGCGGAACGGGTTGGCTGCCGGGTAAACTCGCTTATCGCAAAGCCCGCTATCACCACGGCGGCGAGGCCCCCGGCTATATACTTCGCTGATGCAGGCCAATTCCGATTGTACGCGAGCCCGGCATCCTGCATGGCGCTTCTGACATGCTGCGGTCCTACGTTTTTAATATTCTCGCGAAAAGCCGCCAGCAGGGATTTGTCGGCGAGAACATTTATGCGCTCGATAAGCCCGCTGGATGCCGCGGCGATCAGGCGCAAGGCAGAGGGCGTAAAAATATTCGGACCTTGATAGCCTATAGCATGCAGGCGATGCAGCAGATAATCCTTGAGCGATGCCGCAATGATCGGCTGAAGAAAAAAATGATGCGTTATCCTGCTCTTGAGCGGTTGCAATTGAGGCAATGCAAGCAGCTTATCCAGGGAAACCTCGCCAAACAGGACGATTTGCAGCAATTTATGATGGGATAATACGAAATCGTAAAGCAATCTCACCTCTTCCAGGATCTCGGGCGCCGCACTGTGAGCCTCATCTATCAAGAGCACGAATTGGACCCTGGCGGGACTTTTTTCGACCAGTGCTCTCGATAGCTGTTCCAGGGAAGAAGGGGGCGACTCCGTGCCTTCGGGGTCGTCAGCGAGTTCCAGATTCAACGCTTCGACAAGGGAATGAACAAACTCTTCCTTCGAAACATTTAGATTATCGAGGTAAACCGTCCGGACATGCTTGGGCAGCCGGTTGATCGTCAAGTGGCATATGCGGGTTTTACCGCTGCCCACCGCTCCCGTCACCTCAATGATGCCTTCTTCCCCTTCTCCATGAGTCAGCGTGTAAACCAGGGAATCCAGTGTAGCGCCGCGGTTGGCTCCCTCAAAAAAAAAGTCGGAAACGGAAGGACGGGAAAAAGGCTCCCCGGTAAATCCAAAGTGATCAAGGTAGGTTGGAGACATTGTCATCTCTAGCAGTGTCTTCCGAAGGAAGATGCAATCCCGTAATTGAATGCGGGCGCGCCATAGTGCTGCGCCGCGGTCTGACATCGATATGCGGCATCACGTTCGTACCATCCAATCCCCTGTAAGAAAGATGAGTCTGTCCGCAATCCCGCCGGACGCAGGTCATCCTGATACGGTACCATACGGACAAAGATACCACGATCAGGCGAAAATTCCTTGCGCGGCGATGCCGCAGCTCTGCCTCTCAGGCAATATCGCTTGTCTTAATCCTTCCTGCTGGAGTATAGTTCGAATTCTGCCACTATATATCGAAGCGGAAGAGCGCGCCGATTCAATCGACGCGGCCGAAGGCGCAACCCCCCGGAATCGCTCAGGCGCGGTCAATCGATCGTTAGGAACCGCTTTCGACAGGCAATCTGGAGAGTGCCGACATGGAATCGGCCACCGAAGGGGCACACGGACGGGAATCCGTAATCTCTCAGGTAAAAGGGACAGAGGGGTGAAGTCATAGATATGGCTTCACCTTTTTTTTTAAGCATAGGGCTATGAAAACGACTCCTCTCAATCAGACTCATCGCGAAATGAAGGCCAAAATGGTCGACTTCGGAGGCTGGGATATGCCTCTGCATTATGGCTCGCAACTCGAGGAGCATCATAAGGTGCGGACCGACGCCGGCATGTTCGATGTATCCCATATGCTGGCCGTGGATATAAATGGCGAGGCAGCACGCGGTTTTTTGCGCCGCCTGGTAGCGAACAACATAGACAAGCTCACCCAGCCGGGCAAGGCGCTTTACACCTGCATGCTCAATCCGGAAGGGGGGGTAATAGACGATCTCATCATCTATTTCCTCGATGAAACCCATTTCCGCATGGTTGTGAATGCGGGAACCGCAGACGGCGACATGGAATGGATTCTTGCGCAGCGTGATGCGATGGCGCGCGGACTGGAAATTGTCCCGCGCCGTGATCTTGCGATGATCGCAGTTCAGGGCCCGAACGCACGCGCCAAAGTTTGGCAGGTAATCGAAGGTTCCAAGGCAGCGACCGAAAACCTGAAGCTGTTTCAAGCCGTGCTGTTCGATAAATATTTCATCGCTCGCACTGGCTACACCGGGGAGGATGGCTTCGAAATCATGTTGCCTTCCGTTGACGCGGCGGATTTCTGGAATGCGTTGCATGCAGCCGGGGTAGCGCCCGCGGGACTGGGAGCGCGTGACACCCTGCGGCTCGAAGCAGGGATGAATCTCTACGGCCAGGACATGGACCAAGGCACTTCACCCCTGGAATCAGGGCTTGGCTGGACGGTAGACATGAAAACCGATCGCGACTTTATTGGCAGGAAGGCGCTGGCAGAGGCATCCGTGAAACACCAGCTTATGGGATTGATTCTGCTCGACCGGGGCGTATTGCGCAGTCACCAGAAAGTTGCCCTACCTCCCGAAAAAGGTGGCGAGGAAGGTGAAATCACCAGCGGAGGGTTTTCTCCCACATTGGACAAATCCATCGCGCTGGCGCGCTTGCCGCTGGAGACTGCCGCTGGAGATGAGGTCCATGTAATAGTGAGGGATAAATTGCTGCGGGCGAAAGTGGTCAAATATCCCTTCGTGCGAAACGGAAAAATTCTAGTTTAGCCCGTAAACCCGGGCGATATCATTTAATCGCGGAGCAGAAAATATGAGTATTCCAAGCAACCTGAAATACACCAAATCTCATGAATGGGTGAGACTGGAAGATGACGGCACGGCAACGATAGGAATTACGCAACATGCCCAGGAGTTGCTGGGCGACATGGTATTCGTGGAGACCCCGGACACAGGGCGTAAGCTGCAGCAGGGCGAAGAGTGCGCAGTAGTGGAGTCGGTAAAAGCGGCTGCTGACGTATATGCCCCCATTGCTGGAGAGGTGATTGGAGTCAACCCGGATCTCGAGGTCGCTCCCGAGAAAATCAATCAGGATGCCTATGCCGCCTGGCTCTTCAAATTAAAACCGGTAAATGTCGCGGACCTGAATAATCTGCTTGATGCCGTGGCATATCAGAAGTTACTGGAAAGCGAACATTAAACTCAAGCGTAAAACCCAGCTGGATATGGCGCTGCGTCATATTCCGCCATACTCACCCTCCTGATTCCCGGAACAATCATGCCGTTCATTCCCCATACCGAAGAAGACATACAGGCAATGCTCGCGAGCATTGGCGCTCAATCCATCGACGACCTGTTCGATGAAATCCCCCCTGCCCTTAAAACTGGCCGCCTGGGCCGGGTACCTCCAGGCCTGAGTGAAATGGAAATATCCCGCCTGATGCTGGAGCGGGCAGAAAGTGACGGACGCTATCTCAACTTTATCGGGGCCGGTGCATACGAACATCATATTCCCGCAGCGGTATGGCAGATAACGACTCGCGGCGAATTTTATTCTTCCTATACTCCCTATCAGGCGGAAGCAAGTCAAGGTACGCTGCAGCTTCTGTATGAATACCAGACGATGATGGCGTCGCTTACCGGCATGGACGTGTCAAATGCAAGCATGTATGACGGGGCATCGGCGCTGGCTGAAGCCGCGCTGATGGCGGTTCGCTCGCATAAATCCTCGCGCCGTATACTGATGCCGGCAACCGTGCATCCGATCTATCGGAAAGTGGTGCGATCCATCGTGAAGAATCAAGGCATCGATGTGGTCGAACTCCCTTATTGCAAACAGTCCGGCCAGACCTTGCCCGAAACCCTGGATGAATTCGGCAAGGACGAATTCGCGGCGCTGGTCATCCCCCAACCCAATTTCTTCGGTGTGCTGGAGCAGGTGGATGCGCTCACCGACTGGGCGCATGCAAGGAATGCATTAGCCATCGGCGTGGTCAACCCTGTCGCCCTGGCCCTGCTCACTCCTCCCGGCGAGTGGGGCAGCAACGGTGCGGATATCGCAGTGGGTGAAGGCCAGCCTTTGGGCATTCCGCTTTCCAGCGGCGGCCCGTATTTTGGTTTCATGGCATGCAAGCAATCCCTGGTCCGGCAAATGCCGGGGCGTATCATCGGTCGCACGAGCGACCAGGTGGGCAATACCGGTTTCGTTCTCACGCTTCAGGCACGTGAACAGCATATTCGCAGGTCGAAAGCCACATCCAATATCTGTACCAATCAAGGACTGATGGTTACCGCAGCAACTATTTATATGGCTTTGGTCGGGCCGGAAGGATTACGACGAATTGCAGCCAAATGCCATGAAAATACACTGGCCCTGCTGGAAAAATTGGAGGTGCTGAAAGGCGTAAAAAGGCTCTTTACCGGCCCGCTATTTCATGAGGCGGCGATTTCGCTGCCTGCTCCAGCACCCGACATCCTGGCCTCGCTCAAAGCCCGGCGAATCGTGGGCGGCTTGAATCTGCAGGAATACTTCCCCGAACTCACCAATTCCATCCTGGTCTGTGCCACAGAAACCAAAACGCCGGCCGATCTCGAGCATTATGCAGGCGATCTCGGCGGAATCCTTGCTTCCGGTTCATGAAAAAAGCCATTTAATAAGCAGCGATCCGTAGTTTCCGATTATTTCAACTCAAGGAGAACAGCATGGTAACTCTTGCAGGAAATCCCATAACCGTTGAAGGCACTTTTCCTAAAACAGGCGACAAAGCGCCATCATTCTCGCTTGTGAATCGGGACTTGAAGGATGTCACGCTCGCCGATTTCGCCGGCAAGAAGAAGGTATTGAACATCGTTCCCAGCCTTGATACCCCGGTTTGCGCTCTTTCCACCCGCAAATTCAATGAGAAGGCCAGTAATATGGACAATACGGTGGTTTTGATCATTGCTGCCGACCTGCCTTTTGCAATGAGCCGCTTCTGCGATACTGAAGGCCTGGATAAAGTCGTGCCGCTGTCGACGATGCGGGGTTCGGAATTCATGAAGAATTACGGGGTCGCCATCACCGACAGTCCTCTGGCCGGCATCACCGCTCGCGCGGTCATCGTCCTCGATGAACAGGATAAGGTGACGCACGCAGAGTTGGTTCCGGAAATAAAAGATGAGCCCAATTACGATGCAGCGCTAGCGGCTCTGAATAAGCATTAAGCTCCCGTCTGCAGTTTCCTGCCCGGCGCAAGCGGGGCAGGAAGAAGCCATCTGGCTGATTTTGTAACAACTATGTGCCTGGGAACGAACAGGTGGGTCGCAAAAAATTGTCATGAATACGCATCAAAAACCTTTTACCCGCAATATTAAACGCTAGATAAATTCGGATTTCACATGCTGATATTTGAACATGCCCGCCCGGGCCGCCGTAACTACTCTCAATCGCCAGCGAAGCCCGCCGATACGGGAAGTATTCCTTCCAGCCTGGTGCGCAAAACGCCATTCCTGCTGCCGGAAGTTTCTGAAATGGATGCGGTGCGCCACTACACGCGGCTGTCGCAGAAGAATTTCTCCATAGACACCCAGTTTTATCCGCTAGGATCCTGCACGATGAAATACAACCCGCGGGCATGCAATTCGCTCGCCATGCTGCCGCAATTCCTTGCCCGGCATCCGCGCGCGCCCGAGAGTACCGGCCAAGGCTTTCTGGCATGCATGTACGAACTGCAGGAAATATTGAAGGATGTCACGGGAATGGCGGGAGTCAGCCTCACGCCCATGGCCGGCGCACAGGGCGAGCTGATCGGCATTGCGATGATAAAAGCATACCATGAGTCGCGCGGAGATACCGCCCGCACTGAAATTATCGTACCGGATGCAGCACATGGCACCAACCCCGCCACCGCAGTAATGTGCGGTTACAAGGTGGTTGAAATCACCACCGACAAGGAAGGGGACGTGGACATGGCCGCGCTGAAGGCGGCTGTGGGTCCGCAGACGGCGGGATTGATGCTCACCAATCCGTCAACGCTCGGCGTCTTCGAAAAGAATGTCGCGGAAATGAGCAAGATCGTTCACCAGGCTGGGGGATTGCTGTACTATGACGGCGCCAACCTGAATGCGATACTGGGCAAGGTAAAGCCGGGGGATATGGGCTTCGACGTGATTCACATCAACCTGCACAAGACTTTCTCCACTCCTCACGGCGGAGGGGGTCCCGGCTCAGCGCCCGTCGGGGTCGCGGAGCGCCTGTTGCCATTTATGCCGGTACCGGTGGTGACCCTTGAAAGCGGCCAATATCGCTGGCTCACAGAAACAGACCTTCCGAAATCGATCGGCAGGCTTTCCGCGCATATGGGGAATGCCGGGGTGCTGCTTCGCGCATATGTGTATGTACGCCTGCTGGGCTCGGAAGGCATGCACCGCGTAGCCGAGTTCGCTGCACTCAATGCCAATTACCTGATGGCGGAGCTGAGCAAAGCAGGATTTGAAATCGCGTATCCGACACGTCGTGCAAGCCACGAGTTTATCGTTACCCTTAAAGGCCTGAAGGAAAAAACAGGGATTACAGCGATGAACGTGGCAAAACGGCTCCTGGACAAGGGCTATCACGCGCCCACGACCTACTTTCCGCTACTCGTGCCGGAATGCCTGCTGATCGAACCTGCGGAAACCGAATCCAAGGAAACGCTCGACGCGTTTGTCACGGCCATGAAGGAGATCCTGGACGAGGCGCATAACCAGCCGGAATTGGTGAAAAACGCCCCCCATTCCATGCCGGTACGCCGCCTGGACGATGTAAAGGCCGCCAAGGAACTGGATCTGGTTTGGAGAGGCTAATAATCAACGGTCAGTAACACCGGTTGTAAAACTCAAAATGCGTTCCACTCTGCAGCCATCCCCATGCATACACTAATCTGCGGTTCTATCGCCTATGACACCATTATGGTGTTCAAGGATTTTTTCAAGAACCATATCCTGCCGGAAAAGATACACATTCTGAACGTCGCCTTTCTGGTACCGGACATGCGCAGGGAATTGGGCGGCTGTGCCGGCAATATAGCCTACAACCTGAGGATGCTCGGGGGCCATCCGCTTATCATGGCGACCGTAGGCGATGACTATCAGCCGTACGCCAGCCGGCTGGAGAGTCTGGGCCTGAATCAAAGGCACGTGCGCCACGTAGCTGGAACTTATACCGCCCAGGCATTCATCACCACCGACCTCGCAGATAACCAGATAACCGCTTTTCATCCCGGCGCGATGAATTTTTCGCATGAAAATCACGTAGCGGATGCGAATGAAGTCAAGCTGGGCATCGTCGCTCCGGACGGGCGGGATGGAATGCTGCAGCATGCTCGCGAATTCCACGAAGCAGGGATTCCGTTCATGTTCGATCCGGGCCAGGGGCTTCCGATGTTCAACAGCGCGGAACTGATGGATTTCATCCAGAAGGCCGATTATGTGGCAGTCAATGATTATGAGTGCCAGTTATTGCTGGAACGGACGGGTTTATCCCTTGAAGCATTGGCGAAGCTTGTCGATGCCCTGATTGTCACGCTCGGCTCCGGTGGTTCAGTAATTCATGCAGGAGGCCGGGAGATCAGGATACCAAGCGTTAAAGCCGAACAGGTGGTCGATCCTACGGGTTGCGGCGATGCATACCGGGCAGGGCTGCTTTATGGCCTGGCAAATGGCATGGATCTGGAAAACACCGGTCGGCTTAGTTCGCTGATGGGAGCACTAAAAATAGCGCAACGGGGAGGACAGAATCATGCCTTTAGCCGCGACGAAATTGATCAGCGCTATTTTGAAGCTTTCGGGCAGCGGATCCTCCAATAGCATTGCCCGGCAGCAAGCTTCTTGCGGAATGGAAATACCTGCTTGCTGGGGTCTCCTCCGGCCCGAGTGAAACCTCGGATTTTGGCGGCCACTTATTGCATCGGTGCGATAATGACGGTATGGAAAATTACACCGCCAGTGCCAAGACGAACCGGTTGACAAGAATTGTCCGCGCTGTCCGGCTGTTGCTGCATGTCATTTCCGGACTGGCGCAATCCGCGATTTATCCCCATCTCGACCAGCCAGCGCAGAGACGCATGGCTCAGAACTGGTCAGCACGCCTCCTTTCCATTTTATGCATCCGCATGCGGTATCGCGGAGTTCCTCCGCCACCCGAGGCACAGCGGATAATGCTGGCAGCCAACCATATTTCATGGCTGGACGTTTATGCCCTGATCGCGGTTTGCCCCGCCCGTTTTGTCGCTAAAGCCGAGATCAGAGGCTGGCCGCTATTGGGATGGCTTAGCCGCAATGCGGGAACGTTATTCATCGAGCGAACGAAACGCAGCGATACCGCCAGAATAAACGAGCACATCGGCAATGCGTTGACGATCGGGGATCGGGTTGCAATATTCCCGGAAGGCACTACCAGCGACGGGACCATCCTGCGGCATTTTCACGCTTCGCTATTGCAACCCGCCATGACGGTGGCGGCGACGTTATATCCGGTGGCGATCAGCTATACCGACACCGTGGGGAAAACGAGTAAAAATGCGCCTTATGCAGGCATCTCCATGCTGGAATCGGTGCAGCGGATATTGACCGAGCCGTGGATCGATGTGGAGCTGATTTTTACCGATCCAATAAGCAGCAGCGGAAAAAACCGGCGTGAACTGGCGCGCGAGGCCGAGCATGCTATTGCCATTGCCTTATCCCTTCCCCTGCCGCACACGGCACCTGGAAAACTTTACGATCCTCAAGGCGAATAGCCGTAAGACTTCCCCCCCATAAACACCCGGTATCAAGCGCCATGACATTATCGGTGATTTTGAGCCCAAGCGCCGACCAGTGCCCGCATATGATGGTCGCTTCCCGACTGGCACGGTCCGGTGCTTCAAACCATGCTACATATCCTGGAGGAATATCTTTTTCCGATCCCTTATGAGCGAAATTCATTTTTCCATCAGGAGTGCATACGCGCATGCGTGTCATGGCATTGATCACGACCCGCAAGCGCTCATAGCCCTCCAGGCTTTCGTCCCAATGGTCAGGCTGATTGCCATACATATGGGCACAAAGCTCGCGGAAGCGGCTGCCGCGCAGGACATCCTCAACGGATTTCGCAAGCTGCGCGGCTAGTCCGATACTCCAGGAAGGCAGCAGCCCTGCATGGACCATGACATAATTACCGTTCGCATACAGTAGCGGTTGCCGACGTAGCCAGCAAAGCAATTCATCCCGATCAGGCGCCGTCAGTATATCTTTCAAGGTATCGTTCCGATTCATCTTCCCACAGCCCTCAGCCACCATCAGCAGATGCAAATCATGATTGCCCAGCACCATTACCGCCGCTTCATCCAGTGCTTTCACGTAGCGCAATACTGACAGTGAATCCGGACCACGGTTGACGATGTCGCCAACCAGCCATAGCTTGTCTTTGGTACGGTCAAACCGGATCAGGTCGAGGAGCCGCCTGAATTCCTCGTAGCAGCCTTGCACATCGCCGATTGCAAAAGTAGCCATGTATGGAAACTAGAAACGTATAGAGCTAGCGGAAGCAATTGCAGGAGCCATGCTACAAAAAATAAGGCGATATGTACTGCCTATCGCCCCGTTATATCGCTTCCCCGATTCTAGGGGAACCCGCGAATCATCAACGCCACACCTTATGGTCGATCGCTTATCAGCTATATCCTATCCAAGGGATTTGCTGAGGTTTCCTCAAATCATTGCACCTGTGTCACCATATAATCCACCACCTGCTTGACGTTTTCATCAGACAGGCTGGCGTTCCCGCCCTTCGGGGGCATGGCATTCTTGCCCTTCAACGCGCTATTGTAGAGGGACTCCTTGCCAGCTTTTATACGTGCCGCCCAGGCCGCCTTATCGCCAAGCTTGGGCGCACCCGCCGCACCGGAATCGTGGCACGCGGCACAACTGCTTCCATAAATTGTCCTGATCGCGTCGGCACCGCCTGCGGCTGCCACCGGTGCCGGGGCCACGCCGGGTGTCTGCCCAGCGGAATCGCTCGCCGTTGCCTCCGTCTGTGGCAAGTCGGACGCAATGACCAAAGTGCCCTCGGGTTTCAGACGGCTTACTATTGCTTTGTCTGAAAAGGCGGGGTTATTCTCGTCTATGGGAACATCACCAGTCGCCAGTTTCGCCAATAATATGATAATCGCAATGGGGAATGCGAAAGCGGCGATGAGAACGGTAATCAGCTGTTCCGGCGTCTTGATGGCTGAGGAATGACCCTCTTCTTCTTCAGCGTCACTCACAATAACTCCCTTAAGAAAAAAATGGTTATTGTATTGTATAGAGCCATGCTTGTTGAAGCAAAGCGCAAAATTATCTGCAATGGACGGCAGAGCGGAAAAAAGCTATCCTATTTATTTTCCCGACCCGCATACCAGATCTTACGCGCCCATAGCTCAGATGGATAGAGTACCGCCCTCCGAAGGCGGGGGTCACACGTTCGAATCGTGTTGGGCGCGCCACTTCGGTATAAAACTGCAAACGCCAGCAGCCGCAACGGCGCCAACAAGTTAACATTCAGCCGTCACGTCAAAGAACGTCGACGCTGCTCTCCGAATTTGGCGCCAAGCTCGTGATCAAGGACTGAAGCGACAGTTGTCCGGGAGCAAACCGCCGACTTCTGCAAGCAATGCAAGCCCAGGACAATGGGGACATCGTACCCCAGCTGATCGAGTAAACACCCAAATCGGCAATGCGGCGCGGCCATGGAAATTATATTGAAGGGAAGCGTGCCCGGCGCGGGGAACCATGCCGAACGAATGGATTGGCCGGGGTTCCGGTCCAGGTGCGAACTCTGACTGGTCAACGTCAGATAAAGGAGAATGATGATGAGCAAGAATACAATCTGCCTGTGGTATGACCATGATGCGGAAGAGGCCGCACGCTTTTACGCCCGAACCTTTCCCGATAGCATGGTCGGCGCGGTGCACCGGGCGCCATCGGACTTTCCGGGCGGCAAAGCGGGTAATGTCCTGACGGTCGAGTTCACGGTATGCGGCCTGCCGTGCCTCGGGCTCAACGGCGGCGACACATTCAGGCACAGCGAGGCGTTCTCCTTTCAGATTGCCACCGATGACCAGGCGGAGACCGATCGTTATTGGAACGCAATCGTCGGTAACGGTGGTGCGGAGAGCGCATGCGGCTGGTGCAAGGACAAATGGGGTCTGTCGTGGCAGATCACCCCGCGCGTCCTGACCGAGGCAATGGCCAAGGGGGGCGATGTGGCGAAGCGCGCGTTCGAGGCGATGATGGAGATGCGGAAGATCGATGTCGCCAGAATCGAGGCGGCGGTACGCGGCGAAGCATGAGTCTTCCGCTCCTGCACATCCATTCCTATCCCGCTCGAAGAAGAGCGGCTGGTCGCTGACATTGGATCGCCGACATTGCGATCAGAGTAGCCTGGCGGAAGATTTGGATGCTCTTGACGGCACTCACCGGCCGACGGCCAGGATATCATGCTCTCCGGCAGAGACTTGATCGTCGGCTTCGCCCACCGGAGCTTAGTTCAATTCTGCCTGCTGGAATACAGGCGGAATAAATCGACCCTAACCCTTCCTATCGATGTTCCTATGATATGCGTATAATTTCATATTTTCACCCATCTAGCCAATCGCCAGTCTAGCCAATCTGTACGATTAAATCATCACCTTGCAATTTCCCTCCCCATCGGTTCAACTCAACCACCAATCCTGATCAGTCTGGAAAACAGGCTTCTCTCTCCCAAGCAAAAATGGAAGTTCGACGGTAACCTATACTTAACATGGATGTGTTCCGCACCTGTATCGATTACCTGTTTGCATACTACATACGATCCCGGAAACCCCGCTCTCGGGGGCGTCTCATCCCGCATTCCGCAGACGCAACTTCATAAGTAATCTGTATGTTACAGCTCGAGATCCAAGATCCTTCCGGCGATAGGCAGCCGAATATATTGGCAGTGGAAGAAGCGCGGCTGCTCTGTGCCGGTCAGCCGCTGGCGCTTGCCAGCAGTCTCGCGCTCGCGATCATTCTTGTATATGTCCAGCGAGCGGTAATCGCCCCTGCCATACTGTATGGGTGGCTTGCATCCAAGGTCGTCCTCACCTTATGCCGGGCATCTCTTATCCCGCTCTGGAATAAAAAGAGCAAAACCGGGATGACTTTCGTCTTGAGCTGGAGATCGAAGTTTCGGGCAGGCGCAATTGCCGGCGGACTGATGTGGGGTGCGAGCAGCATCCTGCTATTTCCGGCAGGCGACATGCCACATCAGGTATTTCTTTCCTTCGTTCTGGCGGGAGTCTGCGCCGGAGCCGTCACCTCCCTGTCGATAGACAAAATATCGGTACTGGGCTTCTTATTGCTGACCCTGGTACCTCTGATAGGACGCTTCGTGCTGGAGGGTACCGAAGCCTCGCAGTCGATGGGAATAATGACGGGCCTTTTTTTGCTCGTTATTTCGCAAAACGCTTCGAGAATGGGTCGTACCGTCAATGAAAACATAAGGCTGAGCGTTGAAGCCTCGGCGCGTGAAACTGCCTTGCAGAAAAGTAAATCGAGCTTGCAGCAGCTAAACCAGAACCTGGAACAGCTGGTTGCCGAGCGCACGAGCGACCTCAGGGAAAGCGAAACCCGTTTCCGATTCCTGTTCGAACAGGCCGCGGTGGGTGTGGCACAGATTGATACCGTATCAGGGCGTTTTATGCGTGTAAACCAGAAGTACGCGGACATAGTGGGGTACACGCGGGAGGAAATGCTTGCGCTCGATTTTCAATTCCTAACACATCCCGATGACCTCGAAGCGGAGCTGATCAATCTGGAACGGCTCAAAACGGGGGAAATAAGGGAATTCGAAATGGAGAAGCGCTTCTTTTTCAAGAACAGGGATCCAGTATGGATAAAGCTTACGGTTTCACCAATGTGGCTGCCGGGAGAAAAACCTGATTATCACATTGCCGTCATACAGGATATTACCGGGCATAAGCACGCGGAGGAGCAAATACACCAGCTCGCGTTTTATGATCCGCTCACCAGCCTTCCTAATCGGCGCCTGTTCCTCGACCGCTTGCAGCAGGCACAGGCCAACTGCGACCGGCATAAGACCAACTGCGCGATCCTGTTTATCGATCTCGACAATTTCAAGATGCTGAACGATACCAAAGGTCATGATATCGGCGATCTGCTTCTTGCCGAGGTGGCCCGCCGGCTCAGAGACAGCGTGCGCGCCAGTGATACGGTGGCAAGGCTGGGAGGAGATGAATTCGTGGTCGTTGTGGAAAAACTGAGCGATGAACCGGTGCGAGCAGCCATCCAAGCTAAAAGAATCGGCGAAAAGGTACTGGCTGGGCTCTCCCAGCCCTTTTCACTCCATGAGTTTGAATATCACGGCTCATCCAGCGTCGGGATCCGCCTGTTCAATGACAGTAAATCAAGCACCGACGATCTCCTCAAGCATGCCGATACCGCGTTATACCAGGCGAAAGCCGCTGGGCGGAATACCTTGTGCTTTTTCGATCCCTCCATGCAAATCGCACTTGAAGCACAAACCACGATGGCGAACGAATTGCGCCACGCAATAGCTGATCAGCAATTCGTACCCTACTATCAGAAACAGGTCAATGCAGATGGCGGAGTCACGGGAGCCGAGATACTTCTGCGCTGGCAACACCCCGAGAAAGGGATGATTTCCCCAATGAAATTCATTCCGATTGCCGAGGAAACGGGACTTATTTGTCCTATCGGAAAATGGGTGCTGCAAGTAGCTTGCGCACAACTCAAGCATTGGGAGAACGATCCACTCTGCAGCAATTTTCAACTTGCGGTCAATATCAGCGCGCGCCAGTTCCGCCAGCTGAATTTCGTGGATGAGGTACTTGAGGCATTGAAGGAAACCCGGGCGGATCCACACAAGCTCAAGCTCGAACTCACCGAAAGCTCGGTATTGCAGGATATAACGCTCAGTATTCAAAAAATGCAGACCTTGTGCAGTGCCGGCATATGCTTTTCACTGGATGATTTCGGCACTGGCCAATCCTCCCTTACCTATCTCAAGCGTCTGCCTCTAGGGCAGATCAAGATAGATCAAAGCTTCGTGAGCGACATAACCACCGATCCCAGCAACGAGGCAATCGTTCGCACCATCATCTCGATGAGCAAAAGCCTGGGCATGGATGTGATTGCCGAAGGTGTAGAAACTGAAGAGCAACGTAGGCTTCTTGCCCGGAGCGGGTGCTACGCATACCAGGGGTATTTATTTGGCAAACCTATGCCTATAGATGACTTTCAACGATTGGCCGCTGCTTCGAGGAAGAGTATTTCGCGCCAACGCTGACCTGCATGCGGGCAACCTGGGCCAGTTTCGAACTGGGCCATGTATGGGAGAAGCCATGTTCTTCTTCTCATATCTGAATACGGGCACCGAGTTCGAGGACGCGGCTGGCCGGAAGCTTGAAAAATTCGGCAGCACTGCTGGCGTTGCGCGCCATCGTGGCAAAAAGGCGCTCGCGCCATAATGCCATGCCGCTTCCGGGGCTTGGCACCACAATGTCCCGGCTTAAAAAGTACGAGGTTTTGAGCGGCTCGAACACAAGCCCGTGCGGTTCACACATCTCCAGCGCATACGGCAGGTCGGGCTGGTCTTTGAAGCCATATCGTACTGTTATCTGATAACAATTGGCATTGAGCGGCGTTACCGTTATCCGCTCGGCTGCCGGCACGCGGGGGATCTCGATGTAAACCACGGTCAAAAATATTACACGCTCATGCAGAACCTGGTTATGAGCGATGTTATGCAACAGCGCGTGGGGTACGCCATCGGGATCGGCTGTAAGGAAAATGGAGGTGCCGGAAACACGCGTAGGCGGATGGGCCATTATTGATTCGAGGAATGGCCGAAGCGGTATCGCGGCCGCATGCAAATGTTCGAACAGGATTTGACGGCCTCTATGCCAGGTCGCCATGAGCGCAAAAATCACCATTCCAATCACAAGAGGGAACCAGCCGCCTTGGGAAAGCTTCAAGGTAGTGGCCGCAAAAAAGGTGGCATCGATAGTAAAAAAAACGGCGGTAGCGCATATCGCTAAAATCCCCGAGTATTTCCAGGTGTAGCGCAGGACGAAAAAAGTCAGAATCGTTTCTATCACCATGGTAGCGGTAACTGCAAAGCCATAGGCGGAAGCCAGGTTGGAGGAATTCCCGAACCCCAGGACGGCCATGACGACCACGGCGAGTAAAGTCCAGTTTACGAAGGGTATGTATATCTGGCCGATTTTTCGATCGGAGGTATATTTGATCTGCATTCGAGGCAGAAATCCCAGCTGTATGGCCTGCTTCGTCATCGAGAATACGCCCGAGATGACGGCTTGTGATGCGATTACGGTCGCGATGGTCGCCAGCCCTACCGCGGGATAAAGCGCCCATGCGGGAAACAACAGATAAAAAGGATTGGAAATAGCTTGGGGATTCGCAAGAAGCAGCGCCCCCTGTCCGAGATAATTCAGCGTCAATGCGGGCAGGACGCAGCCATACCAGGCGAGACGGATGGGCTTTGCGCCGAAATGTCCCATATCGGCGTAAAGTGCTTCCCCTCCCGTCACGGCGAGAACGACGGCCCCGAATGCGACAAATGCGAGCCAGCCATTGCCGAGGCAGAAGGTCAGCGCGTTTACCGGGTTGAATGCCCCCAGTATCTCCGGCGCCGCGCTGATATTCGCCACCCCGGTTACGCCCAGAGTAGTAAACCATATCAATGTTATCGGCCCGAACCACGCGCCGATGCCGCCCGTGCCGTGCTGTTGGAGCAAAAAAAGCACAATCAGGACCGCCAGGGTAATGGGCACCACGTAAGGCGTAAGCACCGGCGTCGCCACCTCCAGTCCCTCCACCGCACTCAATACGGATATGGCTGGTGTAATGACACCATCGCCATAAAATAGCGCGGCACCGAAGGCGCCGACGAGGAACAGGCCGTTGCGCAGTTTGGGACGATCCCGGACCGATGCGCTGGCTAGGGAAAGCAATGCCATGATTCCACCTTCCCCGTTATTGTCCGCGCGCAATATCAGCGTGATGTACTTGAGCGATATCACGATCATGAGCGCCCAAAAAATGAGCGAGATGATACCGACTACGTTATCGGGAGTAAGCGCCAGCCCATGGGCTGGATCGAAAACAGTCTTCATGACGTATAAAGGACTAGTACCGATATCGCCATAGACCACTCCCAGGGCGGCAAGGCTGAGTAATGCAAGGGGCTGCTGCCCAAATGCCCGCCCGGGCTTTTCAGTTTCGCTTGTCATGATAGGTGCATGAGTACGACGGGAACGTTACCAATGCGTTCTTGAAAAGCCCGGCGCCCGGATGAAGAACACGCCGATCTGCGGAAACTCGACCGAAACGTTTCTCCCGCATCAGGTATGGCCAATCGATAGGGAATCTTGCAAAAATGCCGTTGCCGGCGGAGAAAGGATTACTAAAGCAGCATGTCCGGTGAAATGCTCGCACGCAGGTTCACCACGGCATCCCCATCCTTCTCCTTATGGCCGAACCACCAGATGGCTCCCTTCTTCATATTCCATTCCGCCGGTTCGCCACTCAGAACGAGGGCCGCAGTTTCTCCCAGAGTGGGCTGATGACCCACTACCACGACGGTGCCTTTCGCATCCGGCCAATTGGCAAGGGCAAGAATGGTTTTTGCCGAAGCACCGGGCCCAAGCTCCTCGACAATTTCAAACTTGGCCGCCAGCGCTTCGGCCGTCTGACGGGTTCGTCTCGTGGGGCTTACAATGATTCGCGCAGCCTTTGGCAGCCTGGGCTTGAGCCATCCGGCCACCGCCTGGGCCTGTTTCAACCCATGGGAGGTCAGCTTGCGTGCGCTATCGGGCACGCCATCCTCGGCTTCCGCATGCCGCCACAGTATGAGTTCCATTATTTGCTCCCAAGATAGTGCGAATTGCACATTCGCCGAAAGAGTTCCTGCCATAAACCGACTCTACCCCGGCACTCAAAGACATCCCGACGAGGGCTATTGGTCAACCGCTGATGTTAAGGAATGTTGGCTATGGCAGGATCGCTGTTTACCAGCTTGATTGATGGGGAGATGAAACCTGATGACGTCTTGTGAAACAAAAACGGCGGGCATCTGCCCGCCTTCTTTCCCTATCAGGACTTCAATGCCGACATAGGGGCGCCAAAATTGATATGGAAAGGTGCTCCATCTATCACCAGCGCGGGAACCGATTTTACGCCGGCCGCTTCAGCAGCTGCGATACGGTCCGCATGCTCCCCGAGATGCACGATTTCAACGTCATAGCGCTGCGGATCCAGCGCATCAGCAACCTGACGCTCAGCCTCGACACATACAGGGCAGCCAGCGTGATAAAAGGTGGCGGTTTTTTTCATAGTCTAATATCTCCGTAAGTTTAGATGTCTGTGGGACTCCCCACGTTCGCAAGAGTTGACTATCAGCATGCGACCCGATGATTATACCCAAGACCTTCAGCGTATGAAAGGCGACCTGCCGGGAGACCACTCTGCGCTCCGCATTTCGCACAGATCTGCCAGATAGGGTGGCATGGTAGAATTGCATGTCTGTATGTCGCATTACTGCCCATTCGGCCGCTTGAGCATCAAGGCATGGGAATAGATCATGTTCCTGCTTTCGCCCGTTATCCTCGCGGCGAGCCTGACCGCCTGCGTCAACGGCAACTCCTCCATCAATAGCACCAGGATGCGTCGCGCTTCTTCGCTGAGTTCGTTTTTATTTTTTGTCTCGGCGCCGGAAACCAGCAACACAAACTCTCCCTTCTGGCGGTTTGCATCACCCTGAAGCCAGGCGGAAGCCTCTCCGAGGCAACAAGTGTGGATAGTTTCGAATAATTTCGTCAGTTCCCTCGCAATGATCAACCCGCGATGGTTCCCCAGAGTTTCAGCCAGGTCGTCCACGCATTCCAGAATCCGATGCGGCGCTTCATAAAATATCAACGTATAAGGTTGCGTTTTCAACCGCTCCATCTCCCGTTTGCGAGGTCCGCTGCCGGCCGGAAGAAAACCATAAAAGATAAAAGGCGAAGCGGCGATCCCGGAGACGGACAAAGCGCATATCGCCGCGTTGGCACCCGGAATAGGCACCACCTTGTGGCCTTGCTCCCGCACCAGCTTCACCAGGTTGGCGCCCGGATCGGAAATTCCCGGGGTTCCGGCATCGGTGACGAAAGCCGCCGTTTTTCCCGCTGCGAGCAAACCAATCAACTTTTCCGCGCCGCGCCGCTCGTTATGCTGGTGCAGAGCCATTACCGGACCCGTGATGGAGTAAGCTCTTAGAAGATGGCCGGTTATGCGCGTGTCTTCAGCCGCAATCATGTCGACCGCGGCAAGTATATCCAGCGCGCGCAAGCTGATATCCCGGATGTTTCCGATTGGTGTCGCGACAATGTAGAGCGTGCCCGGTGTTATCATATTCTGGTGGAACTTTGTGAAACATTAAATCAACATCTGATTGAAATGCCATCGCATTGTAAGCCATTGGGTCGATCGCTTATTTTTGCGCTTTTCAGTGTCATGATGCCAAAAATGTCGAGATAACCCATGACGGATGCACGGATAATGACCGGTATCGATGCGGAGCGGTTTGCGGAAGCATTCCTGAGACAGCATAGTCTGGCGTTGCTTCAGAGAAACTATCGCTGCCGCTTCGGGGAAATTGATCTTATTATGCAGGATGGCATCGTAGTGGTGTTTGTCGAAGTCCGGATGCGCAAGAACCTCATGTTTGGCGGCGCCGCTGCGAGCATCACGCCCAGCAAGCAACAAAAATTGGTGCATACTGCCCGCCATTACCTTTCCTCTCTGAAAACGACGCCTCCATGCCGGTTTGACGCCGTGTTATTGTCAAGTGACGACGGCAGGGAGATCGAGTGGATCAAGGACATCATCTGCGAGGGGCGTTAGTGGACCTCGATATCCGGCAAAGTTTTTTAAAAAATCATACAAGAGGGAACTGATGATTAATTCAACCTGGAAACTGTTGCTGCTGCTGTTATTGTCGCTTCCATTCTTTTCGGGCTGCGCCTTGCTGATTGCCACCGGCGTAGTATCCGGCGTCGGCACGGGTGTGGCGATGTCTCAGGATCGCCGCACGAGCGGCATGTTCATAGAAGATGAAGGCATCGAGTCGAGAAGCGCCGGGCGCATCAGCGAAAAATTCGGAACGGACACCCATATCAACGTCACCAGTTTCAATCGAAATGTGCTGCTGACAGGCGAGGCGCCAACCGAGGTTGCCAAACGGGAAGTGCAACGCCTCGTCGCCAACGTGGAGCATGTCCGGAACGTCACCAATGAAATTGCCGTGGCGGACGTCAGTTCGTTTGCTTCCCGCAGCAACGATACGTTGATTACGTCGAAGGTAAAAAGCCGCTTCATGGACGGCGGGAAGTTTCAAATAAACCACGTCAAGGTAGTCACGGAAGATGGTGTCGTTTATCTGCTGGGCCTCGTGAAACGCAAGGAAGCGGAGAGTGCGGTAGAGATAGCCCGATCCACCGGAGGGGTAAAAAAAGTGGTAAAGGTATTCGAGTATATGGACTAGTTCGCGCGGAGAGTAACACCATGCTAGCGCAAGGCATTGTCAGGCAGCTTGACCATTTACTGCCATCCGACCGGTTTTATACGGATCCGGTCGATTGCCTCGTGTATGGCTACGACAATAGCCGTAAGCTGTTTCCGCCCGATGCCGTCGTTTTTCCCATCAATGCGGACGAGGTGCGTATGGTGGTGGGTCTTTGCAATGAATATGAAATTCCTCTTACTCCGCGGGGACGCGGCACGGGAACGGCGGGAGGAAGCCTTCCGGAGAAAGGAGGCATTGCGCTGTCGCTGGAACGGATGCTCAGGGTGATAAAGGTGGATCCCGGTAACCGGGTAATCGTGGCGGAACCCGGCGTACTGAACCAGACGATACAGGAGGCCGCGAAACCCCATGGTTTCTTCTGGCCGCCGGATCCCTCCAGCGCAGCTTTCTCAAGCATAGGAGGAAATCTCGCCACTTCCGCAGGCGGTCCGCATGCGGTCAAGTATGGCACCACGCGGGACCACGTACTAGGCTTGAAAGCGGTAACCGGCGCGGGTGCAATGATCAGCACCGGCTGCTACACCACGAAGGGGGTGGTGGGTTACGATCTCACCCGCCTGCTGATAGGATCGGAAGGAACGCTCGCAGTCATTACCGAAGCCACGCTCAAACTCACTCCCCTTCCCCAGGCGAGAGGAGGCCTCACAGCTTATTATCATGGCGCGGCGAGCTGTGCCGAAGCCATACTTCGCATCATGGCGCTTCCGGAAACCCCTAGCGCCATTGAGTTTCTGGATGAAGGATCGCTCAACCTGATACGCAGCCGTTTCCCCGATATGCTGCCTGCCGGCGCCTGCGCAATGCTGATGATAGAAGTGGATGGAACGAACAGTTCCATCCCGGAGTCAACCGCGGCGGTACTGGCCGCGTGTGCGGGAGACGGACTGATCCATGCGACGGAAGCGGCGAACCCTGCTGCTTTGTGGGCGGCGCGGAAGACCTTGTCTCCATTGTTGCGCGACATCGCACCGAAGAAAATCAATGAAGACGTCGTCGTGCCCATTTCGGCCCTGCCGGAGTTTCTGGAAGGCCTGGCGCAGTTAAGCACCAGGCATGGCATTGCCAACGTCAATTTCGGGCATGCCGGCAATGGAAATATCCATGTAAACCTTCTGGTCAATCCCGGTAACGGGGACGAAATGCAGCGCGCGGAAAAGTGCCTGGATGAGGTGTTCGACCTGGTAATACGGCTTAATGGAACCCTGTCGGGAGAGCATGGAGTCGGTAGCGAAAAACGGCCCTTTGTCAGCAAGGAGATTGATGCACCGACCTTGGATTTGATGAAACAAATCAAACGGGTATTCGATCCCAGAAATATCCTGAATCCGGGAAAGCTGTTCCCATAGCTGAGCTGAGTATCCGGCGCGAGCTGATGCAATCCCGCTATAAATGCGATTCAGAATGCAAATATGCTCGGGCAGACAGGTTTTCGCCCTATAAGCCGCTCGAGCGCCTGCTAGAACAGGGGTTTTGGATCAGGCGTAATGATCAGTTGCTCGGGATTGAAGCGCAACCTCAACGAGTCGCCGTTTATCACATAGGTGTCATGGATATTTCCTCTCTCGCCATCCGGCAATTGCAGGCTGTCGTCCCGATGAACCGGGTCTTGGCGAATCCACTCATCAAACTGCTCCAGACCCGCATGGCCCTCAAAAAAATAGGCTACAAGGCGCCGGAACAGCTTGGGCCAAATGATGAGCGTCTCCAGTTGAGCGAGATCGGTAAGCACCACCTCCCTGTCGATGTTCACATCCTCATGCGGCCAAAGCCCGATTCCGGGCTCCTTCCGCGCTTGGGAGACCAAGCGCCTCAAGCGGGCAATCAACGACATTGGCATGGTATCATAGGGTTCCACGTAACATAATCCCGCTTTGACAAGCTTTGCATTGACGCTTTGGTCCAGCAAAGCGTCTTCCACAAAGATGTTTTCCCCATCTTCCCTATGGGATGCGCCGGCGTAAACAAGGCCGAGCAGTCTTCCGTTGGCCTCGATGCCGCTCGCAATAACATAACCCGGCAGCGGATTGTTATTCACTGACTGCACCTGGTTCGGCAAGTCAGTGGAAAAGACAATATTCCCGAACCCCAGCAAGCGCAGGTTTTCGTCGCGGGCGGCATTGGCGAAAGCCAGTTCCTGATGCATTTCCCTGAAATGGGTTTCCAACGCGTCGATTCCCTCATACCGGACGGCAATATTCTTGCGCTTGTTGAACTCGGCCCGTTTACCCGAAAACCTTGGCAAATTGAGGACCAATTCAATGTTGTCAGGTTCGAACCTGATGGTGTCGCCATCTGGTTCCGGGCCCTGCCTTGGCTTATCAGGATAGTAGATCCAATATTTTCCTTTGATCAACGTATAGCGTGATTTCTTTGGTCTCGCCATTTTTATCACCGTATAAGTTTTCCCGCCGCTCCACCATTGTAAGATCAACCAGGCAATTGGTTTGGGCCATAGTATCTCTCACATATGTTGCAATCTATATATAGCGTATAGCAGAGATAAGACAAGCACAGATCCGGTCGCGGCAGAAAGTCTTTTTTTCCTCTCCAGCCAGAAAATCACCCGGGCCAAGGCAACCATATCGGCCGAGGTAAAGGGAATACATTCAACGAGGCACTTACCGGGCCATATGTGCCACTGGCTTGTCACAAATCAGTCAACTTGGTGAAATTACGTTGTCATGTTATATACGTAAAGTGATCACTCATTCCGATATACCAGCTCAAGGCTCTCCTCTATGTACAATATCGCAGGAAAAATGCTTATGGCATCTACGATCGTGATGGGTTTAAATGCTGATCATGCCCAGGCCCAAAGTCAGCTGGCGGGCGTTCCCGCAGCCAATCCCAAGACGGCGGGCATGGCTGCGCCAAATATCCTTACTCCAGAATTGGAGCAAATCGTCTGGGCCAGCGGAGCCACGAAACTCGAGAATCCGACAGACCTGATCGGCTTTTATGGTTATAACAATGACGGACCGCACATGCCCGTCCCGGACTCGGTCCAGGTTTCCCGCAGCACCATCGAAGCCAGTAAAACCGAGCCCGACAAGAATACCTATCTCGTCCTGCACGGACAGACGGGTCCCGACAGCCATTACGACTATGGCTCACGCTTTCTGTTTCAGGGGCATGAAGGGGGCAAGCAAGGCTATATCACACGCATCAACCTGGAAGCGGATGGCTTACACCGCACCACACTCATGGCGGATAAAGACGTCGAGGGAAAACCCCTGCCGCTTTTCGATGGCTCAACCTGGTACCCTTGGGCGCAGCGCCTTTTGTTTACTGCGGAAGCAGGTAAAAATGGCGGGGTATGGCAAGCGACCGTAAATTATCCATCGGCGGTGGAGGATATTTCCGGCATCATGGGGCGTGGAGGTTATGAGGGTATCCAGGCCGATGCCCACGGCAATCTCTGGATCGTCGAGGATGCAGGCGGCAGAGCCGGTACGGTAAACAAAAACGCCAAGCAGCCCAATAGCTTCATTTATCGTTTTGTGCCCAAAAACAAGCATGACTTGAAAGGGGGCGGCAAGCTTCAGGCCCTGCAGGTCGCCTCAAAACGCCATGCCGGCCCCATTATTTTCAACCCGGACGATTCGGACAGCGATATCCTCTCTCTGGATGTAAAAGACCTTCATTCTTATGGCGTCACGTTCGATACCAAGTGGATCGTCATCCATGATACCGATGTGGATGGCTTTGCTCCCTTCGATGCCAATGCGGCCGCCAAGATAAAACAAGCCACCCCATTCAAGCGTCCCGAGAACGGTGTCTTTCGGCCGGGCACCGGGTTTCGTGAATTTTATTTCACCGAAACCGGCGATACGAACAAAGATACCGAAGCAGGAGCTGAATTCGGTGGATTCGGCGGCATTTTCAGGCTTGCCCAAAAGAACGGCTCATCCGATTCCTGGCGCCTGGCGATATTCTATAAAGGCGATGTCGCACATACGGGATTCGACAATATTGCGTTCTGGAGCAAAAACAAATTGGTGGTGGTCGAGGATGCCGGCGATACGCTGCACACACAGCGTAACGCGCTGGATTCGGCCTATTTGTTCGATGCGAACACCGATTATACCAATCCCGCTATCCAGCCTATCCGCATACTGGCACAGGGACGCGATGCGTCGGCGACCTTCGATTCCCCTCTGACCGATAAACGCTCGGCCAATGGTTTTCAGAATGATGGCGACAACGAAATCACGGGAATTCACATTTCAGATGGCGATGACAGCATTCATGGCATTCTGGGAGGTAAGAATCCGCGTCCGTTCCGCGACGGCTGGCGGGTATTTTATACGCAGCAGCATGGGGACAACGTAACCTACGAAATCATCCCCGCAAAGCAGATGCATCTCCATAACCATCATCAATGGCATGACGATGCCGATTAGGTCTCCTTGAGCTCTTGCCGACGAGTTGCGCCAACATGCGCGTTGACTGACTCGACCTACTGAAGTGGACGGTGCTTCGCATTGTTACAAACGGCCCACCCAGCGAGAGGCTGGTGGATGCATGCTACCGGTACGCGCATGCCGAACCGCTTGGCGCAGGGTGGAAACCTCATCCTATCTCTGGCCTCGCATGCCGCGCTACCTCCGCCAATGTCGAACAGGCCGCTCGTGAGTCAACCGCGAGGCGCAACAATGTGCGAAGATTGATTCCCCCACGCAGCAACAGGCCCAGGAGGCGTCCTATATCCGCGCTTCCATCCGGCCGTACTGCGTCGAGCAGGGTAGAGGGAGGTGAAAATTCGACAGGATCGGAAATCGCGCGTACCGCAAGAAACGGCAGGCCGGCACATTCCGCTACTTCCGCAATCGCACCGCTTTCCATGTCCACGGCGCAAGCGCCGGTAGTTTGCGCCAACGTCAGTTTTGCAGTAGAAGAAGTCAGGACATGCCTGCTGGTGGCGAGGATGCCGCTTGAGACATTGATATGGCTGGGTAGCAGACTGCGCAATCGATCGCGCCACAGCAAGTCGACAGGAAATGGACGATCGCCGTGGATACATCCGGGCAGCACCAAGCTTCCTGGCCGCAGGGTTGAATCCAAGGCACCAGCAAGCCCAAAGCTCATCAGCCCGTCGGCACCAGCAGCGTGCAACCCTTCCGCTGCTCTCGCAGCCGCCTGCCCACCCATGCCGCAAAGCCAGATAGAAGCACCGTCCCCCAGTCTTACGGGCTCGTTAAAGGGCAGTCTGCGCGGCGTGATGCAGCGCGCTTCCACCCGCATCGCCGCTACGATACCTATGCTCTTCACGCAAGATTCTTTGCGGCACCGCCACGAAATCTCGCCAAAGCCCACAACGGGAAATAGCTGGTGTACCCGTGGTATTTCAGATAAAAAACACGGGGAAAACCCGGAGCGTTATACCAGGGGTCATACCATAAGCCATCGCTGGCCTGTTCCCGCAGCAGATATTCGATGCCCCGGTATACCTCCGGGCTCTGGCCTTCGCCGGCTGCCATCAGGCCCAGCAAAGCCCATGCTGTCTGGGAGAAGGTGCTTGTATGAAAACGTCCCGCCTGCTGGGGATCAAAGTAACTGTCGTTGCTTTCTCCCCAGCCTCCGTCCTCCTGCTGTACCGACTTGAGCCATTGCGCCGCGCGCCGGATAGCAAGATGCCCGGTATCGATCCGAGCGAGCCGAAATGCTTCCAGTACCGCCCAGGTGCCATAAATATAATTGCTTCCCCAGCGCCCGAACCAAGCCCCGCTTGGCTCCTGCTCCCGGAACAAGTACGTCAGGCCGCGCTCCACGACCTCCTTGTGCCTGGCCTGGCCATACAAAGCCAGGAAGCCCGTACAGCGAGCCGTAACGTCGCTGGTTGGAGGGTCAAGCAAAGCACCATGATCGGCAAAGGGAATTTCGTTGAGATAATAGTAGGTATTATCGCTGTCAAAGGCGGCGAAACCACCATTGCTGGATTGCATTCCCGCAAGCCAGTCCGCTGCGCGTGCGATACTTTCCCCATAAGCTTCCGGGTCCACCAAGTGGAGCGCCCAGGCGACGGCAGCGGTATCGTCGAGGTCAGGGTAATGCGGATTGGCATATTGGAAGGCCCAACCCCCTCCCGCCAGTCCCGGGTGATCCTCCTGCCAGTCAGCAGGAGCGTCCAGTATCTGGTTTGGAATGAGCCAGTCAAGGGCCTTGCGGACAGGCTTTTCATCAACGCCGCCTTCCTGCAACGCCAGGCTGGCAAGAACGGTATCCCATACCGGCGAGACGCATGGCTGGCACCATGTGCTTTCCCCCTGCTCCACCAGTAACCCGCGCAAGGCGTCCCGGCACTGCTTTCGGTAGGGATGCTCATAAGAATACCCAAGCACGGCGAGTGCTTCATACGCGTTTACCATTGCCGGGAATATTCCTCCCAGACCGCTGTCGCCGTTCAGACGCTCTATTACCCAGTTTTCAGCTCGACGCATCGCCATGCGGCGGAAAAATGGCGGAATGTAAGGCTCGAATACCGAGGCGGTTCGCTCAAGAACCAGAAAAAACCGGTTCAGGCGCGTCCGTATCGGAAAATAATCCCGCTCTTCGTTCGGAGGGATAGTAAATAATTCCTGGATATGCACACCGCGCGGATTCACCGCCCGCGTCTTAAGGCTGCATAAAATGGCTAGAGGTATCGTTACCGTACGAGACCAGTAGGCTATCTTGCTGAGGTGGAACGGAAACCAGCGTGGCAGAAATATGATCTCCACCGGTACGAAAGGCACTCCCCGCCAGGGAATCTGGCCAAACATGGCAAGCATTATGCGCGTAAATACGTTGGCGCGGGCCGCCCCCCCATGCGCCAATATGGCGGCACGCGCGCGCACCATATGCGGCGCTTCAAGCGGATCACCCGCCAGCTTCAGGGCATAATAGGCTTTGACGCTGCAGCTGAGATCAAAATCGCCACCATAATATAATGACCAGCCGTCATGCCGGGAGTCCTGCTTTCCACGAACAAATCTGGCCAGCCTGGCTTGCAGGTCCGCATCCACCTCGTCCATGAAGTGCATCATCAGCACGTATTCGGCAGGAATCGTGCAGTCTGCCTCCAGCGGAAAACACCAATGTCCGTCTTCTTTCTGAAGACGCAACAACCCCTCGCGAGCAGCGTCTAGTCCAGCCTCCAGCGAAGCTGGATTAAGGTATCGATCTTCCTTGTAGATTCGAGCCGTACTCTCAAAACTCTTCATTTGCATATTGCCGAAACTGCTGGTTTGCATGAATCATCTTTTTGATTTTCACGGTTTTAATCTGGATGCCGCGCGTTCAACCGGGAATTATATCGCACTATCCCCAAATCGCCACTCAGTGCGCACTCTTGGCCGAGGACTTGATCATGGTCTCGTTCTGCTCCGATTCTTCGTACATTGGGTCGTCGAAGCTCTCCGGAGGTGGATCGCCATCATAGATCAGATGTTTGCGCTGCTGCAAAAACCCCTCCCGTACAAATAGATACGGATCGAGCGCCGCTTGGTCGCGAACACGCATCGGGCCGGACAATCTAGCCCGCTTGTCAATAATGCCCAATACGGTCACCGGGCCGACAACCGCGACACTCGCAAACGAGCCAGCATAAAACAGCAAGTTGCTGACTGCACTTACGCCGATTCCTGGCGCATCGCGATAAGTGCTGGGACCGATGAGAGGCACAAATAAATAGGAGCCTGTGTTGACTCCCCATACGCCGAGTGTCTGTCCGAAATCTTCGTCGTGTTGCAATAAACCCATGGGGGCGGCCATGTCGAAAAGCCCCCCCAGGCCGATTGTGGAATTAACGACGAACCGCAGGCTATCTTCGAACCCCTGCCTCATCTTCCCTTGGAGGAAATCATTCAGAATTACGTTGGGATACGCCAGGTTGTCATAAAAATTCCCAATCGAGCGCTGCATGGGATTGGGGATGTATTTGATGTAAGCATCAGCTACCGGTGCAAGGACATTCCGGTCGACCATGTCCGTAAAGTCGTAGAATTTACGGTTGGTTTTCTCGTTTGGATCGATTGGATCCACGCTGGCATCGGTGGGCCGCGTAGTGGCACAACCGCCAAACAGCAGGGCGCACATCAATAGTAAAATCGTTGCCGTGCGTTTATGTGTCATGATAGGCAAGGTATGAGCTTTTCCTGACCTTCTACACCCAGGCCGTACTTTGCGAATCCGCTACAGTACCATCGCCTTTCGCGCATGCCATCCCGCAAACCCTCGTCGCGCCAGCGGAGACTTGTTCAAGGATTCCCAAGGTGCGAAGTATAAACAAAAATTAGTGAATCGGCGCATACTTTCTGCGCCAAAATCCTCTGACAATCAATGGGTGAAAATCGTTTCAGGAATAATGATCCGCTTCTTCCATCAACCGCAGATCCGGATGGGGCAGGCGCTCATTCATGTTTTCACGCTTTGCCCGGGACCACGCAACAGTACCGGCAATATCACCAAAGTACAGATGAGGGTCAAAGCCAGTCCGACGGTAAGGAGCACGCCCATGCTTGCCGTGCCCTGATGCGACGAAAACATGAGGCTGGCAAAGTCTACCAGTGCCGTAAGCGCACTATAAAAAATAGCACGAGCGGTGCTGGTATGAATCAGGATTTCGCTGACCAGTTCGTTGTTGATGCTTCGATGCACCATATGCAGGCTGCTATCGATGCCGATACCTAACAGTAATGGCAGCGCGATAACATTGGCGAAGTTGAACGGAATGTCGAGAAGTACCGTGAAGGCGGCGGTGAAGAGGCTGGACAACAACAGGGGAGCCAGTACTAGCAGGGTATACTTCACGCTGCGCAACAGAATCAACAAGGCTGCGGTAATTCCGAGCAGGGCAAGCGAGAAAGCCTGAATGAACGCCTGCACTACCGCGTCGCCGGCTTCCAGGGTAACCATGGGAGCTCCCGTGGCTTGTGGCGCCACTTTCTGAACCGCTTCGACAAATCTCCTCAACGCTCCGTTATCATTGATATCCTCCGCCGGATATACGGCCAGGCGGTATTCGCCGCTCTGGCTGCGCCAGTGGCCGACCAGCGGTGCCGGCAAATCCTTTTCCTCGAAAGGCGAGGCTTCGGTAGCCATCCTCAGCCGTTCCAAAGCCTGAGGCAGCGTCGCAAGCAGGTCGTTTTCCACCGAACGCAACAGATCCCTTTTTTCGTGTGCGCCGGCAGTATCCAGGCGGGCAAAAAGCGCAGCAAGGGACGATTTCAGCGAACGTGCAGAGGCGGACGCAGGGTGACTGGGATGCGTGGCGATAAAATTATCCAGTGCGACAGCCAGCCGATTCAACTCTTCGCGCCGCCGGCCTGATGCTTTTTCGCTGCTGTCCCCGCTGTCATCGGGCGGCGCCGAAAATGCGATCGGCCCCACGGTAAGCGCCATCTCCTCTATAAAAAAAAGCTTCTGCTCCTGATCCTCGGGAATGAAATCCAGCATTGTAACGACCTTGTTCACTTCCGGAAGTGCGGCCAGCTTCTGCGCCAAACGTTGGGCATCTGCGGGGCTGTTTGCCAGCGCGACCGCTTGCCATGGTGAATGTTCCGCATCTGCGAGAAGTTCGCGGAAGGTTTGCAGCGCCTTGCCTTTCGGATCCTGCAAGTTGAGGAGATTGTAATCGAACCTCACCTGCGGCAAGACAGCCAGCGCTGCTATCGTCAATATCAAGGTGAGCGCATAAGTCAGCTTGTGCCATTTCAACGACAACTCGAGCACTCTCCCGACAGAGACCGTCTTTATGGGAGTGCTCGACGGGTGCTTGGGAAAATAGCGCAGCAAGGCGGGACCTATGCTCAGGGTGACGAAAAGACTGATAATCATGCCCGTACCCGAAATGATGCCCAGTTCCGCCACGCCGCTGTAATCGGTGGGGATGAATGCGTAGAAGCCAATCGCGTTGGTTATGGTGCATGCCGCAAGCGCTGCCCCCGCATCGCCTCCCGAGTCATAGATGGCCTCTGCCGCCGGCTCCCCCTTGTCCGTCAACTCCTGATGCCTGAGCAGGAAATGAATGGCAAAATCGGCTCCCAGGCCGATGTACAACACAGCAAAAGCAATGGATATCAAATTGAGATGGCCAACCGTTGCAGTGGCGAACGCGGCTGTCAGTAGCAGGCCCATCGACAGACATATCAGCACGGCAAATATCAGTCCGGGTGTTCGCATGGCGAAGTAAAGCACAATTCCAACGAGCACGAACGTAACGATACCCGCGACCTCCATGCCCTGGAGAGAACTGGTAAGCTCGTCATGGGACAAAGCCACTTCGCCGGTGATACGCAGCTTCACCGGGCTGTTTTCGGTAATCCCGATATCTTTCGCCGCAGCGTGCAGCGCAGCGATGGATTGCTCGGCCGGAAATAGCTGATCGTAATGAAGCCTGGGTTTGACTACGATCAATTCCTGGTATGTCTTTTTTTGCGGCTTGGCGTCGAACAGGGATTGCCATGACAATTCCCTGGGAGAACCGCTCATCCGCGCATCCAGCGTGGCACTGACGGCGTTCAGCACGGGCTGCAACTCCATGACGCGCCCCTTTTGCAACTCATCCACCGCGTTGGTCAATACCGATGCGAATGTCGCCAGCGTGGGCTCTTTCGCGATAAGTGCAATCAATGGCTGGGCCGCCGCCAAACGGTCCGTTATGAGCTCCAGTTCCGGAATACTTTCATAAAGCAGACCGTTGCGGGAAAAAAAATCATCGACGTTCGGCGAGTAAACGCTGTAATAATTTTCCTGATCCTTGCTCAAGCGGACCGCGAGCCGTGCAGTAAACGTATACGCCTGCTCAGGGGTAGGTGCGTCCAGCACCAGCAACAGCGTATCAATATCCTGGGGAAACGTTTTGCTGTAGTGCGTCATATTGACGCGGAATGGCAGATCCTCCGAGAGCATGTCCGTCGTATCCGTATTCATGCCCAGATTCCGGGACACATACAAGCCGGAGGCCGCGGTCAGGAGCACCGCTATGAAAATAATCCAGGCACTGTAGCGATACGATATATAGGACCAGCGGGCGAAAAGATCGTAGAGGCGGCTGGAGGATGCTTTGTTGGGTATGGTCATCCTTGAAGAGGAAAACTGAAGCGATCGAAACCGACGCAGGAGAGAAATTGCCTAGCTTTGCTCGGTGAGGACGATCTTTTTCCTGAGCATGTCGATAAGCGTAGGGAAGCCGTCACGCTGCAGGATGGCGCGGTATTCCACCCGCTTCAATGCGAGATCGCTGACCCCGTCAGCCAATATATTGACGATGCGCCATCCTTCTTTCCCATGGCGCAGGATATAGTCGAACCGTACAGGCTCCCCCTTCAGGGGAACCAGCTTGCTGCGCACCATGACCTGCTCGCGCGGCATCTGCTGCTCCTCTACGAATTCAAACCGCTCACCACCATATTCCTTGAACCACCCCGCATAAGTGCCAATGCTGAGCTTCCGGAAGACATCCACGAAAGTTTGCTGCTGCTCAGGACTCAGCTGGGTCCAATTGGCGCCGAGGCTGGTGCGTGCAATAAAATCGATATCATGGGTCTGGTCGATTACAGGAGCCAGCAAGTCGTAGCGGCCTTTGTAGCCCAGGCTGCCGCTTTCCCGCATAGCCTTGATAAGCGCATCATGCAGCCGCGCCACCACCTGTTGCGCATCCGAAGCTTCCGCCGGGGCTGGACTCTCGGCCCAGGATGCAGGCGCGACCAGAAACATGGCTGATACCAGGTGGAGGTAGAACAGGAACTTGATCGCGCGCAGGATTTTCATTTTTACAAATCTCATAAGCGGCAACGCCCACTGTACCTCGACGGCACAATGAGGATCACTGCAGGGATTGGACAAATGCCGGGCAACGCGGGGTGGCTACGCTGCAATTAGCTCAACAACATCAGTTCAAGAACCGGTCCAACGCTGTCCCATGGTCATGGGACAGCTCCTGATGAAGACGATGCAGAGCGACAAGGCCGATGATACGCTGCCGTTATCGCTCTATTTTAACAGGAATTCCACCGATGGTCTTTCGAGGCTTCAATGCCTCCTTGGCCCACTTGGGAGTAGGCTCGGCAACCATTGGACCCGTTGTCTTCGGGCCTCTCAGCGAGGTTATGAATGCCTTGAATGGATGCTGGAGCATGTCTTCAACGGCTGTTGCCTCATAACCGCAATGCGCCATGCACTGGGCGCATTTCGGATTACTGCTGTTACCGTATTTCTCCCAGGGCGTATCATCAAGCAACTCTTGAAAAGTGGCTGCATAGCCTTCATCGGGAAGCAGGTAGCAGGGTTTTTGCCAGCCAAATACATTTCTTGTTGGATTGCCCCATGGCGTGCACTCATAGTTTTGATTGCCAGCCAGAAAATCGAGATAGAGGGTGGAATGATTCAATTTCCAGTTGCGGGTCTTACCTAGCTTGAAAATGCCCCTGAATAGATTCTTGGTGTCCTTCCCTTTAATGAAAATATCCTGCCTCGGGGCGCGCTCATAGCTGAATCCAGGCGCAATGGTCGCGCCTTCGACGCCGAGGTCCATGACAAAATCCAGAAATTCCGCCACATCGTCCGGCGTCTCACCCTGGAACAGGGTGCAGTTTACGGTGACCCGGAAGCCTTTTGCCACCGCCACTTTTATCGCTTCAACCGCCCGATCAAAAACGCCATCCTGGCAAACGGAAGCGTCATGCCGTTCTTTCAAGCCATCCAGGTGGATGGAGAATGTCAGATAGGGCGATGGAGTATAGTCATCGATCTTCTTCTTCAGCAAAAGGGCGTTTGTACACAAATAAACATATTTCTTGCGGGCAACGATACCTGCGACTATTTGCGGCATTTCCTTATGTATGAGCGGCTCGCCACCCGGTATGGATACCATCGGGGCACCGCATTCATCCACAGCCTGCATGCACTGCTCAACCGACAGGCGCTGGTCAAGAACGTCATCCGGATAATCTATCTTTCCGCAGCCTGCGCAAGCCAGATTGCAGCGAAATAAAGGCTCCAGCATCAGGACCATTGGATATTTTTTTACTCCCTTCAACTTTTGCTTGAGCAGATAAGTGCCCACCGCAATCTGTTGACGTAAAGGAACTCCCATGAGCAAATCCTCCAAAGAACTTCAATAATGATTATGCCGCAAATGACTCTACGTTTCTTTTACCCGACTACTCACAAGATTCCTCACGCTTCACTGGCGCGGCAACGAACATGACTGGAAGCGGGTTATAAAGGGACCACTCCGCGCTTTCCGGCCTTTTATCGCGGGGGTATATTAGCATGTCTATTTCGCAAACTAAACTCACAGCGCCTTCATGGTTAAAGCCCGGGATATCTTTGATGTTCCCGAAAATAATCAGCAGCTTCCGGCGCTTGAGCCATGTACTTCGGAAAGCAAAAAAATGGGGCGCCGCGGCGCCCCATTTCCTTCTGCAAAACCCGATTAGAAGTTGTGGCGAACACCAATCGTGTAGGTAGCACGATTGCCGGTCGCGTAAATCGGGGCGAGGCTGTCAAGGTTGGTACCGCCATTCGGATTGGTGACATACACGTGCTGATAACCACCGAACAGGCTGGTGCGCTTGCTCAGATTGTGGATCGCGCCCACGGTGAAGCTATCGGCTTTGCGTGAGCCTGCAGCAGGGTTAAGGCCGCCTGCGTGAGCTTTCGTCATACCGCCTTGGGCTACCAGGGTGGTGTTGCCCAATCTGTACTGCGCGCCCGCGAACCAGATGTTGCCGTCGCCGCCAGCATTCATCGCCGAATTACATTGTCCCGTAGAGCTTCCCGGAGCATCCATCGGATTCGCTACCAGGGCAGCAGCGCTGCTACAGGTCGCCGAACCGATCGCATTGTTGATGTCTTCATACTGTCCGCTGAGCTTGAAGTTTTCGAAAGCCCAGGAAGCACCCACACGCCACACTTCTTCGGTCTTCAGGCCGATGGCTTTCTGTGCCTGGTTGGCGTTATCCCGGGAATAGCCACCGAAGATGTCCAATCCCATGCCCATGAAATCGACGTGATACTTGGCAGCGGCTTGGCCATCGAACTCGCCGTTCCTACCGCCCGTATTGCCGTTGCTGCCCAGGCCGCCCGGCAAAAAGCCGGCGAGCATGCCGGATTGAAGGGGGCTAAGAGTATTGGCGTCGCCCGGCATCAACAATGCCGCGAAGGAGAAGCCTTCTATCGTGGCCGAATCGAAACGGATGGCACTGTTGACGAAGGTGTTGGCGCCCGAACCCAAGCCGTTCGCGCCTGCCGACATCGTGCCGCCGGAGCCGCCGGCTTGCAATGTGGTATAAGCAAACGGATCGATTGTCATACCGCCCGCAAAATCCTTGAAGGGAGATTGCACCCGGCCGAATTTGACGTCACCCCATTGGGCGCTGGAAAGTCCAACCCATTGCTCACGAGGAGTGGTAGCCGAGCCTGAGCCCGCGTTGAGACCCATTTCCAAGCGGGCGTTTGCCCTCAGCCCATTGCCCAGATCTTCCGTAATATGCAGGCCCCACCGTGAAGACCGGGAGTTGTCCTGCAGCGTTCCCTGGCTGGGTGAACCCGAAAAATCGACCAGACTGTATTCAGCTTGCACCCGACCAAAAATTGTTACATTCGTCCCCTGCGCGGATGCAACCACCGGGGCCGCGAGTGCGCCAGCGACAGCCAGTGCAATCAGTTTCTTTTTCATGTGGAAAATCTCCTTTAAAGTTGAAACGGTGGGCCCCTCTCACCGACCCTATTTTCGGTGGAGTATGTCCCGCTGCTTGGACCTCTCTAAATGAGAGGGTTGAGAGATTGTGCCTAACGTGGCAAGACGTAGCAAGGAAATAAGCAGACTTTTGGAATATGGGGGGAAACCCTGTTGCTTTTTTGCAACAAACCCACCGGGAATCTGCGGGGAACGGAAATTCAGCGAAACAATCGCGCCAACTCGGCCCCGGGGTCATCCGCGCGCATGAAAGCCTCCCCCACGAGAAATGCATGTACCTGATGATTCCGCATCAGCGTGATATCCGCCGGCGAGCTTATTCCGCTTTCGGAAATGACGATACGCTCTGCTGGAATACGGTCGAGCAACTGCAATGTGGTGTCGAGTCGCGTCTCAAAGGTGTGAAGGTTACGGTTATTGATGCCTATCAGCGGCGAATCCAGCTGCAACGCAAGCTCCAGTTCTCCGGCATCGTGCACCTCGACCAGCACCGCCATGCCAAGCGAGTGGGCAAGCGATTCCAGCTTCATCATCCGATCGACCGCTTCCTGCTTCTGAAGATCTCCTTCGCCTTCCGACAAAGGCATGCAAAATGCCGCCACGATCAGCAAAATGCAATCCGCTCCCATGGCCCTGGCCTCGATTACCTGATACTCGTCCAGGATGAAATCCTTGCGCAGCACCGGCAACCGGCAGGCAGCGCGGGCCTCCTCGAGGTATTCCGGGCTTCCCCTGAAAAACTGCCTGTCGGTTAGAACCGACAGGCAGGTCGCTCCATGGAAGGCGTAGCTGGCAGCGATTGCGGCAGGATCGAAATTTTCACGCAACATGCCCTTGCTGGGACTGGCTTTCTTTATTTCCGCAATGATCGCCGCCGAACCGGCAACTATGCGCCCCCTGATTGCCCCGGTAAAATCCCTCGGCCGCGAGGCAGTCTCCGCCTGCCGGCGCAGCGCCGGCAACGGCCGGGCAGTCTTGGCGAGCGCGACTTCGCGTACTTTCGAAAGCAGGATCTCTTGCAGGATATTGGGCATTAAACTAGAAAGGCCTTATCCCGCAAGACCTTGTCCCGATTGGAGAA
>DASZUL010000046.1:0-26722 GCA_035547595.1 Nitrosospira sp.
ATTATTTATTGGATTTCAAACCGACAGCGCAACAGTCGATATCCGACTCTCTGGCTGTTGCTGCCCGTTCTTGTAGTCATCGCCGCCTTGCTCGTGGATTTTCGGTCCCGTATAGCAGTCGCCGGCGCGGTAATGCTGATACTGGGCCTGGCCCGGTACTATGGTTCAATACTCGAAAATTTACCCATACCGTATTTTCTGACTTACCTCGGGCGTATTTCCTATTCTATTTTCCTGGTTCATTTCCCCCTGTGCATGGTTGTCAACGCAACATTCTTTCACTTTTTTCCGGACCAACCCGTCACGAACGCATGCGGCCTGATTCTGGCGTTAGGTGTGAGTATCCTCGGTGGGGCAATATTTTTCAGATGGATAGAAAACAATGGAAACGGCCTTATCCATGGCTGGGGAAAAACCAGGGACGCCGTTGCTTCGGCAACCAAAAATCCAAGATTTCGAGCGTGACTCCAGCGTACTTTTCAAGACAGGAGAGCGAGATTATCGATCAGTGAAACTTCGCTAACGCTCCATACCTGAACTGCTTTCCCCTAGTCTTTCACATAGATCATCGAGGAAGCCCCGCTGTCCGGAAAGAATGCGGTGCTGCGCTTCCGCCATATCGAACCACTCGGCACGATCCACTTCGGGAAATTCCCGGATCTTTCCCGAACCCTTGGGCCATTCCATGCTGAATGTATTCGAAACCAGCCTGGAAGGATCCCAGTCGCCTTCCGCAGCCCATGCGAGGATATGTTTTCCGCCCGGTTGCTTCCTTTGACCTAAAGGCAGGAATGGTCCGGCGGGCCTATGGCCCGTTTCTTCAAAGAATTCCCGCAACGCGGCACACAACGGGTCTTCGCCGTCCTGATACTCCCCCTTTGCCAGCGACCAAGCTCCCAGGTTTTTTCTTATCCAAAATGGTCCGCCAGGGTGAACGAGCAATACTTCCAGCTTGTTGCCCTGCCTTCGATACAGCAAGATGCCTGCGCTTGTTTTGGGCATGGTAATTATGTAACGCAAATAGTGCGGCTACGCGAGGTTGATGAGCGTTCAGTAACCCGGCAAATTTATCCGGTATCGCCTCGGCATGGGGACTGTGAAGGCCTATATTACCTTTCCGTACAATTGACATACACCGCGGTTATACAGAATGATTGGCGAAAAAGCATGTATGAAACTGGAGTCAAAACTCGATCACCTAGGAGCGGACCGCTCCCATCTTAAACAGAAAAGAAGGGAAGAACGTGAGAATCAGTGTTTTCACCAATTTTGGGCTTATCGCGATCATGCTGGGGCTCAGCTTGTTAATACTGCTTTCTTCCCAGGTATTGGGAACGCTTGACGATATCACCAGGGCTGAACGGCAGAAACACCGATCGCTGCAGCTTGCGAATGAGCTGTTCCTCAGTTCGGAAGATCTTACCAAGGCCGCACGCAGCTATGTCATTACCGGCGATCCCGCTTATGAGCGTTTCTTTTTCGAAATCCTCGACATCCGCAACGGAAAGCGCCCGCGGGACAAGGATCATTCCATCAGCTACTGGGACTTGAACAGGGACCCAAGCCCGAAGACCGCGGGAAGCGCGGTCCCGCTGGTCGAATTGATGCGAAGCGAGGGATTTAGCGAACGCGAGCTTGCCCTGCTGCAACAATCCCAGAGAAACTCGGACAACCTCGTGAATCTGGAAAAGCAGGCTTTCGCCGCGACTAAAGGACTGTGCAAGGATACGTCCGGAAATTTCACCGTGCCTTGTGCGCCCGATCGGGAAGCCGCCATCAGCTTGTTGTTTGGCCCTCGCTATACGGCCGAGAAAGCCAAGATCATGGCACCCATCCAGCAATTCATGCTGGAACTGGACAATCGCACTCAAACCACATTGAGCAACCTGCAGTTCAAATTTCAGCAGCAAATCCTGCTGATACTTGCAGCGCTTTGTACTTCACTAGTAATTGTCGCGATTGCCACATTCTACATGCGGCGCAAAATCCTGCGCCCGTTGGCGGATCTTAGCCGTCAGGCGAGCAGCATTGCCCATGGCAGCTATTCTTCCCGCTGCGATATTTCTACCCACAATGAAATCGCCGAGCTTGGCGCGGGCTTCAACAGGATGGCGGAGGCCATCGAGCACGAAATCAACAAACTCCGGCAGGTCGAAGAATCATTACGCGAGAGATTGAAGGAGATCAACTGCTTCTATGCGATCCGCCGCGGGATGGAATCCGGTTCGCTTGAGGAGATTTGCAAGGTTATTTTTGCCGAACTCATTACTGCCATGCAGTTTCCGCATATCACCGCCATCAAGATCGAGCTCGACGGCAAGCAGTTTTTTTCCGATAAGTACGAGAGGGACCATGCCCGCGAATTACGGAAGCAGATAAAAGTCTACGGCGAGCCTTACGGCTGGATAGTTGTTTTCTACAGTGACGACCAGCCGTTCCTGTTGCCGGAGGAGCAGAATCTGATTGATGTCATCGGGGATGATTTGGGAAAGTGGCTGGAGCACAAACAGGCAGAGGCACAAATTGTCGTAGAGCGGGAGCTTCGGGTGCGGGATGCGGCGATAAGGGAATTTGCAGCACACGTCGAGCGGATGCGGGAGGAAGATCGCAAATATATTGCACGGGAAATTCATGATGAGCTGGGCCAGCTTCTGGCAGCATTGCGTCTGGAAATCTCGTTGCTGAAGAGTGGGGAAGACAATAGGAGTGAAAGAGTCGAGATTATCAGGCGCAACGTGTCGGAACTCGTGGACATGGCGGGACAAAGCGTGCGCAATATCGCGGAGCATTTGCGTCCGGCGACGCTGGAGTTAGGGATTATCCCAGCGATAAAAAAACTGGCCGATGAATTCAGAAAACATGGCGGTCCGCCGTGCTCGTTGCAATTGACGGAAGAACCGATCGACCTGGATGAAGATCAGACCGTAACGATATTCCGGATCGTGCAGGAATCCTTGACCAACATTACCCGGCATGCGGAAGCGAGCCGGGTAGAAATCGTTCTTTTACAGAACCTGGGCGAACTTCTGGTCGAGGTGCGCGATGACGGCAGGGGATTCGATCCCGCTTGCGCTGCAATGGCAAAGTCATTCGGCCTCCTTGGGATGCGCGAACGGGCAAGCTTGCTCGGAGGCAGCATTGATATCACCAGTGAGCCGCGGCAGGGCACGGTGGTCAGCCTGCGCATACCGGTGCGGCGAATGGAGTCATGGCAGCTTCAAACTGAGGAGGGATAAGCAAATCAACCGGATGTGCAATATTCCTGGGAGGTGAGCAATAGGTAACCCCCCACGCTTGGTCTTCCAATCCGAAAAATATAGAATCGGGATTCAGCTTCGGATATTTCGACATACTGATACGCTTTTTCTTTGCCAATCCGATTCGTTCTCTCGCAGCGTATCCTCTCGAACAGGCTCTCGAATATCGATCAATACGATGGAGTCGCCATGATAATCAAGGTTTTTCTCGCTGATGACCACAGATTGTTCAGGGATGGGTTGAAAAGGATTCTCGCGGAAACAGCCGATATCGTGGTCGTGGGCGAAGCAACTGACGGACTGGACGCCCTGGAAAAAATGCGCAATGGCGGATGGGACGTGGCAGTCCTGGACGTAAATATGCCGGGGTTGAATGGATTGGAAGTATTAAAGCAAATAATGACTGATGGCGCAAAACACCGGGTGCTGATGCTGAGCACGTACCAGGAAGATGAGTATGCAATTAGGACGATACGGGCAGGCGCATCCGCCTATCTCACCAAGAACAGCCCGACCGACCTGCTGATATCCGTAATCCGACGCCTCGCAAATGGAAGAAAATACATCGATTCCAAACTGGCGGAAAAATTGCAATTCAGCGTTGGCTCCGCGTCGGAAAGGCCGCTGCATTCGATACTTTCGGATAGGGAACTGGATGTACTCAAACTTATCGCCGCGGGAGTATCCCTGACCGAGATCTCACAACAAATGGCGTTGAGTGCAAAAACGGTAAGCACTTACCGTGCCCGCATCCTCGAAAAGATGGATATGCAGAATAATGCGCAACTGGTGCGGTACGCAGCCGAGAACAAATTGCTGGAATAGCAGCATGTTTTTGAGTCGAGCAGGAATGTTCCGATCGCAACGCGAATTGAAATGTGAGTACCGGCAAATCCGGCGACTTATACAACCGGGAAATATTCGTAACAGATAACGGCTGACATGTCGTCAGCATATGTAGCTTCCATTCCCCTCCGCCCGTCTGGCTGGACCGCATGGGTGCGCGACAGAATCTCCACATCTTCTTTAGTATGGATATCGGTGGCGACGATGGTCCCTCGGGAATCCTGAGCATGTTCCCATTTCGCATGGTCCCATCGAGCGCGTTGCCGGTAAATCCGGAATAATCATAAAGCATGCAACGGAGGCCATAGCATCGACTGCGAGGCCAAAGAACGCAGCACTCTGACTCTCCCGGAGAATGGCCCGAGAGGGGCCCGGCAAAGCAAGGATATCAATACTGTTGGCGCATTTGCATCCCGTTGCACGGTTGCATCTTCCTGCGGAAGAACCCGCTTCTCCCCATTCAAATCTCGACTTTTACCCTTTCCAGCCTGCCTCGGCGATAGATTTTGCAACAATCGCGCGACTACCGTAATAAGACTTCCTTCCTGCCGAGGTGAGGAAGATTCGTTGTTAATCAAGGACATTGAGGCGAATTTGGCGTTTGGTTCCATTGATAACGCCGAAATGCCATGTAGGAATATGGTGGACAGCTTGTAAGGAATACCCTGCATCCGGGCATTTTGATTGGTGATATCTTTTTAATCGTTGGAAGATCAAATTTGGCTAAGTGTATGAAGCGGGTCTCTCGCTGGAGACCATGAAGACGACAAATCCTTAGTGGAAATGCCGTTGCAGCCATTAACCTACTGGAGATTATTACCATCATGAAAACAAAAATAGGAAGAGCCTTCGTGATTTTGTCCATGCTCGGTTTGCTGGTTTCCTGCGCACAAACGAGTCCCCTCGAAGGGGTGAGCGCCGATCGTATGACTGATGGGAATATCGGCATTCATGGGGATCATGATAGGTTGGCAGAGCAATATCAAAGGATGGCCAAGGAATTGCGGATAAAGGCGGAGGAGCAAAGGAAGCTGCTTGAGCAGTATGAGGAAAAAAGCTACCTCTACGGCAAGCAGGCCCAAGACAGGCAATCGCATATGCAAGCTCTAGCGCGCAAGTACCAGCGTGTGGCGGAGGAAGCCATAAGGCAGGCGGCTTTTCATCAAAAAATGGCAGCAGAACTCGCAAGATGCGACCACGGCGCCTTAGCCGGAACATCACACTCCTCAAGGAATCAGTGCAAAACCGGAAGAAGTTTATAGGAACCAGTCCAGCGAAATATTGGTTGATATATCCCGTTCTCGAGTGAAATCTGAAGGCGAGAAAAAATATGCAGATTGTTGCGTTCATCAATTTTTGCCTTGTCGTCATTGCCTTGGGACTTAGCCTCCTGATATTCCTTTCTTCTCAGGTGCTCGGCACGTTGGATGACATCGCCGAGGCAGAACGCCAGAAACACAGGTCCTTTCAACTCGCAAACGAATTGTTCCGGAGTTCCGAGGATCTCACCAAAATGGCCCGCAGCTATGTAACCACAGGGGATCCTGTCTACGAACGCCTTTTTTTTGAAATTCTTGATATCCGCAATGGAAAAAGACCCCGTCCTCTGGAAAATCACTCCATCAGCTATTGGGATATAAGCAGACCGCCCGTGCCCAGCACGAAAGTCAATACGCTCTCCTTGATAGACTTGATGCAGCGCGAAGGTTTTAGTAAATGGGAACTTGATTTGCTGCAGCAATCGCAGAAGAATTCCGACAACCTCGTCAATCTGGAAAAACAGGCCTTCGCAGCTGTAAAAGGCTTGTATGACGACGGGTATGGAAATTTCACGATACATGGCACGGCTGACCGGAACCTCGCTATCAGCCTGTTATTTGGCGACCGTTATAAAACGGAGAAGGCCAGGATCATGGCTCCCATCAACCAATTCATGACCGAACTGGAATACCGCACCCAGACTACGCTGAATAATTTACAGTCCAAATTTCAGCAGCAAATCCTGCTTATACTGGGAGTACTTTGCACTGCGCTTCTCGCCGTAGTGGTTGCCGCATTCTACATGCGCCGCAATATCCTTACCCCGCTCGGCTACCTTAGCCGCCAGGCAAGCAATATCGCGCAGGGCAGTTATTCCACTCGCTGCGATATCTCCACTGACAACGAGATAGCCCAGCTTGGTTCCGATTTCAATACCATGGCAGAAGCCATTGAACATGAAATCACCAAGCTCAAGCAAGTCGAGGCTTCCTTATACGAACGATTAAAAGAGATCAACTGTTTCTATTCTATCCGCCGCAGTATGGAGTCGAACTCGCTGGAGGAGGTATGCAAGAGCGTTTTCGTTTACCTGAGCGCAGCAATGCAATTTCCGCAGCTTACCAGCATCAGGATCGAACTCGACGGAAAACAGTTCGTATCCAATCAATACGGCAATGATCATGCGCACGGATTGCAAAAGCAGATCCTTGTACATGGTGAGCCATGCGGCCGGATAGAAGTGTTTTACAGCGAGAACCGTCCCTTCTTGCTGCCCGAAGAGCAAAATCTGATAGACGTTATTGGCGACGATCTAGGGAAATGGCTGGAGCATAAGCAGACGGAGGCACGTATCCTCGTGGAGCAGGAACTTCGGGTGCGGGACGCTGCGATAAGAGAATTTGCGGCCCATGTCGAGCGCATGCGGGAAGAAGATCGCAAATATATTGCCCGCGAGATTCACGACGAGCTGGGCCAACTACTCGCGGCATTGCACCTGGAGCTTTCGTTGCTAAAGGATCTGAAGGGTAATAAAAGGGTAGAAGACATCAGGCGCAATATGTCGGAACTGGTGGATAGGGCCAGCCGAAGCGTGCGCGTTGTTGCGGAACATTTGCGTCCCGCTGCGCTGGGATTGGGAATCACGTCGGCCCTCAAAAAATTGACGAACGAATTCAGGAAACACAGCGGCGTGAGTTGCACCCTGCATTTGAAGGAGGAACTTATTGATCTGAATGAGGATCAGACCGTAGCGATATTTAGGATTGTGCAGGAATCCTTGACTAACGTAGCAAGGCATGCCGGAGCCAGCCAAGTCAACATTGCATTGTCGCAAACCGCCAATGATCTCATTGTCGAGGTAAGCGATAACGGTAAGGGATTCGATGCCACAGAAGCCGCAAAGGAAAAGACATTCGGCCTGCTGGGAATGGGGGAACGGGCCGCTGTTCTGGGAGGCCACATCGAGATCGTCAGTGCACCGCAACAAGGGACTATTGTCAGGGTGTATCTGCCAATAATGCCGGGTGAACAAAATGCTTGATCGCTTTTTCGCCTGGTAATGATTATCTCTTCACCTATTATCGCCAAGGCGATTGAACGCTCAATATAAATCGTATGCTGCAAGATATTGGATATGATAATCAACGTTTTTTTAGCTGACGACCACACGCTCTTTCGTGACGGGCTGAAACGGATCCTTGCCGAAACAGCCGACATCGTCGTCGTTGGCGAAGCCACGGATGGGCCTGACGCATTGGCAAAAATGCGCCGAGGCGGATGGAATGTAGCGCTGCTGGATGTCAATATGCCGGCGATGAATGGACTGGAAGTACTGAAACAGTTAATGGCCGATAATGCAAAGTACCAAGTATTAATGCTGAGCACATATCATGAAGATGAATATGCGATCAGGTCAATACGCGCCGGAGCATCCGCCTACCTTACCAAGGATAGCCCCACCGATCTGCTCATCTCCGTGATACGGCGCCTGGCGAATGGGAGAAAATACATCAATCCCGATCTGGCCGGAAAATTGCTATTTGATCTTGGTCCGACTTCTGAGATGCCTTTGCATTCCACACTTTCCGATCGGGAACTCAATGTGCTCAAACTTATCGCAACTGGAATATCCTTGACGGAAATCTCACAAAAATTGACGTTAAGTGCAAAAACGGTAAGTACTTACCGCGCCCGGATTCTCGAAAAAATGAATATGCATAACAATGCCCAGTTAGTCCGCTATGTAACAGAGCACAAGCTGCTGGAGTAACGGTTCATGCGGTTTTCGGCGGGATGAGCATAGGCTATCTCTAAAGCTGTTATCAGTCTCCACGGTCCGCCTTGAGGCTGTGCCAAGCGGGGCTGCAAACCAAGCTGTTGTAAAATAACTTTACTGCCAAAATCAAGACGCTGCTCAGAATGATGTACGCCTGATGCAACTTTGGGAAGATCTCGCGGCAACGCCATCATGTTGCATGTCAATCGCATGATGGAATTTTGGCGCTGGCAAAGGTACATAAACCTCCATCGCCATTTCAGCCAATTTATCCGGTTCAGCCAGGCCCCTGTATTCCGCTTTAATGGATGACGCGGGCAATACTCGTTGCGCATACCTGTGTTGCGGATAGTATTCCATCGGCATTAACCGCTGACCTTGTTCTATCCTCGGTGACTAGCCATTTACCTGGTACAACGGCGGAGGCACCTAAAATTCGCGGGGTTAAACGTTTCTAATAAACGGGAAGGGTGGAATGTAACTCTCAAGCGGAGAAACTGTTTAGGAGATTTAACGCAGGTTACAAGGAAGGCAGGGAAGAGACTACCGCTTTTCCCTGCTTAACTGTCAGCTGTATATCGATTAAGCCCAGTATTTGGACTTTCCCGCTGCGAACAGGAACATCCACATCACGAGAACGAAGGGGAACGTGAGTGTCGGCAGGCCGAGCGGTGCTAAGAAACTGGCAAGCCCGGCTTGGCAAACCACGGTCAGAATACCGGCCAGAAGCGCCAGCATGGCGCTTTTACCCGTGGGCTTGAGGAATACCCAACCTACTGCCATCATCGTAAGAACGGGATTGAAGGAATACAGGCCCATCTGGATGGCACCCAAGCTGGCTCCCAGTAAAAGGGGAATAACCACGCCTACGATGGTGCCGCATGCGGCCATGACGGCTCCGCGCAGGGATACTATCGCGATGCCAACCAAAAATAGTATGCCGACGATAACGCTGTCCGCAAACATGACTTCGGCAACACCCTTCGTCAGGGCCGTGAACCACATGTCGGCCGGCAGCATGCCTGCATCCGTTACTGCTGACGGAATGCCGGGCGGCGGCAGTACCGGTCCGCGTGAAAACCCCCCGAAGGCATATACCGCGACAAGAAACATCCAGGACGTGAGAACGAAGGGAGAGGTGGAAGCGGGAACATTATAAGGATGAAGTATCCGCATCAGCGCCGCCAGCACGACAGTCGAAAGTATCGATGCAAGCACGACATACAGCCACAGTTGCGGTGAGTTCTCGAGAAACAAAAAAAGGCAGGGTCCTACCAGCGTTCCATTGAATCCATACAGTCCCGCATCGATATCGTCTTCGGAAAACCCCAGGAGATAGGCGGCTGTCGTGCTGCTTATCACCCCCACGGTTGCAGCCAATCCCGCTGTCACGCCTCCAATGTAGAGCGCAACCAGAAAAATGAGACCAGTAACTGCGTTGCAACAAAAGAATACCTGGCCGACTCCCCGAAGAATGACGCGTAGAGGGCGAGGAAGTGCGCTATCGATTTTTAATGACCAGTCCATGATTAACTCCGATTTTTTCTGTGACGTTTTTTATAGTGGTAGGCAGGTCATGCCTGAAACCCGCGAGACCCGAGATGTCGATCCGATATCGACCCCGTCCCCCTTTTTTTTGCTTGCAAATCGTCAATGCTGCGCAGCCTCTTGCGCCCTCACTTCGTCCAGCAATCCTTTTTTTACGATGAAATCGACGATCTGATCGACACCTTCTCCAGTACGGAGATTGGTAAAAACAAAAGGCCGATCGCCCCGCATTCTTTTCGCGTCCCGGTCCATTACCTCCAAATTGGCGCCGACATGAGGCGCCAGGTCGATCTTGTTGATCACGAGCAGGGCGGAACGCGTAATTCCAGGCCCGCCCTTTCGGGGTATCTTCTCGCCGGCTGCGACATCTATAACGTATATGGTCAAGTCGGAAAGCTCCGGGCTGAAAGTCGATGCGAGGTTATCACCGCCGGATTCGACCAGGATCAGGTCGAGATCAGGAAAATCGGCTGTCATGCGGGCAATGGCTTCGAGATTGATCGATGCGTCTTCCCTGATGGCGGTATGCGGGCAGCCACCCGTTTCCACCCCCATCAAGCGCTCTGGCGGCAACGCATGGGCGCGCAGCAAAATCTCCATATCCTCCTTGGTGTAGATATCATTGGTGATGACGGCCATTTCGTAGCGATCACGCATTTTTTTGCTCAGCGCTTCGCACAGAGCGGTTTTCCCCGATCCGACGGGGCCGCCGATTCCGACGCGTAAAGGATTTGAAGTCTTTTTCATCTTTATATTCCAGATAATTCTGTTGGACGATCCTTCAGGATCGGAAAATGCGGCTGTACTGCACTTCGTGCCGCATAGATAGAACCGATAAACCGGGGGCCCAGTTGGACAGGTCGTCATCGGCAAGATGCTGCGCGTGCCGCATCGTTTCCTCGATTACGGGATGCAGCGAAAGCAGCAAACGCTGGCCGGAAACCTGGCCAAGCGGTACGGACTTCACACATGCCAGCACTTGGTTCTCGATCATTGAAAACAGCATTCCCAGCAACGCTGCTTCGTGCGGAACCCCAAGAGCCTCGGCGGCACAGGCAAACGCCGTTGGCAGAGGTATCTCCGGCTGGCATTCCAGGATTTCAAGCAGCTCAGGATTGGCAAGCTTGAGTTCCACTATCAGCTTGCCGAGCGAATATCCCATCTGGATTGTTTCCGCACGGAATTCTGCGGTATCCCGGGCTGCCACAAAGCGCTCTGTCCAAAACGTAACCGCTTCCGTGTCCCGGGCAGCAAAGCCCTTCAGCAGACGCCACAGGATGGGAGCTTCGAAATCTCCGGCTATTCCCAAAGACTCGGCAATCCAGGAACGCGCAGAGTTTTCGTCGGTAATCGCCCCCGCCTCGATAGCTGCTTCCAGCCCCTGGGAATAGGTGTACGCCCCGATGGGCAGCGATGGGCTCGCAAGTTGCAGCAGGCGTAGCAGCGAAGTGTCGTGCATCACTGTTGTCTCCTGCCTCAGGAATGCTGATCCGAAGGCCGGTGGATCTTCTGGTGCTTTGGAATCGGCGCCAGCGGGCCATGGGCGTGGCTATGGCCATGGCCTTCTCCATCGTGGTGATGGTGATGGCCGCCACCGCTATATGCGCCCGCTTCCGGTTCGAACCGCGCACTTTCCTCCGCCACGGTGGCTCCGAGGCCTTCCAGCATCTCCTTCAGCACGCTGTCCTGGTAGATACGCAAGAAACCATCGCCTACCTGAGTCTGGGTATGGCGGTTGCCAAGATGAAACGCGCACCGAAGCAGGTTGTGCGGAGTATCGCAAACCACCCGGTACGTCGGCTCTTCCGCCGCCACGATCTGGACGACCCGGCCGTCATCTCCCTTGAGCAAGTCATTGTGGCGCAGCACGGTACCCCGGGCCGTAAAAATAGCCACTTCTTCACCCGAAGGAAGCGCCGTTCGCAGCCGGCTATTTTCGCGAAGCTCGTAGGGGAGTACGAGCCGCGCGAAAATTGCGTCTGCATGCTCTATTTTTGAATTCAATATGAGCATTTTGGGGAACTCAGAACAGGAAGTAGCGCTGTGCCATGGGGAGAACGTCCTCCGCCCCGCAGGTAAGGAGTTGTCCATCGGCGCGAACTTCATAGGTTTCCGGATCGACTTCCATTTTGGGAGTTGCTCCGTTATGAATCATGTCCTTCTTGCGAAGATTGCGCGTGTTCTTGACCGCAATGAGGTTCTTGTCCAGCCTCAGGCTATCGACAAGACCGTTATCAAGCGCTACTTGCGAGGTGAAGGTAAAGCACGAGGTCTTGATGCCCCCGCCGTATCCGCCGAACATATAGCGGTAATGCACCGGTTGGGGTGTCGGAATCGACGCATTCGGATCACCCATCAGGGACGCTGCAATCATTCCCCCTTTCAGGATCATGGACGGCTTGACGCCGAAGAAAGCAGGCCTCCAAAGAACGAGGTCGGCGTACTTGCCCACTTCGACCGAACCAATGGCGTGCGAAACCCCATGGGTAATGGCAGGATTGATGGTGTACTTGGCAATGTAGCGCTTCACGCGGAAGTTGTCGTGCTTGGCCTTGTCCTCCTGCAGGGTGCCGCGCTGGACTTTCATCTTATGCGCTGTTTGCCAGGTCCGGAGCACCACTTCACCGATGCGTCCCATTGCCTGGGAATCCGATGACATCATCGAGATCGCGCCCATATCGTGCAGAATATCCTCTGCCGCGATGGTCTCCTTCCGGATACGGGATTCGGCGAAGGCAAGATCTTCGGGAATATTGGCATGCAGGTGGTGGCACACCATCAGCATGTCCAGATGCTCATCCAGTGTATTGACGGTATAGGGCCGGGTAGGATTGGTAGATGACGGCAGGACATTATCCAGCCCTACCACCGCGATGATGTCCGGAGCATGGCCGCCGCCTGCACCTTCGGTATGGAAAGTATGGATAGTCCGATCCTTGAACGCAGCAACCGTGTTTTCCAGGTAGCCGCCCTCGTTGATCGTATCGGTATGGATCGCGACCTGAATATCGTATTTATCCGCAACGTTCAGGCAGTTGTCGATTGCCGCATAGGTGGTGCCCCAGTCCTCGTGCAGCTTAAGGCCGCAGGCGCCGGCCACGATCTGCTCTTCATTGGGCGTGGGCAAGCTTACATTTCCTTTCCCGAAGAAACCCGTGTTCATCACCATGCCGTCCGATGCTCTCAGCATGGAATGGATATGCCAGGGACCGGGTGTACAAGTGGTCGCCGCTGTGCCCACCGCCGGGCCCGTGCCGCCGCCCAACATGGTGGTAATGCCGTTCATCATGGCATCTTCAGCCTGTTGCGGACAGATGAAGTGAATATGGCTATCGATGCCACCCGCGGTGAGAATGGATCCTTCGCCCGCGATGATTTCGGTAGCAGCCCCGATGGCCATGGTTACATTGGGCTGGATATCAGGGTTTCCCGCCTTGCCGATCGCGGCAATCTTGCCGTCTTTCAAGCCGACATCAGCCTTTACTATGCCCCAGTGATCGATGATGACGGCATTGGTGATGACTGTATCCATTACGTCGGCGTGGTTGCGCTGCGACTGGCCCATGCCGTCCCGAATCACTTTTCCGCCACCGAACTTCACTTCTTCACCATACGTGGTGAAATCTTTCTCGATTTCAACAAAAAGCTCGGTGTCCGCGAGACGAATGCGATCACCGGTAGTGGGTCCCATCATTTCGACATATGTCTGACGGGAAATTTTAAATGTCATTTTCTGCTCCTCTCTAGGTTATTGGCTTCGTGCGCAGTGTTATTTCAGTTTTCCCATTACTTTCTGGTTGAATCCGTATACGGTGCGATCTCCGGATAATTCAACCAACTCGACGGTGCGCTCCTGGCCCGGCTCGAAGCGTACGGCGGTACCGGCCATAATATTCAAGCGCATGCCGTAGGCCGCCTCGCGATCGAACTGCATGGCGGAATTGACTTCGTAGAAATGAAAATGGGAGCCGATCTGTATCGGCCGGTCTCCGCCGTTGGAGGCCTTGAGGGTCTTGGTTTTTCTGCCGGCGTTCAATTCGATATCACCGGGTTGCGCGAATATTTCGCCTGGGACGAGTGGTAGTCTGGCCATCTTGGTCTCCTGATCTAGGGAATGGGGTTATGTACGGTCACCAGCTTGGTGCCATCCGGGAACGTCGCCTCGACCTGGATATCGGGAATCATTTCCGGAACACCTTCCATGACCTCGCCTCGGCTCAGAACGCGCGTGCCTTCCGCCATGAGCTCCGCCACGGAGTGGCCATCACGCGCACCTTCAAGTACCGCGCAGGTAATGAGCGCCACCGCTTCGGGATGGTTGAGCTTGAGTCCTCGCGCCTTGCGCCGTTCCGCCAGCAGGCCGGCAGTGAATATCTGCAGCTTATCTTTCTCTCTTGGTGTAAGGTCCATTGTTTCCTCCTCGGTTAGTTAATGTTTTCGAGCTCCCAATGCGTTGGCTGCGCAATATCCGTCTGCCAGGAACCCACTTCAAGAATGATAGTGCCCTAAGGACCCCATCACGTATCCCACATGCGTGGCACCATAGCCCCGCGGCCAAGCATTACCGGACGAATCAACCCCCAGCTGTTGAGCATCACCCGTCTCGCTATCTCGCTGGAATTGCCAAGATAGCGGGCCACAACAAGCGAAGTCAACTGTGAGATACCGAAATGCCCTCTGCCACCCGAGATTTCAGCTGCACTTTCACGGGCTTCGTTCAGCAGCTCGACGGATACCGGCTTTCCTGCCGCAATCAATGTTGCGCATATGGTATGCCCTCCCAGCCCCAGGGGATTTTTCATTGCGGGACTTCCTCCCTTGAGCCGGATCTGCTCAAACCAAATCAGTCTTCCATCTCGACGTATGCTGGTCCGCTGCGCGATTTGACCGTCAGTAAAGAATTCGCCTGAGGCAGTGCGGCCAAAGCAGAGAATCTCGCAACCGATGTAGCTTGCTTCTTTTTCCAGTAAAACCTGATGGTCGAGCTCGAGATTGACTTTATCGAAAAAGATGGTTTCCTGAGGCACCCACTCAAGCGCGCCTCCTGCTCCCACATTGAGTTTTATGCCCTGGCGCGACACATGACCGTTGGCCCTGTACCATTTTGCTGCTCCCGGTGTCGTAATTTGGGCGTTTGCCGATTTTCCGACTTTCACCGCTATCTCGAGCTTGTCTCCTCCGACTACTCCACCAGGAGGGTGGATGATGACGGCCTGGCACATATCGGAGCCATCCGGATAGAAGGGTTTCTGTACCAGCAATGGACCGAAATGATCTTTGCCGACAAGGCGCGTTTTGCCAGCATCTTCCTGGAAATTGAGCGATAGCCGGGCCCGGAATGGCTTGTCGGGTTCCGGCAGCCGCGGACCTATAGGGTTGGTCATGGGGTATAAGCGATGAACCGAAGCGCCGGCGTTCTGGCCCTGCCTGTTTTCGGTATCTTTCGGATTATTGCCAGGATGCATTTTTTTATTTTTTATTTAATGGTTCGAAAAATATTTCCGAACGATCGCATGCTCATAAACAACTACTCATGCCATTTCCGCGAGGTGAATACCATACTGGTATTCACGCATTCTCACCGGAACTATAGAAACTACATCTGCAGCTGAAACGATAATTTGAAAACATCCACTTTCTGGCCCGTCACGTCAGGCGCGTAATTTATGCCTTTGGTATATAGGTCGCCATGCTGGTAATAGGCGGAGATACGCGCGTTGAACCCGTCTATGATGTAGTTGACCCCGCCCTCGATCTCTTCCCGGTTACTGCTGTGGTTAGGCTGGACGCTGGTGAATCTGCCATACGGCTGGAATTTTCCGATTCCCACCTTGACGGGAATCAGGTAAAGACCGGTAACCGTCCATGACTTGCCGTCGAATATGCAGAAACAGCCTGGGTCATTGAACGCGGCAGTATTGTAATTAGCATAGAACTGCTTATATTCGCCGTTGAAGGTAACAACTCCCAGGTTCTTGGGCAGCACCTTCTCAAAAAGCGCATCCCCTACCAAGCCCAGGAAATCGCTGCGGTTGGCGAACGATCCGGCACCGTTCCTTTGATAGGATGCGCCAAACGCAAGCGCCAGAATATCCCCGGCCTTGCCATAGTAGGTGCTGCTGGTGTAATACCCCGGGTTCTTTTCCGGATTCAGGAAGTTATAGGTAAACCGTCCTGCCCACAATACGTCGTTTCCCTGGTTGGGCCCAAGAGTTTGGGACGACTGTAGCCCGCGATACACGCCAACGGCATAGCCCAGCGTGCCCTTGATGAACCCGGGCTCTAGGCTTCCCCAGAAGGTGCCACCGTCGTCACGGCCATAGCGGCCCGCTCCGCCGCTGCCGAACTTGGTGCTGAAGTCCTGGGAGAAAAACGGTGTTTTGAAGGCGTCATGCGTCGCCTGGAAGAAAGGACCGCTTAATTCGCCGCGCTCCGTGGGGACCAGCATGCGGCCACCCCAGAAATTCACGTAACGGTTGATCTCGACTTTTCCAATGGCGTCCAGGATGTTGTAGGACATTTTGGGATTGTCGTTGGGCCCCTGGTTGTTACAGAAGAAACACTCCGTATTGACCTCGAACTTGACGTACTCGTGAACTTGGCCGTTTAAATACACACGAGCATTGTCGATGCTGAAGAAGCCATTGTAGTCTCGATTCTGCGCCCATACACCCGACCCGCGAAACCCCATGCCAATGCTCATCCACTTGGTTTCGTCGATCTGGTACTTCGGCCCCTTAGGTAGCCGGAAGTCAGGTGTATCCGTCTCGGCGGCAGTTGCTACGGAAGGCAAAGAAAAACAGATAAATATCAAAGCCGCCAGCAACATGATCCAGCTAACGGTATTGTTGTCTTGCTTCTTGAAATTATATTTTTGTGAAACGTTATAAACCGAAGCTGATTTGTAACTGACCACTTTATATCCCCCTTCTTCTGGAATCTTCATCCGCAGGTTACTTTTTTTTACTCATCGAATCGAATGCAGGTAACCAGGTGAACTCCGGAGAGATACTTCCATCCGCAACCGAGTTCACGTGTTGTCCATTCGATCTTTCAGGTGTGAAAAAGCGTATCAAAAAGAAAAGCGCAAATATGTAGGGAATTGCTGACAGGATATGAAATATTAAAAATATGTAATACGCTGTCAAGGCTGCAAAAAATCTGAATGAGAAGAGAAAGAAGCGCTGCGCTGCGCATGGTCTTTTTTAACCAGATCGATGTGCTAGCTGCTCGGCATTATGTCATGTTTACCCATTATGCTTTTTTGAAGCCCTAATCGCGGCTTCCGATAGCAGCGGAGGTGGAAAAGCGGAAGAAATGAAAGCAGGCCGGATCGATCTGGCTGGCATCACGGATATTCCGCTCAAAACCATGGTGCCCGATAACTGCTGATCCGTTTTCTTTTGCTATGGCTGCGGCATACCTGAATGGAGACAATCAGACATGAAAACCGCCATCAAACCGCTTCTCGCCACCCTTGCCATTATCCTTGCCATGCCGGCGGCTGCCGACAGCAAGCTGGTCGGCTGGGCCATGCTGCCTTCATCCACCTTTGCTGACGGCCCGACTTCGGGCCAGTTTGCCAGCGCCAATCCGTATGGGACCAATCTTCCACCGTACGCCGACCGGCAACCAGTTCAAGGTTTTTCTGCCGTCCTGGGCGGTCCTGAAAAGGATGTCTTTCTGGTCATGACTGACAACGGATTCGGCGCCCAGGCCAATTCCGCCGACACGTTGCTACGCATGTACGCTTTGAAGCCGGACTTCAGAACCGTATCCGGCGGCACTGGCACCGTTTCCGCCGCAAACTTCACGCTGGGCACGGAATTGCACAGGTTTTCCAGCCCCAGCCGGATCACGCTCAATGATACCAATCGCAAGCTTGAAATCCCGATTCAAGCCGATCTCGAGAATTACTACAACGATACCGGCAAACCGGTTGTCGATCCGGACATCCGGTTTGGGCGCCTTTTGACTGGCGCCGATCTGGACACCGAGTCGGTCCGCCGCGACAAAAACTGCCATCTCTGGTTTGGTGACGAGTTTGGGCCTTACCTTATCAAGACCGATATGTCCAGCACTGTTTTACGCAACGAGATTTCGCTGCCGGGTGTCTACGCTCACCAGCACAAGGATGTCGTAGCTGGCACTGCCACTGCCAATCTTGGCAGCTCGGGCGGATTCGAAGGCATGGCAATCAACGAGCGGGGCGACAAGCTGTATACCCTGCTGGAAAAAACCGTTACCGGCGATCCCACCGGGACGCTGCGCATCAATGAGTTTGACATCGACGACGAGGCCTACACCGGGGCCGGCTACGCCTATCCGCTGGATTCGGAACGCAACGCCATAGGCGACATGACTGCCATCGACGATCATCGTTTCCTAATCATAGAACGTAATGGCGATACCGCAACCAGCGGAACGCCCTTCAAGAAAATATTCATGATCGACCTCAGAAACGTTACCAGCGCCGGTACGCTCGAAAAGACCGAGGTAGTGGATCTGATGAATATCGCCGACCCGGACGACCTGAACCGCGACGGGAAGACGACATTCACCTTCCCATACGTAACGATCGAGGATTTGTTGATCCTCGATTCTGAAACCCTGCTGGTGATCAATGACAACAACTTCCCCTATGGCGGCAGCCGCGAACTGGCATCAGACAATACCGAACTGCTGAAGATCCGCCTCGCGAAGCCGATTCCCGGCTTCAAGCGTCATCGCCACGTACAAAGCGAAGCTACGGCCAATCGGTGTGAAGTCCGCGAAGGACACCCCGGCCGCGGCCATTGATAAGTGGTAACGCTGCTTTCCGGACATCGCCGGCGGTATCCGGGCGAACCCGCTCGGCCGAAATGGCCGGCGATCGCCGCTGAAAGCCATGCAGTCATGCTTCCCATACACCAAATAAGCCCCCTACTGGAGACAAACCCGATGATTTCCATCTTGAAGCCCCTGATAGCGCTGACAGGGCTGGCCCTGGCTGGTGCGGCCGCCGCAAATTGCACTGGCAATGTCGTTATCGGGGAAGGCCCCTCGCAGATCGCTACTTCGGTAGCAAACAAAGCCGTCGGGGGAACGTGCCTGAACGATCTGATCATCGACACCGAAGCGGAGGGCGCCAACCACGGCAATCATGGCGAATTCGTCGCCCACCTCTCGAAACAGGCAGGCGAATGGACTCTGCAAAGAGCGCTCAGCCCGAAAGAAGCCGGCGCGCTTCTGGCAGCCGGCGCACGATCCAACGTCGGCGAGACCCTGAAGGTGCGCATGATCGCCTTCAACGACTTCCATGGCAACATCGATGGAGCCAACCTGAACTTCACCAGTGTGGTGGATGGCATTCCCGCCCGCACGCCTGCTGGCGGCGTGGATTACATGGCTGGCCTGGTGCGGCAGCTCAAGGCCGGCGCTCCCAACAGTGTGGTGGTGTCCGCAGGGGACCTGATCGGTGCCAGTCCGCTCAATTCGGCGCTGTTCCATGATGAGCCCACGATCGAAACCATGAACCGCCTCGGCCTGGAGTTCAATGCCGTGGGCAACCATGAATTCGACGAAGGCCGCGAAGAACTGCTGCGCATGCAGAATGGAGGCTGCCATCCTACCGATGCCAATAGCTGCCAGGGCAATCGCGTCGGCACCTCCTATCCGTTCGAGGGCGCCAAGTTTGAATTCCTTGCTGCCAACGTGGTGGATGTCGCCAGCGGTAAAACCCTGTTTCCTGCTTATGGCGTAAAAAACTTCAAGGGTAATCGCATCGCTTTCATCGGGATGACCCTGGAAGGCACGCCGAGCATCGTTACTCCCGCCGGTGTCGCCGGCCTGGCATTCAAGGACGAGGCGGACACTGTCAATCGGTTGATCGGCAAGCTAAAACATGACGATATCCACGCCGTTGTCGTGCTGATCCACGAAGGCGGACTGGCAACCGGCCGCATCAACGGCTGCGACGGCATTTCGGGGCCCATCGTCGAAATCGTCAAGCGGCTCGACGATGCGGTGGACCTGGTCATTTCCGGCCATACCCATCAGGCATACAATTGCGCTCTGCCAAACAGCAATGGCCGCGCCATCCCGGTCACCAGCGCCGGCGCATTCAGCCGCCTGCTCACCCAAATCGATCTGACCCTGGATACCCGCACCAAGGACGTTGTCGCTGTCAACGCCCTAAACAAGCTGGTAGATCGCGACAACGTACTGCAAGCCGACGACCCCATCCAGCCCGTGGCGGAGATCAGCGCCATCGTTGCCAACTACAACGCGCTCGCCGCGCCCATCGCCAACCGCGTCATCGGCAAAATCACCGCCGATATCACCACTTTCCGGAATGCGGCCGGCGAATCGGCATTGGGCGACGTCATCGCTGATTCCCAGCTTGCCGCCACCGCTCCCGCAAACAAGGGCGGCGCGGTGATCGCCTTCATGAATACCGGTGGAATCCGTGCCAATCTGACCTACGCGGGAGAGTGCTGCTGGCGAAGGCAACGGCAATGTCACGTATGGCGAAGCATTTACCGTACAGCCCTTCGGCAACAGCCTGACGGTAAAAACCCTCACCGGCCAGCAACTTTATGATTTGCTCAATCAGCAATGGGCCATTGGTCAATTTGCCGATGGCGGCCGTACTCTGCAAATTTCCAATGGCTTCACCTATCAGCACACTTTCCAGCCGAACGCGAGCCCGCTCGGCGCAAGCTACGTTTGCGACGGATCGCTGAAACTCAATGGCATTCCCATCGATAAAGCAGCAAATTACCGTGTAACCATGAACTCGTTCCTAGCTAGCGGCGGCGACAACTACGGCGTATTCAACCTGGGCACCAACCAGTTGGGCGGCGATGTCGATCTGGACGCGCTCGAAGCATACTTCCATGCTAACCCTGACGGCGTTGCGCCGGGACCGCAGAACCGGATTCAAAGCGTCGCTGCGTGCAATTGACCAACGGTGTCGAATGATATCGATTATGATTATAGCGCCGGGAGCCTCGCCCAATATGGGGCGAGGGGTGGCTGATGCGGATCAATGTCTCCATCGAGCAGCATGCTCTTACCCTATATATAAGGTGCTGCGAGCGTTGCCATGGAAAGTCTACAAGCGACTCATTAATAGCAACTTATCAAATTTCAAGAGGACGTTGCGTTCCATTAATCGTGGCCGGCCGGCAATACTCATCGGGAGGTGTTCCTAATTGATCTGCATTCAATAACGGAGCTGCAATGATTTGCTCCAGCAATACCTCTTGTTGCGGATAAATTTCCAGCGTTTCTTCGAGAAGATGCAGCAGGCGTAGCAATTCCGAAGTAAACTCAGGCGGCCAATTGGTGGGCGTGATGTCATCAAGCGGAGAGGATTTTTTTCCTTTACGGTTCTTCATGCGGTAACCGAGCCAGGATTGTACGACCTTGAGTCCAGAGACCTCGAACTCCCACACTTCCGGTGCCACTGGCTTGAACCGGCCATCGCCGACATGCAGTGTTTGAGTTACTTCGTCGTAGCTGAATTCTCCGGCAAGCTTTCGGTAGCTATGGCCTTGGTGCAACGTGCGCGGCCATGGGGCCAAGTTTGGCCTTGCGCAAAACGTTCGCCGTAACTATGCAAGTAAATAAGCCGTCGCCCGGTAGCAACGCCTGCTGCAAAAAATTCCTTATCGAGTGTGATGGGAACGCGCACCTCGCGGTTCTCTAGTTCTTCATAAAAGCGTGCCGTGTAACTTGGATGGGCGAGCATCGCGTAGAGATAGGCTGCGATATCTTCTGCGGTGACTGCCCATTCAAAAATCTGCTTCAACACGATGGGCAAAGCCGGGTGCAAGTTGGGATACTGGGCTTGCGCATCGCGGTAAAGAGGCAGGATGTCCTTGGCGCGCCGACCAGAAAAGTAATCCATATCCACAATATTAGCCGACACCGTAAGCGAAGGACCATCTCCAAGCGGCTTGGTCAATAAACTGGCGAAATAAAGTTGCGTGTCCGAGTGGCTATCCCAGAGCGATGGCCTTGGATAATCCGCTAACCGCGCATCTGCAATCAACCATTTGGCGGTCGAAGGACCGATAACCATAACGTTGAATCCCCGTTAAACGTTCACTTGAGGATAGGTTAGCTAATGGCTGAAGTTTTTCGCCAGTAATCATGTCTGTAATGACGGATGTAACTTTGCGATCACGCGTTTCCTTAAATGCGGTAGTACGATCCGCTGCGTTTAAGTTTAATAATGCACCCCAGCGTATCTGAAGAACTTCCGGCGTGGTTGCAAACGGCCAGGTTCGCTTGATCTGCGCGCCTGAGGTTTGCCACGGCATCAGGTTGGTAAGTAGCGGCCATTCGAAGAAGGATGCAATACCTTTCGGTCGGAAGGGCGCTTGCCATTCCACAGGACAGATTTCAAAACGCAGATTCCTGAAACCTTCGATGGCTTCCAGCTTTTCTAGCTTGGTCTTCCGGTTGCCTTCAATCCGGCAGTAATGCACTTGGGCGTGCGTTCTCGGGCTCGAAGCGCCGTAGCGTGCGGCAATAGCGATGGCAACCGGAGTCTGGATGCTAAAGACGTTTTCATCTTGACGAGTACCGCGGCCTTCGCCACCTAAGTCTATGATCCAGATTTCGTCGCACAGCCGTCGCATATGCTCGCGCATGCCACGAAAAGCGTCACCGTCTAGATAGGATGAAGCGGTAATGTAAGCTACGATGCCGGGGCCCGGCATAACACCAGGGTGCTCGTGCTCGAACACTTTCCACAGTGCCCAGCGCCAAAAATAAACGTATAGATTGTAAAGATTCTTGAGCTGTCCGCCCTTCCCAGCCTCTTTCACAGGCTCAATGAAGTCATTGAGGATAGCGTCCTTGCTGTCCGTGCTTTCGCCCCAGCGCACCCATGCCCCTGTCATCATGCGGTTTTCCGCATTAGCCGCTTCGTGCCGGTCGTAGGGTGGATTACCAATGCATACCAGCACCGGCTGGATATCCTTGATGGAGCGGGCGCGCTTGTGCTCGTCTCCGATGGGCCTGTAAAGTAAAGGCAATTCGGGAATTTTCTCATGTGGGGATTCCAGCGTGTTACTCAGGCAGATACCAACACCCTGGCGCGGCACTTTCGCACCATAATCGTGGAACATGCGGGTAAGCCGGAGTGCAGATACTGAATATGGGCCTACCATGATCTCGAAACCGTAGAGTTGCTTTGCGATGCTTTCGGCACGTCCGATTACCGCGCCATCGCCTTCTTCACTTCGAACTCGCTGTAGAGCATGCTCAACGATGCCTAGCAAGTATGTACCCGTGCCTACAGCCGGATCTAGCGTCGCAACATCTCCATCTGCGAAGCCCAGTCTTTTATGGAATTTTTCTCGCAACAACTCATCAACTAGCCGTACCTGAGCCTGTACCACTTCCACCGGCGTGTAGTAGGCTCCGACATCCTTACGTAGCTTTGGATCATATTCGGCGAGAAAATCTTCGTAGAAGTGCAACCACGGGTCGCGCCTGCCGCGGGACATCGTACCCGTGGGAACTGCTTGAATAACACGCTGGAGAAGATTGAGGGATGCACCGATGTCATCACTCAACTGAGAATCGGTCAGCACCTCCAATGCGCGGGATAACAGGCTATTTGAGCCAGTAAGCTGCTGGATTGCACGGTCAAGCAGAAGCGTCTCACTGCCATCCGAACGAGCAAGGAGCAAAGCAAAAACTACTGTCTGCGCGTAGGAGTCGGCAAACACCTGATCGCTGGCTTCGGGAAAAAGGTAACGACGCCAATCACGCGCGACGGACACCATGGCTTCAGAGCGTTTGCTGAGTGCCGCGAGCACATCGTCATGCAGCATCCGGCAAAGCGGCGCGAGTAGTTCTGCCAACTGCTTGGCCGACTTGGGAACTATCGGCTCCCATTGAAAGAAATCAGCTAACAGCACATGCAGTTCGGCAGCGATCTTGTTGTTAACCGCGCGCGTGCCGAGGACAGTCAAGTCATCGTCAAAACGTACATACCGAATCCTTTCTCCATGACGAAACAGCGCCCATTCATTGCCATTGGTATAGATCAGATTGGGTAAGAGGCTAAACCGCTCCCACTGTTTTTTGTTATGTCCCCTGAAACGGTCCGGCGCTACACTCGTACCCGGCGACTTCAGTTCAATATAGCCACATAACAAACGATTCACCGTCACGGCAAAATCGGGGCGTCCAAGCTGATCGTCCAGCGTGCTTTCGTCTTTCGCTACAACCTCCAGATTTCTCGAATTCCCAATTTTCTCCAATAAGGTATCCACGGGCCGACGCAATTGATCTTCTTCACGTCCCGCTGCGAGCGCGCTAAATTTCGATTGTATGGTGGCTGCAAAGGCTTCGAGTGCTTCTAGCATTACATCGTGGGTTTGATTGCTCCTCATCTTGTCGTTACGCCTCAATGATGCGAACAAACTTATCAGACTGGACACCAGCAGTATTCTTCATTTGTTACTTTCCTCCCGCTTATCCTATATTTATCTGTATGCCAAAATTCCGTCGCTGTTTCTCAGCATGCTAAGGTAAGAAATCCGCCTCGTATAGGCAAGGGGATCAAGTACTGCTTCACACAATTTTTTGGAATCAATCCGCTAATGTCAGGCACAGTTAAATTTTGAGCCAATAGTCTTGGCAATGGGAAGGGATAGAGCGAGATGAAACACCTAAAACTCTGAAGGCCGTTTTATGCGGGTTTTCTGGACTTACTGGGATGGGATGGGATGGGATGGGATGGGACTAGCTGATGGTGGCCAAGGGCGGAATCGAACCACCGACACAAGGATTTTCAGTCCTCTGCTCTACCGACTGAGCTACTTGGCCTTTGAAGCATTTACTACTATATTGCGACACAAGGATTTTAGCTCCGGCCGCCCGGCTTACGCCTGGGCTTAACATGCCCAAAACCCTCAGGCCATGTTAGCCTTCACTACAACAAGCCTCTCCATGATGCATGTCGAGGCGTATTGCCTGTCCTCTGCTCTACCTGGCATTTTGAAGCACCCACCATGCTGCGATACAACCACATGGAAGCCGGGACCTTGCGCGTGCCAGATTCTAGCACAGGGCCAAACTCATTGGAATACGGCGTATTTATCGCCTTCGATGGCGACAGCATGCGTTATCGCATGCTGCGGAAAGCGTACCAGTATGGAAATGTCATAGCGAACGGGATTAAATGCGGGATGGAGCTTTTTGCTTTATGAAGGGAGATTAATCGGCGCTTCCACGACGGATCATACTCCCTAGACCAGGTAACCTGAAACGCGCTACAATTCAGTATTTTAGCGCCGTGCCATGCTTGTTTGTCGAGGTATCCCGGTTCAGGCAAAAGCTCCTGTAGCACTCACTATCGGAAATTTCGATGGGGTGCACCTGGGTCATCAGGCCATGCTCGCGCGCCTGAAAGAGGCCGCCAGACGGCATGGCCTAGTCATCTGCGTGATGATCTTTGAGCCGCATCCGAGGGAATTTTTCGCGCCAGACCGCGCGCCCACGCGGCTTACCAGCTTGCGGGAGAAGCTCGAACTGCTGGAGGCGGCTGGAGTGGAGCGCGTGCAGGTATGCCGCTTCAATTTCGATTTCGCCAGAATCAATGCCGAGGATTTCATCGTGCGCATTCTGCGGCAAGGGCTCGCGGCGCGCTGGGTTCTGGTAGGGGACGACTTTCGCTTTGGCGCGCGGCGGGCCGGCGATTTTTCCATGCTGTCGGCATTCTCCCTGAAATGCGGCTTCGAAGTCGAGGAAATGCCGGGCTACACCCTGAATGGCATGAGAATTTCGAGTACCGCGGTTCGCGACGCGCTTGCCGCAGGTGATCTGGATCTGGTCAGACGCCTGCTGGGTAGAAGCTATAGTATCAGCGGCCGGGTCGTGGCAGGCAATAAATTGGGGAAGAAGATCGGTTTTCCCACTGCAAACATTCAGTTGAAGCATAACCGGCCGCCTTTATCGGGCATTTTTGTGGTGGAGGCCGAGCTGGAGGAGGGCGTTGCCCCGCTTGCTTCGCAGAGGCGTATTCAGGGGGTAGCAAGCCTCGGCGTCCGCCCTACGGTGCATGAGGGAGGCGAGCCGGTGCTGGAAGTTTACCTGCTGGATTTCAATCAGGAAATCTACGGCCGTCATTTACGGGTGCATTTTCTGCGCAAGCTGCGGGATGAACAGAAATATGCCGATCTGGAAACACTTGTCCAGCAAATAGAAAAGGATGTAACTTGCGCGAGAACCTACTTCTCGTCATATTTTCCTGATGTTTCCGGGCCATTTTCCGCCGGATCGAACTGACGCCTTTATTCTCCATGACCGACTACAAGAAAACGCTGAACCTTCCTGATACGCCGTTTCCCATGCGTGGCGATCTTGCCAGGCGCGAGCCTCTCATGCTCAAGGCATGGCAGGACAAGAAGCTGTACCAGAGGATCCGCGAGGTGTGCAAAGACCGGCCGAAGTTCGTGCTGCACGACGGGCCGCCTTACGCTAACGGGGATATACATATCGGTCATGCGGTCAACAAGATCCTCAAGGATATTGTCGTTAAATCCAGGACGCTTGCCGGATTCGACGCCCCTTATGTGCCGGGCTGGGATTGCCATGGTTTGCCGATAGAACACCAGATCGAAAAGAAGCATGGAAAAGACCTGGCGCCGGACAAGGTTCGAGAGTTGTGCCGCGCTTTCGCGCAAGAACAGGTGGAGCGTCAGAAAACGGACTTCATCCGCCTGGGAATACTTGGCGATTGGGATCATCCCTACCTGACCATGAACTACGCCACCGAGGCGAGGATTATTCGCGCGCTGGGAAAAATTTACCAGGCCGGTTATCTGTACCAGGGGCAGAAGCCTGTTAACTGGTGCCTGGATTGCCGCTCCGCGCTAGCGGAAGCAGAGGTGGAATATGAAGACAGAACATCGCCCGCGATCGACGTGAAATTCGGAATAGTCGATCCTGATGCATTCTGGAAGAGCGTAACGAGCCTGCGGGATGATTCAGGTATATCCAGGTCCCATACCGATAAGCCGATTTTTGC